>NZ_CP166996.1:1836000-2448000 GCF_048318575.1 Pseudoalteromonas sp. RW-H-Ap-1
GTGTAAAGCAATGAGCTCATAGACGGTGCCGCCGCTTTACCAATGGCAGCTTCCGTACCAATGTGGGTTGGGCGAATATACATAGAACCTGGAGGAAGCGGCGTTTCATCGGCGTACTCACGAACAATATCGATGATCATTGTTTTTAGCATCTCGCCATCAACAGCAGGTAAACTCAGTAATTCAGAACTTTGCTGCATGCGCGCAATATTAGCGTCCATTCTAAAAATATTAACCGAGCCATCTTCGTGACGAAAGGCTTTTAACCCTTCAAAACATGTACTTGAATAATGAAGAACGTGCGCACCTGCATGCAACTCAAGCTTATCGCAAGGAACAATTGAGCTTTCGCCCCACTGATTGTCAGAAAACTTAGCTTGAATCATCTGCGGCATAAACACAGTACCAAATGCTGCCATTTTTATTCTCTCTTTTGTGGTCTATTTTTCTCCATTGTATGACAACCAGCTACTATTTAACCATAGCAAAACAGGCTGTTTTTAAATTAATTAGAAGAATTTTTTGCATGCACTGATGATTATTTGACCAATAAAGCATTTACCAACCTTTTAAAGCAATAATCAGCTAACATTTTAAGGTTAGCTGATTATTTAATGCATACTTTATAGTAGCGGCTATTTTATTAGCCTCTATTTAAACGAATAACGCAATATACGCTTTAACACTGAGGTGTATTGGTGAAAAAATCCGCCAGTATTATAAGCAATCCCCTGCTTTTGTAATGCGGCTTGGACTTTAGGCGCAATTTCTTGATAACGGGACGATGGCATATCAGGAAATAAGTGATGCTCTATTTGAAAGCTTAAATGCCCAGTTAAAATATGAAACCAACGCGCCCCTTTAATGTTTGACGACCCCAGCGCTTGGCGATAATACCACTGCCCTTGGCTTTCGTTTTTGCAGTCTTGCTTATAAAAGGTATGGGTTTGCTCAGTAAAATGACCACAAAAGATAATGGTTGAGGTCCATAGGTTACGAATTAAGTTTGCCAGCAAATTACCGCTTAATACCCACAAAAATAGTGGCCCCGCCAAAACTGGAAATAACACATAGTCTTTAATTAGTTGGCGTGCACCTTTACTAAAAAAGCGCTTTTTTAAGGTGCTATGCGCCACTGCAGCTTCACGGTTTGGTTTCTTTTTACCTATAAACACACGCTCACCCGCCAGCTCGTGGTACGACACGCCCCACTGAAATAAAATGCTTAGATTTAAATAGGTAATAAACTGCCAAGTATTTTTTAGCCGCCATTTAAAGTCATTGCTCAATCTTAATAAGCCATAACCAAAGTCACGATCTTTTCCGATAATGTTTGTATAAGTATGGTGTTCAAAGTTATGAACGCGGTTCCAGCTTTGGCCATCGCATGCTATATCCCACTCGTAAGTTTTAGAGTTAAGCTGTTTGTCGTTCATCCAATCGTATTGACCATGCATTACATTGTGGCCAATTTCCATGTTGTCGAGAATTTTAGCCAAACCAAGTAACAACACACCCGCTACCCACAATAATGGCTGCACAAAGCCAAGCATCAATAAAATCCGTCCGCCTATTTCGCAAAACCGCTGCTTACGCACAATAGAACGAATATAGTTTGCATCCTTTTGCCCAACTTTCGCTAATGTCGACATTTTAATTTCATCTAAATCATCGGCTAACTGTTGATAATTAATGGGTGTCATAGCTGTAACTCCAAATCGCTAACGGCTTGGCTCACACACAGTTGAATTAACTGCTCGCCAGTATCTGATAATTGATTAGTTTTTAAATTACGTACCACTCCCGACTTTTTAATGCACTGACATTGATGACAAATACCAATGCCGCAGCCTCGCTGCACAGGGAGTTTTTTTGCTTCAAATTGGCTTAGTAACACGTCATTACTAGTCACTACGTGCGTGTCTTTGTTTATTTTCACTGAAAACTGGCTATCGTCAGTCAATTTGGGCAAGGCTAGGCCAAAGGATTCTTGGAAGTAGCCAAGCCTATACTGTTTAGCAAAATCGGCAATTTGCTGCATAAAACCACCAGGGCCGCAGCAATAAATATCTGGCTGCGCATCAAGGTTTATGTGCTGTGTTAGCGTTGTTAGTTCATCGCGTGTGAGTAATGAAAAACTAAAATGCGCAAAGCGCTTTGCCAGTGCCGTAAGTTCATTTGTGCACTGGTGTGCATCCGCCTTAGCAAAGTACAACAATTGCATCGGGCTATTTGTATTACTAAGTTGTTGCTCAAGCATGGCAAGCATTGGGGTAATGCCAGAGCCACCCGCTACAAAAACGCTAGGCTTGTGCCAACTTTTAAATATAAAGTCGCCACGAGCTGGCGATATATTACACCACGATTGCAAGCGTAATGCCTGTTGTAACTGGCCGGTAAACTGCCCTAGTGAACTGGTTTTTATCAGTAAGCGCACTAACCCTGTCGCTTTAAAATAGTCAGGGCTACTGGCAAGGGTAAACACTCGGGTTAATAATCGTCCATTAACTTCAACCGTTAAACTAATATGCTGGCCAGCAATATGCGAGCGCCACTGTCTACTTGGTTTTAAGGTAACACTCAAAAAATCGTGGCTACAAGGGCTGATCGCTATAACTTTTGCGCTAAAAAATCCTGCGCGCCATGCTGGTTTAAACACCTGCATAATTGGCTCTATGTAAGCGGCAAAGCTTTGATGATGTAAAAACAATTTTGAAAATTGGTTTAACGCCTTAATAAACATAGTGATTGATTCTCTATTTAAATCTATATCCCAATGAGCGCGTTAAGCATCACGCCTCAATTAGGTTAACTATTTGAGCCTACACGTGTAAGCTCAACTTTCAGCGAACAAGTGTACGCTGACATTTTTAAATTTCAAGCCTAATAGAGTAATTATTCGAATTTTTTACTGGCAGGTATTTAACAAGCAAGCAATATCCCCTTGTGAAACGGTTGTTTTTCATTCAACTTAAATATTTAACATTATGATTAATTGCATGTTAGGCTGGATGGAATTGTTAATTTTGGAAGCCATTATGAACAAACGTAAAACACTAAAAAAACGCACACTAATCACAACGGTAACAACAAGTTTATTGCTTGGTGCACTGGGCAGTCTTAATGCTCATGCTGTTGATTTTAAAGAACTAGAATCTTTAAGCCTGAATATAAAGCCCATGACAATTGCTAAAGGGATCGCTGTTCCGTGGGCAATTGAACCACTACCTAATGGCGACTTATTAATTACTGAGCGCAGTGGCACCTTGTATTTACTACGTAAAGATAGTGAAGCACTGATAAAGGTCGCAGGATTACCCAAAATTGATGATAACGGCCAAGGCGGCCTGCTCGATTTAGCATTGCACCCTGACTTTGCAAACAACCAGTGGTTATATATTACTTATTCAAGCAGTGAAGGCGATGGCGCAGGTAGTAACACCGCACTTATGCGTGCAAAGCTAAGTAACGATCACAGCCAACTACTTGAGTCACAACAATTATACAAAGGTGAGCATAACTCTAAAAAAGGTCAGCATTACGGCAGCCGTATTGTGTTTGATAACCAAAACTATGTGTATTTTTCGATTGGCGACCGCGGCTCGCGAGATATTAACCCACAAGATTTAGGCCGTGATGGCGGTAAAATTTATCGTTTACACGACGATGGTAAAATTCCATCCGACAACCCCTTCGTAAACCAAAAAGGTGCAAAACCAGCGGTTTGGTCTTATGGGCATCGTAACCCACAAGGTATGTGGTTCGATGGTGACAATAGTGTATTTTGGGCACACGAACACGGCCCCCGTGGTGGCGATGAGCTTAATATTATTAAACCTAAAACTAACTACGGCTGGCCCGTGGTGAGTTACGGTATTAACTACAGCGGCACCTCATTTACTGATTTAACCGACAAACCGGGTATGCAAGCGCCAGTTTCGCAATGGACTCCCTCTATTGCCCCCTCTGATATGCTCATGGTTAAAGGTAATAAATACCCTGAGCTGAAAGGAAAAATGCTGCTAGCCTCAATGAAATATGCCTTTGTTAGCGTGCTTGAATTAGCCGACGGCAAGGTGGTTAAGCAACATAAACTACTTGAAGGCGTTGGCCGTATTCGCAGCCTAGCCCAAGGTGATGATGGTACTATTTACCTTGGATTAGATGGCCAGGGCATTGTGCGATTAGATCCTAAGTAGCCATTTAACACACCTAATTACAGTAACAGCAAACTTTTTGCAGCTTAACTGCGTACTGTTACTGTAATTAGCTAATAAACAACGAGGGTGTTGATGTTTTCATTTTTAAAGCCAGATCCAATCAAAAAATTACGTAAAGAATACGATGCAAAATTAGAGCAAGGCATGCAAGCACAAAGAAAAGGCGATATTAAAAGCTATGCAATGTTAACTGACGAGGCTGAAAAAATTTGGAGTGAAATAGAAACGCTAGAAGCAAATAAAACTAAGTAACTATATTGCCTAACAATTTAAACAAATCCCGCGTTGAAAAATGCGGGGTTTTAATACTTACAAGCATCCTTTTTTAAATTAACTTAAGCCCCACCAGATAATTCCCCAACTTAACCTCCATCGTGACGCTTTTAATTGCGCACAGCTCATTATACTCATAGCATTATTGCCTTCTCTAACTTATGCCCATAACCTGCCTAAAACCTCGCATAAACAATTATTTACATTAAAGTTAATTAGTGGAATTATTAACCTAATACCACCAGAGTTTAAACCTTTTTTTGAAATAGCTGAATTTTTAAGCGCTAATGGTTGTGTGGATGCGAGAAAAGCATTTTTAGTAAAGTGTAATCAAGCTCTAAGGTATTAATAATATACTGGCAACAATGCGATATAATGAAAAAATTATAATTAAATCAAGGAATACAGATGTACACAGGTAGTTGTTTATGCGGCTCAATCAATTTTTCAATTAATGGTAAAGTTACTGATATTATTCATTGCCATTGTTCGCTTTGTCGTAAGGCCAGTGGCAGTGCTTTTGCTACTAATGGATTTATTAATGCGAGCGATCTGACATTAACTGACAAAAACGGCACACTTACTTTTTACCAAAGTAGTGAAGGTAAACGTAAGTACTTTTGTAAAACCTGCGGCGCTCCAATTTATAGTGCTAACGCTCAATCTCCTCAAAGGTATCGCCTTCGATTAGGCGCGTTGACCTGCGATATAACAGAGCGCCCCATATCGCATAATTTCATCACTTCAAAGGCAAATTGGGAAGACTTAGATGCTCAGCTTCCTCGTTATGAGAGACATGAGCCAGGGCGAAAGTAAATCTATATAAATTATCTATTTTTTGTAATGGGAGTTTAAATGAAACTGAATCAAGTAACCTTGCCAGTCAAAGATATGAATGAAGCGGTGAGTTTTTATCGTGTACTTGGCTTTACCCAAATTGTTGACACACCTCATTATACGCGTTTTAGTTGCCCTGAAGGTGACTCTACATTTTCATTGTCTTTAGAAAGTGAATTTTTTGAAAATCATTCTGTAATTTATTTTGAAAACGATGACCTTGAACAATTGTGCCAGCAGTTAATCAAAAAAGGGATCGTATTCGAACAGCAACCCACAGAGCAAAGATACCTATGGAAGGAAGCGGTTTTAAAAGACCCTTCAGGAAATAAAATTAAACTCTACAAAGCTGGAGAAAATCGATTAAACCCACCCTGGAAAGTACAAAAACAGCCATAAAGCTAAGCACAAATCAGCATTGCGCTAAGCGGCTCAATGCTGACGTTTAAGTACTTTACTTAGTTACTTATATTCGACTTTGGCTGTTAAGCGATTAAATAATCCTGGGAAAAACCGTTTTATAAACGGTGCCCAACCACTCAACCCTTGCCCTATTACAACTTCGTCTTTTTTATTGTAGATTGCGGTGAGCATTTTTGATGCAGCTACATTCACATTCATACCATTTTCTATCGAAGATTCGGGTTTGTTTTGCGCCTCCCCTTGCTCGTTTAATGAGTTATGGGCAATCGCCGTTTTAATTGATCCTGGGCAAATAGTTAAGCAATGTATATTGTGCTGCGCCACTTCAGCGCGTAAGCAATCCATAAAGCCTACTACAGCGTACTTACTGCCTGAATATCCGGTTCTAAACTTAGATCCTACTTTGCCTGCCACACTACTAATAGCCACTACAGAGCCGCTTTTACGCGCTACCATTGAAGGTAATACCGCTTTAGTGAGTGCAATTAAGCCAAAGTAGTTTACTTCCATAAGTTGGCGATACACTTTAAAGTCGTTTTCTAAAAATAAGCTACGCTGTGATACACCGCCGTTATTTATTAAAATATCAATGGGGCCTAAGCTGTCTATTTGTGCTGAAACATCGTGCAAAACGGTTTCAGGCATTGATAAATCAAGCGGGATAATACGATGCCCCTCGCCTTTTAACTCGTCTTTTACTTGGTTGAGTTTATCGACATTTCGCGCTGATAAAATGACCTTTGCACCTTGCTCTGCAAATTGTTTAGCAAGTTCTTCACCAATACCTGATGATGCGCCGGTGATCCATACTGTTTTATTATTATAATCCATAGTTTACCTTATATTTATTAACTGATTATGCTTTAGTTGGGCCCGCTATTTCATTCACTTGCTGTTCTAAATTTTTATAAAAGCCCATCAAAAATAACAGCTCAACAGTGACATACAAAGGACCAATAATTAAGCCAACTAAATCATCAACAAATGCGGGCTTTTTACCTTCAAAATAATGACCAATAAATTGTAATACCCAGCCAAATACAAACACCCCAACTCCAATTGTTAACCATGGCACCAAAGCCATAGCGGCAATTGGTTGTGCAGCTACCAGTAATAAAGTGAAAATAATGCCCATTATCAGGCCAAGCGAAAGGCTCAACATAAAATAGTAAACCACAGAGGCTAATACAAAAATTTGCGCACCATCAATGCGAAAGCTGGCGATAGGAATTTCGATTCGTGCAAGTAGACACAAAGCGGCAAACACAATAAGTGGAATACCAAAAAAATGGGTTAATACATTTCGTTTAGAACGATGGTACAAACCATACTGGCCGAGCTGTTGTTCAAGGGTTTTCATGGCGATGTTCCTGTTGTTATTTTTATAACCAAAGTTCACCTTATAAAAAAAGCCACATAATAACAACTGATAACCAGAGTTAATCTGTAAAAATGGTGAGTAGCACTTGAAAACGTTATGGCTATAGATTAAGTAAGGTCATCGTTAATAATTAACATGATCAGCACGAGGAGTTTTATATGCTTTTAAAAACACTCGCCTTTGGCCTATTACTCGCTTTAGCTGAGATAGTTAATACAATATTAGAGTAATCGGTTTTACGGCCTAAAGCGCGATAAAACGCTGTTCTTACTTTTGGGCACTGCGATTATATATGCCATTACTTGGCTAACCTTGCCATGGGTTAACCCTATTTCGTACTTAAATTGTTTAAATGTGGGTTTTGTTTGGCTAACAATAATGCTTAGTTTAGATATTGTTGTGGGCAAATATTTATTTAAGTATAAGTGGCACAACATACTTGATGATTTTAACCTCTTTAAAAGTCACTTACTGAGTGAAGGGATGCTGTTGCTTTTTATAAGCCCCAGCTTAGTATTTTGGTTACAGATGAAAGTTATGGTTTAGACCACTCCTCTACTAGCGCAGCGCCTCTTTGCCCCTCTTTGTGCGTTAATCACTTAAAATCTATTTAAAGTCAGGAGTAAATAAGCTTTCAACATGCCGTTACCTAAGCTAATGCGGTTACCAGCTTGCCTTTTTCATGTGTTGGTTGCATTGCCATTCGCTCCGTGCCTTTTTCGAATTCTTGCTCTAACATTTTTTGTAATTCAGCAATCTGCTCTTTTATGGCATCTACATCAACCCCTTCCTCTCCTAGTTCTTCTGCCAAGGCTTCTATTGCTGCTTTTAACTCAGCTATAGTTTCTTTATCGACACCTAAACGTTGATAAATTAATGCCTCTTGGGCATTTTCTAAAAAGCTTTTGTCTTCTGGTTTAGCGATAAAATTAGGGGTTGCTTGGTTTTCAGCGGTACTGGTTGTTGCCGCAGCGGCAGATGTTGGCAGAACGTCACTCGATTTTGCCACTTTGTTAACGGGAGTATTATAACTACTATATTGATTTTTAAAGGTTATTGAAGTCATTGGCTCAAATCCATTTTTACTTTTATCGTTATATGCTTTAACTGAAATAACTTAAGCAACTTTGATACCAGTTAATATTTGATTGTCTCTAAGGCTTATTTTTATTTCAAATTAAGCCCTCTTAACTCATTTCGCACCCACTTCTCATCTAAATAAAGCTCTAAGTGTTGCTCGGCAAACTTTAAAAAACTGCGTGCAGCATGTGATATGTGTCGGTCTGTACGCACCACAAAATACCAATGACTGGCTAAAGTAGTGTCGGTAACATTAAGCACTTTAAAACTATTATCACCTTTAGGCAGCACATGCTGAGAAAGCACCGCAATCCCCATACCTGAAGCTACCGCCACTCTAATGGCTTCATTACTGGCCATTTGCACACTGTCACTTAATACCAACCCTCTACTTTGCAGCTCGCTTTCAAATAACATGCGCGTTGCGGAGCCTGTTTCACGTAGTAAAAAACGATACGGAACTAAATCAGCCAGTTTAAGTGCGGTTTTATCGGCTAATGGATGATTTAGTGGCACTATAAACACTAAAGGGTTATGTAGAAATCTAGCAGCCTGGGCATGCTCTAAAGATGGCGGGTGACTAAATACATAAATATCGTCTTCTCCACGTTCAAAGCGTGCTAAAACGGCTGAACGATTACCTATTTCAAGTGGTAGCTCTACATGCGGATGTTCATTACTGTATGGGCCTAACAACTTAGGTAAAATATATTGGGCAGTATTAACCATAGCAATTTTACATCGTCCACGTTCACCCCCTTTTAGCTCCGCTAAGTAATCTTGGTAATCTTCAAAATGACCAAAAACCTGTTGGCAAGTCCTAAATAAGGCCATACCAGCTTCGGTTATTTGCAACTTTTGTTGCTGCATAATTATTAACGGTTCACCTACCGCTTCTTGTAAGCGTTTAATTTGCAAAGAAACCGTAGGCTGAGTCAAATGAAGCCTCCGTGCGGTTGCGCTTATAGAGCCGGTTTTTACTACACTCATAAATACTTCAAGTAGTCGGAAGGAAAGTTGCCTTATATTCATACGCACCTCATAGGTTTTTATCTATAGGATGTTATCATTTATTTTATTATTTACTATATAAAGATTTGCCTATAATAGCGCCGCTTAACAAATCAAATTAGTAATAAAGAGGAGAACAGCGTGCCTGATATTGTAGTAATGTTTTTTATTTTAGGATTAGCAGCGGGTATCCTTCGCTCTGATTTAGCTATTCCCAAAGCGACGTATGACACTCTCAGCTTACTACTCATGCTTACCATAGGTCTAAAAGGTGGCATGGTGCTGCATGGCAATTTAAGTTGGCAATTACTCCCAGAAATGGCCTCGGTTATGTTACTTGGTGGGCTTATTCCACTCACTTTATACCCTATTTTAAAACACGTTGTTAAGCTAAGCGTAGCGAATAGCGCCAGCATTGCTGCCCACTATGGTTCGGTTAGTGCTGGTACATTTGCGGTAGCATTAGCGTATGCCGAATCGGCTAAATTAGAAGTGGGCGCAGAAGTTACCTTGTACCTAGTTATGCTTGAGTTACCAGCAATTATTGTAGGTTTACTGTTGTATCGTAAGCTCGACAAAGCACACAGCGAAAACACCAACTTATCGTTAAAAGCACTGTGGCACGAAACGCTTACCAATAAGAGTGTGATTTTGCTCGTTGGCGGTGTAATTATCGGTATGATGTATGGCACCCAACAGGGTAGCCAAGTTACGAGTTTACTTACCAGTAGCTTTAAAGTAGTGCTGGCGCTATTTTTACTCGAAATGGGCTTGGTTGCTGCACAAACGCTTCGCCCTTTTCCTTGGCAGCAATGGAAACTGGCTTCCTTCGCCATTATTACGCCGTTATTTTTAGGCACCATTGGCGTTATGGTTGGCACCTTGCTAAATTTAGAATTAGGTTCAGTGGTTATTCTGGGGAGCTTAGTGGCGAGTGCTTCTTACATTGCCGCACCTGCTGCTATAAAAGCCGCTATTCCCAAAGCGGACATTGGTCTTGCCATGCTTAGCTCGTTAGGTGTCACCTTTCCATTTAATGTTATTGTTGGGATTGGTTTGTATCATCAACTTGCCGTTGCCATAAGTTAAATACGTATGAACCACATAATTGGGCACTCTGACGCTTGCTTGAGCAACAGTATTAAGCAGTTTTTGTAACACCTTTAAAGACCGCTTTATTTTTTAACTCAAATACTTCGATTTTATGCTCGTTTATAAGTTCATCAACAAAGCAGCTGGGGTTGTTATCATCAGTTATTATGTAGACCTTATGTTTAGCGCGAGTAAGCGCTACATAAAATAAGCGACGCTCTTCACTATGTGCGAAATTATCTTTTGCGGGTAATAATGCCTCTAAAATTTGAGGCGTTGGCTTAGTGCTCGGGAATCCAAACGCTCCGCCATTCATTGCTAATATAATGACATAATCGGCTTCTTTGCCTTTTGAGCCATGAAACGTATCACACTCAATATGCAATGCTGAAAACTCTTGCTGTAAAGCACTTATATCGGCTTGTGAAGGTAACTGAAATCGAAATCGTGCAAGTAAATACACAGTAACAGGCTTGCCTGAATGACCCTTAATCCCCTGTAGTAAATGCTTAATTGCGCCATTATTTAGCTCCGCTATTTTGGTGTTTTTAGCTGAGCCACTTTTCAATGTTTTTAGCACGCTAACGGCGGGCTTAGTTACCTTTGCAACTGAGTGAATGTCTTTAGCTAACTGCGCTGGGTTTTTCATAATAAAACCTGCGGCAACCTCGCCAATTTTATTATTAAAGCGAAAGGTCCTATCTAATAGAGTTTGTGTTGTAAAACCAAAATGTGCGGCAAACTCGGTAGTAAGTCGCATATCTGCACCACTAAAACGGTAAATAGCTTGCCAATCGTCCCCTACTGCAAACAGTGAACTATTAGATTTACTATCGCGCAGTGCTTTTACAAGTGTAGCTCGCAGCGGTGATATATCTTGAAATTCATCTACCATGATATAACGCCAAGGCGATGTAAACTTTTTAGTGTTTACATAATCGAGGGCTTTAATAATCATATCGTCGAAGTCTATTTCGCCCTGCGTGCGTAAATAATGGTTATAGTTGGCTAACAACGGCTTTAATAATTTCCAGGCTTGCTGTATCTGTTTTGAATCGCTCTCAAGTGTTATATTTGCGGTTTTATACACGCTGATTAATTGGCTAAACACAGTCGCTAATTTAGTTAAATGACCGCTAGTTTTTATTTCTTTTAAAAGCGCTATATGATTAGGCTTTGCAGGACTAAATTTAAATTCGCCTTTAACGTCATTAAGAGTGTTATTTATATAATTTACCAGTGCTTTAGCATATTGTGGTTTAGCATTGGCAAGCGATTCAAAACATCCTTCAACCCATTTTATTTTAGCTTTTTCGTTTTCAGCAAGTTTAGATATTTTAGGTGGCTTGCCCTCAACCTCGCTAATAATAGTCAAGCCGACGCTGTGAAACGTGGCCGCTTTAATGGACTCAGTGCCCAGCTTTTGTTTAATTCGTTCATCCATTTCGCAAGCAGCTTGCTTACCATAGGCGAGTAATAAAATATCGTTGTAATTAGCTTGTTCACTGTCAACCAAGTAGCCCGCTCTGGCCACCAACACACTGGTTTTTCCTGTTCCTGCCCCTGCTAGCACTAAGTTATTGTCGTCATCTATTATACAAGCTCGGCGTTGTTGCTCTGTGAGTGGATTTGCTTCAACACAATTAAAAAAATCGTTATAGCGCTCTAATTGAGACTGGGTATATTTATGCTGAAAAAAACGAGTGAGTGCATCACTCCACTGGCTGTATTGTTCAAGCAATTTTATTTGTGTGCTTACTGGTGTTAAAACATCGCTGCTTTTTATCCAAGGTAGCCAACGTTTACATTGCTCATCTACCTGTTTTTTTATATCAGTCACATATGATTGGCGCAAAAACTGAGTGTGAGCAAAGTGGTTTATTTTACTTAACATCTCGTTGAGCACTGCAATATTGCTTTTAACCCATAGCATATCGGTATGCGCTTTAAATGCCCTATTGCTGCCATAGGCTCTCATCCAAATACGATAATGCTTAGAGTCTGTATTAAAGCGCAGTGTTTGCCCAAGCACACCATACTCATAGCTAATGGGCGACGTTAAATCACACCAACTCAATGAGGTTATTTGTGTTTTATTGCTGATCACTAAACCTTGTTGGTTTATATCGACAAAGCGATGTGCAGTAAAGATACGGCCAAATATACTAGGCTGAATTGAATTCATTAACAGCAGAATTCCTTTATAAAAATGAACCAATTAGCCGTATTTTAAGCGAATATGCCGTACAAGGATAATAAAACCAATAAAAAATAATAGTAATGTTATACGGACTTGCAGCATATAAAAAACACCCAATTAATTTACCCAACTGCTTGGCATAAGTCCCACTATATGACTAACATTTACTCTAGATACAGTAAGATAACAAGGATTGAAACATGCGAATAAATTCAATTAGAACTAAAGTCATTTTACCAATCGCTTTTTTAGCACTGATCCTTGCAGGCTTGCTAGTTGCCATAGCTTCGATTACTTACATACAAGACAACGCTATGAAAAGGCAAACAGAAACCTTTTTTGAAGCTGTTACTGTTATTCTCAATGCCGACAGAGACATATATCAAGCACGTATTGCACTCGAAAATTTACTCAGCGCAACTGGCGATAGTGAGACGAATAAAACAGAGTTTTTAGAAAACGCAGAGCAAGTAAAGGATCGCTTTAACAAATACTTAATCTATTTAAAAGATGAAGAAGCGTTACTCGCAAAGCATGATTCATTTTCCAGCTTTATGCCTTTGTATAATGAATGGGTCAATCATAGTAAAACACTCATTAATACCAATCACTCGCAAGGTAAAATGCAAAGTGATTTAAATAAATCTGAACCTGAATTTATAAAAATACGCGAAATGATGGATCAGGCAGGCGAAGAGCTCCGCGCTTATACTAATGAACAACAGCAAGATAAAGTGGGGGCTGAGCGTTTAGGGCGTTATGTAGAAGCCATTTCAGAGGTACTAAATGCCGATAGAGATATATACCAAGCCCGGCTTGCAAAACAAAAAATAGTAAACCAACATGGTGATTTAGAACAAAATCAAAAATTATTTGAAGAAAACGCAGCCCAAGTTATACGTCGCTTTAATAGTTATCGTAGCTATTTAATTAACGAGCCGCAGCTAACACAAAAATATGCCAACTTCGATCAGCTTTATCAGCAATGGTATGAGCAAAGTAAAGCCTTGATTTACTCAACTCCTGCAAAGCAAGTCGCTTTAATTGATAATAATTTAGCAAATGCTGATAAAAGCTTTAACGAATTAAGAAATATACTTGATGTTGTGGGCGAAGAGGCACGCACACATGCCAGAGCGGTAAAACAAGACGTACAACATAGCATTCAACTTTTTGAAAAAATTGTTTTTATTGTGATTATTATTGCCTTTATTGTCGCTTTAGGTGTGGGCTATTACATTCCGAAAAAGCTAACCGATAATATCAATAATATTACCCTTCGTATTAAAGAAATAGCCGCTGGCGATGGCGATTTAACCCAGCGTATTAACACTAAATCACACGACGAATTAGCTGATTTAAGCAATGAATTTGATAACTTCTTGAGCCATTTACAAACAATAATAAAAAATATTCAGCAGCAATCAAGCCAACTTGGTGCAGTAACGGGTGATTTAAATGATGTATCTGATACCGCGATGGAAGTAACCCAAAAACTTGCTAATGCCTCGGAGTCAATAGTTAGTGCGGGCCATGAGATGGACATGGCCAATCAACAAATGGCAGATCTTGCAAAAAATACTGCGCAGGAAGCCGATATATCTAGCGAGCAGGTTAAGCAAGGTGTTCAAGCTATTGATGTGTCAGGCAAAGCGATTGAAGATTTAGCTAACGATATTGAGTCAGCATTAGCGAATTCGGTTGAACTAGAAAGTAGCTCTACAGATATAACCTCTGTTCTTGAAGTGATACGTAATATTGCAGAGCAAACAAACTTATTAGCTTTAAATGCAGCGATTGAAGCCGCTAGAGCCGGCGAGCAAGGCCGTGGATTTGCTGTAGTAGCTGATGAGGTAAGAACGCTTGCCACACGAACTCAACAAAGCACAGACGAAATTGATACCATGATCCAACGCTTAAATGACAACGTTAAAGCGTCGTCTGATTCGATTAAAAATAGCCAAACTAATGCCAATACCACTTTAACCAACTTTGACTCAGTAATTACCATTTTTAATAGCCTGACTCACGCATTTGAAAAAGTACAGCAAATGTCGACTGAAACCGCACAAGCTACACAAGAGCAGTCACATGTGGCTAACGAAATAAATCGAAATTTAGTGTCATTAAAAGAGCAATCTGCACAAATGAAACAAATTTCCACGCAAACCACGCAACAATCTAAAAATGTATCGGCCTTATATAAGCAAATGAAATCGCAAGTGGAAAGCTTTAAAGTATGAGCAAGTAACAATTATAAAGTTAAGCGCACGTAAATTGCGCTTAACTTTTGCTATCGATAATAATCAATTCACACTCAGTGGTTGCTGTTAAGGTGATGGTTTTAGTCTGTGTAACTTCTGCGCCGTCACCCTTATTCATGTTAACTGAGGCTGACTCATCATTAATACTAAACTCCCCTGCCGATGCCAATACGTAGGCTTGATGATCAATCGGCTGTGTTATTGACGTGCCTTTTGCCAGCTTGCCACCGTAAATACGCGCCTGCTGATTAATAAAAAGTGCACTATCGGCATCTTTTGGATAACCCGAAACCATTAAGCTAAGGGTGCTTGTGGCTTGTGTAGGAAACTTCTTGCTTTCCCAGCGCGGCTCAACATTATGTTGATTACTCTGAATCCAAATTTGATAAAACGTTAGTGGTTCATCTGTTAGGTTATATTCTGAGTGGGTAATGCCGGTGCCTGCACTCATTACCTGCACCTCACCTTGCTCGGTGATCCCCTTGTTGCCCATACTATCTTGGTGAGTAATGGCACCACTGCGGATAAAACTAATAATTTCCATATTTCTATGCGGGTGCGCACCAAACCCCATACCTGGGGCTACCCAGTCATCATTAACTACACGCAAAGTGCCAAACCCCATACGCGCAGGATTATAGTAATTCGCAAAACTAAAGTGGTGCTTTGACTTAAGCCAACCATGATCAGCATGGCCTAAGCTATTTTTTGGGTAATGGGTAAGCATATTTTTTCCTATACGTTATCTCTACGTCATTTAGTATTGACGGTCTCGATCATGGGCAGCGTCAAAGGTGTGTTTAGCACCTAAAGGCACAATTTGCGTTGGGTTAATGGTTACGTGACTTACGTAGTAATGAATTTTTGAGTACTCTAAATCGACCGTTTCCTTTATCCCAGGTACTTGGTAAAGCTCATTAATGTAGTTACTAAGATGATGAAACTCAGTTAACTTTTCTCGATTACACTTAAAGTGCCCGTGATACACAGCATCAAAGCGGATAAGTGTGGTAAATAATCGCCAATCGGCTTCAGTGAGTGTATCGCCCACTAAGTAACGCTGTTTTGCTAATCGAGCTTCTAACCAATCTAAGCTATCAAACAAGGCGGTGTAAGCTTCGTTGTAAGCTTCTTGAGTTGTAGCAAAACCGGCTTTATACACCCCATTATTAATGGTGTTATAGACACGGTTATTCACTGTTTCTATTTCTTCACGTAGCGCATCTGGATAATAATCGTCGTTGTTACCAGTAAGCTCATTAAACGCACTATTAAACATGCGAATTATTTCTATTGATTCGTTGTTTACAATAGTCTGCGTTTTTTTATCCCATAAAATAGGCACGGTAACACGCCCTTCATAGCTAGGGTCGGCTTTTAAATACAATTGATAAGCGTAATCTAAGTTATAAAGTGGATCGCCCTGCTCGCCAAATTCCCAGCCGTTTTCCATCATGGGTGCTTCAACAATACTCATAGAAATAATGTCTTCGAGCTGCTTTAATTTACGAAATATAATGGTGCGGTGCGCCCAAGGACAAGCCAAGGATACATATAAATGATAACGACCCGCTTCTGGTTTAAATTTACTGTCTTGCGCTGATGAAATCGTATCTCTAAAACGGCTATCTTGGCGTACAAATTTACCGTCGCTTTTTTCGGTGTCGTACCATTTATCGACCCATTCACCGTTAACTAGTAATCCCATGTCCGTCTCCTTAGTTTATAGAATGTGCCAACCTTACGCAGATTGGCAGCTTAAAGTTTAATCACTTATGTGATCCGCTTATTAATTTAATTTGTTATGAATTTTTCCATCAACAGATAGCTTTCCAGCTCCTTGGATCAGTAAAGCTAAGGTAATAGCTAACAGCGATAACGCAAATTCATAACCGTTGTTGCTCATAAATAAACCGTTATCTATGTGCGTGGTAAAAATAGCAACCACCATAGTGATAGCCAGTACAAAACTCGCAGGACGCACCAGCAAACCAACGATGAGTAGTAACCCACCAAAAAATTCGGCGCCACCGGCCATTAATGCCATTAAATAGCCCGGTGCTAAGCCAATCGATTCCATCCATTGCCCTGTGCCTTCCAAGCCATAGCCGCCAAACCACGCAAACAGTTTTTGTGCGCCATGAGCACTAAACACTAATCCTGCAATAAGCCTTAATGGTAATGTTGCAAAAGACTGTTCAGTTTTTGTGATGGCGGCTGTAATATTTTTAATCGTCATAGTTCTAACCTGTATTGTTCCAATTGAGTATGCAGCTATTGTATAAGTTGAATTAAAATTAAATAACTCCTATTATTTGCTCTATATGTTCAAATATTTTGAACAGTTAATATTGGGTATCATTATGAATACATCCCCTATCAGCATAGAAGCTTTATTGGTATTAGACGCCATTGAGCATCGTGGCAGTTATGCAGCCGCCGCAGAGCAACTTAATAAAGTGCCCTCAGCCTTGTCGTATATTGTTAATAAACTTGAAGAGCAATTAAATGTAACTTTGTTTCAGCGTCAAGGTCGGAGAGCGGTTTTGACCCCCGCAGGTAAACATTTACTAAGCGAGGGGCGTAAAGTACTCAATGCTATAAATAATTTATCGGAGCAAACACAAACTATAGCTAATGGCTGGGAGCCACGGATACGTATTGCCTATGACTCTATTTTTGAAATAACTTACGTATTTAAAAACTTACAGTTATTTTTAAATAAGCATAAAAATATCGAGATAGATATTAAAGAAGAAGTACTCAATGGCACTTGGGAGGCTTTAATTGAGGATGACGTTGACTTAGTAATTGGTGCACCAGCTCCTATTCCAAATCAAAAGGGGATCAGGGCGGTAAAAATAGCCGATATTCAAAATGTACTAGTGGTTCATCCTAGCCACCCGTTAGCACAAGTAAAAAGCCCCGTTAAACCCAGCGAACTTGGAAAATACACCACGGTTATAGTGCATGATTCAGCAAAACAAAGTATTCCTTGGTCAGCTAATTTAATCGAGGGTAATCAACGCTTTTATGTAAGTTCTGTAAGCCAAAAAATGACCGCTATTTTATCCGCTATTGGCATTGGTTATTTACCTGAGAACCTTATTGCTGAGTATGTAAAAGCAAACAAACTGCATGTTGTGGAGCTTACCGAACCACGTCCAACTCAAGACCTATACCTTGCATGGAAAATAACTAACAAAGGTAAAGGGCTAAAACAGCTGACCCAAATTATGCTAACTAGTGTTTAACCCTAAAACGCAAAAGCCCATGCTAAAACAGCATGGGCTTTTTGAATCGGTAATAAATATTACAGTGCGAGGTCTTGCTTAGCGCGCGTTAAATTGTACGACACTAACTCGTTACCAGACATTTGTTGTGCTTCGTAAAAGTCTGATAATGCAGCCGTTTCATTTTTAGCCATTAAACGTCCTACACCACGGTTACTTAAAGCAAATGACGTAAGCTCACGTACTTTAAAGCGAGGGCCAGTGCTTTGCTGTAATAAAGTAATTGCTTTTGAGCAAATTTCTTCAGCTTGGCTGTAATTTTTTGATTTTACATTTAATGCACAATCGTTAAATGCAACTTCGAATTCTTGAGGAGCTGTTTTAGCTTCTTCAATAACCATTAACTTGTAATCACTTTGATCAGCCATTACAGCAGCTGAGCAAGTTAATAAAGAGCCAAGAGCGATGGTTTTGATAAGTGAGCGTTTCATGATTAATTTCCTATTTGGTTAGTCGTGCTTGTTGCCGACAACTAAACTTTAGAGTGTTTACTTAATCCCGACAAACGATTAAAAACAATCCAATAAGTGAAAAAAACTAACCTATAGACTTTAAGCTGCTAAAAACGTCTAACAGTTCAAAAAATCAATCACCTCTTCTTGCACATCAATATAATCTTCTTCTGACATATTTAATGCTTCTAAAACCTGTTTTTCTATGTCATCCCAATCTTTAGTGGTGTCACCGCGTAAAACACTATTAACCAAATTTTCAGACATTTTTAAAACGCTGTAACACAATTGTTGATTACTTCCAGTTATATCACTTAGCATACTCAAATCGTGATGACGTAAAATAAGCTGGCAAATATCTACAGGTAAATGCCAGCTGGTCGCTAAATAGTAACCCACAGTGGCATGATTAGTTCCATATAAACGCTCTTCTATATCTATCAAGCTTTCTTTATGGGTATTATTTGAAGTATGTAAAGCACTCACGTAGTTATCGAATTTAATTGCCATCGGCACAATGCCACAATCATGAAATAAACCCAGCGTATACAAGTACTCAACGGGAACATTGTTTTTTATACGTTGCCCAATAATCATATTTACATCAGCAATTTCTGATGCGGTATCCCAAAAACGCTCCAAACTAATGCAACATTCTTTTTGGGCGAACATTTGCTTTAGCTTTAAGCTAGGTACTAAAGCTTCAATGCCATTCCACCCTAAAAACATAATGGCCTGTTTAATATTTGACACACTACGAACTAAGCCATAAGCAGGTGAATTAACTATCTTTAAAATAGCTGATGCAATAGCTACATCTTTAGCGATGATTTCTGCGGCGTCTGAGAGCGAGGGCTCCTGTGCAGATGCTAATATTTCAAGATCATTTAAGATTTGTGGTTTTGGTGGGATAACAAAGTTTTTGTTTACATCAGATAACACCTGCTCATTAACTACAATCATCGATGTCTAGCCTCCAGCTAAGCTATATGGATTATTTATTTTATTCCATTTGAACTTTTATACTAGAAGTTGATTAAAGATTTATCAATTTGTAGGTGCTAAATAGGTAGAGTAAAAATATTTTTTAAAACAACATAAGTACACGCCCAATGTTTAGGCGTGTGCTTTGAATATTGGTTTAGAAGTAATAGCCAATATTAATGTTAAAGCGACGCTCAGTTTCGCTACTGTCGCCCGCTAATGAACCACCAACAAATGGCATATTTTTACCATGAACTAAGTCAAAGTAAGTAAATAAACCACCAGCAGCTACCGAGAAGCCAGTTACGTTCATCCAGGTATCTCTGCTGTTGTCTGATTTGTCGTAAATAGCACTGTAGTCGTTGTAAAACTGTAAGTTTGTTACCGCGCCCCATTGAACCGGTACGCTGTAAGCTACGTTTGCACTCGACATTGTTGCCTCTGCCGCCATGCTATCGTAAAACGAGTAAGCGCCTACAGCAATACGGTTTACGTTATCAATATCGTAGTTATACGCACCGTGTTGAAGTTGTAAGTTCCAAGGGCCCATATTACTGTTTAAATGTAATGCCCACGCGTTGTAGTCACCTGCGCGGTCAACACCGTCATGTAAGCCACCAGCAAGTGCCGACACACCTATTTCAGTTTTACCACTTTCATGTTCTAGGTGATAGCCGTAACGACCTGAGAACGTATTGTACTCGCCTATAGCATTAGTTGGCTCAGCATAAACACCATCCCCAGCTTCTCTAAAACCAACAATGTCGTAAGAATAGCGATCGCTGCGGTTATCTACATAACCATCAACACCACCTAATTCATCATTTTTGAAAAAGCCCAGATCAAGCTGCCAGTTATCAGCAATCTTACGCTTAAATAACACCCCTAAATCGTGGTCGTCTTCAAGGCCAACATAATAGTTAGTGCTGAAAAAGTAGTTATGTGAGTTATATGGCCAGTTACCAAAAGGAACCTTAGTAATACCTGCTTGAACTTGCCAATCATCAGCAAAATCGTAAGCTGCATAAGCGTATTTAACAGCGGTCATATAATCAAAAAAGCGAATTTCAGCGTTTAACTTTACATCACCAACATCGCCTGAGAAATTTAAGCGAAAAATATCAAAGTCAAAATCGCCGCCGCGATTTTTATTATCGTCATCATACGAGGTATGGCTGTAGTTAGTTCGAACAGCACCGCCAATTTTAATTCCCTGAGGCTTATGTTCATGTTTAGCTACTTTAACTTCAGCTATATCTTCTTTCTCTTCAATGGTGCGCTCGATTGATTTTTCACTTTTTTGCTCTGCTTTTGCAAGTTGCTTTTGCAGCATTTCCACTTGTTTTTGTAAGCTGCTTAATTGCTGCTTAACTTTATCAAGATCTGTATCTGCATGTGCCTGATGTGAAAAAACAACCATAGACACTGCCAGTGCTAAAGGTTTCATAGGTGTCATAATTTGTCCTTGCTTGCCTTGTTGATATTATTAACTCGAACTTGGTCAGCGTGAGCTAAGTACCTGCTTGATTTTACATGTTGTTTTACAATGATAACGTATTTTTACAACTCTTCAATTACACTTTATGATTTTGCGCAACACACCAGCAACACACAAACTACTTTTTAGCAGGGTAAGCATGACAATTGCTCATCACTTTTATAAATGAAAGCAGCAGCTTGCAAAATTAAAGCTTAAAAAAGCAGAGTCATCACGTACCTATTTTAATGTGTTATTATTTGCAAAATCATATTTAAATCAGCCAGTTTACTACTACATATATAAATTAAGGACTCTGAAAAATGAAAAATAACGATACCTTTAACACCATTGCTACGTTAATTTTTAAGCATCTTTATAATAACTTTCCAAGCCCAAGCCAGTTAGATCCTGAACAATTAATTAGCGATGCCTCAGATCAACAAGGTGAGCAAATAAAAGGAACTATCGCGTTTCTTCTTCATGAGGAATATATATTTTCAACGCCTAGCGCCACTTTTTTGCTAACAGAAAAAGGCTTTAGCCACGCTTTGTGTCCTAAATTTTAAACTCACCGCTGAATAGTTAATACCATAAAAAAGCCCTAGCAATTAAAGCTAGGGCTTGATAATGATTTTTAACGGTTATTTTTTCTCTTTTTCTAAACGCTTTTTAAGACTCAATGCCGCATCAGCAGCCAATAAACGCATAAATTCAGAGCCGTTGTTTTGTTCGCCTTGACCCGCACCTATAACAATTTCAGGCACTAAGCGGCTGTTACCTAGGCTATTAAATAAAGCCGTTTGAATTTTAACTTCTGCTTTAAGTGTTTCATCAAACACATATTTAGGATCAAGTGCTGCTGACTTTGCGCGTAAACGTGCTTCAGCTAATACATCCATGCCTAACGCCTCTAAGCGTTGCTGTTTTAAGATTTCTTCTTGCTCTTTTGCAAGCTCAGCCTTTACTGCAACACGCTGTTGTGCAGAAATAATCGCATTGGCTTTTATTCGCTCTGCATCGATTTGCTCTTTAATTTTTAGCTTTTCAGACTCAGCTCTTTGCTTTGCAATCGCTTGTTCGCCTAATGCCACTTCAGTACGTGCTTGTTGCTCTGCCTTTTTAAGGTTTTGTCTTGCAAGGGCTTCATCTGCTGCAGCTTGCTTTTGCGCCTCTAAGCGCGCATTTACCTTATTTTCGTAATCAATATCAATAATACTCGCATCAACCACCGTTATACCGTAAGAGCCTAAAATAGGTGCATTACGCAGCGGCTTACCTTCAGCATCTTTCTTTATATTAATGGTAACGCGTTGTTGCTTACTTAAATTGCTTAAATCGTCAGACTTGTCACGCTCGCCAGTACTAATAATTTGCTCAGTAACAAAAATGCCATTAGTCAGTTGATCAGAAAAATCTTGGCTTAATTGACCATTACCACCTGAGTAGTGTTGCTCAACCGACATCATACGTGCAGACGCTTTTACATTTTCTGTAGTGGCACGCATTAAAAGGTTAGAGATCAGAGTTTCTTGGGAACCAAATTCTTCATGAATTTTTAATAATCCACGTAAAGCGCCCGACTCACTTGCAGGTACATTACCTGGTAATCTAAAACGTGATACCCCTCTGGCGCCACCAGTTGTCGTATCTAAAAATCGAATAGGAATGAGTGGTACAATGGCACTGGCTGTTGCACTGCTATCACCGGTAAAGTTAATCGAGATAACTTTTTTATAGGCCGATGTGGTGCCAAATGCTTTTAAGTAAGGACCAGC
Source organism: Pseudoalteromonas sp. RW-H-Ap-1 (assembly GCF_048318575.1). GTDB lineage: Bacteria > Pseudomonadota > Gammaproteobacteria > Enterobacterales > Alteromonadaceae > Pseudoalteromonas. Next base: position 1,858,766 of record NZ_CP166996.1, read on the forward strand.
TTGGTTTATTACCGTTAAATTACCAGTAAAAGCTGATTGGTGAACAAGCCGTTCATCGGCTTCATTCCATGAAATAACCTGCGATGTTAATGTTGCAATCACTGCTAACACCACAACAACTGACGTTAATAAAATTACATTACGACGGCCAAAACGTGCCATAAATGATGTATTTTTTGCCTCTGCGACGGCTTGTTGCTCGCTATCCATTTTTAGTACTCTCCATGTTTAATTTCTTTTTAACAAAATACGTAATTTCTTGTTCGCTTAAGTGCGCACAAAAGCTATCCGATCGATGCAAATCTATAAATGTTGCAAGGATCTCTTGTTTGCCTTTAATTGTTTTTTCCTGGTTTTCTTGGGTTTGGTTTTTCTCGCTAAGTTGAGCAATAAGTTCATCAATAATGGTGTCTTTATCAAACAACACATTATATTCTTTTGACTTTCTTACTCGGCTCTTACGTACATTGCTGTAAATCACATAAAGCGCCACACACAAAATAACAACAAGCGTACTTAACCCAATAATATAAAAAATCATAACGTCTGCTTATATTAATTGAATAATTAACCCTAACAACAAATGTAACGGTTAAATCACAAATGTTAAGCCGATAATTTTACAGAATAACGCCCCAAATAACAGAATTAATACTTGGCCCTTGTATATTTTTGTAAAAATTAGAATAGAAAAGTTTAATATCTGAAGTCTCAGCATCAACAATGTTACTTTTAGTGAGTGTTGATGTTTACCTTTTAGAGTCAACGGTAAACATCTTCTATTCAAACCTTCATATTGAATACTAAACCATTTATTTTTTAATAATCTGATTTCAAAGTGAAAATTGCAATAATTGCCGAGTAAAGTTAAAAATATTTAAATTTTTTCTGGCGAAGATTAAAATGCGGCCTACCCTTAGTATGTAAATTAGGTACTGATTATTTGCTCAAAATTAAATCATATGAGCATGCAGTTGATCATTTACGTTACATCAAACCACTTACAAGTGAAAAAGGATATAAAGATGAAAAAATGTAAATACGCAGCATTGCTCGCTACAGCTATCTATGGACAATACAGTTTTGCTGCAATCGATGAGCTCACTATTTTACAACACACTCAAGAAGCGAAAAAAACTACAATTGCCAAACAAGCCAATACCCATGTAAATCTTTCTAGGCAATTTACAATCGAAACGACACAAGGCCCTGTAATTACTCAAACTGTATCGCACCCTAATGCTGATTACATAAAGCTACATTTTAGCCAAGTAGATCTAAATGGTGACGCAAAGTTAGTCGTTAGAAGCGAAGACAACTCAGAGCGATATGAATATAGTAGTAATAATATGGACGCTGCAACAATCGATAGCTTAAACGGGGATGATGGTGTGCATTCATTTTCTTCTATGTCGGTTTCAAATGACAGCGTTATCATTGAGTATTACCCTGATCCAAAAAACAGTAAGCAGCAACACCAGTTTGGGGTTATTGATAGCTATTTTTACGGCACTGAAAGCGCCAATATAAATATCAATGAACAAAATAAACCTGCCCCTTTGTCTACCTGCGGTATTAATGAGCGCAAAGACGTGCAGTGTTGGGCTAATTCCAACCCAACAGAGTTTGACCGCAGCCGCCCGGTAGCACGCTTAGTAATTGGTGGCCGCAGCTTATGTACCGGTTGGCGCGTTGGCAGCGATAATAAGTTATTTACCAATAACCACTGTATCGAAACTGCATCTGAGCTTGCATCTACAGAAGTGTGGTTTAACTACCAAAATAAAAGTTGTAATGGGACAACCAGAGAAACCATTGTAAAAGTAACGGGTAAAGAGTTTTTTAAAACTGACTACACGTTAGATTACACCCTATTTAGTGTTAATGACTTTGCCAATATTGAACAGTTTGGCTACTTAGGGCTTGATGTGCGAAACGCACAGCAAAGTGAACGTATTTATATTCCGCAACATGGTTCAGGTAATCCTAAGGAGCTGTCGATTGAATCTGATCAAGACACCAATGGTTTGTGCCAAGTTAATGCCCCCTCAACGAATGGGCGTGGAAGTAATACTGATATTGGATACTATTGTGACACTATAGGTGGCTCTTCCGGTTCTCCTGTTGTTGCAGCATCAAGTAATCGTGTTATTGCACTTCATCATTTAGGCGGATGCTACAATAAAGGCGCCAAAATAAGTAAGATTTGGCCCCAAGTCGCAACTTACTTTAATAACACAGTGCCTGTTGGCGATAACGACGGTACTACACCACTGCCACCTACCGCACGTTTTGAATACAGCTGTGAGCAATTACAGTGTAATTTTGATGCAACAAGCTCCAGCTCAGCAGGTACAATCAATAATTACAGTTGGAACTTTGGCGATAATCAAACTGATACAGGTGCAACCGTAGTGCATAATTTCGTATCTGAAGGTAATTACGATGTATCTGTTACTGTGCAAGATAGTAACAATAATACAAACACGCTAACCCAAACGATTAGTGTTTCAAATGGCTCACCAACAGAAGTTGAATTAACTAAAGGGCAAGCATTAACAGGCCAAAGTGCAGCATTAAATCAAGAGACTATTTACTATATTGATGTACCTGCAAATAGCACTAACATTTCAATCGACATAACGGGTGGTTCAGGTGATGCAGACCTCTATGTTAAAAAGAGTACAGTGCCAAGCACAAATAATTACGACTGCCGCCCATTTAGAAATGGTAACACTGAAAGTTGTAATATAAGTCAAGGAGAAGGTCGTTTTTACATTATGCTTAAAGCGTATAATAGCTATCAAAACGTAACAATCGTGGCTAATTATGAAAATAGCGCACCACCTACAGATAATGATACTCGCGTATTAACGTCTCGTGCTTATGGATTTCCAGATTTTTGGCAGCGCTATAGTTATGTAGTACCTACAGGCGTAACCACTGTAAACATAAAAACATTGGGTGGCGAGGGAAATACTAACCTCTATGTTCGAGCGGATGCAGCAGTAACAAAAACACAATATGATTGCTTATCGAACAACAAAGACAGCAATGAAAGTTGTATCTTAGAGGTGAGTTCAGGCCAAACATTACAAATCGGACTGTTAGGTGTCACTAATTACGATTGGGTTAAGCTTGTTGCAACTGCAAAATAAATAATATCATTCCCCTAAACAAAGCACTTCAGTGAATCTGCAGTGCTTTTATTTGGTTCTAATTCACTCTTTTCATGCAGGGCGTATTAAACATCACCATAAATAAAAAATACCACCTATTACAAAAATAACTCATAGTTAGTAGTCATTAAAAAATATAATCCGATCTCGCTATTGAGTGCGTGATAATAACTTCAAAACTTGTTTAACTACCATTTCTGGCTCATCATTTTGTGGATAATGGTAACTTTTACTGGTTAGCACTATCTCACCTTGAGGAAAAGCATTAGCCCAGTTTGAATGCAGCTCTAACCACATTTCACGCCCTTTATCAGTAAAAAATAACACCGATGGATTTTCATATTTTTTAACTGAGGCAAGAACCGTCACGGGAATATCTGCTATTTGTGGGTAATCGGGCAAAGGCCGCTTCGACCAAAAGTCTAAATACTGATTCGACATACCATTTTTCATATCATCGCGTTTTATAGCGGCAATTTCTTTTTCAGCGCGCGATAAATCAATCTTACGCATAATATCAACATCATGCTCTGAGGCCGGTTCAATTAACATTAACGCTTTAATGTTATCGGGGTAGCTTGCTGCAAATACCCTTGCGATATAAGCACCATAAGAATGCGCCACATAAACTACCGGTTCTTCAATTTTTAACGCTTTAAGTAATAGTAAGGTCTCAGTAGCATACTGCTCTGAGCTATAGTTTTTCTTTATTTGCGCTGAGCCGCCATTGCCAATTCGAGAATAGCGAATTACTTTTGCATGCTTGATAAGCGAGTTATAAATGGGATCCCAATCACTAAGCCCTGCAGAGCCACCCGCCTCGAGTAAAATAGTGTGTTTGCCACTACCCGCCATTTCATATTCAATATCAAAGCCATTTACTTTAACTTTAGCAAGCTCAGCAAAGGCAGCGGTTGAGGTGATTAATACCCAAAATAGAATCGTTTTTATTATTAGTTTCATATTGTTAAAGCAAATTAATAGTTAGCTTAAGTTTATAACATTATAAATAGAGCGACAAAACCTTAATGGATGAATTGTTTATTCTATTCTTTTTGGGTTTGTTTGTGTTCCATTTTATACCGGCCATGCAACCGTATATGCAAAAAGGCTAGCAAGCAATGGGCTATAACGGCACGCCCTGGTACTTTGAATTTGTGATAGTGGGTATTGCTGTTTCAACGCTTGGGCTAATGCGGGCGTTTTAGAGTAGTCGAGATAAAAAGGAAAGCGCTAGTTAGGAGCTAGCGCCTCAAGCTTTAATTTTGCGATTTATCAATTTTAGAAATTAATGTATCAAGCACCATTAAGTCATTAGCCTTTTCCATATATTCATCGCTATCTTCATCAAGCTCTTTAAGCTCTACTGTTTCTTTTTCAGCCCTGCTTTTAAGGGTACTTTTAATTACTCTAAGCTCTAATTGTGAAAACATAATTATCCTACATCTTTATTTGGTATACCGATAAATCAAGGGATAGCCATTGAGCCTAACTGATTTAATTTATCTAATTACAGAGTCGCAGGCATATCGTATAGAGAGCGAATAGTAATATAGTATGTTTACCTTTACCGGCAAGCTCGTATTCTACGTCAAAGCCATTTGCTTGAACTTTAGCCAGTCCGGCTGGTAACAACTGAAATGGCATTATTAATGCAGTGAATTTAAAGCAGAAATGGGTTTATCAAGTAATGAGTTTAAAGCCGATATGATATAATGATGAGCTGGGATAGTTTTTACCGCTGTTGGGGCAACACTAGCATTTATAAAGTTTGCTTTAAATTGAGTTACTGACACCTTAAAATTTGAGAATAAGTAGTGGAGCACAGGCTTAACTCTGTGCTCCATCTATTAAGAATTTAATTTTCTTATCAAGTAGCATTAAAAGTATCGCTTCCCCAGCAATCATCTGATTTTCTATATTATTTTCCCTAGCTTTTCCTCTAGGCGATAAACTAGTATTCCACCAAGCTAACGATAGACGACCTAGGATTTTTCCATCGTCTTCAATACTAATTTCCATATAAAATAATCCGAAAATAAAACACACTTCAATTGAGAAACTCGACCACAACTTGTGGTTTATGTGAATTATAGCCCGATTGACGTCATTATTTGGCAAGGTAACTGTGTTTATGGAAATGGATAATAAAAACTACCTCTATACAAAGTCCGCTAGATGCAGGCTAACATACTTATATAACATTCACTTCCGTAAATTTTAGACCTTTTAAATTTTGACTTTTCACCAAATCATACAAGCCACCCTTTTCATCAGTACAAAAGGTAAATATTCCAGCTCCTTTCACCTTAAACAAACCACCGTGTTTTATAGCGTTTTTACTTAAAGCGAGTTTTTTAAAGCGCCTGATTCTATTTACACGACCATTCTTCATGTTCAACTCTGTGTGCTCTTGGCTAATTGCGTCTTGTTGACCTAAAATATTTAAAGCAAACCATTCTTCACCATTAAGATTTAGTGGTAAAAATTCACAGCATTCTTTAAGTGTTGGCTCAAACATACATTTTAAGGGTGCTGGAATTGCGAAAGCCATTGCTCCCCAGCCTGCTACATCGGGTTTATTAGTAGGAGTTTCACCTTCGACTATTAACCAATCAACATCTACAATACGCCAGCCATCACCCTTTGAGTTACCGTTAAAAGTATAAATATCGTTGTTTGTTAACTGTATTGACTGCTCGAACATTGTTTCTTGTAGCAGCAAATATTCACCAGCATCAACGCCAACAGCATAAACTTTATTAAATTCTTTCATTTAATTACCTTGGTATCATATTTGATAATTCTTCATGTAGTGGGAAATCACCACTTTGTAACTCGTCGCCAATATCTCTAAGTAATTCAATTATATCTGTCCGGCCTAAACCTTCAGCTATAGTATCGGTAAGTAAAGCTTCTACGTTTAAGAAGTATTCGCTTGTGTGGGTTTTTGTATGGGCTTCAGCCTTAGGCATTGCATCCATTGGAGTATGTTTTGCAAATCTAGGAAGAAATACTCCATTTGCTTCATGGTCAATATCGATTCCAAAACCTGCGAGTCTAAGCCTAGCCTTTGAAGCTCGGGGATCGTCCCAAGCGACTATGTGGTGAGCCGCCATATTTTCACCTCTTTCCCTACCTGCTGCAATCATATTTCTACTTAGTTTAATACTATGCCGCTTATTATGCTCCCACCGTACATGCCTACTAAGTATTAAGTCATCTTTACTAATAAGCCCTTTTTTATAGCGTGCTGAATCAATAATTTCACCTCGATAATATATAGCATATTGAGTAGCTTGGTTTTTAGCAATTGAGGAATTACCAGTCACAGTGAGAAGGTCTTGCTCTAACTCTTGAACGGTTACGTACTCTTTTGTATTAGAAGGCATGCTAAATTTATTCCTTTAAAATGATTTTAATACTCCTGCCTAAATAGTGTCATTTTGGGAACTAAAATGCAATGTGGGAATAAAACTCAAACTTGACGTATTATTCCAAAGTTCAATAACATCATTACTCACCCAAACCTGTAAACTCCCTCGTCCATATGCCATAATCTAAATAATTCATTATTTTAGTAACTTGGCGCGTATTTAGGCGCTTTTAAGTTAACTACTCAGGGTTTTCAGCATGGCATATCAAGAGCAAAATCAAGCAACAATCTACTGGCACGACTATGAGCAATACACATCAAAACATTGATTTAAAATGATTTTAAATTCAACGAATAGAAATTTATACACACTTTTATACACACTCCACTTCTAATTTACTAAATCTTTTATAAAATCTTCTGTAATATCAACATCTATATCATTCAATGCTCGCTTTACATTTTTTTTGGGCTCTAAATCACTGGGCATGTAGCTTTCTTTTACCAATTTATCTCTGTGTATATTAAAGTTCAGTGTTAATATATATGAGGCTGATAAAAAGCGAATAATCGTTCTATGGTGAGCTATCATTTTATTCATGCTCTGGTGATCTTCATTTTGAATTTCCCAAATGTTAAATAGATTACGGTACTCTAAGGAAATAGTGTTTAGATAATCATCCAATAAAGTTAATGCTAACTTTTGCTCTTTGGTTAAGCTATTCCAACCCATATCTTTTGAAACATTCCAAGGGATATATTTTAAGATATTCAAATCTATAATTGATATTCTATCCCAGTTATGTAATTTCAGATAAGATATGCAGTAAGGCTTTAAAGTTGCTTTCAATTTATCGTTTAGAATCTCAATATCAATATATAGTGAGTCAACAGCTTTTTTTTGTTTATAGACCTCAATCTTTTCTGCAGCTTTGATTGATATTAACCAACCAACAAAAGCCATTACCAATGCGGTAATGAGATTTAACAACCATTTTATCAACTCTGTTTCATAATCCATTTAGTAATCCATTGACCTGACAATAAATTACATATTGCCTGATTATTTTTATTATTCAACTATTGGCTCTAACTTACTATTTAATGCCTTAGCCTCAACTTTATAGCTTATAAAATCGACCATTTCTGTTGGGGTTGGTAGCGGTGAGTTATGGGTATGAGTTGATAAAGTCTGGTTCATTTGTTCAACCAAGCTTATTAAATCAAGGAGTACTTGCGCTACGTTTACTGAGCTGTCACCCAACCACACTGTTTTACCTTCAACCTTTGCGAGCTTAGTAGCTTTAGCATGAAGTGTTTTGAGTGTTTCTAGGTTCATGTTCTCATGGGCTTTAATATCTATCTGTTTTTTACTGCCAAGTAACAGCCCTTCTAGCGCTGTGATCAATGCTTTTTCACCCACCACTGTTTTTAGGGCGCCCATTACTTCATTAATTTGGTTGCCGTCTATTTTTAACGTGTCGTGCGTAGCTATATTGGTGCTGCGTTGGTGGTAAATTTCTTCACGGTTGCGCGATTGTATTTTACTGCTATCGCTTGATTGGGTTATGTCGCCATCTGTTTTTATGTGCCAGTTGCCGTCGCGGCCTTGTAGTTTGCTGCGGCTGTTTTGCTGCAGTGTTACGTCGGTGCGTTTGTGTTCTGGCACTAGGCTTTGCCATGGCAATAAGCTGGTGATCACGGGGTGGCTGTTTAGGCCGTCGATATATTGTATTAAACAGTGCATACCTGGCGTTGGTTCGTTTAACAAGCCATGATCAGGCGCTTGGCCTGTGCCAAGTGTTACTTGCTGAAATATAGGCACGGCTAATGGCTCGGCGGTTTGCGGGTTTAATAGCTGTACGTCGGCGGCTTTTAGTGGTCTAAATGCACTGCTAATTGTTGCCGTAGCCGGTATGTCGTAAATGCGTTCAATACGCGCTAGCTGCGGTAAATGCTTACGTTGCCCAAGCTCTGGAAAGTAGCGCAGTATTAGGCGCTTTATAGCGTTTTTGACCATCTGATCACCTGTTTGTTTTCACTTAATGTTACTTCGGTTATGTATCGGCCGTTTAATTTTATGCCTGGTCTTAGTTTTGGTATGGCAATAATTGAACCGGTGTTTGCATTGGTTGTTTTTATTGGGTGCTCTTCAAAGTCGGTTATCTCGGTTTGTGGCCAACGTGAGTCATGCCAGCTGCCGGCGTATACTTTGCCGTCGGGTCGTTGCTGAAATATAAAATGGGGAATGCTAAATACCTGAGCACATTGGCGCAGTGCTTCAATGCCTGTGCCCTGGTGATAAAATGCGGGCACGGGTGTTTTTGTATAATCACTATCAGGGTAAATAAACTCAATACCTATACTGCTTAACTGATCGCACACATTTGCAAAGGTGGCGTGGCGAATAGCAAAGTTATGCGGGAATGATAACGCGCCTATGAGCTCGCGGCAGGTTAAAAACCAGCGGCCATTACTTTGATGTTTTGCTTCAATAACACCTAAAAAATACGGCTGCATAGCATTAATGGCATAACCTATGTGTAACTCAACTAACCCTTTTGGTTCTTCCTCTGTAACCACCATAAAACTTGCACGGCCTGTGCTGTATAAATCAAGTTGGGTATTGTCACTGACTAAGTTAGTAACTTGAACACCACCAATGTTGAGTATTTTAATTAGCCGGTTACTGCTCATGGCCCCTCACTTTGCTCGAATGCGGTTTGTACTGTTTCGTGACCGTTTACTGCTTGGGTTTGGCTATTTTCTTTTGCTTTGCCGTCAAGTTGTTGCTGGGTTCGCTCTGCTGTTGAAAGCACTTCTACCAGCTTAAAAGTTACTTGCCACGCTTTTACTTCTTCAAGCTCGGTGGCTTTTATATCGCTATCGAATTTGGCTTTACGTATTTTATACGCTTCGGTTACTTGGCTATTAATAGTGATCACGGTTCGTGCGCCGTTTTCGTCTACCTGCTTTGCTCGGGTAATAAGTTCGGCTAGTTCGCTTGCATCAACAAAGGGAATTTTTGTACTAACTGATACTACACCTGGCTTTATGCCTTTATCACTTGAAAGGGTAAACGAGCCAAACCCGCTTAAGTCTTCGCTGGGTAATTTAATACCGCAGTTAATACGGGTTTCATAACCTGGTACTTGCCAGCCGTTTAGTGTGATCATGCAAATAGCTCTTTAATGGTGTTTATGTTTTCGCTGCTGCCCACAAATGCGCAGTAGGCCCAATGCTTATCGTTATTACCGAGTGTTTGTATTTGCTGTGCCAGTGCGCGGGCGCTTTGTGCATTGCTGCTAGTCACGGTTAAATTAGCCGTTGCCCTAAATAGTGTGTTCGTTAAACGCTGATCCCGCTGTGCCTTTAATTGCGCTGTTTCGTTTAGGGCCGTATTAATATCGGTTATTAGGTTTATGCCTTCATTACTTACCAGTGCTAAGCTTTTATCGTTAAATGCTTTTGCGAGTGCAGGCACGGCACGACAATCATTAACGTGCTGCCACTCTATTGATTGCTCTGTTGTTGACAGGCGCATTTTGTCTGTATCGAGCGTTGATAAACTCAATGCATGATCAGCTGCGTGGGTAAACACTGCTAATGGGCAATGCTGATTAAATTCACTTAATAAGCTTGCAAGCTTTGCGTGACTGCTGGCACTGCAACTGAGTATTACTGCATTAAACGCGCTTGGCCGTTGCTGGCGTGTGACGTCTTTTATGGCTGTTGCCAGTAATTCGCTCCCCGCTGCGGCGGTTATTAAACTGGGTGTTTGGTAGCTATTAAGTGCAATAACATGTAACTGCGTACAAGCTGCGTTTAACGCTTCCCTACTTTGAGTATTAAACGAGTTGGGTATTTGCATGGTATTACCTTAAAAAAGAAAACAACTTATTAAACTGCTCGTAGGCCCACACACAAAACCACATAATATAAGCTTTCCAAATTGGCACACCATTACTTTTAAGTAATACAAAAAACTCATAGTGTGCTTTTTCACGCCCTGTTTTTAATGCAAAGTCATGCCATATAGCAGCAAGTAAACCATCACCAAATGGGTTATGAAACCAACGAACGTACCACGGCAGTGTAAATCCATCAGTTACAAAAAAGCGGTGTACTTCACCAAATTGGGTTTTGAGTGGCTCTAGCAATTGCGCTTTACCGGCATTTACAAAATTGAGTTTAATTTGCATGGCTACCACCTAAATTACTGAAAACCGGCGCTCTGTTAGTGCAAAAATATCTTGCTCGTAATCAGAGTTAATCAGAGCTTGGTTAACTATCCACACGCCATTCGTTTCAAATTTTAAGGGAAGCGTAAATACTCCACCTACAACTTCAGCTGGCATTAACTGAACACGGCCAGTATCAACACGCTTAAATGGCACTTTAAATTTACGGTCTGGTATTGCTAATTGCCCCGTAGCTATAACCGCGTCACTTGATTGCGGCACTGTGTATTCGTTTTCAATGTTTACATAGTCATCTAACTGCCCAGCAACATTGTCGATAACAACAGGTATTAATGGCGTTTCAACGGTGCGTTCTTCTAATTGCCACTCCCCACTTTTAAACACCGCCATCTCATTATCTGCGGGTTTTGGTGGGGCTATTGTTGTATAGCGCAGCTTGGGAAGTGCCCCGCCTTGTTTGTATGTGTATGTACCAGCAAAAACATCGTTTTCATCATATAAATATAAAATCATGGCTGTTTATCTCCAACGAGTTTACACACACTGTTAAGTGGCGAGTCTGATAAATCGGGGGTGAAAAAGAGGTAATCTTCAAGCACTGTATTAGTCTTATAAAATGCGGTTGCTGTGATAATAAATACATCACCGTTAATTTCAGCTAAACGCGCTTGGCCTGTAATCTGCTCTGCAACTGAATTAGGTTTAAACACTCTCGACCAACTTGTTGCACCGTCTTTTAGTAAAAATACACCATCACTATTAGCAACATACAAATCATTAGATGCAGTTAATAAAAAATCTACAAGCAAATTTAATGTTTGATTATTTCCAAACACATCAAATCGATATGGTAGCTTTACCCACGCTGACGCCCCACTCATAGATATATAATAGCGTGAGTAATCTGTTGATGTACCGCCATAAAATGCCGCACTAATAAGGCTTACGCCATCTCTAACCAACGCCGTTGTCTGTATAGACTCGGTGTCAAACATATTGGTTGTGCTGCTAGAAGGTATGTACCCTCTATAAAGCCCATCATCAGATGAAGACCCGCTAATATAAGTAATGTAAGATTCATTTATGTAATAGAAACTATAAGCCGCACTTGTGTAGTTTAAATTTGTCGTATACCAAGTAGATTCGCCATTTTTTCTATAAATAAATTTGCGACTACCGGATACTGAATTTGTAGCACAAAACATGTTATCGCCACTGGGTGATACATCCCAATATTGAAGAGAAGTTACTCCCGATGATGTGTGCGTTTGATCAAGCCATGTAGCGCCGCCATCTTTAGATAAAAATGTTGCTAGGGCGTTGCACGTTAAGAGTGTTTGACCGTCATCGCTGGCTCGGATTATATTTACTTTTGGTACATAGTTTCCTTTTGCAAGAAGAGAAGAAAACTCAGTAAAGTTGAATGTAAGACCATCACTAGATGTGAATACCCCAACCGTATCAACTGTTGCTATGTAAATATGCAAAACACTATTAATTACTTTAACTGTGCTTTTGCTATTCATGTACTCACTAACATTAGCGTGTGTGATTTCAGTTGGAATGATGCTTTGTTCAATAAATTTTCGCTCAAGCTTGCTTGCTAATATTGGATAATCTGCAACAAAGTAAGGCGAGCCGTCACAATCAAGCAATGGCAACTCATTATCTAATTTGGGCTTTGCTGATAGCGTTACGCTGCCTATTTCTATTGCTGACTGTTTTACAATGCTATCCATTTAAAACTCCCATACATTTAATTCTTTGTTATACACAAATACACGCTCGTTTTTATCATCTGCAACAATCGTTACTTGTGTATCAATTGCGCCATCTGCTAAGCGCTTAAACTTAGCGGTTGTTTCATCAGCGTTTGCTTGTTTAATAACGGGTTGCCCATTGCTAGCTCTTATTGAAAACCAGTCATTGTTTTGTAGTTCAGCATCATCAATACCCACTAGTGGCGCTGTGTATTCGTTGCTGTTAATTATGTTATGGCGATTAAACACGCTGATTGTTGGCTGAGTAACAAACGGTAATAAGGTATTAAAGGCTGTTTTTTCTAAATACTGGTTATGGTCATGCGCTGCAAATTCAGCGGCGCTTACAAACTCGCCAACTTGTACTTGCCAAGGCAATGCGCTGAGTGTGATATTTAACTGCTCTGCAATATTTTGGCTGCGCCAAACAATACTTTTTGCACTGTAGTTACCGTAAACATCGGCACTGGTTTTAGTTTTACTTTGTAATGCGGTGGTCACTACAGCAATGAGTATTTGCTCGTTATTTGCATTAGTTGCAACGGCGCCATACCAGTTGTAATCGAAGTCGCCTACGTCATAGCCCATGACCGCACTCATTACTATGGCATTCCCATCGATGCGAGAAACTGCTTTTACTGGCTCGGTGTGCACAATATTTGTCGGTATTATGGTATTTGGGTCTATAGGTGCGGTTTCGTCTTGGCCGTCTATATTTGCAAACACAAAGTGCGTAATGTTTTGTACTTCATCACCGGCGAATACGGCATTGCGATAATTTAAACCGGCGTTAGTTATTTGTAATTGGCTCACCCTATTACCTCCTGATCATATTCAACAAGTCCAATAGCATCGGTTGTATTGACGGTTGCCATCGCACTCAAAAAGTAACGGCGGCACGTGCGGCCATACTGCTTAATCACTTCATTAACCAATTGTTCTTTGCCGCTAAACTCATCCTCTAACATGGCAATTTCTACCATGTCCCAATCAAAACCAGGGACGCGTTCGTTAACTTGAATAAAGCCAAAGCCCAGGCGTTTAAATATTTGTTCCATACCTACGTTTGAGCCGGCATCGGTTGCATTGGCGAACGCGTGTTTTACACGAAGGCCGTAAAGTTCTACTGCTTCATCGGGTAAGCGATTGATGCCACGCTCCCATGCGAGTAAATCTAATATGGCTGTTTGTGCATTTTCGCTGTGTTGTTGCTCTAGCCACCAAAACAAATAGCTTTCTATTTCTTGCCAATAACTTTGGGCAACTTTTGCAAGCGCTGTGACATTTTTCTCTGTTAGCCAAATAGGCAGTTGCGGTGTTAGATCACTCATTATTTAACGCTACTGTATTAATTGTGGGTAACCATAGCTCGCAGTTAATATCTGCATTTTCAAAACGAATTGTTTTAAGCTCACTAAATTGGGTATGTAACTCGGTGGCTAGCTGGCTAAAGCTAAATAACTCGTTTGGTTTGCACTTAGTTACGTTTTTATAAGCCGCATTTTGCCTAAACGCAGCACGTATAAATTGCTCTATATCGGCACTGCGGTTTTGTGTATTGGGGTGCTGCTGGTAGTTAGCCACAATGTTTTGCGGTTGAGTGCTAATTGCAAATACTTGCAAATCGTCACCACTGCCATGGTTACCCGCAGCTATGTGATTGTTTATTTGATTGAGTAACGCGGAACTTATTTCACCTACGTTTAAAAATACATAGGCGTTAGCACTGCCTGGACCCCGAGGGGCGTTTTTCTCAAATACAATGTTATCTACCGATATACCCGTGAACGCTGAAATAATAGAGCGGTACACCGCATCAACGTGATAGCTGCCTAATGATGAAAATGCATCACGTATACGCAAGCGGTAGTTATCGTCGGTTTCAATGTCCTGGCCTGCTCTTGTCAGCCAATCGGCATTATTAATAGCGGTTAGGTTTTCAATGTCTGAAATTACACGTACGTAATAGCCGGCGGCTAGGTTGTAATTTTGGCCTGTTTGCTCAGCTTGTACCGGTATGCTGTGGGTGGATTCGCCTACTGCAAAGGTTTGGTCGTACAAGGTAAACACACGATACACTTGGCCGTTAATTGGTAAACTCTCAACGACTGTACCTGCAGTTATAACAAGCTCAGTATCAATATCAGTTCGAGTAAATTCAACAACCCCCTGTGCTTTAACGGCGGGTAGCTTTGGTGTTTTACGTGACTCGCCGTGTTGCTTTAGCCATTCACCGCCTGCAAGCATAACAAATGAGTTGGGCATAACTTGGGTGATCAAACTTTGTATTAGTTGCTCAGCGGGCTCTACCATGATTGATTTTTGTAAACGAAAAAATGGGCTAAACGTACTAGTGTTACTTACTGTAAATTCACCCTGATCTACATGCTTTTGCCACAGAGCTTGCAGCTGTTCGCGGTTTACCGGAATACCTGCCGCTTGCAGTTCTTGTTTAAATAAGTTGGTGTAATCCATTAGATAGCCCCATCAATCGTTTTAGCGGTTACGCTTATTTCACCCGTTGCTTGCCTGATCACTTTTATGGTGCCAGGCACTAAGCGTTCGTCTTGCTCTACGATCAGCTCTATTTCAGTTAAAATTTTTGCAACGATGTTTTTATTACGTAGCCCGATTAGTTCGGTTACTTTGCCGCTTTCAATAATGCGGTGTTTTACGTCTTGTGCTATTACGTCACTATTGGTTAATTGACTGGGTACAGCAAAACTATCTAGCGCTATGTCGTTATCTATAATATTTAAATCAATATTAAGTGTTGCCATTAGCCTGCAAGCTCCATCATTTGTTCAAAGCTGTTAATTGGGTCGTCAGACTTAACCGTTAAATTATCGATATACACACGCTTGCTGTTATCGCTTTGATTATTGTTTTTAGTACTATTGCTGTTGTTAGTTAGGTTTTGTAGAAACGCTGACTTTTGTACCTTTGCTTTATAGCTGCTGTTTTGTTGCTGTTCGGTGCTTAGTTGCTCTACTTTGTATGCACTGGTGTTGGCTGTGTTGGTAATTGCCTGATCTGTTTTAGCCGTTGGGAATGCATTTAATTGCCCTGTACTCGTATTAATACTAGTGAGTTGCGTTTGTGTGCGACTAAATACAGGCGAGTTTGCAGCGTTAGTAAAATCATTAGTTGTACTGATTGGCACTTGTGCGGCTTTGTTGATAACGCTTTGGCCATAGTCGCGGCTAAAGGCTTGATCGGCATTTTGCATCACTAAATTGTTAGGCTGAGCACGGTTAATGTTTTCGCGAGTTGTAAGCGCTTCTGTTTTTAGTTTTGCTTCGGTATCGTCAATAAGACCTAGCTTTTCAAGAACCCACTTTACGCTGTCAATCACCCCATTAAAGGCCGTTTTCACACTGTCAAACACTGCAATTAGCACTTTGCCCCATGCGGTATTTTGAAATGCAGCCACTAGGTCATCCCAGTAATAGATAAGTGCCCCAACAACGGCAACTAATGCCATAACACCTGCCACCACCCATGTAATTGGGTTTGCCCAAAGCGCAGCATTAAACAACCAAGTCGCAGCTTTTACTGCGAGCATGACCGCTTTAAATGCACCAAATGCAATAGTTGCTGCACCAACGGTGGCAATGAGTGATAAAAAACCCAGCACACGTAATGCGACTAATGATGCTTGCCACAGTTTGGTTAGTACCGTAACCCCAGAGGTTATTGCGGCTGTTGAAACCATTGCCATTTTGTATAAGCCCATGCTGAATATGACCAGCCCATACACCGTGATCAACGCAACAATGCCAACAACCAACGTTGCAATAACACTGGATAGCATGGGGAATCGCTCTGTTAACGACACGATATAGGCAAAGCCTGCGGCCATGATTTCAACGAACGGCTCAACCACCGGTAATAAACGATTACCCACCGCAGCTGCGGCAGCATTAAACGAACCGCTTAACCTGTCCCATGGGCTGGCAATAATGTTCGCCATTTCTGCAGCTTTTGAACTGTCTTGTACGTTTTCAAAAACGTTAATACCGTCTTTTAACTTATCGACTTTGGTGCTGAGCACATCAACCGCTTTTGCACCTTGTTTGCCAAATATTTGGGTAAGTACATCGCCACGCGCCACAGAACCTAATGATGATAACCGCTCATTAATTCGCCCTAACACAACATCGATGGCGAGCATATCGCCATTGTCGGCGGTTAGCTCTATGCCTAATGCATCTTGTGCTTTACCTATTCCTTGTAATAACGATGCCGCTTGCGTACCTGCAACCGACCCTGATTTAGCAACCAGTTGCAGCTCACCTACTAGAGCAAATTGTTGTGCTGAACTTAGTCCAATATTGGTAGCTGTTGCGCCAAGGTTTGAAAATGCGGCTTCCATTTCTGAGCCCGTGGTTTTGTAGAGTTGTACTGCTGTGGCTGTTTGTCCTGCAATTTGGTTAACCCAATTGGACTTACCCATTTTATTAGCGGTTTGCTCAAAAATGCCGTACATCGTGCCCATATAGCTGGTGATAGTGCCAGCATCGGCTTTTGTTGCTACCGCTAACATGTTTGATGTTTTAGTGAACTCGGATAGTTCATCACCACTTAAACCCGCAATGGCGGACTGAATATCGTAGGCACTACGAACGAACTCGGCAGAGTTACCCCCAAATTGAAACCCAAACTCATACGATGTTTTAGTGAGTTTTTGTAGTGCGTCGTCGGCAACGCCGAGCGATTGCACTTCACCCAAAGCGGCAACGTGATCAATTGATGGGGCAAGTGATTTAGCGAGCGCATAACCACCTGCAGCGGCCGTTGTTGCGCCGCGCATCATTTGGTCTTGTGCGACGGCTGTTTGCTGGCTCAGCTGATTAATTTTAGCCATGACTTTATTAACCGGCCCCGTCACCTTGTCGATGATGCCGATTGAATAAGTAAGCTTGTCTAACTTGCTGAGTGTTGCCATTAAATTACTCGCCGCTTAATGCTGTGCAAATGCCGTTATTTACGGCGGTTACAAAGTTTTCTTGTTCGCTGGTGTGAAGATATAGCGCCTGTGCCAAGCTCTCGTCAGTTACTGGTAAATTGCCAAAATATTTAGCGTGGTAAGCCAGTAACTGATCAAGCCTGCTTTTGCCTATTTGCTTGGCTCGGCTTTCGATTTTTTTACCGTAAAATTAAACTCGGGTTGATATTCTTCAACAATGGCACCCACTAAAAACAACGCGGCACCCGGTTGCTGTACTAACTCTTTGAGTTTTTTAGCGTCCGCTTCAACCACGGTGTTAAGAACAAAGTTAGTGGCCGGCTGCACTTTGTTGTTCGGCTGAGTCGAGTTAATGTATTTGTTGTAGTCGGCGCCATTTACGTTAAATGTGATTTCGCCTACCGGTGTTTCAATCGTGATTTTTTTCTCAAACGCCATGATTATTTACTCTCTTTAATGTCTGCTTGGTCTAGCAAGGTGTATGTAAAATAAGGGCCATACTTGGCAGCGGATTGCTCACATAAGGCAATAAACTCATCAAAGTCATTTGGGTTTGCAAATACCTGGCAACCGGCAGACCACTTATCAACTTGGGTTGATGTGGTTGTTGCGCTGGCACGGTGGCAATTAATCCCAAAGTAACCTTGCTGTAGTTGAGCCTCTGGTGTGACGTCCGTGTCTAACTCGGTGTCTTGGTTGTTGTCTCGCAGAACAACAACCGGTTTATGTTGAACAAGGGCGCGGTACTTGCCCTGGTGATAACCCAACATCCATAAACTTTTATGCTGCCCTGCAATGAGCACGGCTGTGCCGTCTATGTTCATTGGGTGTTTACGCCAGTAAATACCCGCATCGGTTGTGGCTTTAAACTGCATTAACTGCCACTTCCCGCCTTGCTGATACAACACGCATATTTCATCGTTAAAGGTATTGGCGCGTGTGTTTGGATGGCGAATACCTATGATATTTAGGTTTAATTCGCCCTCAAATACTGTATGCCCACATGCTTGTAAAGTGCTTAATAGTGTTGTGGCAGTGAGCTTTCGAGCGGCTTTCGTCATTACAAGTCTCTCACTTCGTCATCGGTTAGGTACGGCACGCCATTGATTTTTACAAAGTCAGGACTAGTAATCGGGCACTTAATTGATGTGGTATCTTCTTCGCCACCTTCCGCTTTCAGATCAAGTAGGTCTTCTAGCTGTGGCAAGCAACCAAATGCTTCAATGTTCTTTTTACCGGCGGTCACTTCGGCGTTAAATGCTACGTCGAATGGTTCTATGCCTTTCCAGCTGCCAGCACTTTCTGCTTGCGCTTGAACGAGTAACCAGTTTTCATGATCAAGCTTTAGGGTTACTTCGGCTGAAACTGGCCCATCAATAAATCCTTTAGGGACACCGCGCACTGTTTTTGCTACTCGCCCATCGGTAATTTTTACCGTGGCTTCCTTAACGTGCACCATTGAGCCACCAATGAACACGTCGAAGTCTTTACCGCCTAATACTTTTTGCATGCTGCTTACTCCTTACCTTGTGCATTTAGCATGATGCCCACAATAATGGTGTTGGGTGAGTCGTAAGGCGTCACTTTCATCATTATTTGAACTGTTTTACTGTCAAGCCACGTAATACTGATGCTGTCATCTTTTGGTGGCTCTATTAAACCAGGGAACTTATCAGCGCCAATGTTGACTGAGCGAGCCATGGTTCGTAGTGGCCGACTCATTTCACGTTTGCCGTATTCTGTGCCCGTGGTGCTGTTATTTAAGCGACGGTTTTTAATATTTTGAATGGCAATAATGCGCACCGCGCGGGCTGCCATATCGACAATGCGGCCATTCTCAATTTCTTGATAATCACCGCCCTCGGCATCAAGCATGTTTACATCACCAAAATAAACGCCGTCAAAATCAGGGTAAAACTGGGTGCAACTAAAGCGCAGTGCATCCAGTGCGGCGGTGGTTGAGTTGGTGAGCGGGTTGCCTGCTGCATCGGTTGGCAATGGCATCAGTGACATTGCGCCCGTCAGTACACGCATTGGACTATCAGCAATGGTGACTGAACGTTTACACAAACGCCCAGTGACCGCGCCCAATTCATCACCAAACAGTAATGGCACGGCAGCGACACGATCCCCGACTACCCCATCAGTTAATGGCTGTAATGCAGTGACTAAATCAGACCAATTTTGCCCTTCGGTTAAGCCAGGTGCAGCCAGCAAAAAACGAACGCGACGCGCAAGACTTGATAGAATTTCAAGCGCTTTAGCTTGATAGCTTTCAATGTCAGCTTTACCCGTCACAGGTGTACAAATAACAATGATTTCTGGGCTTACATCTTGGTCCATTGCCTGATCAATTAGCGCCATAACATCAGCTGCCGGTGCGTGTGAAATGGCGTAACCGCTGACTAAGTCGTCACCATTGCGTTGCCATGCTTTTACTTGCGTTTTTAGTGGTGAATCGGCAGCGCCGAACTCTACATCAAAATCGCTTTGCGCATTAATGGGTAGAATTTTGCTGTTATTGTCGGGCGCTTGGCCGATAAACAACACACTTCGCTCTACCTGTTTTGTAGCGCCACTGCCTGTTTGATGGGCGGCAACGGATACTTTACCTTGTGCCATGGTCGTTCCTTTTGCTTTGCGCTACGCCACTTGCATAGCTTTGTTTAAAATAAAACTGTGTTGCTGTTTTTGCTCAGCAACGGTTTGCCCTAAGAAAGAGCGGGCAGGCAAATCAATTTGCCAAGTGCTCTTGCTTGAGCTGCCCTTTAAATCACGCAGTAAAAATCCAGCTTGGTTAATACTTAAATTCTCTGTTATCCATTTAATGCTTGGGCGTTTGCTACCCTTGCCCTTCCCGCGCGGTATTTTGTAACCCTCGGCTATTAATGCGCGGGCTAAGTTACGCGTGGCTGGGCCCTCTTTATTTTGTGCGCCACTGCCTTTTGGCTTGCCTGCATCTAGGCTTACACCCTCTTGATGCGCGCGAGCAATTTTGCCGCTGTTACCCCCGGTAAAATAAACGCCTGCGCTATTAGCGCCATAACGTACTTTCATGCGGCGCTTTAGCTTGGTGAGCATTTTCTTTTTCTTGCCGTTTGCGCGGCCTTGCCATGTTTTACCGGTTAAATCTGTTTGCCTGGTAACGCGCTCTTTACTGCTTTTGTTTGCTGCACGTATTGCACTGCGTAATATATTGCGACGCTTATTTGGCTTGAGCTTTAAAAACGCGAGTTGTTCTTTGCTTTGCCCTTCGTCAAACTTGACGTTAAGCACGGCTTATTTCACCCTCAAGTGTGAATGCTTCAGCTATCCATAGGCTTTGTTCACCAAAATCATAACGGTTGCCATTTAATTCAAACGGGCCGTTGGGTGTTTTTATAAGTTCTATCTCTTCGCACAGCTGCTCTATCGTTAGCTCTACTTCGTTGCTGTTGTCGTCGTTAACATCGGCACTAAATTCAATGTCGGGGCTGTCGTATTTGCCGCCGTTGTTTTGCAGCCAAAAAGAGGCAAATGCACAAATAAGTGCTGCCGGTGCTGAGCATGGATTGATGCTAATAACCCCTGAGTAATAAAACCGCGCGGCTAACAATCCATTACCGTTAATAGTTTTGCTACTTGGCTCTATGCGACCACCCTCTATCCAGCTGTCGAACTGGGTGCTTAGCGCCAGATTACGGCCTTGATATTCAGCGCTTGCTAAATACTGTTTCAGCTGTGCTATTTTGCTTTGGCTCATAACAGTTCTACCGATAAGTTAGGGCTGAGCGATTGCAGTAAACGCAGTGCATTTATACTTTGGCGTTGCCAGTGTTCATGGTTATCAATAGCTGTTTGGCTTTGTGCTGTGGCGCTGTCGCGGTGCGAACTGCCGAGCTTTGATACCAGTAAATTAGCTTTAGCTTTGCTGTAAACTGCATCAAGATAAAAAATGACTTGCTGTGCGTTTAATGGCTCGCCATTGGTAAGCACTGCGCTGGCTAGTTCTTGGTTAGCTTCGCCCTGTGCACGTTTAAGTTTTTCAACAAGTAAATCGCTTTTGCTAGCGTATTCTTGGGCAACTGCGTAGTGCTTAATAAAATATGCGGTGCTGAGCGCTGGGTAATAGCCATTGCCTGGCACATCAACATTGCTGCTATGTAAATCTGCTTGTGGCATACCGCTTAAGTTCATAACGCACCTTTTTGCTTAACCGTTAAATTGGGTGTGGGCGCCACTTAGTCACGCGCGTTAAGCAAGTAATGCTAACGTTGTGCTAAGTTGCCCACCGGCGTTGGAGCTGTTATTCGCTAACGATCCCTTTTAACTGTTTCGTTAGCTTATCGACTAAACCTTTAACCCCTGCTTTGTCGTTAATCGCTTGAGCGTGCTCTGCAAATAACAGTGCATTACCATAGTTATGCTGGGCTGCATCAACCTTGGCAGCAATGGCGTACAACTTACCTCCCACCACTTCAAGGCCGTTCCAGTCTTGATTTTTTAAGGTATTGATTAGACTGCGCAGTACATAGCTAATATCAAACAAGCCTTGCTGCTTTGATTCTGATAAATAGTAATTTGCATCATCGTAGAGTTGGTCGATAACGAACGCAGGCCAATGCTTGGTATTAAACACGGTTGGCAGTGGTTGCTTTTGCTCAACAAGTAATGGCAATAGCTCCATGACTGCATCCCAGCGCTTTAAATCAACTAACCAAATAAACACCCACGCCAATACTTTGTTGTGGTGATTTTGGCCGCTTAAGCGGTAACGGTTGATGTAGCCTAGGTAATCGTTACGCTCTAGCGCTTCTGATTTGTAGCTGGCTTTGTCGCTAATATCTGTAAATGTTTTTAGTTGAGCTAAGTCTGACTCGATGGCCGCTGCAAAAAACGGGTACTCGTTTTGCTCGGTGTTAGTTGCTGGCGCGTTGGCTTGAGTGGCTGTTGCCGTTGCCGCTGCCGTTGGCGCTTGCTTTTCAGTGCTAGTTGGTACACTGCTTACTGCTTTGGCTAATGATTTTTTGACTAAGCTCATTTAAAAACACTCTTTAATTTGGTTAAAAAAAGCCGCCCCGAAACTCGGGAAAAGGGCGGCTAATTGCTGCGCTAATAAATTAGGCGATTATGCCCAGGCGTCGCCTGCTGCGTTTGGTAACTTGACGTTTGCTGACTCGAAGTACATTACTTTTTCAAGGTCTTCGACGTAGTAGCAATCATTGCGTGATAGGTAGTCTTCAACGCGTTTCTTTTTAGCGTTGTTTTCTACACTAGTGCGTGTTGAGCCTGTTTGTACGTAGTGACTTAGGTTGTCAAAGCTGGTTACTAAAATGCCACGCGCTGGGAAAAACGGGATTTTGTAGGTCATTAAACCGCCGTAGGTTTCAATTACCTGCTGCAATTCAATTTTTGTTTTTTCGCTTGGCGTATGTGATTGCTTGGCGTAAAGCTTGTTTTTGTCGTGCGCTAAAAGCTCGTCACCAATAATGGCCACCATGTTTGCACGCTTATGCTCTGGAATACCTTGCAATGCATCGTGCACGGCTTGATCTAGGTTTTCGTAGTCGCCACCGGCACCAATACGAATTTCGCCAACGTTTTCACCTTCACTAATTGCACGCTCTGGTGCATCGCGGCGAATTAACTGCAACCAGCCAATGTTTACATCGTTCATCATTGGGTAGGCAGCAATATCCGTTGTATCGGCTACGTGTGTACCATTCCAACCAATTTTAATAATGTCGAGCGCGATTGCTTGGCGAACATGGTTACGATAGCGATTATGGAAATCAGGGAACTTAGACCACTGATCCATTTTCACCCATGTAATATGAATATCGCACTCTACTGGGTAACAGCGGTATTCACGCTTAGCGAGCTTTGATACATCGCGGGTTTGTCGCTCTTTGGTGTCGTCGGTTTCTACGCCTGCACGGCCTGTGATGCCACCGTCAACACTCATGATCACTGATTGACCCACTAGGTCGTCAACCGGTGCGGTGTTGATCATCTGTAAAAATTCGGCTGACTCGTAAACCGCATCGTAAAGGCGCTGCTCTACCGTTGGTTCTACATTAAATTGTTCGCTCATAGAGGTTACGCCGTAGTTAACGGCCATGCCTGCCATAATGGCGACGAATAACTCTTTAGTTCTGGTTTTCATATGCTTTCCTGCGTTTTGCTAAATTAAGTGTGAGTGAGTGCAATTACAGACAGTTGCTGTATTTGCCGTCGTCGCCTTCGGGTTCGTCGTCGGCGTCAGTGGTATTACCCGCAGGTGCGTTTACTGCTTTTTCAAACTTGTCTGTTAGTTCTGTAAGCAGTTTTTTAGTTGACGATAACTCTTCTTTTAGCTCGGCTACTTCAGTGCTTTCGCCATCTTCTGGCGGTGTTTCTTCGTCTTCCACTTTTGTGGTTGAGAATGAATCAAGCTTTGCTGTTAAGCCGTCAAGCTTTTGGCCGAACTCTTCAAGTGGTGTGCCGAGTGCATCTTTTAATGCGTTGGCTAATTGCGTTTCGTTCATGTCGGGATCTTCCTTTGCGAATATTCGTTTAAAAAAGGGTTTTTTAGGTGTATCGATTGGCTCACATGACCCTAAATCAACGGTTAATAAGGCGACGTCCGTGTCGTCTGGCTTGCTCTTACTACTGAAATGGATTCGGTCGGTGTAGCAGCTTGCTGGGTAGTCGGTTACTGCAAGGCCGGTTAGATAGGTTTTGCCTGAGCCCATAAAATCGCGTTTAATTTCGATACTAAAGTAAACGGCTTGGTCGGCTTTATTGAGTGTTACAAAGCTTTGGTTTGGGGCAAGTACGGCATACAAGCACACTACGCCCTCTTCGTTTTCATAGGCTTGTACACTTTCAACGTCACCTAACATGCCCGGTATATCAACATTGTGTAGGTTTTTAGCGGCCCAGCCTGACCAATTAAATTCGTGATCGAGGTTTATGCGTGCGCCATATTTACGCGGGTTGTAGGTTTCTACTATGTCGGCTACGTCTTGCTCAGTGATTTCGCGGCCGTCAACGGTCATGCCCACGGCGGCAATAGAAAGTGGTTTTGTACGTAGTTGACCTGGCATAAACAAACCTTTTAAATGTTTTTTAGTTAAGCGTTTTGCTTTAAAGTAACTGCAGTTTGCACCCTCTTTTTAATCCTTTCCAACGGTTTAACTTTTTGAAATTCCTATATTTAGCTTTTAGGAATGGCTAGGTTTTTGACTGACAGATTAAGCGCTTTATAACGAATACACTGCCGCTATAGATTAATAAACGCGGTGCAATAGATGGCGAACTACGGACCAGAAATACGCAAAAAAGCACAAGACTTGTATGTTGTTGAGGGTTACACGGTTGATGAAATAGCCGAGCTTGACGATATGCCCAGTGCGCGTAGCGTTCGCCGTTGGGCTGAAGCTGGCAAATGGGAAGATATGTGCCCAAGCTACAATGCCGAAATGGCGTTTAGCAAGCGCATTAATGTGCTGGCCGATAAAGACGATAAAACCGATGCCGACTATAAAGAGTTAGACTTTTGCACCCGCCAGTTATGCGCCCTTAATAAAAGTAAACTTGCCCCTGCCCCTAAACAACGCGCTAGTAACGATGATGCACAGAGCAATAATGGCGGTGGCAGTAATAAGAAGTCGAAGAAGAAAAAGAAAAACGATTGCTCTGGCATTACTGTTGATATGCTCAACGAGCTTAAAGACAAGCTACTTTACCCACACCAAAAACATTGGTTTGAAAACCAAGACCACCGCAGCCGCTTTATTTTAAAACCTCGCCAAATTGGTGCCACATTCTATTTTGCGTTTGAAGCGTTTTATGATGCTGTGGTTAATGGCCGTAATAAAATATTTATATCGGCGAGCCGTGACCAGGCGGAAGTGTTTAAAGCCAATATTGTGGCGCTGTGCCGTGAGCATTTTAATATTGAATTAACTGGCTCACCGATGGTGCTTAATTTAGCCGGTGGTAAAACGGTTAAGCTTATATTTAAAAGTACCAATGCGCGTACGGCTCAATCTGAGTCGGGCGACTTATATATAGATGAAGTGTTTTGGATACCAAACTATAAAACGTTGCGCGGTTTGGCACAGGCCATGGCAACGCATAAGCATTTGCGTATTACCTACTTTAGTACGCCAAGTGTTACCAGCCACGAAGCCTACGACCATTGGAATGGTAAATGGTACCGCAAAACCAAAGCCTGTAACGACCCTGAATTTGCTATTGATGTTAGCCATAAAAACTTAAAGCATGGCTTGCTGTGTGACGATGGCATTTGGCGGCAAATGCTCACCGTGCATGATGTGGTTAAAAGTGGCTTTGACCGTATTGATATTGAAGTATTTGAAAACGAATACAGCACCGATGAGTTTAATAACTTGTTTATGTGTAAGTTTATTGATGATGCCCACAGCGCATTTAACCTTAAACAAATTATGGCCTGTGTTGGCGACTCCACTAAATGGGATGACTTTGATTTAGAGTACGAACGCCCGTTTGCATTAAAGCCAGTGGTAATTGGCTTTGACCCTGCCCGCTTTGGTGATAAAGCAAGCGTTGCTGTGTTAAGTGCCCCTATGAAACCTGGCGAAAAGTTTAGGTTACTTGAAGCGGTTGATTTAAGCGGCAACGACTTTGAAGCCATGGCTACTGAAATAAAGCTACTCACCGAAAAATATAACGTGCAACACATTGGTGTTGATACGACCGGTATTGGTTATGGCGTGTGGGAGATGATCACTAAATTTTACCCGAACGCTGAGCCAATACATTACAACCCCATTATTAAAAACCAACTGGTTATTAAAGCGATTAACGTAATTAAAAACCGCCGTTTTGAGTTTGACCAGGACGCGGTAAATATTGCCAGTTCGTTTATTAATATTCGTCGCAAAGTGGTTGGCGACCAAATTACCTATGCCACAAACCGCACCGCGACCACGGGCCATGCCGATATTGCGTGGGCCATTATGCACGCTATGAAATTTGAACCTCTGGACGGCAATGCCCACAGCCGCCAAACATCTGTAGGAATTGCAGCTTAATGAAACCACGATTACAAGTAAGTAACGGCCATGCGCCTAATTATAACCAACGAACAGCGGTAACCGATTCGTTTAGTTTTGGCGATCCCGAACCCTGTTTAGATAACCGGCTAACCGATTACGTTGGGGTGTTTAGCGATAGCAACGGCATTTATGCACCACCCATTAGTTTGCAAGGTTTGGTAAAGCTTTTGCGCGTTAATGCCCAGCATGGGCCAATACTCTACTTTAAGCGCAACATGATTTTAAAGTGGTATAAGCCTAACCCGCTTTTAAGCCACCAAGCATTAAGTAAGTTTGCGTTTGATCTACTGTGGAGCGGTAACGCTTATTTGCAGATTATTAAAAATTCATTTGGGCAGGTTATTAAGCTGCGCCATTTGCCTGCACTCACTATGCGCTATACCGATACACGTGGGGTATATGCGCAATTGAGTAACCGCAGTCACGAGCCTATTTATTTTAATGCCGGTGAAGTTATACACGTAAAAGAGTACGACCCCGCTCAAGGTATTTACGGCATACCGCAGTATTACGGTGGTATTCAATCAGCCTTACTCAATGAAGATGCCACTTTATTTAGACGCCGCTATTACAAGAACGGCGCGCACATGGGTTTTATATTCTCAATGGCCGACCCGAACTTAAGCGATGCCGACGAAACCGCACTTAAAAATGCCATTCGTGATAGTAAAGGCGTGGGCAATTTTAGAAGTTTGTTTTTTAATTTTCGTAGTAATAAAGCCGATGCTGAGAAGTCGATAAAAATTACACCGGTTGGTGACATATCAACTAAGGATGAATTTGAGCGCATTAAAAAAATAACCTTAAACGACATGCTAAGTATGCACCGCGCACAAGAAGCACTGAGCGGCCAATCGTCTGGCGATAGCCCGGGCTTTGGTGATTTAGATAAAATTACCCGCGCATATTACAACAATGAAGTTGTACCACTACAGCTTGATGTTAAAGGCATTAATAACTACCTCCCCGCTGCACAGCATATTGAATTTAAAGAGCCTGAGTATTCAGACCTAAACCCAACAACTAAGGAAAGCACATGAGCTGGATTGACTTAATAGAGTTTATTAAACAATGGGGGCGTTTATTTATGTTGAGCTTTTTAGCCGCAGGCATACAAATGTATTTAAGCAAACGGCAGTTTACGTTTTTTCATTATTTTATGAGTGTGTTAATTGCGATATTTGCAGCCTACCTTGCGGCTATGTTTTGTGAATGGCGGCAATTTGATGAAAGTTTAAAAACCGGTGTAATTGGTGTAACCGCCTATGCGGCCCCGCACATTTTAGAGGGGTTCGACACGCTAATAAAAGCAATTAGCAAAGATCCAAAAGCGTTTATTAAATTAATTAGGGGTGGCAAATAATGGGATGGTTTAAAACACTGGTTTCATTCATCACTGACCCAATAGCCGATTTAACCGGTGGCTACGTTGAACGTAAACGCATAGCAGCCGAAATGGCTGCTGATATTGCACGGGCTGAAAACAACTTTAAAATTGCGCAGTTTGAAGCAAAAGCAAGGCGCTGTATGCAAGCGGAACAAAACGACGCTGATTACGACTTACTGGTACTTAAGAACCGCGACAAAACCTTAATGGATGAAGTGATCATTCTATTCTTTTTGGGTTTGTTTGTGTGCCATTTTATACCGGCCATGCAGCCGTATATGGAAAAAGGTTGGCAGGCTATGGGCTATAACGGCGCGCCCTGGTACTTTGAATTTGTGATAGTGGGTATTGCTGTTTCAACCCTTGGGTTAATGCGATTGTTTAGAGCGTTTTGGGGTGGTCGGGATAAAAAAGAAAAGCGCTAGTTAGGAGCTAGCGCCCTCAAGCTTTAATTTTGCGATTTATCAATTTTAGAAATTAATGTATCAAGCACCATTAAATCATTAGCCTTTTCCATATATTCATCGCTATCTTCATCAAGCTGTTTAAGCTCTACTGTTTCTTTTTCAACCCTGCTTTTAAGAGTACTTTTAATTAATCTAAGCTCTAATTGTGAAAACATAATTATCCTACATCTTTATTTGGTATACCGATAAAACAAGGGATAGCCATTGAGTCTAACTGATTTAACTTATCTAAGTACAGAGTCACAGGCATATCGTATAAAGGGCGAATAGTAAAATGGTTTTTACCTAGAGATCCCCCATCATCAAGTGAAACATGCAGACCTTGCGGCATTTTAGACTTGGCTGGTAACTTCCACCACAGCGTACCAAATTTAGGGTTTCTGTAATTAAATAGCGATAAGCCACCCGATTTACTGTCAACAAAGTCAATATCATTCTTTTTGTAAACTCTTACATCCCAAGTTTGTTCTTCCTCTCTTGGTGGTGTAGTTCGGATATAATCAAACTTAGCTTTTGTTTTACGGCCAAGTCGAAAAAGGTCAAATGGCAAGGTGACATAAAATTGGATTGGTGTATGCATAATCAAATTCCTTATGATTGTGTTTTTAAAATCGTTAATTAAGTTACATCAGATTAATGAGAATATCTAGGCGTAAAATAATTCAACCATTTACTTAATCAAGTTTACTAGACCAATCTATCTCTTTTAGTTTCTCAGCTTTTTCTGCCACAACTTCCAGTCGCTTAAGTGCCCTTGATACTCATTGAGCCTCCTCCCCAGCATCGCGATTATTCGCTACGCTGAAAAGGCAACCAACCTTACAGGAGAAAGCTCAATGAACTTTTACAATAACATGCATCCATATTATTGTGGAATCGATTTACACGCGCGATTACTTTACGTCTGTATCATTGATAATACAGGACTTATCCTTGTTCACAAGAAAATTAAAGATGACCCAGAAGCACTACTAAAACTACTTAAACCGTATACCGGTGACATTGTGGTTGGCGTAGAATGCATGCATTGCTGGTATTGGGTCGCTGACTTTTGTAAAGAACACACTATCGACTTTATTCTCGGTCATGCGTTATATATGAAGGCGATTCATGGCGGTAAAGCCAAAAACGATAAAATAGATTCATATAAAATTGCCAAACTCATCCGAGGGGGAAACTTCCCACTTGCTTATGTGTATGACAAAGATATGCGTGCTACGCGCGACTTATTACGCCGAAGAACTAAAATTGTTCGCCACGGCGCTGATTTAAAAGCCCATGTCGCCAATACCGCCAGCCAGTACAATTTACCTGCCCACAACGTGAATTTAAAGAACGTCTGCGACAGAGAAAAGATGCGCTATTACTTCCCTGACCCCGTTGTGCAACGATCTATTAATTTAAATATGGCCATACTCGATTGCTATCACAATGAGCTTAAGCCTTTAGAGCATTATATTGAACAAATGGCCAAGCAACACAACCCTGTCCACCTTAATATCTTGCAAACAATTAGTGGTATAGGCCGCATTCTCGCACTTACCATTATTTATGAAATTGGTGACATCAATCGTTTTTCAAGCGTACAAAAGTTCGCTTCATATAGTCGGTTAGTCAAATGTAAAGCAGAGTCTGCCGGCAAAACCTATGGCACCCAAGGTAACAAAATTGGCAATGCACATCTAAAATGGGCGTTCTCCGAAGCCGCTGTATTACTGCTGCGTCACAATCATAACGCCAACAAATACCTCGAAAAACTACAAAAACGAATGAGCAAAGCCAAAGCACTGTCAGCGCTTGCGCATAAGCTTGGTCGCTGTGTTTATTATATGCTTAAAAAAGAGACGGTATTCGATGAAGCAAAATTCTTAAAGAGTTAGTCACGGTACTGAGTGAGCTGAACATCTAACTGGATATAAGGCTGAGCATCAATCAATTGGGTGAGTTAATAACCAACAAGGTTTAACCTGATTATATGCCTACAGACCTAAGCCACTTGTCTTGATTAGACGCTCAGTACGCGTGCATTAATACAATAAACAAAGTCGCTTACACCTGACTTGAGCCTGAAACTAACTGGATCATAATGATGAAACCAGCCGCCTTGAATAGTGCCATGATGAGGTTAACCGATGAATGTCTAGTGCCCCAGCAACCCCAAAAGGATATGGGAAAAACCTGGCTGCGATGAGATCGCAATAAGAGAGCCTCTATATGTGTTTGCCGTAAGCTACTTGCTTAACAGCCGTATCGACAGACGAAGTAAACGAATTTGTTTATTGGTTTAGAATTGACCGTCAATTTATAAAAACGGTCAAAAAGAACACTAATGCCTATTGACAGAGTTAAGGCTCATATGTGTTAAATTTGGTGCTGGTACAAAGTTAAGTGTTGCTGCATTGGTTTTGCTAATGCCACGAACCAAGTAATCACTGAGAGCCGCTTTTATATCTTCGCTGGTACTTTTACTAAACGATAAAAGTACATCTAATCGCTCTTGGGTTTGTGAGCCTTTGTATAAATATTTCATAATTTATTTATCACTTAACTGATAATAAATTTATAATATTTCAATATTAAGTAAATCACCACCTATTTGATCTTTTTGCTGTCACTTTTTGTCAAAGCTTGTCACACTTTTGACATTATGATCCTTTTTAACTTCTTTTCAGATCCTTTAGCAATAAGGTCTAGCTAAAAACACTATGTCACTGGGGTTGTCAATTTGACGCATTTTTTGCACGAAGGCGGAAGGCGAGGAGGAGTGAATTTTTTAGCTTTTTGATTCTCAGCTAATAGTTAAATGGTTATTTGTCACGCAACAAACCACTGTATATAATGACAGTGTATTTTATTAATGATTGGTGAATATTATGGCGCGGGTTACTTGTCCAAATTGCGAAGCTAAAGCAACTATTACATCACGCGAAAAGCAAAGCGCCCATGTAGTTAATTTATATTGCTCGTGTACTAACACTAAAGAGTGCGGGGCGACGTTCCGTATTACCCAGTCGTTTGATCACTTCTTAAACCCCCCAGTTAAAAGCACGCAAGAACTGGCCGCAGCTCTGATTAAAAATCTGCCTCGAGAACAACAATTAGAGTTGGTTGAAATTTAGTCGATATCTGCATCTACTAATGTTAACATTTACTTAAAATTAAGAAGGATTCTTGCAGATGGGTAAAATACCTTTAAGTAAACA
This sequence comes from Pseudoalteromonas sp. RW-H-Ap-1, assembly GCF_048318575.1. Taxonomy (GTDB): domain Bacteria; phylum Pseudomonadota; class Gammaproteobacteria; order Enterobacterales; family Alteromonadaceae; genus Pseudoalteromonas. Next base: position 1,890,374 of record NZ_CP166996.1, read on the forward strand.
CTACTTTGAAATTATCTCTGAACATTTCATTATTGTTACAGTTGTTATTGCAGCACTATTCCCTATTTTAGGTTTTGTATATGAGTACACCTTATTAAGACACTTCTATATCAGTATTATAATGTTTTCTAACTCTACTGATTTTTTACTTTCTGCTTTTAAAAAACCATGGATCCCTTATATATACTTTTTGGCGTTAATAGGCTTAATACTCATTGGGTGCCTTCAAAAGGCTCTTGCAATGAAAAAAACACTTTGCTTCACGATGCTTTTTAATTTTTTTATACCTCTTCTTATTTTAATTAGTTTAAAGCTCTATATAGAACGCCAGGCTGATAAACACGCAGATGATATCAAACAACAACACCCTTTTTATGTAAAATTGAAATTAAAAGATGAATCACTAATATCAAAAAATTCTAAAGATATAATAATGATATCAGCGAGTGGGCAATACGTTTTCTTATATAAAAAAATCAATAATGAAAACGGTAAGACTATAATAATACCAAGAGAACAAATAGTTTCTTTAACCCAAAGTCCATTTGAACTTTAACTAGCTTTTATTCATTTACGCCATTAAGCCTGGTGTCCACCAATCGTTGTCGCTGATGCGCTACCTTGTTTGATTATCACAACTGATTGATATGTCCAATTAGAGCGCTTAACTATTAGGTTCATAGATCACCTCTTCCGTTTGCTCCTAACTTAAAATCTACTTTTTCTAGAGCTTGTAGCGATAACTCTGCATACCGTAGCTGCCAATATCTATTTGCTAATTTTTCTATATATTCATCATCAAGCTTTATGGTTTCTGCTTTTGGATAAAAGCAATATGAGCACCTCTCCATTACTTTAGGAAAGGCAAACTTACAATTTATACACAATTTTGCTTGTTTATGACCGTTTGCATGAAGCTCTAATACTGAGTTAACTAACTGGTTTGAGCGTGCCTGTTTTATTTTTAATATATTGTTGTAATCCATATTATCTCCTATGCCATTAAATCCATTGCATACCAGTCGTTGTCGCTAATTGCTGTTGCTTCACCGCTCAATACTAATCTAGCTAAATCAAGATCACCAATTACGTCAGCATGACCTTTTTTAAATTTTGTTGAATTTGGTAAAGAACGGCCATCAACCGAGGCGAACTGACTTGCTAAATCGTATTGTTCGCGTGCGGCCTGGTAGTGTTTTTCTGTTACTTGTATTTTAATAGCTGCTTTTGGCTGTTCTAAATCCAATTTTTCAAAACTATAAAGGTCTAACCCTCTTGTGAAATATACTCGGCCGTTACTGATCACTGTATCGCCATTTTCAAGCGATGAAATCTGCGTCTCTGTAAATGAGTAGAACATATTATTGCATTGAGTTGGTGCGCTATCACTAGATAAGATTGCATCGTTTTGGGCTTCGTTATGCGCCATTGATTCAATAGACTGGCGTCGCAGCTCTTTAATTTGCGCTTTATCATCCCAAATCTGTAGAACACCATCTTGCACTACGTAAGTTTGCCCATTTACAGCGATCCTCTTACCGCTATTTAGATCCTTTTTAACCTCTTCAATATCTTTTTTGTCACACCCCACCATATCAAGTATTAACTCGGCGCTAGAGCCCACGGCTATAGGCGTACAGTTATTACCACTAGACCAAGATAGGTCGGCTGCGCCGACGTTGGTGCTAGCCTTAGCTGCGAGTTTTTCTGCTGTACCTTTGAGTTGTCTTGTCCATTCGATAAGGCGGGTTTTTAAGCTGGTTGCATCCGTTACGTTATGTACGTTGTTAAACAAACGTGTAAGCATGGCTTTGTAATCAATGTTGGTTACAACACCTTTAATGCGGCGCACTACTTCGGCGTAGTCGTTGCCCATGGGGGTATCTTCGTACATTGATTTAAAGTTAGCGGCTCGGCCAATACACATACCGCCCTGTAGTTTTACGTAGTCTTTCCAGTTGGCGTTATCTGCCGCGTAACGAATAGGCTCTATAATTTCGTCTTTAATTGGTTTGCCTTTTGGCATACGGCGAAGCTCTCGCCAAACCGTAACGCTTGGCGAACCTTGAAATTGAAACTGGCGAATATTCCATGTACTTGCCCAGGCTAAAACGGGGTTAGCTTGCTCTTGCAGGTTTTCGCCTGTGTCGGCGTCAACATGATCGGTCAGCATGTAGCCATCAATATTTTTACTGATGTATTTAGCAATGTATGCTGCTGCACTGCCCTTGCTTTTATCAAGTTTGACAGCGTCAAAGCGTGGGCTAAAAGTACGGTAAAATTTGGTCGGCGCTTTATGGTTTTTCGCCTTAAACTTTTTAGGTTCTCTTTTTTCAACCTTGGCTTTTTCGGCCTCTTCTTTATTGCGTTGTATGGCTACTTCGTTGGCTTTCTTTTTAGCAAAGCCCCATTCGCTGCGCTTTTGTTTATAGATTTTAAATAACTTGGTTTTCTCAGTGCCTGCATGGTATTTAACGCAGGCTTCTACTGTTTTAATGTGCGTACCATGGGTGTTTATATCTACAAATTTATTAAATACTTTGGCGCGGGTAAGCTCGGGGCCATAACGATCGTAAAGCTCGTTTTTGTCTTCTTGAATAAAGTACCAACGCAAAATAGCGTTGATTTCTTGAAGTTTGTTTTTTGGCATGAATAGCATCATGTGCCAGTGCGGGCATCCGTCGGCATGTGGTTCAACTACTCGCACACCAAAGTACTTAAGTTCACGGCGGTTTAACTTTGAACGCGCACGTGCCCATGTGGTAGTTAAATAGTTTTGTGCATCTTTAGGGGTTGAACCGTCCCACGTACTTGCATTGGCATGAAAACGCGCAGGGCATGTAATGGTGTAAAACATAGCAACATAGCCCATTTCATCGGCTAGCTCTTCAGTTTCACGTATTCGTAGCATTAACTCATTACGGCGGTTTGCGGGGTTTGCCATGCCGCTTTTTACGGCTTCAATTAAGTTAATTACATCGCCGTCGCTGCTTTGTAGTTCCATCATTTCAAGGAACTGGCGACCACTGGCTTGGGCAAAGCTAAATTCTCGTTGAGCTTGTTTTGATGAATACGGGCTAATACCACGGCGTTTAGGTTTCTGGCTTTTTTTGTCGTAGTAAAGGTCTTTACCCACTTGGCCGGTGGCAATTTCTAGTAATTCTAAAAACTGTTTACGTAGAGTTTTTAATTGTCGAGCCCACCATTTATCGCATTGCAGTTTAAGTAAAGCAATTTCAAAACAGGCTTGCGGCAAGTCGTCTTCGCGCATGTCGTAAAATGGCACGTTGACGCCAAATTGTTTGGCATACCCTGCAACCCCTTCGTAGGTAAGGCGTACTATTTTTTCATACGGTAAATGCTGGTTTTGTTCACTTACATCAAGTGCTTTTTCAAGGCACTCTAATGCAAGGGTGCCTGCATGCTTTTTAGTTTTTTCAACACTACTTAGAATATGCCATGGCAATGGCATATTGTGAGTAATACTGAGTAGTACACCAAAACGGGGTTTTAACCGCGCAATGGTACGGCGCATCCATGTATTAGCGCGGAACTGGCTCCCCGCTTTTTTTCGGTGTAACGATCAATGTATTTACGGGCCATGCGACTTTGCAGCGACACAGGCACCTTTTCCAAGTTGCTAGCAAGGTAATTAAAGTCGTCAATATCAGTAATAGACGAAATTAAGCCCTTAGCTATGCTTGATAGGTTAAGGGCGTCAAGGTCGAGCGGGATTGGATTAGCCACGTCGCTACAGCTCTATTTCCATTGGCTCGTCACCAGTTTGTACGGCATTTAATGCAATGCTCATTAGGCTGTATGCTCGTTCAAAATTAACATCATCATCAGCAATCAGTTTTACGATTGGTAGCAAGTCGGTTAGCGTGTCTTCGCACTGTATTAGCATGTGTACGGTGCTACGTTTGTTTAAAAGACGGATAGTAAAATTGGCTTGCTCAATAGCGTGTTCAACAATATTCAGTATTAACTGTTTTTTAGATAGATCTTGGTCTTTGATAGTGGTCATTTTTAGTATTCCTTTGGGGGTTGTTGGTTGTTATTTCACAACGCCAAGCGCTGAGAATATTTTGCGGAACTCGTCGGTTCTATCGCCAAGGTAGGTAATGAAGCAGCCTTTTGGTGCGCCTTTTTTTACATTGCCTTGTGGGTCGTTAAAATGTGTGCGTCCATCAATAAAGCAGCTTAAACCTGCGTTTAATAACTTTTGGCACCATGATTCTGAGCTATTAACAAAGGTGATGTTCATTGCTTCTTTAAAGTGACCTAGCGCAAATTGCTCTAAGTAGTAGTCAACCCAATCACCGTTGCTGGCTATGTCTTCGGTTATGCAGTGGCCGCGATACTTATGGTAGCTCGGGTCGTTACATATTTTTTTAACGCACTTTGGTTTGCATGCCAGCTCGCCTTTATTAAATGGGTGATTTAACCAAACTGTTTCGCCTATCCAATTTTGTGTTAATGCATCATCTTCTTTAGTGAAGTAATGCGCCGCTTTTACTGACTTATTGGCAATGGCATTACTTGCAGGATCTAAATCAATAACCGGAAACATCTGGTGCACATACTGTAAAACCTTATCAGGCGTGTAAAACTCAACATTGCCACTGTCTTGATTGATTAACTGGTCGGGAGTCATGGCCGCTCCTTAGTGTGCTTGTGAATCAGTTTTTAACTGTTCAACTAAGTGCGGAACAACATCAAACTTAGGCGGGGTTCTTTCAAAATTTTCGCGACCAAGCACGTTGGCTTCAGTAAAAGCAGCAACAATGTCTTGCAGTGCTAAAATGCCTTTGCGCACTGCTTCACGCTCTTGAAAATTAAACTGATAAAAGCTCATTTCTATATGTCGCTGTTTAAGCCCTGCAGCAATACACACTATTTTGCGTTGCTTAGCAGTTAAAACGGCATTAAACACATAACCTGGTGTGCGCGTTCTATCGCTCATTAATGCTTTTATTTCAGCTAAGCCTTTTGGTATGTGGCGCCCTTCTACTGCTTTTAATGGCGCAGGTTGTGCGTTATTGGTTTGTTTAACTAATGCATTTGCCATGGTTTGCTCCTAGTTATTTACTTGCTGTTGGTGCTTTGTTCTAAACGCTATTAGCTCGTTTATGCGGTAATAATTACTCTTGCCAAACTGAACTGGCTTTGGAAAGCCATCTAGCTTATTGAGTTTCCAAAACTTAGCGTGAGCACAGCCCATTACTTCCATGGCTTCACGGGTATTTACTAGGCGGTCTTTTTGTTCTTCAAGCTCAGCGCGTAGCTGGTTGTTTTCTTGCAGTAACGCAAACAACACCGCTTTTGCCTCTGGGTGAATATCTAATAAGATGATTTGTTGTTCAGTGCTCATGCTGCATCTTCCTTGTTTGCTTTTTGGTGATCGGCCAGTAAATCGTTTACCGATACTTCACCGTTGGTTAGTTCAGAAATACGGGGGATGTATTTCGCTGGGGCTTGGCCGTGTCTATTTACCCAATTCCAAACAGCGGTTTGTTGAGTACCTAAAAGTCGAGCTAACTTTGTTTGCCCACCAATTAGGCCTACTGCTTTTTCAATAGATGACATAAAAACCTCGATTAAGATTACTTTAAGTAATCTTAAGATCCCTAAAAGTTATTGTCAATTCATTTTATTACTTTAGGTAATCAATAAAACCCCTATAAGTAATTTGACTGAGATAACTTAAAGTTGTGATAATCTTCCTAACAGATTACTTATAGTTATTAAATTAATTAAAAGGATTAATATGGATATTGCAAAAAGAGTAAAGGAACGTCGTAAAGTGCTAGGATTAACTCAATACCAACTTGCGGATTTAGTTGGAACTGCACAAACTTCTATTCAAAAAATAGAGCGTGGTGATACTAAAAACCCACGTAATATTGAGGCTTTAGCTCGAGCATTAGAATGCACGCCTGAGTTTTTACAGTTTGGTATCGCTGACAACAAAAACATCAACAGCAACGTATCACCAGGGCCAACTATTAAAGCCACCGCCCCACTAATTAGCTGGGTGCAAGCAGGTGCATGGTCTGAAATAACAGAAATTAAAGCTTATGATGCAGAACGTTTTATGTGCCCTGTTAATTGCAGTGATCTTACGTTTGTATTAAAAGTGCAAGGCATTAGCATGGAGCCAAAGTTTGATGAAGGTGATTTAATTTTTGTAGACCCTGAAGCCGAGTGCATCCACGGTTCCTACGTAGTAGCCCGCCTAGACGACGACAACCAAGCCACGTTTAAACAACTAATAATCGAAGGTGGCCACAAATTCCTAAAAGCCGTCAACCCCAACTGGCCAGAGCAATTAATCCCAATTAATGGCAATTGCACATTGGTTGGAAAAGTTATTTTTACGGGTAAGTCGCTTTAAATAAAACGAGTAAGAACTCATTAATAATATTCAAAACTAAAAATCTAATTCACAACAACAGTTATAAGGAAGTTTCATGAGTGTTAATGTACCTAAAGTATTTATTTCATATTCCCATGACACACAAGCCCATAAAAAATGGGTTCTAGAGTTAGCTCAACGTTTGCGTAATGCTGGTGTTGATGCAATCTTAGATCAATTTCGCGTAGGCCTTGGTGATGACCTGGGCGGCTTTATGGAAACAAGTGTCGCTGAGTCTGACCGTATTATTATGGTATGTACTGACAATTACGTCAGTAAAGCTAACAGCGGTTTGGGCGGGGTTGGATATGAGAAAATGATTATGACTGCTGAATATATGACTAATATTGATAGCAATAAAGTCATTCCTCTGATTCGTCAAAACGGCACTCATAATACACCTACATTTGTACAAACTCGTGCGCATATCAATTTTTCTCGCGAAGATGAATATGAATTACAATTTGACAACCTTTTACGTGAGATTCATCAAGCTCCTTTATTTAAAGAACCACCTGTTGGTAATAATCCATTTGAATCAGTAGTTGAGAAACCTGCAGAAAGTGTATCAGACAAAAAAATGGAACTGCTTAAAGAGATGATTAAAATTTATAATCAAGGAACTGATTATTTGTACTTTGAAGATCTTGCTCGTATGCTTGGTTGCTCAAAAATCTTTTCTGAAATATACATATCTGATCTGAAGGAAAATGGATTTATTCAGAGCACATTTCGTAACGTAATGGGTAGTATCGTCCAAGTTTACTCTGTAACTGATAAGGCTAAGTTAAATGCAATTGAACAGGGTTGGATTACGGAATAGATTATAATTACAAGAAGCCCGCTAAATGCGGGCTTTATATTGTTTGTAATTTAATTGGATTTCGTAACTTTTATTGAGCCATTCAACTCACCCGTAATGCTTTTAGCTGAGCCAGCAACCATGGGTAACCTTACATCTTCAACCTTGATATTGAGCTTTTTAGCTATTGCATTACTTAACTTGGCTTCGTCCTCTAAATCTAGATAGCCTTTACTACCTTGGTATGTGCTTTTTAGTGCTTCCCATTGTCTTAGTACTTTTATTTGCAACGCAGGCACTTGAGCATCACTAGCAAGTATACTCCACTTATTGCCATTACAATCTTTACCACTCGTTCCACATCCATCTGGGGCGTAATCAGCCATTGCAAGCACATTACCAGTACCATAAGCAAAATCTGCCACTTCCAAAATCGCATCGGCAAAATCGGCATTGGTTTTACTTTGCAAATCTAGCGCGGCTTGCTTTACCACTGCCGCACGCTCTTCTTTTGTTGTTGCATCTGGTGCAAACACATAAACACCTACACGTTTACGACCGTTAAAACTGAAATCTCGCTCACCAACTACTTTGTAGGTTATTGTTTTGGTAACTTCAACTGATGTACTACTCGCGTCACCACCAATTATTGCAGCAACTATAAATATAATAATACCCGCTATATTCCCAGACTTTTGGGTTATATCATTATATTGCTTACCTTTTTCTTCTGCTTTTTGTTTGTTAGTGTTATTAATTTTGTTTAGCATAGGCGGTATTGTAAGACCTACTGCAAATACACAAATAAATCCGGCTAAAAACTCACCTTTTTCAAAATACATACCTACTGAAAAAACAGATAGTACACCCAAAGCCCAACCTATTATATTAACCATGTTATTCCTTTTATTTTCCATAACGTTGCGATTGAATAGGTTAAGTTATCGTTCAGTTTTCAACAAGCTGGGTATTTATACAGCTAATGCTATACTGCATAAAATTTTTGATATAATTCAGCTGAGTAAAACAATATGAAAAAACTCACAATAGGCATTTGTATAGCCGCGTCTATCGCTGCATTGACAGCTATTAGTATATTTATCTCTCATTTTGGATTCGGGTTCGCATCTAACATTGGTAATTGGGGTGCGGTTGGCGACTTTTTTGGTGGTGTACTAAACCCTATGTTCGCCCTATTCAGCCTAATTTTAATTGCCCATACTTTAATGCAAAATAAACAAGCGCTAGAGCAAAGTGAAAAGGCCATAGAACAAGGCATCAAAGCAATAGAACAAAATGAAAGAGCGCTTCAAGTGAGTAATAGAGAGTTAGAACTTACCCGTAACGAACTCACTAATTCATCAAAAGCTTTAGAGGAACAAGCAAGCTTATTGGCGGTGCAAAGCTTTGAGACTACGTTTTTTAATATGTTGGAATTACATAGTAAGAACCTCAATAGAATCAAGCTTTCAAAATCTGAAATTATCCAAACAATTGCTGATCTATATAGCCATAATATAAATTATAATAAAACAAAAAATCATGAAGGCGCTGAGGCTGTAAACGTATTAATCAAAATTATCAATAGCCCACCGGAAGATGCACTAAAAAATGAGAAAGTAGAGGTAGCACAAAGTTTATCGACTTTTTCGCATATTTATCCAATCCATGGTCATTTACTATCAACTTACTTTATTCACTTATACCAAATGCTAAAACTGATTAACGATACTCAGTTTAGTTATCAATACAAAAAGAACTACAGCAATATTTTAAGGTCGCAATTAACAAACCAAGAACTTTCTTTACTTATACTTAATTGTTTGCGTGTAGGTACGGACGATGGGGAATTTAGAAAACTTGTAATTGAATTTGAAGTTTTAGAACACTTAGATATTTGCTACCTTGAAGTGCAAAATAGGTTCAGGGTTAATAATCCTAAAATTGACTTTACAATTGATAACATTGAAAGGTTTATAAAATTTGATGAGAACAACAAGCTCGTAAAGTCTGCGTTCGGTAAAAATAGAAAAATGAATGAGTATTTTGAAAGAAAGCACTTCTTAAGAGATTAAAATTATAGCCCGCACCTTCCGGGCTTTAAATTAATCAAAAGGATACATTAGCTTTAGAAAAGGCTCCCCTTTCACAATCACTTTTGTTCTATCTAATTTATTAAGCTCATTGGTATTTATGTTTAATAAATTAGCTTCAACTAAAAACACCGCCCTTTGGTTTTGCTTATCCACACTCAAAACTTTAACTTTAGCGAATGTTTCTACCTGTTTTGACCGAACAAGCGCTTCACCCTCTACGTCACCAAATACAGAAAAGTTAGGGTTATTTTTTGAGTTTGATACAAGCTCAACACCCTGCTTTATATCTTTCTTTTTTATAGCAAACGCATGAAAGTCGTTGTCATTTTTACCAAACGAGACAACGACAGACTTATCAGAACCGGGCAACAAATTAAACGAATCGACACTTATATACAGTATCCTCTGCTGAAAATCATAAATGTGGGAATAAATTATTAACGCTACAAGTATTATAGAGAAAAATATTTTCATAGGAGTAGCTCTTTTTAGCCTAGGACTTATACTACATAGATTATTGCACATAGGAAAATAAGCATAAAAAAGCCCGTACTAAACGGGCTCACAGTTTTGTTTTTTTAGTTCTAGCTAAATGTGCCTTTTGCTTAATAGCGTTTATTCTATTGAGTACTGAATCGGGTATTTTTTTAACATTTCCCACTCTTATATCTTCATCTAATAAACCTAAAAATTGCGATGTGGTTTTCATGAGCTTATCTTCCGGGTTATTCATTCTACCTAACACAAATATACATTGTGATAAGTCGCTCTGCAGGATTATCAATAAGGATATTAAATCCATTATTTTGATATAATGCTACTAGCTTTTCAGCTTTTTCACACTCTAATATTATTACCCTGCCACCCACAAGTTGGTTTGCTTTATCTATAATTGTGTAGGCTTCTTCGAGAATATACGGTAAGTTTATTTGATTATCTGCTACTGAATCATTTTTACCTATCTGACCTATAAGGTAAGCATTTACACGTTCACTATTTTTACAAATTCCGTCAAGCTTTTTCCGCAGACCTTTACTTATTTTAGTTTCGTTATTTTGATTCAGTGAGACTTCTTTGATAGACAATGAAAAATAGGCAAGTATTTGGCCGCTACCATCATCCAATATTAAATAGGTGCGTGATTTAGACGCATTTTCGAGGCGAATAGCTTTATTCTGATCATTTAGGAATGCTTCAACATCTGTGTTTTTTGTACTACAAAAACTAGAAAGGAGTTGATGTAGTTGGGGTGCATCAAACTCCTTTATTAGCTCTGAGAGCTGGACAATCGTTGTCTTAATAACGCAATTCCTTTTACCCTATCTGCCTCATGGTTACGGTTATTAGTTGTAACTTTATGGGCTTTTTTGCAGTTTTCTTTAAACGCTTGGATTGCGTTTTGGTCTGTTACTACAAAGTTTTTTTCAAATGACGTGGTAGCCATAACAAGCTCCTTAATGCCGTTTTGATAACCTTTTTTGCTGTGTGCATAATTTTGCATGCACTGTAATATAATAAAGCTATTGACGGTTATGTCAATAATTATGTATGCATCCATACATTTGCGTATTCTGTTGTATTATTTCTTTTGCAACTCTGTTTTTATTGCTTCATCTATTAATCCACAATATAGCTCGTACCCTTCTGACTGTTCTTTTATCCAATCATGTTTGTTATATACAGCCATTACTCCACGCATTGTGTGGCCTAACATTTTTTCGGTCACATGCGGCGCTACACCGTTTTCACTCAGTAATGTAGATAAAGAACGGCGTGCATCGTGCGGTAGAAACTTGGGCATTTTGTATTTTTCAAACAAGTGATCCCACATTCGACAGCAATAACGATTAATGCTATGGGTAGTCATTGGTTTATGCGGGTTACTGCCAGGTATTAAATAACCGTTACGGCCATAGACCATAGCAAGAGTATCTAAGATGTTTTTTACCTTGATTGATATTGGCCGGCGGATTGCTTTATTTGTTTTGGAGTTTTCTGGCGGTACCGTCCAAATGTTATTATCAAAGTCAAAATGTTCCCACTTGGCTAAACGAACCTCTGATTGCCTTGCGCCTGTTATATAAATTAACTGCAAACATGCTTTGGTTGCTGGCGTAGCTTTTGAGCTTTCGATTTGAATCCATAACTTTGCAATTTCATCAAAGCGCATCACTCGCTGCCCTACTGATGCTTGCTCTCCTACATCATTTATATTTAGAGTTAGTACGGGGTTAAATGGTTTTACTTCACCACGCTTTTCAGCCCAGCCAATAATCGACTTGATACGTACCAATATAGTACCGGCTGTTTTAGCACTGCCTAATTTTTTTACGTCATCAAAGTAGGTTATCCAATCTTTAATGGTCATTAAATCAATTGGCATATTTTTATCATCTAGGATTGGCACAATCCATTTGCCAACTTGGTTTTTGTATAGCGTTTGTGTTTTTTCTTTTAGATCAGGTACTTTTTTAGCTAACCACTTTGCTGCAACATCTGCCATTGTAGGTAAACCTTTGGCATTGTTTCGCATGAGTTTAAGTTCGAGGCGTGGGTCTTTGTCTTGGCTTATCCAGTTTTGAAAATGAGGTATGTAGTCTTGCGCTTCTTTTATGCTGAGCCCTGGATAACGGCCAAGCGATATTATCACTTGTTTACCACCTACACGACAACGATATTGCCATGTGATTACGCCTTTAGCTGACACCCTTACACTTAAACTATCTCTATGCGATAATACGCAGGGTGTTTGATTTTTACCTAGCAGCTTTCTTAATTTAGTGTCACTGATTGCCATTTAATATTTTATACACACTTAGCGAAAATTTTATACACTATTTTATACACACAATGCAGATATTACAACGCACTCAAAAATATAACAACAAACATAAAAGAAAGTAAAACCCGCATAAATAAAGGGCCAAGAGAGAGAATGAGCGAACCAACATACTACGAAAACCAAGCAACAATCTACTGGCACGACTACGAGACCTGGGGGCAAGCCCACAAAAAGATAAGCCGAGTCAGTTTGCCGGTGTTCGCACCGATCTTGATTTAAATATAATTGGCGAGCCGCTTATTGAGTACTGTAAGCCGCAAGCGGATTATTTACCGCATCCTGAAGCGTGTTTAATTACCGGTATTACTCCACAAGTGGCGATGCAAAAAGGCTTAGTTGAGGCTGAGTTTATAGCTAAAATTCATGCAGAATTTAGCGTACCCAATACCTGTGTAGCTGGTTATAACAGTATTCGCTTTGATGATGAAGTAAGCCGATATAGCTTTTATCGTAACTTTTACGACCCGTACGAACGTGAATATAAAAACAATAACAGCCGTTGGGATATTATAGATCTAGTACGTGCCTGCTATGCACTGCGCCCTGAAGGCATTGAGTGGCCATTAAAAGAAGATGGCAGCCCTAGCTTTAAGCTTGAGCATTTAACCGTCGCTAATGGTATTGAACATGCCGCTGCGCACGACGCATTAAGTGATGTAACCGCCACCATTGCACTGGCAAAGCTAATTAAAGAGAAGCAGCCTAAACTGTACCAATTCTTTTTTAGTCTTCGCGGTAAAAAAGCACTCGCTGAAATGGTTGATGTGTTTAATATGACCCCATTAGTGCACACCTCGTCTCGTATTCCAGCAACACAAGGTTGTACCACTTGGGTAGCACCTATGAGTTTTCACCCGGTAAATAAAAACGCGGTTATTTGTTTTGATTTAACCCAAAACCCACAGGTATTACTTGATTTAAATGTGGAAGAATTACGTAAACGCTTATACACCAAACGTATAGATTTAGCGGAAGGTGATTTACCGGTAGGTTTAAAATTGGTGCATTTAAACAAGTGCCCTATTTTAGCGCCAGCTAAAACACTACTGCCTGAAAACGCTGCTCGCTTGGGTATTGACCGTGAACAATGCTTGGCTAATTTAGCCATTTTAAAAGCCAATACCGAGCTACGTGATAAAGTCACTGAAGTATTTAATGAGCAAGGCGATTACAGCGCGACCACAAATGTGGATTATTTACTTTATGATGGCTTTACTAGCCATGCTGATAAAGCAAAATTTGCGATTATTCGTGATGCAAAACCTGAAGACTTAGCAAGCTTAAAACTTGAATTTGAAGATCCTAAATTTAATACTTTACTGTTTAGGTACCGCGCCCGAAATTGGCCGCAAACGCTCAACCAGCAAGAGCTTGATCAATGGCGCCAATATTGCCAAAGCAAGTTAATGCATGGCGAAGATCAGCCATCAATCAGCGCACAAGATTTTATGATCACCCTTGAAAACCTAGCGCATGAACATGATGACAGCGAAAAAAATCTTACAATTTTAAAAGCTTTATATAACTACGCGCAAAGTATGTAATTTGCTGTAGTTTATATAATACATAAAAACGCGACCCTTTAGCAAAAAAGTGTCGCGTTTTTTGTTACTAGGTAAAAAACCAAAAAAACTATCTCAACAAAAGAAGTGCATGAGAAAACATAAAACCAACATTCATTTTTTATGTTTAGCACTTCCTCTAAAAGCGCAGCGTTTCTTATCATCTTTATGAATAATTTACTTTTACCAATTACATTACTTTTTATGCAGTGCTTCTATGCGCGCTAATAAGCTTGAAGTATCATATCTGCCGCCACCTAAGGCTTGTACATCAGCGTAATATTGATCAACCGTTGCGGTCATTGGCAGAGTTGCACCGTTATTTTTAGCTTCATCTAGGGCAATACCTAAGTCTTTACGCATCCAATCTACGGCAAACCCAAATTCGTACTCGCCTGCCCACATTGTTTTGTAGCGGTTTTCCATTTGCCACGAACCGGCTGCGCCTTTAGAAATGGTTTCTATTACTTTTTCGCCATCAAGGCCTGCTTGATTAGCAAAATGTAAGCCCTCAGCTAACCCTTGCACCACACCAGCAATACAAATTTGATTAACCATTTTACATAATTGCCCTGAGCCCGCTTCGCCTAAAAGCTGACTAAAACGGCTAAATGCCGCCATGATAGGTTGTGCTTTAGCAAATACCGCTTCGTTGCCACCGGCCATCACGGTTAATACCCCATTTTCGGCACCAGCTTGGCCGCCCGATACTGGCGCATCAATAAAGTCGATATGCTGTAAAGCCGCTTTTGCAGCTACTTCACGTGCCACTTCTGCTGAGGTAGTTGTGTGGTCGATTAAAGTTGTGTTTTCGTGCATGCCCGCTAGCACACCGTCATTACCGTATACTACTGAACGTAAATCGTCGTCATTACCTACACACATAAATACCATGTCGGCACCATTTGCGGCTTCACGCGGGGTAGGTGCAAAGCTGCCGTTAAAATCTTCGACCCATTTTTGTGCTTTAGCTACCGTGCGGTTATAAACACATACGCTGTGCCCTGCTTTTGCTAAATGCCCCGCCATTGGGTAACCCATTACGCCTAAACCTATAAATGCAATTTTAACTGACATAAAAATGACCTATTTAACTGATAACTTAGAAACATAAGCTCGATTATGTCAATCGGCCGCTAAAAAAGCGAATGAAAGTCTTTTAAAATTTCCCGCATAAGGAAATTAGGTAGGTAACCTATGGATAGCATTTATCAATTTAACGCACAACTTTGTAATAATAGTGATTTTCCTTTGAGCCAGTTAAAAGGAAAAACGGTTCTTATCGTAAATACAGCAAGCAAATGTCATTTTTCGGCGCAATTATGTGCGCTTGAAAAGCTATACCAACAATACAAAAACGATGGGTTTACTATTTTAGCCTTTCCATGCAATCAGTTTGATAAAAACGAACCATTAGAGGGGATAGCAATAAAAGATTACTATCAAAAGCACTTTGCAATTAATTTTGAAGTATTTGACAAGGTCATGGTGAATGGCCCCGATACGCACCCCTTGTTTAGTTATTTAAAATCACATACGCGTGGAATTGCACAAAACCGTGCAATAAAGTGGAACTTCACTAAATTTTTAATTAATGCGCAAGGACAACTAATTGCGCGCTATGCGCCGCGTACTAAACCGGAGTCACTTCATAGTGTAATTAGAAGTAGTTTAGGGTCAACACCGATTATAAAAACAGCAAACACTCGTTTTGGTTAGGCATCTATAATAAAAATGGTTTATGGTAGATGTAACTAGGCTTGGTTTTCACCTAGCCGACTAAGTTAGTAGGATAGTAATAAATGAAAATTGCTTTTTTTAGTGCTCAAAAATACGAGCGCCCTTTTTTCGAACAAAGCTTAACTGGCTTTTCTAACATCGCTATTACCTATTTTGAGCAAAGTTTATCGATGCACACTGCGGTTTTAGCTAAAGAATTTGATGCTGTATGCGTATTTGTTAACGATTCGGTAGATAAAGCGGTTATTGAGCAACTGGCTAAATTTGGGGTTAACACCATTTTGCTGCGTTGTGCGGGTTTTAATAATGTAGATTTAGCCGCTGCTAAACAGCATGGTATGCGTGTTCTGCGCGTTCCGGCTTACAGCCCTGAGGCAGTCGCAGAGCATTGTATTGCACTTATGCTTACACTTAGCCGTAAAACCCATAAAGCTTATAACCGCGTACGTGAAGACAATTTTGACTTGAACGGCTTACTTGGCTTTAACTTGCATAATAAAACGGTGGGTATTATTGGCTGCGGTAAAATTGGCCAAGCATTGTGTAATATATTAACCGGTTTTGGCGCTCACATTTTAGTATGCGATCCTAATGCACAAGCTGGTAATTACACAATTACTGATTTAAACACCCTGCTTACACAAAGCGATATCATTTCTTTGCATTGCCCGTTAAACGAGCACACCCATCATTTAATAGACGATGACGCATTTGCAGCGATGAAAACAGGAGTTATGCTAATAAACACCTCGCGCGGTGCATTGGTTAATAGTAAAGCGTGTATTAAGGCACTTAAATCACAAAAACTAGGTTATTTAGGGCTTGATGTGTACGAGCAAGAATCAGAGCTGTTTTTTAAAAACCACAGTGACGATATAAACCAAGACGATATTTTCTCTCGCTTGGTGAGCTTTAAAAATGTATTGATCACCGGCCATCAAGGCTTTTTTACTCAAGAAGCGCTTACAGAAATTGCCAATATCACCTTACAAAATGCATTTGAGGTTACTCAAGGAAATAGCTTAACAAACGAAGTGCTATAGCGCGGCTAAACAAAAAGCAAAAAAGCGAACAAAATATAGTGTTCGCTTTTTTTGTTATCAATAACAGATTAGTTATTATTGCGTTCTAGCCAAACGCAACGTTTGCAAATACTAAGGTCATTAGCACTGGGCAGACAAATCGAATGTACTGAGCAAACCAATAATGTGCACCAGAACTTGCTTGATGAAGCTTATTACCACGCTGCCATAACCAGCCTACTGTAACAAAGTAAAATAGTCCCATCAGCGGTAGTTGGTATTGGGTAAATACCATAATAACCAAACCAAATAGCCAATCAAAATTAACAATAATAGTACTGGCACAAACAAATACAATGGCGCTAACGGCCCATGTAGCTTTGGTTCTATCAACACTGTGGTTTTCTACTAAGAAAGCCACCGGAATTTCAGTCGATGAAATGGTTGATGTAACTGAGGCAATCGACATCAACACAAAAAATAGTAAGCCAACCAATAAACCAATTTCACCCATAGTGCCAAATAACTCAGGTAATATGGCAAAAATAAGTTGCCCTTCACCAATTAATTTGCCGTTGCTAAATACTTCAACGCCATTGAACTGTGCTACATATATAGCCGGTATAATTAATAGCCCAGCTAAAAATGCCACGCTGGTGTCGAGTAAGGCAACACTTGCAGTCAATTTTGGTAAGTTAGCGCCGGGCTTTAAATAAGAGCCATAAATCATCATACAGCCTACACCCAGTGATAATGAGAAAAACGCTTGCCCCATTGCGGCAATAATTAAATCGGGGTCGAGTATTTTACTAAAGTCAGGCACTAAATAGGCCGCAAATCCTTCGCTGGCACCCTCTAAGGTAGCAATGTAAGCAATTAGGCCAACTAGTAAAACAAGTAATAATGGCATTAAACGGCGCGACCAGGTTTCAATTCCTGATTTAACCCCTTTTAAAATAATACTGGCGGTTAAAATAAGCATCAGCGGCGTAAATATAAAATTACGTAGCATAGAGTCGCTATGTAAAAACTCACTCAAGCTCTGCATACCTAAAAAGGTGGTTATAGGCTCTATGGCGTAAGAAAGCATCCAACCTGCCACTATTGAATAAAAACTTAACATGACTATTGCGCCTGCTAAGCCTATATAACCTGCAGCAGCGCCAACTTTAGGCGCATGGTCCTGCCATGCTTGGCCTAGCGCTTTAACCGGATTAGCTTGGGCTTTGTAGCCTAAATACAGCTCGGTGTATAACGCGGGAAGCGCTAGCAAAAAAATAACAATAAAGTACACCAATAAAAATGCGCCGCCACCATGATTAGCAGCCTGTGTAGGAAAACCCCATATATTGCCTAAACCTACCGCAGCACCGGCTGCTGCCAATACAAAACCAAGTCGACTTTGAAAACCATCACGCACTTGTGTCATACACCTACAAATCTGTTATTATTTTATCGAATGTGAATTAAACCATATTTAAGGGCGACTGAGTAATAAAAATGTACTTAGCGCACATAACAGCAAACAACCGCTCACAAACTATCCAGCTTATGACGATAACTATGTAATCGGTATTCACTTTTAACGAGCAATAATGAGTTCAGCTTACTTCGACAATCAGTTATTACAAACACCGCTTGCTGAGAATAATAACCACACCATTTTATTATTTGATGCCAGCCAATTGCAGGTTGATGAGCTAACACTTACACAGTTTTTAAGCCCGTTTGAATTAAGTGTCATCGCGCGTCGTAAAACGCCCCAAGCAAAGCAAGAATATGTAGCAACGCGGCTGTTACTAAAATATTTAGTCAAAAGTGTATTACCTAGCAGCAGTAATATAGCGCTGAGCAACATCAGCTCTGAATTTAATCAACAAACCAGTAAGCTTGAGCTAAATATAAATAATAACCAGATGTATAGTTGCTGTGTGTCACACTCTCATGGTTTGGTAGGCGTGGCGCTAAATATCAATAATTCGCTATTTGGTTTTGATATAGAAAAAATCAGTTTAAAACGGCCATTTGAAAAACTCGCAAAGCACTTTTATGATGCTGCAGAAGTGGCACTTATAACTAAGCAACCGTACACAGCTTCTAAAGCGGCGACATTTTTTAGACTTTGGACGTTAAAAGAAGCATTAGCAAAAGCAACCAGCCGCCCTATTGCCCAGCTATTAAACCCTAATGTATTTTGTGAGCTTGGCAACACGCAATTAAGTGCAACCAGCACCACATTAACAAATGATGTAAACGAGCAATTTGATATAAGCGTTGTGGCAAAAAAAGCACCGACTGGCGATGCTCATTTATCTCATTTTCAGCGTTAAGCAGCCAGCTCGCCTTCAAGTAGTCGGCTATGAATAGCTTGAACCACAGCATCAGACTCACTTTGCTCAACTAAAAAGCACAGGTTGTGTTTACTCGCACCATGGCAAATAAGACGAATGTTAAATTCGCTCAACACCTGCATTAAATTCATTTCGTGCTGACGCAATACAATTTCAGACCCAATAAGTGCCACTAGGGTTAAATTGTTCTCAACTGATACATGGCAAAACTCAGCAAGTTTATCTAAGCATTCTTGATCTAGCTCTGGACGTGATGCATTAGGCGCATTATCAAGGGTAATTGCTACACTAATTTCAGATGTGGTAACCAAATCTACCGAAATATTACATTCACTTAAAATAGTAAAAATGCGAGCTAAAAAACCACTCGCTAATAGCATTTCAGGGCTTTTTAAGGTCAGTAGTATTTGGTTTTTACGTTGCGTGACCGCACGAATACCAGGTAGCTGCGATTTTTCTCGCTCAATCCAAGTGCCCCCACGCTCTGGCTCTGTGCTTGAGCCAACAAACACATTTATATGACTGCGACTGGCTGGCAAAATTGTAGCTGGATGCAGCACTTTAGCGCCAAAAGTGGCCATTTCTGCCGCTTCATCAAAGCTTAAACGCGCAATAGGTGTCGCTTTAGCACACAAACGCGGATCGGTACTAAAAATCCCCACTACGTCAGTCCAAATATGCACACTTTTAGCGTTGATTGCTTCAGCTAACAAGGCGGCACTGTAATCAGAGCCACCGCGACCCAATGTGGTGGTTACATTGTTTTCATCACTGCCAATAAAGCCCTGAGTAACAATAACCGTGTTCTCTAGTAAAGGAATTAAATGCTCTTTAGCTGCAAGCGCTGTGGCGGCTACATTAGGCGTGGCTTTACCAAATTGGCTATCGGTTTTAAGCACCTGGCGAACATCAAAACGCTGCGAATTTAAGCCCTTTAAGCGCAATACTTGAGTAAATAAATACGACGATAAACGCTCGCCAAAGCTGAGTAGCTCATCGTGTTGCTGCTCTGTTGTCAGTATCTGATGTGCCAGAGTTTGAAATTCATCGAGGGTGTTATTAAAACCAAGCGCTAAATCATTATCTAGAGTCAGCTCACTTAAAATTGACTGTTGAATAGCAAGTACACCGTCAATATGCTGTTGACGTTCAGCGGCATCAATATCCGCTTTACAAAGTGCCACCAAGTGATTAGTTACACCGGCGCTGGCGCTCACTGCAACAATTCGAACGCTGTTATCGTTTACAATGATTTCGCTACAACGGCTCATGGCCTCAAAATTAGCCACGCTGGTGCCACCAAATTTGGCAACAATGTAATCTGATTTTGTGCTCTGTAAACCTTGTGGCACTGATTGGGTAGTCATTTCGTCTCCTTTCGCGGCATCCAAACCGCAATAAAACAAGAAGAACTTGGCAGGAAATAAAGATAAGAAAAATCTACTGCCAGAAGCTCTCCACCTAAATTGGTGACAGTTTTGAGGATTCAGCCCCATAAACCGAAAAACAATGGTAACGACCCATTATTTTCCTCGGCGAATACTTCCCTCCTTAATGGTCGTAGGCTGTCGTTGCCTCGCATTAAGTACCTAAGTATCGCACCTCTTCTGAATGTATTATTAACCAGTGGCTAATAAAACAAAACCGCACTAAGAGTGCGGTTTTGAAAGTTATCGTTTAGACGTCTAGCTGTCAAGTCGTTTTATTATAAAATCATATAAAACTACCCATAAAGTAAGAGCCAGCATAACCAAAGGTGTAACACACTAACAAATACAACGACAAACGAAGGTAACTTGCAAAAGTAAGTTCTTTAACCTTACTCATAGCAATAATACCAGCCGCCGAACCAATGATCAGCATTGAACCACCCACACCGGTTGCATACGTAAACGACAACCAATGCTGTTGACTCATTACAATGTCGGCTTTTAGTAACGCAGCCGTTAGTGGCACATTATCAACACCGGCCGATAAAATACCCATTAAGTAGTTAGCGTACTCTGGCGCCATTACTGTATACAAATTAGTAAATTGGCTCAGTACGCCGACTTCTTTTAACGCACCAACAAGTAATAACACCCCCACAAAAAACAATAAGGTGTCGTACTCTATGTCACGTATAAAGTCGATCATATCTTTATTGATGTCTTTTTTGCGCATTAAAAATTGTGCGACTAAAAACATAATAGACAGGCCGAGTAAAAAGGTAAGTAATGGCGGCACACTGTATAAAACACTTAAAGTAAGGGTAGAAATAACGGTAGTGAAGAAAATAACAGCGATAGTAATGTCGGTTTTTTCAATGCGTTTAAATTTAGTCTTTTTAAACTCTAACTGCTTGTTCATACCAATTGATAACAAGGTAGCCAGTAATAATACACTTAATAATGCAGGCACAATTAACAGTAATAAGTGACTAATAGTAACTTTACCATCAAGGAAAATCATTAACGTGGTTACATCACCCGTTATAAGTGAAACACCGCCGGAGTTCACTGCAAATACAATTAAGGTGGCGTATTTAACTAATTTTTTGGCTTCAAGCTTTAATGACATAATCACTGCCAAGGAAATCAATGTGGCTGTAACGTTGTCGGAAATAGATGAAAATACGAATGCAAAACTCCCCACCAAAAACATCAGCTTTCGCTCACTAATGCTGGTTGGCATAATCCGGTTCACAACATTTTCGATGAGTCCTTTGGAGTTTAAATAGGCAACAAAGGTCATTGCGGCCATTAAAAACAGCCATAAGGAAGCAATTTCTAAAATATTGTGGTCTAGGAGGGTTTGAATCGTTTCGGGGCTTTGCCCATTAAGAGGAAAAATAAAGGAGATAATCCAACAAAGCGTACCAAAAAATAATGTCGTTTTGGCTTTGTTTACGTGAATCACATCCTCAATAACGATAAGCAAGAATGCAATCGCTATCAGCGTCAGGATAATCAAGGAAACCATGATATTAAACAACCTTCGGGGTTAAGTAAAAATTGAAACCATGTAAAAAATATACCCACATATTCTATGTGCCTATATTCGGCGCGGATACTATCACTAAGCGGGTGTAAAAACTATTATTAAATCGTCGCAAAAACGAATACCATATAAGTTCAAGAAATATAAAATAACGAATACTAGGATGTTGTAACGCCTTATGATCCCAGCTAAAAAGCTACTAAATACCCTCACTGAGCATTGGGGTGTATTAGAGCTATTATTTAAACGCTTTAAAATGGCCGACTTTAGTATTAAAGATCTTCAAAATGCCATAAAACAAAAGCAACCGACGTGGAATAATGAGCGCATTTATAAAGAAACCAATCGGTTATTAAATCAAGAAATCATTATTCCCTTGGCTAAATCGTCACAACTAGAAATTAACCGTGCCATTGCTGATTTTGCTACCTTTTTACTGCAAGAAGAGCATTTAGGCTTAGCACAAGAAATTAGTGTATTGGTTGATGATTTAGCTCGCTTAGGTAATCGGCTATCTAATGCCGGTGAAATGGAAGATTTTGATGATTTACGCCGTTTTAGCCGCATTATGGATGATCGGGTTCGTAAAATAATTAAACTGTTTTTACACAACGAAAACGCCATCTTAAATATTGTTGAGCAGGCTAAATCTAATAACGCGGTGCAATCGCTGCAAAAGCGCTATAAAGCCGTGATAGAAGCGTTTGATGAATACATAGAACCCATGCTGGAAATGGTCGATATTAGAGGCGACTTTCATGCCTGTTTTACTCTAATTGAGCAGCAAATTAGCACCCAAATAGAATATATTGAACGCTCAGGTAAAGCGTACAGTGATAAACGTATGCTTGAGCAATTACGTACCCGTATTCTCGAAATGCACCTAGTTGGTCGCACAAGCTTACGTAAAAGTGCCGACATGCTAATGCCACTGCGTGAAGAGTTGCGCCGTAATAACCTTATTACCCGCCAAGCGGCAAAAGTTTTAGGGCTAATTCGTAAAAACGGGGTGGATAATATGCTCAGCGCCGTACAACCCCATTTTGTAAGCGATGCGCAAAAGTATTCATTGGGCCAACAGCGTCATATCGTTGCCTATATGGCAAGCCTAGCTGAGTTTGAACACCACGAATATCAGCTACCAGAACAAAATGATGTGCCCGCTTTTGTCACGCCAAACATTCCTGACTACCACGATGTAAAAGCGCAATTTACCAAACGCTTTAAAAAGCAGCGTAAAAAACCACAGCCTTTGCTGCAATTTTTAGATGAAAGCTATCCTGAGCTTGAAGCCGATGAAATGCTGTTTTTGTATCAAAAGTTGGTAAGCGATAGCACCCTAGAAATTAGCCAAAGCGATAAAAAAGCCCGCGTTAACATTGCAGGCCAGCACTTTAATTTGTATCCCTTTAATTCAGAGTCTCAGGCTGATAAAGCCGAGCACGAGTAATCACCATGACCCATATAAACTTAGATGAGCTTTCTCACTTACAAGCCATTAATAAAAAATTAGTCGCCGGTTACCACATTTGCGAACAAGACACCGTTATGTGGCAAGAGCTTGACCAACAAATAGACGCTTATACTGCCTTATTTACAGCATTAGGCCACGAGTTAAAACACGATAGCCGTGGTTTTTATTATTTTGCCAGCGATGAAAGCACCCCAAACATGGGTAAAATTTCCCGCGCTGTAGCGCTCACTATTTACATTTTAATAGAGCATTTTGCCAATACAGGTAAAGACCCAATGCGCGCATTATTTGACGAGCCAAACGATTTAGAGCTAATGCAAACCTTGGTACAGCTTAATAAACATTTGTTCGATCAGCTTGAGATATTTTCGGGCTCTGATTTACGAAAAGATGTGTATTTACGCATGGTACGTTTAGGCCTTGCCCGCGAAGTAGAAGGTGGCTTTATGTTGCAAGCCCCTATTCACCGTTATATCGATGCCTTAATGGAAGTAAACGAAGAGACCTTTATTAGTGAGGACGAGCAATGAAAAATTTATACGGACTGAGTAAACTCGCCCTACTCAATACCGCAGGCTATGCCAAATGTGTGATCCCACTGGATAAAAGTAGCTCTATTTGTGCGCCTAACAACACAGGTAAAAGCTCAGTAATTAATGCACTGCAATTTCCGCTAATTAACGATTTACGCTTAACCGAGTGGGATGGCCACGATTTAGATGAAACCCGAAAGTTTTATTTTTCATCAGATCAATCGTACATTTTACTGCAGGCCGATTTACCCCATGGCTCAGTCGTCATTGGCGTTGCTGGCTTAGGTAAAATTGCCGGTTATGCGCACCAATACTTTTGCTATCAAGGAAAGCTTGATTTAGCCCAGTACACCCAAGGCAATACCATTATTAAGTTTACCAAGCTGTTTAACCACTTAAAACAGCAAGGTTACAATCCAATAGAGCTTAAGGCACAAGAATTAAACGCCCTACTGACAGGCGGAGCAACACAATTTGACGGTGAGATCAACTTAAAAATGATCCCCCTTAACAACGTTCAAGACTCTGCAATATACAAAGAAATATTTCGTCGTATTCTTAATTTACATAAATTAGGCGCAAATGACGTTAAGCGCTTTATGTTGCGTGTGTTTGAGCGCCATATGTCAAATTCTAAGGTCGACTTTTACGAGGTTTGGCGCCGTTCATTTGATAAAGTAAACCGCGCAAAGCGTGAATTAAAAGCGCTAGAATCAATGCAAGAGCCTATAGCCGCTCTTGAATCTATGCTTGAAAACCAAACCGTGCTTAAAGGTAAACTAGCAGCATATGCGCCGAAGATTGACCAAGCACTGATTGACTTTGATGCTTACCAAGAAGAGCAGCTTAGCGAGCTCAACATCGCCCTTGAAGACATTGAGCACGAAAAGCACGAGTTTGAACAAAAGCAAGGGTTATACGTGCAACAATCGCGCGATATAGAGCGCAAGCAAACTCAAATTGAACAATGGTTTTTAGATTTCAACGCCCTTAAAAGTGAGTTTGAGCTGGTTAATAAAGCCACGCTCAAAAGCAACCTAACGCAGTTAAAAAATGACTACGAGTCGTTGTCACACTCTATTACGAGTGCACAAGGACAAAGCCTGCACACCCTTGATTTCCGTATTGGTGAAACACAAAAACAAATTAAGAGCTTAAAGTTACAACTTAAAAACTTAGAATTTAATTTATTCACCCGTATGCGTGAAGACTTATCACTGAAAGAAGTAGAGGAAATATCGCGGCTATTAAACCCCGATCTTCTCTCCTTTGCCACCACCAGCAATGGCGATATAACCATTGATGACGAAGACGCCTTTGGTGAATTTTTAGCACAGCTGAGCGAAAATGTTAAAGGCGGTGTACTCACCCTACCCGGTGCCAGTATTAAACTTAAAAAGCTCTCACCAGTACAAATGCAAAGCGGCGAAAATAAAGAGCAACTGAGCGCTCAGTTAACCGCGCTTGAGCAATCATTAAAAGAGTTTAAACAACAGCGCGAAGTGGCCGCCAATGTTGCTGATAAACAAAAAGAAAAAGACGCACTCTATGATGAGCTTATGAGTGCAGAAAGTGCACTTAAACGCTTAGAGCAATTTGAAGTGATGCAACAATCGGTTGACGCCCAAGCGATGCTAAAAGAGCAGCTTTTAGCCGAGCGCGAACAAGTTGACGATTACCTACAAGATATTCAAAAAAACAGTGGCTCAATTGCTGATAGACGCTCGTTAATCAAATCAAAACAAGCGCAAATTAATCGTCAAACAGAGCGCTTACGCCAAGTTAAAACTGAGCGTATTGACCACACTTTAGATTTATACAGTGGTAAAGTAACGCCTTACATGATTGATATAAAAATCGATTTTGATAATTTAAGCGATTTAATTCATCACTTTAATAAGGACTGCCAAGAGCTACGGAATTTCGATATAAATGTACGTAATACCTATATGCATATTTATAATGCCGGTATTACTAAGTTTGATAACGAAAACGATGAGTTTAGTAAATATCAAAAGCTTATTAGCGCGTTTCATAACATTGATAACGAGCGCGATGCAGTTGAGCGCCAAGGTCGCGTTGCCCTCACCGAAGTGGCCGCTACAATTAAAGGCCTGCGCGAAGATTTAGACCGTCTACGCCGTGAAATGAATAGCTTTAATAAAGGCATTAGCCAGCATCGTATTTCAAACCTGCAAGCGTTTAAAATTAATATTATCCCGCGCAAAATGTTGGTAGATAGTATTGATACTATTATCAGTACCTCTAACCAATTTGAACAAGGCGATACCCTAGATTTACTCAGCCAAGAACCTTACAGCGAGAGCGCGGTAAACGAGGCAAAAGATCATTTAATTAAACTCGCCTCAGACAAAGCAGGTCTGACCCTCACCGATTTGTTTGATATTCGTTTTGAAGTGGTTAACCGTGCAGGTGAAACCGAGCACTTTGAAAAAATAGACTCGGCTGGCTCAAATGGTACGCGTATCACCATTAAGCTATTATGTGGCATGTTGTTTATTCGTTATTTATTAAGCGATCAGGAACAAAATTTATACCGTATACCTATTTACATAGATGAAGCGGCTGATATCGACCCGCAA
This sequence comes from Pseudoalteromonas sp. RW-H-Ap-1, assembly GCF_048318575.1. Taxonomy (GTDB): domain Bacteria; phylum Pseudomonadota; class Gammaproteobacteria; order Enterobacterales; family Alteromonadaceae; genus Pseudoalteromonas. Next base: position 1,916,796 of record NZ_CP166996.1, read on the forward strand.
AACCAAAAGGCGATTATAGAAACCGCCCTAAGCTTTGGCTTTGTGCCAATATTTGCCTCGGTTAAACCGCAAATAAGTTGTGATTATATTGTGCCAATTCGTTCAGTAAAAGACGGCGCACAAAACTGGGTAGATGAAAAAGATTGGATTGAGGTTGAACATAAAGCCCCTCAGCAAGACTAAGAGTTAATTGGCTATTCATCTTAGCCAGTTACACTTATTTTTAGATTTTAAATTACCCTCGCCCATGGTAGTTTAAACAAACGCACTTTATTGGAGCAAACGTAATGAAACATATATTTATTGTCGCAGCACTGGCGCTACTTACCGCCTGTACACAAACGCCCGATTGGGATTACGATAAATCAGCAAACTTTAGTAACTACAAAACGTTTGCTTGGGTAGAAAACGCGAGCCTAACCAAAGACACGAATAACTACCAAATCAGTGGGCTGATGGAAAAACGCGTTCGCAATGCGGTAAACAACCAACTAAGCCAGCAATTAGGTATGCAATTGGTTGACGTAGCGCAAGCTGATGTACTTGTTAATTACCATGCAAGTGTAGATAAAGAGCTTGAAGTTGACAGCTTTAACGTAGGCTACGGTGCACGTTGGGGTTACTGGGGCACAGGCTTTAACCACGATGTAAGCGCACGCGAATATGAAGTAGGCACATTAGTTATCGATATTATTGATCGTGAGTCAAACCAATTAATTTGGCGTGGTGCTAAAGATGGTCGTTTAAAGAAAAAACAAACCCCATCACAACGTGAAGCCGCTATTAAGGAAACGGTTGCCAATATTTTAAGCAACTTCCCGCCAAAAAAGCAGCAGTAAGTTTTGGTTAATATTTAAAAGCCCGCATGTTTGCGGGCTTTTTTATGGCTTCAAAACTGTTTACCTATAAAGTAATAAGTTACACATTAACAAGGTGATAGCTCAATGCTATAGTAATCATGTTACAAGGATAAAGCTTAATCAATAAGACGTTTAGTAAGTCTAGTGTTTAGAATTGTGAGATAAATTAAAGGATTAAAATGAAAGTAACGTGTCCAAATTGTAAAAGTAATTTTGCAGCTAAAGATATAAAAAATATTAACAAAAATAGTATTTTTATTGAAAAACAATGCCCTTCTTGTCAAACATGGTTCTGTTTGAATAAAACACTCACGATTATAAAAATTATTGGTATTTTTTTATTGTTAATAACCAGCCTATTAAATATCTTCAATATTAAGAGTGAATACAGTCTAATTTTTTCAAGCGCTGGTTTTGTAGGAATATTAGTAGCAATCATTATTACTTTTTTTGGCCAAAATGAAGCAATCAAAAAATAAAAAGAAACCAAAAGTAAAATATGTAGATATCAGTAATACGAGAATGCTATTGAATCAAATCGCATTCTCTTTAGTATCTTGGGCTTTAGGCCTTTTATCTATTATATTTGCGATAAAATTTATACATGATGGCTATATTCTGACTCCAACAGATTACCGGGTCGAATCTGACGTTTATTTCTTTTCAGCGTCGCCGTTTACTTATCTATTTTACCTTTTTCTTTATTTAGGAACTGGGATCTACTTTTTAGCTGTGCCCTACCTTTTTAGAGATATGTTCCCTCGAAAAAAGAAAAAGCCTAATAAATCTAAAAAAAGCATAAACGAGGTAACAGCTAATTTTAGCTTTATTAGTTACCAGCCTTTTTTATTTAAATACGCATCAATGAAGTTGTTATTTATACTTGTGTAATAAATCAAGTGGGATATGGCAATAATCATTAGGGTGATTGGTTAAACGGTCTTGATGCTCGGGATCGCTAGGGACATAATTAGTCAGTGGCGCTACTTGTACCGCTATTTTTTCAGCATCATCACGCTGGCTAATATAGTCTCTGGTGATGTTTAAATGATTGCTGTCTTGGCTAAAAATGGCGGTGCGGTATTTTTCACCTACATCGTCACCTTGTTTATTGATACTGTATGGGTCAATAATCTCAAAAAAATAGCCAATTAATTCATTCAAGGTTACTTCTTGGGCATCAAAGGTTACTTTCACGCATTCGGCATAGCCATCGTATTCACCTTGTGTTGTGTTACTCGTGCCGTTGGCACGCCCCGCCTCAGTAGTCACTACTCCAGGTAAATACCTCATAAACTCTTGCACGCCCCATAAACAACCACCAGCAAAATAAAGTGTGTGCTGATTTAATGAATGACTCGATTGTTGTGTTTGCATAATAAAGTGACCAATGTAAATAATTTATAGGTTGCAGAGTTACTATTTTGTAACGCTAAATTTGATTATCAAATGCAGTTTTTTATCATTAATGTACAATAGCGCCCAAAATCACCCTAGCTTAGTGAGCTTACCTTATCATGTGATAAAAAATGATAGGTATTTAATTTTTAGCGTCATTGCATAAAATGAGAATAATGATATGAATCGTGCCCCGCACCTTATAATACCGGCCGTACTAGCCAGTATTTCAACTGTTGCTTATGCAGAGCAGAGTAAAGAAACAGCAACCATAGAACAAATAACAATTGAGGCGTCACCCACTGCCAATACCTTACCCGTAGGCACTTTTGATTCACCTATTTCAAATTTAGAATACGACCCGCGTGTTGACTTGCAATCACGCAATATGGCTGAAGCACAAGCTGATGTAACGATACGCGGTGGTATTTTTGAAAATACCGGCTTTAGAGTCGGTAGTGCAACCCTACTCGACCCGCAGTCTGGTCACTACTTTGCAGAAATTCCTATTGCACCACAAATGCTAACGGGTGCCAGCGTATTAACCGGAGCCGATAACGCACTTAATGGCATGAATAGCTCAGTAGGTACTGTGTCATTTGCTTGGAAACCAATAACAACTGGTGGCAGTGTCTCTTTGGGCGCTGGCTCAAATGACTTCAACCTACAAACAATTCATGCAGGTGTGAGTACTCCATTTGAAGCAAACGCTAATTGGCGTATTGGTTTTGAAGGTGAATATTCGCACTCACAAAGTGATGGTTCAATTGATTTTGGCGATCATGACTTTACCCGAACTTCTGGCAGAGTGCAGTTAACTGGGAGCGATTCACAAACTGATTTATTTTACGGCTTGCAAGAAAAGTTTTTTGGTTGGCCAAACCTTTATACCCCATTTGGCGTCAATGAAACCGAAGACTTAGAAACTCAATTATGGATGCTAAACCATAAACAAGCCTATGCTACCAACAGTGAATTTGAAGTATCGGCTTATTACCGCAAGCATAACGACCATTATATTTATTCACGTGAAAACCCAAGCGCGTTCCAAGCATTTCATGAAACACAAGTAAAATCATTGGCTGTTTCAGGTCGTCATGCGCAAACAAAGTCAGTTGCGGTTAATTACTCTGCGCAATATATAGAAGATAGTATTGACTCCACCACCCTTGAAAATAACTTTACTTCACGTAACTACTTTAAGCTTAGTGTATTACCAGAATACACAACATCACTTGCAAGTGATCAGCAACTAACTGTGCGTTTAGGGGCTGCATTTGATAACACCAGTCGTGATGATTCTGAGCTATCATTGATTGGTGATGTTAGTTTCAATACCCAAAATAACGATGGCACTGAGCGTACGCTGTATTTGTCGTATGCCGAGGCAAGCCAAGTAGCAGGCTACACCGCCATTGGTGGCAGTGAGTCAGGTGGTTTGTTTAGAAGTAACGCTAGCCTTGAGCGTGAAACCACCAAAAGCTTAGAGCTGGGCTTATTGCTTGAGCAACAAAGCTGGCAACTCAATTCAGCGCTTTTTTATCGTAAAGATAACAACCTAACCGATTGGACATTTAACTTTGATTCAAGCTCAGCACGATTTGCACAACCGGTTGATATTGATACCACAGGCCTTGAATTTTTAGCCACTAAGCAATTTGATAACGCAGAAATTATTGCCAGCTATGCGTACTTACATAAAACAGAAACCTACGGCGCTGAAAATATTGATGCTAGCTTTTACGCTTTAAACTTTCCAGATCATCGTGTAACACTCGGTGCGATTTGGAACCCGACGGATCTATTAGAATTTCGAGTAGATAATGAGTGGCGTAAACAGCATAAAAATGCGCTGCGCCGTTCAGGTGACGAGGCGTTATTTACTCAGCTGACGGTAAAAATAACTCCACCAGCCCTGCCTAACTTCTTTATTAGTCTTGCAGCTGATAACTTGTGGGATGAGTCGTTTGAAGAAATTCCAGGTACGCCAGGGCGCGGCGAGCAATATACGCTAAGTGCCACGTATAGCTGGTAACTTTATCGCTCAGCGAGGGCTTAATCCCACGCTGAGCTTATCTTTTAAGTTAAAATAAGAAAAAGACCAGTAGAAAGCTGAGTTAGAAACTTCATTTCTTAGCCCTTCCTAAGTATTCTAAAGGCGCAGCACCTCTTCCTCCTCTGTGTACATGCATAATTAAAAAAGTATGAACAAAGAGAAGTGAATGAGAAGAAAATAAGAAATTACTAGTAACTAAGCCAAATAACTTATGCCTAAGTCACTCACTCTTAAAGCGCAGCGTCTCTTCGCCCTCTTTGTGCATTTATCATTAAAAAAGTATGAACAAAGAGAAGTGAATGAGAAGAAAATAAGAAATTACTAGTAACTAAGCCAAATAACTTTGTGTCTAAGTCACTCGCTCTAAAAGCGCAGCGCCTCTTCGCCCTCTTTGTGCATTTATAATTAAAAAATTATGAACTGAAAGAATTGAATGATAAGTAAATGAGGTAACACTGGCGACAATGCTTAGTGGATACTTAATTGTCTCCTCTGAGTAAGGGTTTTAGAAACACAAAGTAAGTGTCTACATTTTTCAAGCGTATTAATTGTAAATATATGTGTATTTAACACAATAAATTAGGTTAATTGCTCTAATTCAGTAATTAATGTTAATGCTTGCTCATTAGTCGTTCCGCATACATCTAGCGTGGCACTAAAATCACTACACACTTTTGGGCGCGACTCATCACCAAATAGCTTGCATAAATTACTTTCATCCAGCTGAATACAGCGTTCTCCGGCCTTTTTACCGTTTGGCATACCCGGAATTGGCGAGCTAATACTCGGCGAAATACAACATGCTCCACAGCCTAAACGGCACGCCATTGATTGTACTTTCATTCTAACCTCAGTAATAAATTTCAATTGTTTTGTTGCTGCTTTGTACATAAATAGCGCGCTGTGTTCTATTTGTAACCGCTTTGTGCAATGACTTGTTACATCTTCAAACACACTGTAAACACTTTATTGCGTATCATTAGCCCATCAGCACAATTTATGAAGGAATGCCCTGTGGCGACTAAAAAACAAATAATACTTCCGATCGCGGTCCTTGTTGGTGGCATTGGCCTCGCAGCAGGCTTTTCTGCAATGAAAAAGCCACCAGAAGAAAAGCCCCCCAAGACATGCGCCCTTTGGTTGCAGCACAACCAGTTCACCTTGATGCAATTACCCTCGATGTAAAATCGTACGGTATTGTGCAACCAAAAGACCGCACTGAGCTGATTGCTCAGGTGAGTGGCCAAGTTATTTCAGTTGCAGAACAATTTGTTGAAGGTGCCTTTGTAAAGCAAGGTGACATTTTAGCACGAATTGATCCAAATGATTATGAAGCTGATTTAATTGAAGCAGAGGCAGGCCTTGCCCAAGCAAGTTCAGCACTCGAAATTGAACGTGCACAAGCGCATGTTGCTAAAGCCGAATGGGAACGCATTAAAGCAGACTCAAGCGATGTTACTGCATCAGCACTGTATTTACGTAAACCGCAATTAGCAGAAAAAATGGCGCGATATCGCTCGGCACAAGCAAGTGTAAAACGTGCTAAACGTAATTTAGAACGCACTTATATTAAAGCCCCCTACGATGCGATTATAAACGAACGCAGCATTAGTTTAGGCTCGGTAGTTAATCCTGGTAATAGCTTTGGCTCTCTTAGTTCGACTGAGGTCGCCGAGGTGCGTTTACCTGTTGCCGATAAAGAGCTGCAATACCTTAATAATAGTGGCATAGGTGCAATAGTTGAATTTAATGCACAATATGCAGGTAAAGAAACTACATGGCAGGCTAAAGTGGTACGAAGTGAAGGTGTGATTGATCAAAAAAGCCGAATGAGTTATTTGGTTGCCCAACTTCAAACCCCATATGAAGGGGTGCAGCCACTTCGTTTTGGCTCATACATAAACGCTACAATTGAAGGTCGCGCCGTTAATGGCGCTATTGTTGTTCCTCATCATCTGGTTAAAAATAATAAAATTGCAGTGTTAAACGATGATTTAACTTTGTCATTTAAAACACTCAATATTATTCGCGAACAAAATGGCATGGTCATCGCAAATCAAGGCTTAGCAGAGGGAGAACAACTGATTACTTCTGCCCTTGAATACCCAACCGAAGGGATGGCAGTAAAAATAGAAGATACAGTGACCAAACCAGACGTTACTCAACTTGCGTTAAAAGGAGAGTAAACGATGACCACAACTGATGAAAAAGGGTTAATTGCGTGGTTTGCGCGTAACCCCGTTGCTGCTAACCTAATCATGATTTTTGTCTTGATTGGCGGGTTGTTAACCGCGCTGACAATTCGTAAACAAGCCTTTCCTCAATTTGAAAGTAACTGGGTAAGTATACAAGCTATTTACCCTGGCGCCGCGCCACAAGAAGTGGAAGAAGGCATTACTATAAAAATTGAAGAAAACCTTGAAGGTACCGAAGGTATTAAACGTCTAATCACTTACTCTAATCGAGGCTATGCACAAGCCTGGGTTGAGATTGAAGAAAAATATGACGCCAAAGAAGCGCTAGATGAAATAAAAGCGCAAGTAGATTCAATTAATACGTTTCCTGCGGGTATGGAACGCCCTGTTGTTCAGCGTGAAAAATTTCAACAAGAAGTAATGATACTCGCGCTTTATGGTGATATGAGTTATTACCAGTTAAAAGAACTTGGTAATGATATTAAAGATGAATTACAAAACCTTCCTCATGTAAACCTAGTTGATTTTTACAGTGGCTTAGACTACGAAATTGGTATTGAAATTAGCCCTGATAAACTTCGCGAATACGGACTCACGTTTAGAGATGTTTCTAATGCGGTGCAAAGCTTTTCTACTAATATGTCGGCGGGTCAAATTCGCTCTGATACTGGCTACATTTCGATGCGTGTCGAAAAGCAAGCCTATCGTGGCGGTGAATTTGAAAAGTTACCGCTAATTACATTACCAGACGGTGCTCAAATTAAATTAGGCGATGTAGCCACCATTAATGATGGCTTTGAAGAAGGCTTACTTTATTCTAAATACAATGGCAAAAATTCACTGTCGTTTGAAATTGATGCCTCAAAAGATCAAGACATTACCGTTGTTGCTAAAGTCCTTAAAAAGTACCTAGCTGACAAAGCCGATCAACTTCCTGCAGGCGTTAAGTTATCACCCATCGTTGATTTAACCTACTACCTTGAAGGTCGCCTCGACATGATGGTCGATAACATGGTGTGGGGCGGTATTTTAGTTATGCTGGTATTAGCGCTGTTTTTACCTCTTAGATTAGCGTTTTGGGTAATGATGGGCCTACCAGTGTCTTTCTTAGGGGCATTCTTATTTATGCCTATCGGCTTTTTAGACATTACTATTAATATGGTGTCTTTGTTTGCCTTTATTATTGTTTTGGGGATTGTGGTTGATGATGCCATTGTTGTAGGTGAGTCGGCCAGTGCTGAAATTGAAAAACATGGGCACTCACTTAACAACGTTATTCGTGGTGTAAAACGTGTAGCCATGCCAGCAACCTTTGGTGTACTAACCACTATTGCTGCATTTTTACCTCAAGCAATGGCTTCAGGGCCGAGCGCTGCGTTTTCGAAAGCAATTGGTGTAGTAATTATTTTATGCTTAATTTTTTCACTGATTGAATCAAAACTAATTTTACCTGCACACATCGCAGCAATGAACCCGCGTAAGCCTAATCCTAAAAACCCATTACATAAATTACGTAATGCAGTTGATAGTGGCTTAAAGCATTTTGTTGAACATTATTACACTCCATTTATCGGTCGTTGTATCCATTATCGCTATACCGTGATTATTGGCTTTTTATGTATTTTAATTGTCAGTGCAGGACTCTTTGCCGGTGGAATGGTTAAATTTGTACCAAACCCTAAAATTCCGCATGATTTTCCGCGTATATCGCTAGAAATGAACCTTGCCTCTTCTGAGCAAGCCACGCTTGAAACAGCGCGTAAAATAGAAAATGTATTACTGAGCGTCGACAAAGAACTAGAGCAGCAGTATGGCCAATCTATGATCCGTGATTTGTCTGTTAGTCTGCGTGGTCGTACTAATGCGAGTATTATGGCCATTTTAGTAGAGCCTCACTTACGCCCAATCGATACCTTTGAGTTAAGCACTATGTGGCGTGAAAAAATGCCACCGCTACCGGGGCTTAAAACACTCACTATTCAAGATAGTATTTTTGGTGGTGGTCGTGATGATGGCGACGTTAGCTTTAGGCTCGAAGGAAAAAATGCCGATGAGTTAAAAGAAGTATCTAGCAAACTAAAAGCTAAGTTACAAAGTATGGAAGGTGTGGGTGATGTAAATGACTCACTGCAAAGTGCCACCGACGAAGTACAACTTGATTTAAAACCACTTGCTTACAGTATGGGCTTAACCCTTGCTGATGTGGCCTCTCAAGTAAGCTTTAGCTATTACGGCCTTGAAGCACAGCGTATTCTGCGTGAAGGTGAAGAAATCAAAGTAATGATTCGCTACCCGCAAAGCGAGCGTAACTCGATAAGCAACATCCAAGATACGCGTATTATCACCCCTGCGGGCGCTGAAGTTTCTTTAAGTGAAATAGCTATAGTCAAGCTGGTAGATGGCGTAAGCAGTATCAGACGTGAAAACTCAAATCGTACTGTTAATGTGTGGGCTGCGGTCAATAGTGACGAAGTAGAGCCATTTGCCATTGCACAAGAAATTCGTGATGTTTACTTACCAGCACTGCTTAAAAACTACCCTGGAGTAAAAAGTAACGTTGCAGGGCGTATTCAAGAAGAGATGGAAAGTGCTAATGAACAACTACGTGATTTTGCAATCTCATTAATGATTATTTTTGCGCTACTAGCCATTCCACTTCGCTCATATTCTCAGCCACTGATTATTATGTCGGTGATCCCATTTGGTGTTGTGGGTGCTATGTTCGGTCATATGGCTTTAGGTATGACCATGAGCGGATTATCAATGTTCGGTATTATAGCTGTTGCCGGTATAGTAGTTAATGATTCACTTGTTATGGTGGATTTTGTAAACAAAGCCCGTGCAGAAGGTGTGGCAATAAAAGAAGCGGTAATGCAAGCCGGAGCGCGTCGCTTTAGAGCCATATTACTAACTTCAGTCACTACTTTTATTGGCGTAATGCCCATTATTATGGAAACTAGTTTACAAGCAAAAATTGTAATACCTATGGCCGTATCACTCGCCTTTGGTGTGCTGTTTGCCACAATAATTACGCTTATTCTTATACCGTGTCAGTACGTTGCGCTTGAAGATATAAAACGCATAATTCGAAAGTGGCGCGGTAAAGACCCTATTGTCGATGGCCAACCAGCAACGACCAATAGTTAATTCAGTAAAATCCCAACCAAAAAAGCTCGGCATAATTATGCCGAGCTTTTTATTTATAAAAATATAAAGCACGTGTAAACTGAAGTCCCACTAATTAACAAGATTAGATGAAAATGGCAAAGTGGCATGATAAAAAAACTAAAATTAAGGATATTTTTGATACAATCAGGAATTTTGGTTTAGTAGGCTTAGTGCTATATCTTTCTACAATGAGCTTTCTCAGAACTAACTCTGTTGGACTAATTGGCTATATGCACCTATCGATTGGCTTAATTTTATTATTTTTTTCTATCTACTTGTTTTATTTGAATATCAGTTTATTTAATAAAACAGTAAAGGAAGAGTACGAGGCCAAAAATATTGGACACCTTTTTTATATAACAGTGCCAATGCTGATGTTCATATTAAGTGTTCAAGTTTATGTATCAACTGCATTCGAAATTAAAGTTGAGGGTGGTAACAGCTTAAGTGAACTCTCACTAGAAGATATTTTTAAGGTTAAAAAAGATAAAGAAGTTCCCGATAAATAAAATGAACCTTTAATTATATAAACTTGTTTGCTTTTTTTCGTCTTTTACCTTCTGGTATTTAATAACCATAATTAAGTAAGATAAAGCCTAAGTATTCCCCTCAGTATAAACATATTCCTCGTAAAGGATTTGATTGGTGTTTTTTAATAATCAATGAAATTAACGTTACTAAACGTGTATTTGTTACTCGTTAATTAATATACGTGTATCAACAATCCCCTGTTTTACTAGCTGATTCAATATGTGAGCGGTTTTTTCTCTGCATACATCGCGTAATAGTCGTACAGCGGGCGTAATCGATTGCCTGCTTGGGCAAATAAGCCACAGCTCACCACAGGTATGCTGGTAATTATTCATCACAGTAACAACGCGTTTATTTAATAAGTCATCTGCAATATCTAACGCTGATTTAACCGCTAAACCTTTACCTGCAACACACCAACGCCTGACTAAATCGCCATCGTTTGAAGCTCGTCTGCCCTGCATTTTTACTTTGTATTTTTTCTGCCCGTCGGTAAATTCCCACACATTATTGATAATATCTTGCAGCTGATAAAATAACCCATGATGCTGCGCTAAATCATCCGGGTGCTGAGGTTCACCATATTTAGCTAAATAAGTTGGTGTAGCGCAAAGTAGTCGCGGTACGTTGCAAATTTTAAACCCATATACACTACTATCACTGGGGGAGCCATAACGCAGTGCTATATCAACCGAATCACGAAAAAAATCGATATTACTGTCGCTAATGTGCGTACGCAAGCTCACACTTGGGTACTTATCCATAATGTCATCAATCCATGGGATCACTAAGTTGCGCCCTAGATCAGATGAAGTAGCTACTCGTAATTCACCTTCAATAGCATCATGTTCCCCTTTAAGGTTTTGCCTTGCCGTTTCAAGCACAGCCAGCGCTTGTTCGCATTGGGGGATGTATCGCTCCCCTGCACTGGATAAACGCAAATGCCGAGTTGTTCTAATAAATAATTCACAGCAAAGTGCTGACTCTACACGCTTAATAGCAGCACTGGCCGTTGCTGTGCGCATATCTAACTTGGCTGCTGCTAGCGTAATGCTTCGACACTCAGCTACTTTTAAAATAAGTTTTAAGTCATCAATCTGCATATTATCTATTTTTATTTGATAATGATTCAATAATTATGCTGTTTATTTTAAATAAAGCAACTTGTATTATGCTGCTTATACACTCAGTAAATACTGTTTATCAACCCTTTTTTATTATGGAGAGACGATGACTCACCCTATTATTCGCGATCTTGAAAGCCGCCATACCGCTAAACGTTACGATGCTTCCAAGCGTATTTCTCAAGACGATTTAGCGGTTTTATATGACGCGATGCGTCTTTCTCCTTCGTCAATTAATTCACAGCCTTGGAAATTTATTGTGATTGAATCTGAAGCCGCAAAAGAGCGTATGCACAGTACCTTTGCTAATAAATTTCAATTTAATCAACCACACATTAAAGCGGCGTCACACATCATTTTATTTGCTCATAATCCACAATACACCCGTGAAAATTATGGCCAAGTAATTGATGCTGATATAAAAAATGGCCGAACTCAAAAAGAAAACCGCGAGCAAGCTTTTGGCGCCTTTGCGTTTGTGGATTTAAATACCGATGAGCAAGGTAATAATGCCGCCTGGACCAAAGCACAAACCTACATTGCTTTAGGCAATACTATGCATGCAGCAGCACGCTTAGGCATTGATACCACTCCTATGGAAGGCGTTGATGCACAACTGATTGGCGAAGAGTTCGCAAACGAATTAGACGGCTATGTGTGTGATGTTGCACTTGCGCTGGGTTACCATGACGCTGAAGAAGACTACAATGCTAAGTTGCCAAAATCACGTTTAAGCAAAGAACAAATTATTCAGGTTTTATAAGGCATCGCTGCTCACTCATATTGGTAAGTGAGCAGCTTATCTTGCTATGCTAGTTTTGTGACCACAGACGCATTGGTCACTTTGCCTTGCTCAACATCTGCGGTAATAGTGCATAATGCTCCATTAATTAAGTTTAAATTAGGAGGGATGTGGCCAATATCGGCATCAATAATCACCGGAAATAAACACCCACCAAAAGCGGCATTTAAACCTTGGCGATAATCAAATCCTGGGTCTTGCCCTTGTAAGGTCACATGACGACCAATAATCACCCCGTTTATATCATCAAACATGCCCGCTAATTTAAGTGACAATAAAAATCGTGCAACGGTCGCTAGCGTGAGCTCGGCACTTTCTAAATAAAGTACAATGCCTTGCGAAGCATTGTGCTTTTTAAACTCATGCAGAGCTAAAAATGGTGAATCTAGTAACAGCCCAACCGTATCAAGACACCCACCAAACAACCGCCCCGACATTTCGATACTGCGCTTATCAGTGTAATTTAAACACTGCCATTGGGTGGCCGCACTGTGATCAAATAATGCATTCGGATTTTGTGCGTAATCAGGCTTGCTATGTTGATGGTAAGTCGAGGGGGCTTGCTCAAACTCACTATTAGCCTCATAGCTTAGGCTTTCAAAAATTTGTAAACAATACGGGTCTTTTTCATCAGGGTGTAATTGAATTAAATTAGCGCTATGCAGTGTTGCCCAGTTACATTTTGCTGTCAGTGCACAAGCAATCGTACTGACATCTGAATAGCCCACTAACCATTTAGGTTTAGCATTTTTAATTGCGCTAAAATCAAGCAAAGGCAATATTTCCATTGCCAGTTCTCCGCCCATTGGTGGCATGATCGCATCTATTTCATCATCTAATAAAAAGTCCATTAATTGCTTGGCATGCTGCTTAGCAGTAAGTTGAGTTCGCGGCTCGTTTTGACGTAAAAACTCCCCCTCAACAATCTGATAGCCTCGATGTTTTAAGCCATTAATGACGATGTCTAACCGTGGATGGTATTTTGCTTTGATCCCCGCAGATAAAGAACACACGGCGATTTTAGATCCCACTTTTAAAGGTGCTGGATACAGTATATTTGCCATATTATTTCCTTATTGAAGAATAGGTTACTACCATAACAACATAGCCTACATTTACAAACAATGAATAATAATTGACCGGTATCTAAACCAAATATAAAAAAACCAGTGCTTATTGCTAAGCACTGGTTTTTATAAAACGTTAAAGTGAGTTAACTAATTAAATATACTCAACCTCAATGATTTCGTACTCTACATCACCTTTCGGCGTTTTGATAATCACAGCGTCATCCGCTTGTTTACCAATTAAGCCGCGAGCAATTGGTGAATTAACAGAGATTAAATTACTTTTAATATCTGCTTCATCATCGCCAACAATCTGATATTTAACTTCAGCGTCGGTTTCAACATTAACGATGGTTACTGTAGTACCAAAAATCACTTTACCTGTATTAGGCATCTTTGTTACGTCAATCATCTGCATGTTTGAAAGTTTTGCTTCAATTTCTTGAATACGGCCTTCACAAAAACCCTGTTGCTCACGCGCAGCGTGATACTCAGCATTTTCTTTTAAGTCACCGTGTTCACGTGCATCAGCAATATCAGATACAATTTTTGGACGGGTAACAGTTTTTAATTCGTTAAGTTCATCACGCAATAATTTTGCGCCACGAACTGTCATTGGAATTGATTGCATACTTTTCTCACTTAATCCCAAGGCCGTGGTTACGGCCTTGGCACATTTCCTTAGTTCAATCGCAGGTGTAGTTCTTGAACAGACGTCACTTTACTGCGGTCATCTGCTTGGTTAGCAGTACAGTTAGCAAATGCCGCATTCAATGTCGTAGTATAATTGGTTTTGTGCTGCAATGCACCACGACGTAACACCTTCGAATCTTCAATCGCTTGGCGACCTTCGGTGGTATTAACGATATAGCTATACTCGCCATTTTTGATTCTATCAAGAATGTGCGGACGACCTTCGTATACTTTATTTACACGGCGAACCGTAATTCCAGCATCTTCAAGTGCAGCAGCTGTTCCACCTGTTGCATCTAGCTCAAAACCAAGGTCTGTCATGGTTTTAGCTAGTTCTACAATACGTGGCTTATCGCTATTACGTACAGATAGTAACGCGCGACCACCACGTGGTAAAGTGTTGCTTGCACCTAATTGTGCTTTTGCGAACGCTTCGGCGAAAGTATCACCAACACCCATTACTTCACCCGTTGAGCGCATTTCTGGGCCACGGATAGGATCCACACCTTGGAACTTAGCAAATGGCAATACCACTTCTTTTACGCTGTAGTAAGGTGGAATCACTTCTTTAGTAATGCCTTGGCTTGCTAAAGATTGACCCGCCATACAACGTGCCGCTACTTTTGCAAGTGCTACACCCGTTGCTTTAGATACAAATGGAACTGTACGTGCTGCACGTGGGTTTACCTCAATTAGATACACTTTGCCATCTTTAACCGCAAACTGTGTATTCATCAAACCAACTACGCCAAGCTCAAGTGCCATATCAGTTACTTGCTTACGCATTACATCTTGTACTTCTTGCGTTAGCGAGTGAGCTGGTAATGAACACGCTGAGTCACCAGAGTGAACGCCCGCTTGTTCAATATGCTCCATGATGCCGCCGATGATGACTTGCTCGCCGTCGCAAATTGCGTCAACGTCAACTTCTATTGCGTTATCTAAGAAACGGTCTAGTAATACTGGCGCTTCATTTGATGCAGATACGGCTTCGGTCATGTAACGACGTAAGTCTTGCTCATCGTATACAATTTCCATCGCACGACCACCAAGTACATAAGATGGGCGAACAACCAGTGGGAAACCAATCTCAACTGATTTAAGTAGTGCTTCTTCAGTAGAGGTAACCGTCGCATTTTCTGGTTGCAGTAGGTCTAAACGCTCAACAAGTTGTTGGAAACGCTCACGGTCTTCTGCACGGTCAATGGCATCTGGTGAAGTACCAATTACAGGCACGCCGTTAGCTTCAAGCTCACGCGCTAGTTTAAGTGGTGTTTGACCACCGTACTGCACGATAACGCCTTTTGGCTTTTCAACACGTACAATTTCTAGTACGTCTTCAAGGGTAATTGGTTCGAAGTATAAACGATCAGATGTGTCGTAATCGGTAGAAACCGTTTCAGGGTTACAGTTAACCATGATGGTCTCGTAGCCGTCTTCGCGAAGCGCAAGGGCTGCGTGTACACAACAGTAATCAAATTCAATACCTTGGCCGATACGGTTAGGACCGCCACCAATTACCATGATTTTATCACGGTCAGATGCGTTAGCTTCACATTCTTCATCGTAAGATGAGTACATGTAAGCAGTATCTGAGCTAAATTCTGCGGCGCATGTATCAACGCGTTTGTACACAGGTACAATATTGAGTTGATGACGCTTTTTACGAATTTCAGCTTCTGACACACCAGCAATTTCTGCAATACGCGGATCTGCAAAGCCTTTGCGTTTAAGTTTACGCAAGAAGTCTGCATTTAAGCCGGCCATACCGACTTCTGAAATTTTAGCTTCATCTTTTAAGATATCTTCAATTTGTACTAAGTACCAAGGGTCAATCTTAGTCAGTTCAAACACATCTTCAACACTCATACCATGGCGCATTGCATCGGCAATGTACCAAATACGCTCTGCACCTGGCTCACGTAATTCACGTATGATTTTTTCTTTTGCTTTCGGGTCGTCAAGCGCCACAATTGGGTTAAAGCCCGTTGCGCCTACTTCTAAACCACGTAATGCTTTTTGTAATGACTCTTGTTGGTTACGGCCAATCGCCATTACTTCGCCTACTGATTTCATTTGCGTTGTTAAACGGTCGTTTGCACCGGCAAATTTTTCAAAGTTAAAGCGAGGAATTTTTGTTACCACGTAATCGATTGAAGGTTCAAACGATGCTGGTGTTTTACCGCCAGTAATATCGTTTTGAAGCTCATCAAGTGTGTAACCTACAGCCAATTTTGCTGCAATTTTAGCAATTGGGAAACCCGTTGCTTTAGACGCCAATGCAGATGAACGTGATACACGTGGGTTCATTTCAATGATAACCATGCGGCCATCAACAGGGTTTACACCAAATTGTACGTTTGAACCACCGGTTTCAACACCAATTTCACGTAAAACCGCCATAGAGGCGTTACGCATGATTTGGTATTCTTTGTCGGTTAATGTTTGTGCTGGCGCAACCGTAATTGAGTCACCAGTGTGCACACCCATTGGGTCAAAATTTTCAATAGAACAGACGATAATACAGTTGTCTTTTTTGTCACGAACAACTTCCATTTCGTATTCTTTCCAACCAATTAACGACTCATCAATTAGTAACTCGCTGGTTGGTGAAAGGTCTAAACCGCGTTCACAGATTTCTTCAAACTCTTCCATGTTGTAAGCCACACCGCCACCGGTGCCGCCCATTGTGAAAGAAGGGCGAATAATACACGGTAAGCCGATACGGGTCATGGTATCGCGAGCTTCATCCATTGTATGGGCAATTTCAGCACGTGGACATTCAAGGCCGATGTTACGCATAGCAACATCAAAACGTTCACGGTTCTCTGCTTTATCGATTGCATCCGCCGTTGCGCCAATAAGCTCAACGCCATGCTTAGCCAATACACCGTGCTTGTCTAAATCAAGCGCACAGTTTAATGCTGTTTGGCCGCCCATAGTTGGCAGTACAGCATCTGGCTTTTCTTTTTCAATAATTTTTTCTACCACTTCCCAGTGAATTGGTTCGATGTATGTTGCATCGGCCATTTCTGGGTCAGTCATTATAGTGGCTGGGTTTGAGTTAACGAGTATAACTCTATAGCCTTCTTCTCTAAGTGCTTTACACGCTTGAGCACCAGAGTAGTCAAATTCACAAGCTTGACCAATTACAATTGGGCCTGCGCCTAAGATAAGAATGCTTTTTATGTCGGTACGTTTTGGCATTATTACTCCGGTTAAATTAGTGGTTACGCGCTTGCATCAAATCGATGAAGTGGTCAAATAATGGGGCTGCATCGTGCGGGCCTGGGCTTGCTTCAGGGTGACCCTGGAAGCTAAACGCTGGTTTATCTGTACGATGAATACCTTGCAATGTGCCGTCAAATAACGATTTATGCGTTGCACGTAAGTTATCTGGTAATGTGGCTTCATCTGCAGCAAAACCGTGGTTTTGTGCAGTGATCATTACAACATCACGGTCAAGATCTTTAACTGGGTGGTTACCACCATGGTGGCCAAACTTCATTTTTACTGTTTTAGCGCCTGAGGCAAGCGCTAGTAGTTGATGCCCTAAACAAATACCAAAAATTGGCGTGTCGGTTTCTAAAAAGGTTTTAATTGCATCAATGGCGTAAGTACATGGCTCAGGATCGCCAGGGCCGTTTGATAAGAAAATACCATCTGGGTTTAAAGCAAGTACGTCAGCGGCAGAGGTTTGTGCTGGAACAACAGTCAGTTTACAGCCACGATCAACAAGCATACGTAAGATATTACGTTTAACACCAAAGTCATAGGCTACAACATGAAACTTTTCATCATCAGCGTGTAAGGTTTTAAACCCCTCGCCTAATGTCCAGCTTGATTCGCGCCACTCAAAATTTTCCTTGGTTGAGACAACTTTTGCTAAATCCATGCCTTTTAAGCCTGGGAAGGCTTGCGCGGCTTCGAGCGCTTTTTTCTCGTCTAGTTCGTCACCAGCAACAATACAGCCATTTTGTGCGCCTTTATCACGCAAAATACGGGTTAGTTTTCTGGTGTCGATGTCCGCAATACCTAAAATATTACGTTCTTTTAAGTAATCATCTAACGATTGCTCGTTACGAAAATTACTTGCTAGCAGTGGCAAATCACGGATCACTAGGCCTTTCGCCCATATATGACTCGCTTCTTCGTCTTCGCTGTTGGTACCCGTATTACCGATATGTGGGTACGTCAAAGTTACGATTTGTTCCGCGTACGATGGATCAGTCAAAATTTCTTGATAACCAGTCATAGACGTATTGAATACTACTTCACCGACTGACATGCCGTCAGCGCCGATTGCAGTACCGCGAAACACTGTGCCGTCTTCTAGGACTAACAGAGCGGATTTAGTCAAGTTAAACCTCCTAACAGTAAAAAACGGGAGTAAGCAAATTGCTTAACACCCCGCCAATACCCAAATAATTGGTCAAAACCTGATTTCTGTGAGCTTAAATTGTTTTACGCAGTCTTAAATGATGCCGATGTAAACCACTAAACCTTCATTCATTTTTCTTGCCTAAAACTCTTTTCATTCCCACACAAACCCCGGTTTTGCTAACCATATGAGTATAATTGGAAACACGCATTTAGTAATTTTTGGCAAATTGGCTGTATTTTACATGAAGTTGGCTTTTAGGTCTAACGCTAATTAGTAAATTGCAATAAATAAGTGGTTATACCAAAAAAACATCTCAAAGCGTTAAAAAAGGAACTTAACTACTTTAAATCTAGCACATCTTGCATATCATAAAGTCCTGCTGGTTTATTTTTCAACCACTGCGCAGCTCTTATAGCACCTAGTGCGAAGGTCATTCGCGAACTGGCTTTATGGGTTAATTCAAGTCTTTCACCCATTGTAGCGAAGTAGGCCGTATGTTCACCTACTATATCGCCGCCTCTTAGCACCGAATAGCCAATTTCATTTTGTGATTTGGCCTGCTCTATGTTGTTACGATCATAAACAGCAACCTCATCATGATCCCACCCTTTTGCCTGTGCAATCGACTCGCCAATAGCTAATGCTGTACCCGATGGCGCATCGATTTTATGGCGATGATGCGCTTCAAAAATTTCAATATCTAAATCATCGCCTAATTTTGTCGCTGCTGTTTGTACTAAGTTAAGCAGCAAATTTACACCCACGCTATAGTTACGCGCAAATACGATCGGGATATGTTTAGCGGCATCGGTTAATAGAGCCATATCATCGTTAGTTAAGCCAGTGGTGCCAATTACCATAGGTGTTTTTTGCGCAACGGCTGTTTTTAAGTGATTTTTCATGCCTTGTGGAAGAGTAAAGTCTATTAACACATCGACATTTTCAACCTGTTGCTCACTGCTAAAGTGAATGTCTTTTGCAGCTAGACTATTAAGTTGATTAACCGATAGACCTACTAACTCAGACTGACTGCGTACATAGGCCGCCGCTAATTGTGAATTTTTATTGATTGTTGCTGCTTCTATAAGTGCCAGCCCCATACGGCCATTCGCACCAAACACACCTACTCGATTCATCTTTTTACAACCTATGTATTTTTTAGTTAGCTAGATTTTATCTAAAACTCATGTAATAGTCAGGAAAGCTTATAAAAAAGCTTCGATTATTTTAGGGTCTGTTGACCTTTGCGGATTAAAATTTGTTCAAACTAGGAGCGGTTTAATCGTGGCGCGAGGTTTGTAACCTAGTGGGCTAAGTAAAAACCGAGCAACAAAGAGTAAATCGCCCCTAGGCAGAACCCTTCGGGCAGCGCCTGTTTGGCATTGATGCTGCGTTATCGCCTATTTATGGGGAACAACCACACCACATAGGCTCTGCCTTGCCTAAATACCAAACAGACTGCTGCAAATTTAACCTTGAAAGATCAACAGACCCTCATAATAATAACAGATAGTCTTTGCATTTAGCCATCTATACATTTAAACTTCTTTTTTGCGCCGATTTGGTCTTTGGCTTGCGGGCGCTGTTGAGTTACTTATCTGGTTAGATAGTAAAACAAACAACTAAATTCAGCTAAAAGAGGGATGCTTTGGCTGTTAAGTATATCAATCGGTTTCGATTGCTATGAATAATTAATGAGGATTATGATGCAGCCATCATTTGATAAAAATAAAGCAAGATTTTCTTTGCTACCCCTACTCACCTTTGTTGCTATTTTTTTAGGCTCTGGCTTATATTTGCAATCTCAAGGGGTTGATTATGCATTTTATCAACTCCCAGCACCGGTCGCTATTTTACCTGCGATTGTTTTAGCCTTTATTTTAAATAAAGCCAGTATTAATCAAAGTGTAGAAACCTTTATTAAAGGTGTGGGTAATAACAACATTATTACTATGTGTCTTATCTATTTATTAGCAGGTGCTTTTTCTGCGGTTGCAGGAGCGACTGGTGGTGTTGACGCGGTTGTTAATGCTGGTCTCTCTCTTATTCCCCCTTCATTATTACTGCCCGGCTTATTTTTAATTGCAGCGGTTATCTCTACTGCAATGGGCACGTCAATGGGAACTATAGGAGCTATTGGCCCAATTGCTTATGCAGTATCAATGAAAACAGGGATTGATCCCGCATTAATGGCAGGTACCATTGTATCTGGCGCCATGTTTGGTGATAACCTATCAATAATTTCTGACACTACGATTGCTGCTACCCGAACGCAAGGTTGTGAAATGAAAGATAAGTTTAAAGAAAATCTTAAAATTGCGATTCCAGCCGCTATCCTTACTATTGCACTGTTGTTATTTTTAACGCCAGCTGCGCAAGTTGTTGAAACAAAAGACTATGATATTTTATTAGTGCTTCCTTACGCCTTTATTTTAGTACTGGCAGTAATGGGCTTTAATGTGTTTGTAGTACTATTAAGCGGTATTGTGTTTGCCGCATTGATGGGCTTTACCGGCAGCTATGAAGGCGCCAGTTTTGTAAAAGATATTTACCAAGGTTTTAGCGATATGCAGGAAATATTTTTACTGTCTATGTTTATTGGTGGGCTCTCTGAGTTTATTCGTATTAACGGCGGCCTCGACTACATCGCGCAAAAAATTCAAGCTATTACTAAGGTCATTGCAAAATGGCATCGCAAGGTAGCGGATCAGTTAGGTATAGCTGCATTAGTGCTAACCAGCAACATGTGCATTGCTAACAACACAGTATCTATTATTGTAACAGGTCCGATTGCTAAGAAGCTGGCTGACGATGGCGAAATTAGTGGTAAACGTTCTGCCAGTTTATTAGATATTTTTGCCTGTGTAACCCAAGGTTCATTACCCTATGGCGCACAAGCACTATTGCTTGGTGCTACATTTAAAATAAGTCCATGGGAAGTATCAACATCATCTTACTACTGCTTTATTTTAGCCTTTACTGCTATTGCGGTTATTTGTTTACGTCGTAATAAAGCTTAAATTTTCTTTAAACAGTGTATTAGCCACATGCTAGTACACTGTTTATGACAATAAATAATTAACAAATTAACCGTGTTTGCTATACTGTAACATTCAGCGTGTCACATAAAATATGGTTATGAAAATTAAAAACTTACTTCCTCTCGTTGCACTAAGTGCGTGTGCCTTAAGTTCAACAGCTACCGCAGCTAATTGGAGCAGCACTGCGCTTCATATTAACAACGGTAATCATAAAAACCCGTTCACTGAACAAAAATCAAGCACAACGGTTTATTCATTGCAACATGCTTCAGGCCATGACTATGGCGATAACTTTTTCTTTATTGATTATAGTACTGATAGCAATGACGATAACTATCAAGATCAAGACTTTTACTTTGAAGGTTATTCAAACTTAAGCTTATCTGCCGTTATGGACGAAAAAGTGGCTTCAGGGGCACTTTTAGATGTTGGCTTAACCATGGGTATAAATGCTGCAGGCGATGCTAAAGTTGTTAAATATTTGCCGGGTGTAAAATTAAATTGGGATGTGCCTGGTTTTAATTTCTTCTCAACCCTTGTGACTGCCTACATAGATGATAGTGAAGGTGTTGCAAAAGGCGGTGCACCTATTGAAACTAACAGCTGGATGTTTGACGTTGCTTTTGAATATCCATTTATGATTGGCTCACAAAAATTTAGTGTAAAAGGCCATGCGGAATATATTGCTGAGCGTGAAGATGAGTTTGGTAATGACGTACGCGCTTGGTTTTTAGCTCAACCTATTATTGTTTGGGATATGGGCCATGCGCTAGAAATGAAAGAAAACACCTTACTGTTAGGTATGGAGTGGCAGTACTGGCATAACAAACTTGGTACAGATGTTACAGAGTCAGTTCCACAAGTACACATAGAGTGGACTTTTTAATAATTAAATACTTAACTATTAAAAAATAAAACCTGTCATTAGACAGGTTTTTTTATGGTTGATTACAACTTACACTGCGGATTTTTACCTTGTGCTTTAGCTATTTTTTGCTCACTAAGCGCTTTACTCATTTGCGATTGTAAATTTGCAATACGGCTTGTTGGTGCTGGGTGAGTTGATAAAAACTCTGGCGTTGCCCCACTGCCCGCTTGACTCATATTTTGCCAAAGCGTAACAGACTCTTTAGGGTTGAAACCTGCTTGCGCCATTAAATCTAAACCAATAACGTCAGCTTCTGTCTCATGTGAACGACTAAACGGTAAAACCACACCATATTGAGCGCCAAGACCAAGCCCTTGCATAATTTCATTGCGGTATTGCACGTTGCCCATTTCAAGCGCCGCACTGCCCACTTTCATTCCGGTTTGTAAAATAGAGCTTTGTGAAACACGTTCATTTGAGTGCTCTGCAATCACATGACCAACTTCATGACCTAAAACAGTTGCAAGCTGATCTTGGTTTGTAGCAATTTTTAATAGCCCAGTGTGCACGCCAATATAACCGCCGGGCAGTGCAAATGCATTGGCTGATTCATCTTCAAATACTACCACTTCCCAGTTTTGAGATGCATAATCTGTAGGAAGCACGGCTACTACTTTGTCAGCAATACAATTGACGTAACTGTTTACTTTTGGGTCTTTATTTACCGGCTGATTTTTTTTCATTTGGGCAAAACTGGCAGTGCCCATTTGACTCATTTGTTGATCTGAATAAAGCGCAATCTGTGTGCGTCCAGTTGGTGATGTTTTACAACCTACTAATACAGCACTGGCAAGTACTGCCAAAACCAATTTCTTCATTATGTTACCCTAGATCATTGTTTTATTAAGTATAGAATAGCAAACGCGGTGTTAGTTTAAAATCTTTGCTTTTTGCGATTAAACAATTAAGTTAGCAGGCAAACTAAGTTTATCCAACGCCATTGCCCTGCTATACTGCCCAACCTATATTCGTTGTTTTGAGTTTTTAAATGAGCGCTTCGGCTTCTTCTTTTAATACCCGTATTTTATTGCCTTTATTAGCCAGTATTGTGGCAATCACGCCTTTAGCCATCGATATGTACTTACCGGCTATGCTGGTAATTGCTAACGATCTCAATACTAGTATGCCAAATGTTCAAATATCGTTGAGTATCTATTTAGCAGGTTATGCATTGGGAATGTTATTTTTTGGCCCCATAGCCGATCAAATTGGCAGGCGTAAACTTGCACGAATAGGACTCAGTTTATTCGGCTTAAGTTCACTCGCATTAGCATTTACCACTGAAGTGCATACTTTTTGGGTGTTAAGAGCGGTACAGGCATTTACTGGAGCAGCTGCCACAGTTGTGGTTCCGG
Organism: Pseudoalteromonas sp. RW-H-Ap-1; assembly: GCF_048318575.1. Lineage (GTDB taxonomy): Bacteria > Pseudomonadota > Gammaproteobacteria > Enterobacterales > Alteromonadaceae > Pseudoalteromonas. The sequence goes on from NZ_CP166996.1 coordinate 1,940,398, forward strand.
GGATTATTAGGCACATATATCAAAAAAATACCGCTAAGGGTATGTCGTATGTGTCTATGATTATGATGATAGCGCCTTTGCTTGCCCCCTCTATCGGCTCAATTATTTTAGGCTTTTCACTGTGGTCGACTATTTTTATTGTTTTAGCGGCTTATAGCTTTGTAATTTTACTTTTTGTGCAACGTTATTTAATTGATATTCCGATATTTAAAAATGATCGTAAAGGGTTATCGCTTTTCTTTTCAAGTTACAAAGTTGTATTGAGCAACCCGCATGCTCGCGCTGATATTTTAAGCTCGATGTTTGTGTCGTTTGGCTTTTTTTGCTTTTTAACCTCGGTTCCTTATATTTACCTCGACTTATTTAAAGTATCAGAGCAATTGTTTGGTCTGCTATTCGCTTTTAATGTAATGGCGCTGATGTTTGGTAACTTTTTAAACACTCGCGTAGTACCACGTATTGGCTCACGAAAAATGCTTTATTACGGCTTAATATGTGGCTTTATCTCTGGCACAGCATTACTCAGCTTTAGTGTATTACATTCATCGCTTTACTTTATTGTTGCGGCTATTGCTCCGTTGATGATGAGCTTAGGCATAATAGCGAGTAACGCAGATTCATTAATTTTGATGAAGTTTGAGCAAAATACAGGAACTGCAACGGCGGTTATCGGCACGTTACGTTTTGGTAGTGGCGCATTAGTAGGCCCAATATTAGCGGTAATACACGCAAAAAGTGCGATTCCATTTTCAAGTTTAATGTTTAGCGCGGTGGTACTTACAATACTGGTGCAGTTACTACATTATTTTAAAGACAAAAAAAATGCCTCATATTGAGGCATTTTTTAAATCATAGTCTTAGTTAAGCGTCAGCGGCTTTAGATACCATTACCATTGCAGGGCGTAATAAACGACCGTTTAACGTATAGCCTTTTTGCATTACCGCAAGAACAGTATTAGGAGTTACATCGTTGCTTGGTTGGATTGACATTGCTTGATGAAACTCTGGGTTAAACTGCTCACCTTGAGGGTTTACAATTTCAACACCAAATTTAGCTACCGCGTCGTTAAAGCTTTTCACTGTCATATCAATGCCTTCAAGTAAAGGCTTAAGCGTTTCATTTTCTTTATCAGAAAACTCAATAGCACGTTCTAAGTTATCTATAACAGGGAGTAATTCATTAGCAAACTTTTCTAGTGCAAATTTGTGTGCTTTTTCTACATCTTGTGCAGCGCGACGACGCATATTGTCCACATCTGCAGCAGCGCGAACTACGCTATCTTTTTGATTTGCAATAGTTTGCTTTGCAGTTTCAAGCTCGGCATATAACATAGCAATTTCTGCCTCAGGGCTTTGCTCTTGCTCGGCATGTTGCTCAGCTGCTTCAACTGCCGCCTCAACATCGGCTTCCATTTGCGTCACTTCTTCGTTCAGTTCTACTTCTTGCTCTGGGTTTTGTGTCTGCTCAGACATAAAATATACGCTCCAATTCTTTACAACTGCGGTAATTATGGGGATTGAATAAAAAGATTCAAGAGCTCAATGGCTCTAATAATTTAAATTCTTGGATTATTTTCTCTAATTGCGCTGATTTTGGACAAATAACACAAAAACGACTTTGATATTCTTGATTTTGAAAATACGGCACACTGATCACTATAAGATCATCACAGGAGCTAAAAGGTAAGTTTTCGGCACTAAGAATGGAGACCCCATTTTTGAAAACGAGTTTATCTTCAACAAAATTTAAGAATGACACACCAATATTGAGACTTTGCTCACAGTCTATTTTCTTATAAAGGTAATTTTCCCCAACAACAATGCTGTTATCTGAGCCTAATTTTTGGCTCAGTTCACGCGTCCATTGAGTTAAAGAATCATGACAATTACGTGGTGCCGTATTGGCCATTGCCTGCATCCGATAAAGGCCTTCGATTAAAGATTGTTGACTAAAAACCGTGTTGAGCCAAGTCGCAAATTCATAACGTTGACTATCGCTTGGATCATGGGGCTTATTAATACAAATATTGTGGCTCTGCCCTGCTCTATCTAAGAGTAAAATAAGCCAGTTGTTTGCATCAAAGTCGAGCACTTCTACCCTAAATACCTGCTGTGTTCTAACCTGCGGTAGCCCCACACAACAACACACTTGGTAACGTTGACTCAAGCCATGCGCTAGCTCAACCAATTGTCCCTGCTCAGGTTGCCAATAATTAGCAATATCATTGAGCGTAAAAAACTCATCAAACCAATAGTCAAACCCATCATTGGTTGGCACTCGGCCAGCCGATGTATGTGGTGAATACAACAAGCCTATTTTTTCAAGGCGCGCCATCGCGTTACGAACAGTAGCAGAGCAAACCGCCATACCTTTTTGCTTTGCAATTTTTGTTGACGGCACAGGTAAGCCATCGCCATTACAGTACATACTCATAACAGCGGCAAATATTTGCTGATCTCGTGGGTTTAGTTTCATGTTATCTACATCTTTATGCATAGTTATTATATCGGGGCTAAGCATTATTATTTCAAGTATAAAAAATACAATAAATCTAAATTTTACAGTGAATTAATTAAATCCGCTGGGTATTACTAAAATCCATGTTTTCAAACACTTCTGTTTTAGGTTACTCTACAAATATTAGAACTTTCAGTGTATTTATTATGGACTCTCCCTTTAATACTATCGGCTTGATTGGTAAGCCAAATCACCCTAATGCAGCCGCTACTTTACAACGATTACATACGTTTTTATTAGCTTTAGGCTTTGAGGTGATTGTTGAAAAACGTACAGGGAGTCAACTTAGTGATGTACCGAGCGACAAACTCGTAAAGCTCGTTGATTTAGGCGAGCGTGCCGACTTAGCGATTGTGGTCGGGGGCGATGGCAACATGCTTGGTGCTGCACGGGTTCTCGCCCGCTTTGATATAGCCGTAATTGGTGTAAATAGAGGTAATTTAGGCTTTTTAACCGATTTAAATCCGGAAGGGTTTGAGGGCAGTTTAGAGCAGGTACTCAGCGGCGATTACATTGAAGAAAAACGTTTTCTATTAGAAGTTGAAGTGTATCGACATAACGAACTTAAAAGCGCTAATTCTGCCGTAAACGAAGCAGTGCTCCATGCTGATAAAGTAGCACACATGATTGAGTTTGAAGCCTTTATTAACGATGATTTTGTATTTTCACAACGCTCCGATGGATTAATTGTATCAACACCAACAGGGTCAACGGCCTATTCTTTATCGGGCGGTGGGCCTATTTTAACACCGGAGCTCAATGCAATGTCACTGGTTCCGATGTTTCCACATACTTTATCAAGCCGCCCTTTAGTGGTTGATGCTGATAATGAAGTGCGTTTAAAGCTTAGTTTAGAGAATACGGATAGTTTACAGGTAAGCTGTGACAGTCATGTTGTACTCGCTGTATTACCTGGTGATGAAGTCGTTATACGCAAAGCAGATAAAAAGTTACGCTTAATTCACCCCAAAAATTACTCTTATTATAATGTGCTACGTAAAAAGCTTAATTGGGGTAGTCGTCTATACTAGTTTGAACGAATTTTAATCTGAAAAAATCATTAGCCCCTAATTTTATTGCCAAACATGCAACTTTAGCGCAAAATAATGGACTAGAAATTTTAAATATTATCAGGAAAAAGTAGTAATGAATTATGTAGTATTTCTTGCTTTATTATTATTAATTACCCTACTTGGCAGTTACATGCTAATTGAGAGTAATCGAAAAAAAACCATTGAAGCAAAGAAAAAGCTGTTTAACGAGCGCGTAGCAAGTACTCAATCACGTTTAAAAATAAAACTAAACGAGCTACTTGATGCAAAAGTAATCAGTGCTAAGCACCTTCCTCGAATTCAAGCCGTTGTTAGTAACTTTTTTGTGGTACAGCCTCACACCGATGAAAATTTAGTTAAGTTGGAATCGTTATGTGACCAACTTATTAATATACTTAATGAAGAACTTATAAAGACCTATAAAAGTAACAATAGCCAAGCATTTGCCGACAGCACTCAATATTTTATAGCAGAGTTGCCAGCTCAAGGTATTTTATACAATAAAAATTTCTACCAAGAAGTCCTTCCTACGTTAATTTTAAAGTTGAAAACTGAAGACAATATACAACCAGTTGATAATATTGATCTTAACGATGAAACCCTCCCTATTGATGAAGAAAAAAAACACTAATTGACCCCAGCCTTGCTTAAAATATAGAAATTTAATTTGCAATAAACCAAAACACTGTATAAATTAACAGTTAATTGACTGGATGGATGAACAGTATGTTAATTGGTTTAGAAATTAAAAATTTTGCAATTGTAAGTAATTTAAGCACTGAATGGCATTCGGGCATGACAGCTATTACCGGTGAAACGGGTGCGGGTAAATCAATCGCTATTGATGCGTTATCACTGTGCCTTGGAGAAAGAGCAGAAGCATCTGCTGTGCGCCCAGGCACTGATAAAGCCGAGGTAAGTGCGCAATTTGATTTAACCAATCTGCCATACGCTCATGCCTTTTTAGAAGAGAATTTGCTTAATAATGACGATAACGAATGTCTACTTCGTCGAGTTGTTTGTAAAAATGGCCGCAGCAAAAGCTATATTAATGGTAGCCCAGTAACCGCTGCACAGCTAAAAGAATTAGGCCAATATTTAATTTCTATACACGGTCAACATGCACATCAGCATCTATTAAAAGCAGAGCACCAATTACAGCTACTTGATGCCTACGCCGGACACCAAAATTTAGTTAATGCTGTCAGCGAACGCTATAAACGTTATGCTGACTTACAAAAAGAATTTAAACAATTAGAACATCAACAGCAACAACAAGCTGCGCAGAAACAGTTATTAGAATACCAAGTAGCTGAACTTGATGAATTTGCCTTGCAAACAGGTGAATTTGAACAAATAGAAGCAGAGCATTATAAGCTCAGTAATAGTCAAACTATTTTGCAATCTTGTCAGCGCGAGCTACAACACTTATACGAAAGTGATGAGCAAAATGCGTGCTCTCTTTTACAACACAGCGCGCAACAATTTAATGAACTTGCACATTATGATGAAACCCTGGCCAATGTAGCAGCATTACTGACAGAAGCGGCGGTTCAAGTTGAAGAAGCAAGCAGAGAAATACGCAATTATACTGAACAAGCTGACTTAGATCCTACTCGCTTAACGGAAGTAGAAAACAGACTTAGTGGCGCTATGGATTTAGCAAGAAAACACCATATAAAGCCACAAGAGCTCGTTGAGTTTCATCAAAATGTAACACAAGAACTAGACTCTATAAGCAGTAATAGTTCACGCCTCGAACAGCTTGAAGGTGAAATTGCAGCAGCTCTTGAAGATTATCAAACGGCTAGTGAGGAATTAAGTGCCAGCCGTCATCAATACGCTAATACACTTAATGGCTTGATCAGCGAAAGCATGGCTAATTTATCTATGGAAAATGGCGTTTTTGAAATAGCCCTTACAGCACATACCGATCGCTCTCCAAACAGCTTAGGTTTTGATAATGTATCGTTTTTAGTATCAACAAACCCAGGGCAACCATTGCAACCTTTAGCAAAAGTAGCCTCTGGTGGTGAGCTATCACGCATTAGTTTAGCTATTCAGGTTATTATTGCCCAAAAAGTCACGACTCCTACGCTTATATTTGATGAAGTGGATGTCGGTATTTCTGGCCCAACAGCCGCTGCCGTTGGTAAACTACTGCGCCAATTAGGTAAATCGACACAAGTAATTTGTGTAACTCATTTACCGCAAGTGGCTAGTAGTGCTCATCAGCAATTTTTTGTTGCCAAAGAAATCGCTAATGGTGAAACATTTACGCATATGCTGGCATTGAATAAAGATGGCAGGGTTAATGAAATTGCGCGTTTGCTGGGTGGTGATAACATTAGCAAAACAGCTAAAGCAAATGCGAAAGAGCTTATAAAAGCGCACGGATAAAATTATACATTTATAGTGCGTTACCTTGATACGGTGAGGATACCTTGATGCAAACAACGGTCATTTATTTTGGCTTAGCAATTAACTGGCTACTACTTACAGTTAGTGTACTTTTAGCCATGTTTAGCAAGTTTAAACATACACAATTTAAACAAGGCTTATATCGTTTTTTAAATATGGCATTGATTGTACATATTGTTATTGCTGTTATGTTAGTTTTTAGAAGTACCTCAATAAATGGGTTAATAACATTGAGCTGGTTAGTGATTGCCTTACAACTTGTTTGTAATTTTATTTGTTATAAAAGTGTGAAACGTCGACAAGCCAGAGTGAAACCGAGCCTTGATCACTTCTCGATGGATTAAATAACAGCACGTTTAAAAATGCCCGCAATCTATGTATAGCGGGCATTTTTATATGTAAAATCTCATAATTGTTAATAGCTAGGTCAAAACCTGCGATCCTTTTTTATATACCTTAAACACCGACTATGTAAACCATAAATACTTACCCTTGTTTGTAAAACTGAGGGAATAAAAAAGCAAACCCGAAGGTTTGCTTTTGACTCCATTCTAACAAAAGAATCTCTTACACTTTTAAATAATCCATAATGCCTTCTGCAGCATTACGTCCCTCAAATATAGCGGTAACCACCAAATCTGAACCACGAACAATATCGCCTCCAGCAAATATTTTAGGGTTGGTAGTTTGATGGGTAAATTCACCTTGCTCAGGTGCATTGATGCCGCCCCAGTTGTTAATTTCTACGTCGTATTTTTCTAACCAGTCCATTTTATGAGGCTTAAAGCCAAATGCCATAATCACTTGTGTGGCTTCAATTATATGCTCTGATCCGGGGACTTCTTCAGCACGACGACGGCCGTTTTCATCTGCCTCACCAAGCTGAGTTTTTACCATTTTAACGCCAGCGACTGCGCCTTTGTCATTAAGGACAATCCCTTTTGGCTGAACGTTATAAGTAAAAATCACGCCCTCTTCTTTGGCATTTTTTACTTCACGTTTTGAGCCAGGCATGTTTTCTTCATCACGACGGTACGCACAGGTCACCTTTAATGCATTATGACGAATGGATGTTCGCACGCAATCCATTGCAGTATCACCACCACCTAGCACAACGACTTTTTCATTTGCCATATCAATACACGCTTGCTTAGACTCATCGTAGCCCATTACGCGGTTGGTGTTACCAATTAAGAATGGCAGTGCATCATGCACACCCGGAGCATCTTCGTTTTCAAGCCCCGCACGCATACTCTGATAAGTCCCCACTCCCAAAAATACAGCGTCATATTCATTAAGTATTTCATCCATGCTAATGTCTTTACCCACTTCGACATTAAGCTTAAATTCAACACCCATTTCAGTAAATATTTCGCGACGTTTTTGCATGACTTCTTTTTCTAATTTAAAAGAAGGAATACCAAAGGTTAACAGTCCACCAATTTCTGGGTGACGGTCAAAGACCACTGGCTTAACGCCGTTGCGTACTAAAATATCAGCACAGCCTAACCCTGCGGGTCCTGCGCCGATAATCGCCACTTTTTTATCAGTCCATGTCACATAGGACATGTCTGGCTTCCAGCCCATTTTGAACGCGGTATCGGTGATGTACTTTTCAATATTACCGATTGTTACCGCACCAAACTCTTCATCTAATGTACATGAGCCTTCACATAAGCGATCTTGCGGGCATACTCTTCCACACACCTCAGGTAAACTGTTAGTACGGTGTGATAGCTCAGCAGCCTCTAAAATGCGCCCTGTACGGATCAGTTTTAACCATTGTGGAATGTAGTTATGTACTGGACATTTCCACTCACAATAAGGGTTACCGCAATCAAGACAACGATCTGCCTGTGAATTAACCTGATTTTCTGAAAAGGGCTCATAAATTTCTACGAACGATTTTTTACGTGACGAGATTGGTTTTTTGCGTGGGTCTACACGCTGCACGTCTATAAATTGATATACATTTTCGCTCATACTGCCCCCTTATTGCGCTTGAACACGTAGTTCGGCGCTACTGCGAGCACGGTGCCCGAGTAAACTTTTTACGTCACTTGATTTAGGTTTTACTAATTTGAACATCGGTAAATAAAGTTCAAAATTAGCTAAAATAGTTTCTGCTCTGCATGAGCCCGTTAGTTCTAAATGATCAGCAATTAAGCCGCGTAAATGTTCTTGATGTGAACTCAAATCATCTAAAGTAACCACTTCAACCAACTCTGGGTTAATGCGTTTCTCAAAATCACCTCGTTCATCTAAAATGTAAGCGAAACCACCGGTCATACCTGCACCAAAGTTAACTCCTACATTACCAAGTACACATACCACGCCACCTGTCATATATTCACAACCATTATCACCAACGCCTTCAACAACGGCTTGCACACCCGAGTTACGTACAGCAAAACGCTCACCTGCACACCCTGCTGCAAACAATTTACCGCCAGTGGCACCATATAAACAGGTATTACCTACGATTGTTGCTTTGTGACTTTCAAATGACGAACCCAGTGGTGGGCGAATAACTAGCTTACCGCCCGCCATACCTTTACCAACGTAATCGTTGGCATCACCAACTAAAGTCATTTCAAGGCCGCCAGCGTTCCATACACCGAATGACTGACCCGCTGTACCATGAAGTTCAATCACCACGGGATCTGCTGCCATACCTTGATTGCCGTGCTTATCAGCAATATAACCAGAAAGCATAGCTCCTACCGATCTCATCGGTATTACAAATACGACTGACTAATGAAATGCCGCTTGAATTATCAATTGCCTCTTGTGCCTTGCCGAGTAAGCTCTCATTTAACTCACCTAAATAGTGCGAGCTATTTGGTGCACTGCAAAACAAGGTTTCACCCGTTGGATTATTTGGCTGAGCGATAACCGCTGATAAATCTATTTTTTGCTGCTTGGCTGTTTTACCTTCAATGGCTTCGAGTAAATCTAAGCGACCAATCAAATCGGTTAGGTTTGCAACACCTAAACTTGCCATAATTTCACGCGCTTCTTGAGCTATAAACTTAAAGTAGTTCATCGCCATTTCTGGTAAGCCATGATAGTGCTTTTGACGCAATGTATCGTCTTGAGTTGCTACACCGGTAGCACAGTTATTTAAGTGACAAATTCGTAAGTATTTACAGCCTAACGCCACCATAGGTCCGGTACCAAAACCAAAACTTTCAGCGCCTAAAATAGCTGCTTTGATGATATCAAGCCCGGTTTTCAACCCCCCATCTGTTTGCAGACGAATACGATGACGAAGGCCATTTTCGACAAGTGCTTGTTGCGTCTCTGCAAGGCCAAGCTCCCATGGGCTGCCAGCATATTTAACCGAGGTTAAGGGACTTGCACCTGTGCCACCATCGTAGCCTGAAATAGTAATTAAATCGGCATACGCTTTTGCAACACCGGTTGCAATTGTGCCAACGCCCGGTTCAGATACCAGTTTTACTGAAATCAGTGCATTCGGGTTTACTTGCTTTAAATCAAAAATAAGCTGGGCTAAATCTTCAATAGAGTAAATATCATGATGCGGTGGCGGTGAAATTAGTGTCACACCCGGTACCGAGTAACGAAGCTTTGCAATATAGGGCGTTACTTTTTCACCTGGTAACTGCCCGCCTTCACCCGGCTTAGCGCCTTGAGCCACTTTTATTTGGATGACATCCGCACTGCGTAAATAATGAGGCGTTACACCAAATCGACCGGAGGCCACTTGTTTAATCCGTGAATTTTTTTCTGTACCGTAACGTAGTTTATCTTCGCCACCCTCACCAGAATTTGAGCAGCCACCTAAACGATTCATGGCAATTGCGAGTGCTTCATGCGCCTCTGGTGATAATGCACCAATACTCATCGCTGCAGAATCAAAACGTTTATAAAGCTCAGTGGCAGGCTCTACGTCATCAATGCTAATGCCCTTTTCTGGAAGTTTTAAGGCCAACATATCACGCAACGTCGCGACTGGGCGATGATTAACTAGCTTTGCGTACTCACTGTAATCACTGTACTGGCCGCTTCGTACTGCTTTTTGTAACGTTTGAATCACATCAGGGTTGTAAGCATGATACTCGCCGCCGTGAACGTATTTGAATAAACCGCCATGGCTTAATAATTTACGTTTACTAAGCGCCAGTTTATGCAAGCTTTGCTGATCATCATCAAAGTCGCTAAAACACGCCCCTTTTATGCGACTTGCAACGCCCTTAAAACACATCTCAACAATCGCGTCAGATAGACCAACCGCTTCAAACAACATCGAACAACGATATGAAGCCACGGTGCTAATACCCATTTTCGACATGATTTTGTACAAGCCTTTATTAATTGCTTGACGATAAGCCAGTGTCACTTCGCAGTATGACTTATTAATTACCTTGCTATCGCTCATAGCCACCAGTGACTCGTACGCTAAATACGGGTAAATTGCAGTAGCACCAAAACCTAACAATACCGCAAATTGATGCGCGTCACGAACACTGCCGGTCTCAATAATGATGTTAGACTCACAGCGTAAGTTATTATCAACTAAACGCTTTTGTACCGCACCCACCGCCATAGCAGCAGGAATAGGTAATTGATTGTCATCAAAGTTACGATCCGTTAATACGAGCATAATGCAGCCTGATGCTGCTTTTTCTTGCGCTTCATCACAAACACGCTTAACGGCGTTTTCAAGTCCTTCTTCTATGGTGTAAGTAATGTCAATCTTACAGTAACTGTAGTGTGCTTCATCGGCATTGAGTAGTTGCTGCATGTCAGCATACATTAAAATAGGGGTATCAAATTGCAGGCGTTTAGCATGCCCTGTAGTTTCATTAAATACGTTTTGTTCACTGCCAATACACGTTGCCAACGACATTACATGGTTTTCACGTAACGGATCGATTGGCGGATTAGTCACTTGGGCAAACTTCTGGCGGAAATAATCATAGAGTGAACGATGCCCTTCGCTTAGAACGGCAAACGGCGTATCGTCACCCATTGAACCGGTTGCTTCCTGGCCATTTTCACCCATTACACGAATAACGCTATCTAGCTCTTCATTGGTATAGCCAAACATCTTTTGATATTTGGCTAGAGTTGCATCATCGAATGAGCGATTACCTGCATCTTGCTCAGTCAGTGCTTCAAAAGGCGTTAAGCGCTTAACGTTTTCTTCTAACCACGATTTATAGGGATGACGCGATTTTAAATCTTGGTCAATTTCATCTGAGTGCCAAATTTTCCCAAGCTTTGTATCAATAACAAGTAGTTCACCTGGGCCAACGCGTCCTTTTTCGACCACCTCATCAGCGGTGTAATCCCATATTCCCACTTCCGAAGCTAAAGTAATAAAACCATCTTGAGTAATAATATAACGCGCTGGACGCAAACCATTACGGTCTAGGTTACAGGCTGCAAAACGCCCATCAGACATAACAATGCCTGCAGGGCCGTCCCACGGTTCCATATGCATTGAATTAAAATCATAAAACGCACGTAAGTCGTCATCCATAGCTCGATTTTTTTGCCATGCTGGCGGCACTAGCATGCGCATCGCACGGAATAAATCCATACCACCAGCTAAAAATAGCTCCAGCATATTATCGAGACTAGATGAGTCAGACCCTGTTTCATTAACAAACGGCGCTGCGCTTTGTAAATCAGGAATAAGTGGTGAAGCAAATTTATAAGAACGGGCACGTGCCCATTGGCGGTTACCTTCAATAGTATTAATTTCACCATTGTGCGCTAAATAGCGAAATGGTTGTGCTAAAGGCCAGCGAGGCTGTGTGTTTGTAGAGAAGCGTTGATGAAAAACACAAATAGCACTGGTCATGCGAATATCCGCAAGATCAAGATAAAAATTAGGCAAGTCAGCAGGCATCATTAAGCCTTTATATATTGTGACTAGCCCAGATAAGCTCGCAATATAAAATGATTCATCGTCCATTAGACGCTTTTCTGCACGACGACGTGCAACATACAAGCGGCGTTCTAAATCTTTAGAACGCCAACCTTCTGGCGCACTAATAAAAATTTGTTCAAAACCTGGCAATTGTTTTAGAGCAATAGGTCCTAACATTGATGGATCGGTTGGAACTACACGCCAGCCCAAAATATTTAGCGTTTCTTTTTCTAGTTCTTCGCTTAAAACATCTTTGGCTGCTTGTGCTAATACCGGATCAGCATTGAGGAAAATCATCCCAACGGCGTAATTTTTACCTAAATGCCAATTATTCTCAGCAGCAATAGCACGAAAGAAGCTGTCTGGTTTTTGTAATAATAAGCCACAGCCATCACCTGTTTTACCATCAGCAGAAATACCACCGCGATGCTGCATGCGATCTAAACCGGTGATAGCCGTGCGAATGAGTCGGTGACTCGCTTGGTTATTAACTTGGGCTATTAAGCCAAAGCCACAATTATCTTTTTCTAGTTTTGAGTCATATAACATGGACCCCTCCCCTTGCTGCGCTGTTAACGTGGATGAACGGCTCGACGATTTGCTAACAGACGACCAAAATTAGCGTTATTCCACCCTTGAGTCAATATTTTTATGAATACATATTCATTATATTGAATATATTTCAATTTAATAAAAAATTATAAAACAGTGCCAAATATTAACATTTTCACGAATTTCGGATCGAAAAATAGATTGACACCGGTGTTATTTTTAAAAACTTGTAAATAAAACCTCATCACAACAGGCAGTTTACGTAAACGTAAAGTGCCACCAAAATGAATAACTATTCACCACACGTCATTCCATCATTTTTGCTTTATTCGTAATACATCTAAACACGACATTTAATTACAGCGGCTTCTATTAGCGCATAGTTTATTCAATAGATATAAACGCTCCCCTCATGTTATGCATTAATTAACAACTTGCTTTGCTTTACGTTGAGGTAACCTCATCCGATAGACAAATCAAAAAAGTGCCCGCAGCGGACACTTTTTATGTCCGCGGACATATAAAAAGAAAGTTTAAAAATAAAAAACAATTAAATTCAATAAGATAAGAATTGGCACGCTATTCGAATACAGGATAACTATATAAATTTTGAGGGCATTCGAATGTTTACTATTGGCTTATTTTTAATTTCACCAATTATTCTGTTTATTGCCTCGCTAATGATTACTGTGTTTGAAAAACACTAAGAGAACATATAATGATTAAAGACACTAGCGGGCAAGACACGCAAATCTCACGACCTATAAATTTTAAAAAATACATCAGGCTGTTTATATTTATTGTGGGCCTAGTTGCTCTATGTGTATATGCACTATTAAATGCTGATCAAGACGGTACTATCTCGGTTGATAGAGTAAGCCTACAAATAGCTACAGTGGTACGCCAATCACTAATACGCGATGTTGCAGCCAGCGGTAAAATTGTCGCCGCCAGAGCACCAAAAGTTTACAGCCCTGAACGAGGGTTTGTTTCATTAAAGGTAAATGCTGGTGACACAGTGAAACTGCATGATGTAATAGCCATGGTTGAGAGCCCCGAGCTCACAAACGAATTAAAGCAGCAACAGTCTGTTTTAGCTCGTCTTGAAGGCGAGCTACAACGTAAACATCTTGAAGCACGCCGCCAATCATTAAGCCTAAATAAAGCACTTGATTTAGCACAAGTAGAATTAAACGCTGCCGATAGAGAGAATCGCAGAGCGACCTTGTCAATGCAAAAAAATGTGATCAGTCAAATTGACCATGAAAAAGCCATTGATGAGCTTGCCCGCGCAAAACTTTCTTATAAACATGCAGAGCAAGAAGTTGAATTGTCCAAAGATACACTTGCCTTTGAGCTACAGGCAGCTAAACGAGATGTCACTCGTCAACAACTGATTGTCGATGATCTACTTCGTAAAGTGAATAATTTAACAATTAAAGCCACTGTGCCAGGGATTGTAGGTAACCTGCTAGTTCAACAAAGAGAAGCGGTAACACAAAGCCAACCACTAATGACTTTAGTTGATTTGAGCAATTTTGAAGCAGAACTACAAGTTCCTGAAAGTTATGCAAATGAGCTTGGTTTAGGTATGGACGTAGAGATAACAATGGGCGCTAGCAAAGTAATGGGTACCCTTTCTGCCATATCACCAGAAGTCAATAATAGAGAAGTCACAACGCGGGTACGTTTTAACAAAGACATGACGGGTATCAGACAAAACCAACGATTAACAGCACGTATTTTATTAGAAAATCGTGACGATGTTTTACAAGTTAAGCGTGGGGCATTTTTACAACAAGGCGGTACACAGGTTTATAAAATATCCGGTGATACAGCTCAGCTCATTGATATTTCAATTGGTGCAACCAGCATTAATGCGGTTGAGTTAATTTCAGGGGTTCAAGCTGGCGATGAATTGATTATCTCAAGCTATAACAGTTTCAAACACACACACACATTATTACTTCGCTAACAATCGCGTAGAACCAAACAATAAAAGGAAAAAGCATGTTAAAGATGAATAATATAAGTAAAGTATATCAAACAGAAATGGTTCAAACCCATGCATTACGTGACTTTAATCTACACGTTGATGAAGGCGAATTTATTGCTGTTACAGGCCCTAGCGGATCAGGAAAAACGACCTTTTTAAATATAGCTGGAATGTTAGAGCCCTTCTCTGCAGGTGAATATTTACTTGATGGAATTGATGTCGGTAAGTTAAACGATAACCAGCGCGCAGATTGTCGAAATCAAAAAATAGGCTTTATCTTCCAAGGGTTCAATTTAATACCTGACTTAAACTTATATGAAAATATTGAAGTACCGCTACGTTATAGAGGTATTAAAGCCGCAGAGCGTAAACGTCGCATTGAAAAATGCTTAGAACAAGTTGGCCTTGCCTCTCGGGCAAAACATTTGCCACAGCAACTCTCTGGCGGACAGCAGCAACGAGTGGCAATAGCACGCGCGCTTGCTGGCGAGCCACGATTTTTACTTGCCGATGAACCAACCGGTAATCTCGACAGCCTTATGGCTCGTCAAGTAATGGAGCTGCTTGAACAAATCAATCGCGATGGCGCAACCATTGTCATGGTCACCCATGATGCAGAACTTGCTCGGCGTGCCCCTCGAAACATTCAAGTTGTCGACGGTCAACTTGCCGATTTCACCCTATACCAAGGTGCACAAAACCTTAAAAATGTTGCTGGAGCCTAAGCCATGCTACTACATTACCTCGATTTAAGTTGGCGCAGCTTCAAGCGCACGCCTTTAGTGAGCTTTTTAATGGTACTGGCGATTGCCATAGGTATTGGCATTACTATGACGAGTTTAAGCGTTTATCACATGATGTCGGCGGATCCCATTGCGCATAAAAGTAGCCAGCTCTATGCTGTGCAGTTGCAAGTAATGGATGATGGCCACACTTGGTGGACGTCTGATAACCTCCCACTACAACTAACTTATCAAGATGCTGCAAACCTATATAAATCAGAGATAGGTGGCCAGCATTTAAAAATGGTGCGCAGTGGATTCTCTGTTTACATAGACTCTGACACAGTAAAACCATTTAGCCAAAGTGCGAGACTAACAACCCCAGAATTTTTTAATATGTTTGATCTTGAGTTTCTCTATGGTGAAAAATGGTCTCTGCAGCAAGAAGAAAACGCGGCCCCCGTTGTTGTGATCAGTGAAGAGTTAAATAATAAGCTTTTTGCTGGCGAAAATTCAGTGGGTAAAATTATTTATCTTGATGATGCGAGTTATGAAGTGGTTGGGGTTACTAGAAACTGGCCATTAACCATCAAATACTACGATTTAAATAATGGTTCATTTAATGACCCTGAACAACTTTTTATGCCATTTAGTCTTCTTGAAGCAAAACAGCTTGGTAATTGGGGGAATACCAATGGTTGGAAACATGAGGATGTTAGAAGCTTTAGTGCCAAGTTACAGTCAGAAATGGTGTGGATTCAATTCTGGGTTGAATTAACTAACGAACAACAAAAAAATGATTATGAAAATTATTTATTAGCCTACATGCAAGAGCAACAAAAGTTTGGTCGTTTTAATCGCAAAGAGTTAGCTTACAGTATTCGAGATGTTAACAAGTGGATGGCCTATAACAACGTGGTCAGTGAAGATAACAAAATTTTAGTCGCACTTAGTTTTATGTTTTTGGCTGTATGTTTGGCGAATATCCTCGGTTTATTACTTGCAAAATTTTTACGTCGAGCCCCAGAAGTCGGTGTACGCCGTGCACTTGGAGCCAGTAAGCGACAGATTTTTATGCAACATATTATCGAAGTCGCCATGCTAGGACTTTTAGGTGGGCTACTTGGTATTGTCCTTGCCCAGTTTGGCTTATTGGGTGTTCGCCAAAGCTATAGCTACTACGAGAGCTTAGCGACCATGGATTTAACCATGTTATTGAGCGCCCCACTCATTGCAATTAGCACCTGCATAATAGCTGGGCTTTACCCTGCTTGGCTGGTATGTAAAACCAATCCTGCAATTTACCTAAAAAGCCAATAAGGACGAGCATTATGATGTTAGAAATTAAACCTATTTTCCATGCACTGTGTCGATCTAAAGTTGGTGCGCTGTTGCTACTTATCCAAATAGCTATTACTACTGCTATTGTCAGTAACGCAGCGTTTATTATTCAAGATAGAATAACGTATCTTAACCAGGATACAGGATACCCCGAAGATGAAATACTTGCTTTTCATGTCATGCACTTTGGTAAGGATGTCAAAAGCCACCAACAATTTGAACTTGATGAAGCAATGTTAAGAGCTTTGCCCGCAGTGAAAGACGCCGCCTATATAAACAACATACCCTTATCGGGAAGTGGTAGCTCTTCTGACTTCAGTATCAATTCAGCTCCTGAGCCTGGGCTTTCTGCAAGAACTGCTTACTTTTTTACAGATGATCATGCAATTAAAACACTTGGGGTTGAACTTATTGCAGGACGCAATTTTAGAGAAGACGAAGTTGTTGTCACTAACGATAATGATCAGCGTGCCAATGTTACCATTGTGACACAGGCATTATTAAATGAGCTATTTCCTGATGAAGATGGATTAGGAAAAACAATATTTCTTGGTGATATTCCAATGAAAGTCATTGGTGTAATTAAGCATGCAAAAGGCCCATGGCTCAAAGACAGCCGCCCAAATAATGTCGCATTAATTCCTTATATAAATCCTAATATTTCGGGGAATTTTTTAGTTCGCACAGCAGCCAATGAGCGGGCAAATATTGCTAAACGAATTGAAGACGAGATGCTAGAAAATTACAACAAACGTGTAATTATCCGAGTTCGGGGCCTTGACCAAGATAAAGCCCAATACATGGCTGAAGACACATTGATGATGCGTATGTTAATTGTGCTCATAACCATACTGGTATTGGTAACCGCACTGGGCATTTTTGGTTTGACGCTATTTAATATAAATAAACGTACCAAGCAAATTGGAACCCGTCGTGCTTTAGGCGCTCGTAAATCTGCAATTGTTAATTATTTTTTAGTTGAAAATGCACTGATTTGCAGTGCCGGCTTATTTTTAGGTGCTATTGCAGCACTATTATTGGGTCAATTATTAATGCAACACTTTTCAATAGCAGTATTACCACCAAGTTATATTGCTGCCACCGCAGCCATGGTGTTTACAATGAGTATTTTGGCTGTATTTGGTCCAGCTAAACGC
Organism: Pseudoalteromonas sp. RW-H-Ap-1; assembly: GCF_048318575.1. Classification (GTDB taxonomy): domain Bacteria; phylum Pseudomonadota; class Gammaproteobacteria; order Enterobacterales; family Alteromonadaceae; genus Pseudoalteromonas. Next base: position 1,958,059 of record NZ_CP166996.1, read on the forward strand.
GCAGCAAATATTTCGCCTAGTATCGCCACTAGAACAATATAAAGAAGCTCCCAACCTATGCTACACTGGCCAAATACGGTGTAGCATTTTCACTCATTACTTAATAAAAATAGTACATAATAAAAACAGCGATTACACACATGGAAAAAATACTTATCGTTGATGATAATCCTGCAATTTTAGATGCACTATCATTATTGCTAGAGATTCACGACTATAAAGTGGTTACTGCTAATAGCCCATTTGAAGCAATTCAAATTGTGCAATATCAGCGTATTGCACTTGTGCTTCAAGATATGAACTTTAGTAACGATACAACCTCGGGAGAAGAGGGAAAATTGCTCTTTTATCAACTGAGAGAGCTAAATCCCCATCTGCCCATTATTCTCATCACTGCATGGACCGAGCTTGAAACGGCCGTTGAACTTGTCAAAGCCGGTGCGGCTGATTATTTACCAAAACCATGGGATGATGCCAAGCTTCTTACCTGTGTTAATAATCTAATTGAACTAGGAAAGACAAAAGCACAAAACCAAACCTTGTTGCGTCACCAGCAAGAGCGTGATGCATCAATAGAAAACGCTAATTTAGTAGGTTTAATTTATCGCAGTACGGCCATGGAACAATTAGTTAAAATGGCATTACAAGTCGCCAAATCTGATATCTCCGTATTAATAACAGGCCCAAATGGCAGTGGTAAAGAGCGTATAGCGCAAATTATTCAAACAAACTCACCTCGCCAAAATGCTGCGTTTATTACGGTCAATGCAGGAGCTCTTCCCCACCAACTAATAGAAGCAGAATTATTTGGTGCAGAAGCAGGCGCTTTTACTGGGATCACAAAACAAAGGATTGGTCGATTTGAAGCGGCTGATGGCGGTACATTATTTTTAGATGAAATAGGTAATCTACCTTTATCAGGGCAAATGAAGCTCCTACGGATTTTACAAACGGGAGAATTCGAGCGCTTAGGTTCAACTCAAACCCGAAAAGTTAATGTCCGTGTAATATCAGCGACCAATGAAAACCTAACAGATGCAATCAGCAAAGGGTTGTTTAGAGAAGACTTATATTACCGCTTGAATGTAATTGAACTTAACTTACCAAGTCTTAACCAACGACCGGATGACATACTTCCCCTTATTCGTCATTTTTTAGTAGAGCGTGAGCTGGATTTACAATGCGAAAAACTACTTTTAGCCCATTCATGGCCCGGTAATGTTCGTGAACTTGAAAATGCATGTAAACGTGTCAGTGTGCTTAAACCCAGCGGTGAGATAAGCATTGATGACTTTGGTTTAACTCCTATTACGCCTCAAACACAGACTCAAAAAAAGAGCCTAACAAACAACAAATTGAAGATGCCATGCGTTTACATAAAGGGGTGATTGCCAAAGTAGCCCGTGAGTTTGGCCTTAGCAGACAAGCACTCTACCGTCGTCTTGATAAGTTTGAGATTGCCTACTAATGGTTAAATCAGGATACCGCTTCTCTTTAACTTCTAAAGTGATTTTAGTATGTGTATTTTCCTCTGTTATCCCTGTTTTTATCTGTTGTTGGCTGCTGGATGTTGACGGTATAAAAACAGCACTGAGTGTCATTTTCACAGCCGCTCTAAGTAGTTTATTGGCTCATCGACTCAGTAGTAAACTGGTCCAAGGTATTACTTCATTAGAAACTGGCTTATTAAATTTTAAGGATGGGGAACTATCAACTTTACTAGCCTATAACCATAATGATGAATTAGGTCATTTGTGCCAGCTTTATAACCAAACTGCAAAGCAATTAAGACAAGAAAAACAATGGGTTTACCAACGAGAGTTGATGCTTGATAAGGTATTACAAAATTCCCCTCAAGCTGTATTATTGGTGAATGATAATGATTTTATTGTTTATAGTAATCACAGTGCGAGAGATTTTTTTAATGCAAGTACAGCCCTTGAAGGCGAAAAAATCTCATCATTATTATCTAAAGCCCCACAGCAAATAATTAATGCCGTTAATAAAGGCGTAGATGGTTTATTTATTCTCGATAAAGCAGAACAAGAACCGCAAACATGGCATCTTTCAATGGGTCGCTTATTGCTTAACAACCAACACCACAGGTTGTTTGTATTTAAACAATTGACCCGCGAATTGAGCCGCCAAGAAGTTGAAGTTTGGAAAAAGGTTATTCGGATCATTAGCCATGAACTCAATAACTCACTCGGTCCTATGTCATCCATGTTACATAGTGCACAGCTGTTAACTCAGAAAGTGGATGAACCTCGTTTACAACGCGTTTTCACAACCATTAAAGAGCGAATAAAGCATTTAAACGAGTTCGTTCAAGGCTATGGTAAGTTTGCTAAACTACCACCACCTAAAATAACAACGGTTGATTGGCATTTATTACTCGATCAATTACAAAGCCAATGGCAATTTAATTGCGACCTTAAAAAAGACATCACCACACGAGCCGATCAAACCCAAATAGAACAATTGCTCATCAACCTGTTGAAAAACGCCCATGAATCAGAGTCGCTAGCAGAGCATATTAGTTTAAAAATAACACAAGATAGCCTCGGCACTCATATTAATGTGAGCGATCAAGGAAAAGGTATGAGTGAAACGGTTATGGCCAGTGCGCTTATCCCTTTTTATTCTACCAAGGTGGCAGGAAGTGGATTAGGGTTGGCACTGTGTCGAGAAATTGTTGAAGCTCATCACGGGCAAATTAGCCTGCATAATCGGGACGTCGGCGGGATCAGTGTTTTTGTAAGTTTACCTTGAGAACTGCTTATTTAAGAATGAAAACTTGCTCAATTTAGGGGCGGTTCAATCGCGCTCTGAAGTTTGTGGCCTTGTAAGCTAAGTAAAAGCCTAGTAAAGCTGCCTTCTCACTCCTTACTTTTAGCGTATAAGCAACAAGAGTAAATAATTTATAGGCATAAAAAAAGCTGCAAATTGCAGCTTTTTTTACCTAAACGCTTATTCAGCGTCTGCAGGTTTATGCTTTGCAGCTGTTTCAGTGATAAGTGGTTGTAATTCACCACGTTGAAACATTTCAATAATAATGTCACAGCCACCAATTAACTCACCTTCAACCCAAAGTTGTGGGAAGGTAGGCCAGTTAGCATACGCAGGAAGCTCTGCACGAATGTCTGGGTTTAGTAAAATATCTACATAAGCAAACGGTTCACCACACGACATTAACGCTTGTGATGCTTGTGAAGAAAAACCACAATTAGGCAGTTTTGGTGATCCTTTCATGTATAAGATGATTGGGTTTTCAGCAATTTGCTGTTTAATTTTATCGATGGTTTCCATTTACAACCTCAAAATGACGATAGCGAACACATTAGGCCTTGAAAAAGTTTCACTGTGGCCTCAGATATATAGATTAAAATAGGCAATTAAAGCCTCAATCTTAATTAGCTTTAGCAAGAGCATTGCTGTTTGCTAAAACTTGAGTAAAATACTCAACAATTATAGTAACACTATATTCCTGTTTGGTATAGATAAGTGCCCTGTTTGCGCAGGCATTACGTATTACTAAATAGACTATCAACCAAAAGAAGATGGAGATAAAAAATGGCATTTGAACTACCGTCACTACCGTATGCAATTGATGCACTTGAGCCACATATTTCACAAGAAACGTTAGAGTTTCACCATGGTAAACACCACAACACTTATGTGACTAAACTTAACGGTTTAATCCCAGGCACTGAGTTTGAAGGTAAATCACTTGAAGAAATCGTTTGTTCTTCAGAAGGCGGTGTTTTTAACAACGCAGCTCAAATCTGGAACCACACTTTCTACTGGAACAGCCTATCTCCAAATGGCGGTGGCGCTCCAACAGGTGCAATTGCTGATGCAATTAACGCGAAATGGGGCTCATTTGACGCATTTAAAGACGCGTTAAACGACAAAGCAGTAAATAACTTTGGTTCAAGCTGGACTTGGTTAGTTAAACTAGCTGATGGTTCACTAGACATCGTTAATACATCTAACGCTGCAACACCATTAACAGATGCAGGTGTTACTCCAATCCTAACTGTGGATTTATGGGAACACGCATACTACATTGATTACCGTAACGTGCGTCCAGATTACCTTAAGGGTTTCTGGTCACTAGTTAACTGGGAATTCGCGAACGCTAACTTCGCATAATTAGTTTTATACTAAATCTAAAAAGACGCTTAAGCGTCTTTTTTTATGTCTGCAATTTGCATTAATCGCGTTTATACGTAGGTTATTTTATAAAAGCGCATCATGATCATTTTTCATATAAATTTTTAATTTTATTGCACAAAAAATTAAATTCGTGACTAGACTTCAAATAGTGAATACATTTTCCAAGTAGGTTTCGGAGGTCATTATGACTATTTTTGATCACTATCAAGCGCGTTATGAATCAACACAGGAAGAAGAGTACAGTGTTGCTGAATTTCTAGAAATTTGTAAAACCGATAAGTCTGCTTATGCCAGTGCACCTGAAAGATTACTGATGGCCATTGGCGAGCCAAAAATGGTAGATACTGCTACCGATACTCGCTTAAGTCGCTTATTTTCTAACCGAGTTGTTGCGCGTTATCCCGCATTTGCCGACTTTTATGGCATGGAAGACGCTATTGAACAAATTGTGTCTTATCTAAAACATGCAGCACAAGGCTTAGAAGAGTGTAAACAAGTGCTTTATCTGCTCGGTCCTGTTGGTGGTGGTAAGTCATCGATTGCTGAAAAATTAAAGTATTTAATGCAACAAGTGCCTATTTACTCAATTAAAGGCTCACCGGTTAATGACCATCCACTGGCATTATTTGACCCCGTTGAAGATGCTAACCTGCTCGAAAAAGAATATGGAATTAAGTCTCGCTACCTTAAAACAGTGATGTCGCCATGGGCCGCAAAACGCTTACAAGAATTTAATGGTGATATTAGCCAATTTAGAGTGGTTAAACGCTTCCCATCAATTTTAAATCAAGTAGCAATTGCTAAAACAGAGCCCGGCGATGAAAACAACCAAGATATTTCCGCTCTTGTAGGCAAGGTTGATATACGCCAACTTGAACACTTTGCACAAAATGATCCTGATGCCTATGCCTATTCAGGCGCATTATGTTTAGCTAACCAAGGCCTAATGGAATTTGTGGAAATGTTTAAAGCACCGATAAAAGTGTTACATCCGCTTTTAACAGCCACCCAAGAAGGCAATTATAACGGTACAGAAGGTATAAGCGCCCTGCCATTTAGCGGCATGATACTCGCCCACTCCAACGAGTCAGAATGGCAAACTTTTAAAAACAATAAAAATAACGAAGCTTTTTTAGATCGTGTCTATATTGTTAAAGTCCCCTATTGCTTAAGAGTAACTGAGGAAATTAAAATTTACGATAAGTTGATTGAGCACAGTGAATTATACAACGCTCCATGTGCGCCAGGAACACTTAAAATTTTAGCTCAATTTACTACTCTCTCACGCTTGAAAGAGCCAGAGAATTCTAGCATTTACTCTAAAATGCGGGTCTACGATGGTGAAACACTCAAGGACACCGATCCAAAAGCTAAGTCATATCAAGAGTACCGCGATTACGCTGGTGTTGATGAAGGCATGACGGGTCTTTCGACACGTTTTGCGTTTAAGATTTTATCGCGCGTATTCAACTTTGACACCACCGAAGTAGCCGCCAACCCTGTACATTTGTTTTATGTGCTTGAGCAACAAATTGAGCGAGAACAATTTAGCGCTGAAGTTGAAGAACGTTATTTAAGCTTTTTAAAAGGCTATTTAATTCCGCAATATGTTGAGTTTATAGGTAAAGAGCTACAAACCGCCTATCTAGAATCGTACTCGGAATACGGACAAAATATCTTTGATCGCTACGTTATTTATGCTGACTTTTGGATTCAAGATCAAGAATATCGCGACCCTGATACTGGGCAATTATTTGACCGTGATGCACTTAACGCTGAGCTCGAAAAAATTGAGAAATCGGCAGGCATTTCAAATCCTAAAGATTTCAGAAATGAAATTGTTAACTTTGTACTGCGTGCTCGCGCTCACAACAATGGCAAGAACCCGCTATGGACGAGTTATGAAAAACTACGCACTGTTATTGAGAAAAAAATGTTCTCAAACACAGAAGACTTACTCCCTGTTATTTCATTCAATGCTAAAACATCTGCTGAAGATCAGCAAAAGCATGAGGACTTTGTTAATCGTATGGTTGAAAAAGGCTATACCCAAAAACAAGTGCGCTTGCTATCTGAGTGGTATTTACGGGTTAGAAAATCGCAATAACCTTCATAATTGCAGTTTTTAGGAGGTCATTATGGCGCATTTTATCGATAGGCGTTTAAATGGCAAAAATAAAAGTACGGTTAACCGCCAGCGTTTTATAAGGCGTTATAAAAAGCAAATTAAAGAAGCGGTATCTGATGCGATAAATAAACGCAGCGTCACTGATTCTAGTTCTGGAGAGAGTATATCTATTCCTCAGCGTGATATTAGTGAACCAACTTTTCATCAAGGCAGAGGTGGAAATAGAGAGCAAATACACCCAGGTAACGATCAATTCTCTACAGGAGATAAAATAGAGCGACCTAAAGGTGGACAAGGCGGTGGCGCAGGCGAAGGTGAAGCAAGTGACTCTGGCGAAGGCCAAGATGATTTTGTATTCTCAATTTCTAAAGATGAATACCTTGATTTATTATTTGAAGATTTAGAGCTGCCTAATTTACAAGAGAACCAGCTTGACAAGCTCGTTCAAATGAAAACGCATCGTGCTGGGTTTTGCAGTGATGGTATGCCCAGTAACATTGATGTTGTTCGTTCTTTACAAGGCTCTTTAGCCCGTCGCATTGCGATGTCGGCAGGTAAAAAACGCCGTCTTAGTGAGCTTGAAGGGCAACTCGTATTGCTACTTGAGCAACCGCACTGCGACAAAACCGCTGTGACAGTATTGCAAAAAGAAATCGACATACTCAAACAGCAAATTAAAACGGTTCCCTTTATTGATAACTATGATTTACGTTTTCGTAACTACAATAAACAACCGCACCCAACTAGTAAAGCGGTGATGTTTTGTATTATGGACGTATCTGGTTCAATGGACCAAGCCACCAAAGATATGGCAAAACGTTTTTACATCTTGCTTTATCAGTTTTTAACTCGCAGCTACAAAGATATTGAGGTTGTGTATATTCGTCATCATACTCAAGCTAAAGAAGTTGATGAGCAAGAGTTTTTTACTCTCAAGAAACAGGCGGTACTATCGTTTCAAGTGCACTTAAGCTGATGAATGAAATAATAGCAGAGCGCTATAATGCTGATGAATGGAATATATACGCCGCACAAGCCTCTGATGGTGATAATTGGGCCGATGATACCCCACAATGCGGGCATATTCTACGTAACAAACTGTTACATGCAGTACGATACTTTGCCTATATAGAAATTACCACCCGCGCCCACCAAAGTTTATGGCGCGAGTACCAAAGCATTAGCCAAACTCACAGTAATTTTGCCATCCAACATATTCAAGGTGTTGAAGACATTTACCCTATATTTAGGGAGCTATTTAAAAAAGGCCGTCAACAGCAAGGGGCTGCATAGCCAAAGCGAGGTAGCAATATGAATAACGAGCGAATGAGTGATGGGCCCGATTGGACCTTTGAATTACTTCAGCAATATCAAGATGAAATCTCACGTGTTGCTGAGCATTACAAGCTAGATACTTACCCTAATCAAATTGAAGTGATCACCGCTGAGCAAATGATGGATGCCTATTCCAGCGTCGGTATGCCCATTGGATACACTCACTGGTCTTACGGTAAAAAGTTTATTCAAACAGAACAAAATTATAAGCGCGGTCAAATGGGCCTTGCATATGAAATTGTGATTAATTCCAATCCATGTATTGCTTATTTAATGGAAGAAAATACGCTGCCAATGCAGGCATTGGTTATGGCGCATGCGTGCTACGGGCACAATTCATTTTTTAAGGGCAATTATTTATTTAAAACGTGGACTGATGCGGGTTCTATAATTGACTATTTATTATTTGCTAAAAACTATATAAGCCGCTGTGAAGAGAAGTACGGTATATCAGAAGTAGAGAGTATACTCGATTCTTGCCATGCGCTAATGAGTTATGGTGTTGACAGATATAAACGCCCGCAGCGAATTTCGTTATTTGAAGAACAAAAACGCCAGCAAGAACGAGCAGATTATTTGCAATCGCAAGTTAATGAATTATGGCGCACTATTCCTTCTCAGCAGCAAGAATCGAAAAAGCCTGAGCGTCACTTTCCCCAAGAGCCGCAGGAAAACATTCTGTATTTTATTGAAAAAAATGCTCCTTTACTTGAGTCATGGCAACGAGAAATAGTGCGTATTGTGAGAAAAATATCGCAGTACTTTTATCCGCAAAAACAAACTCAAGTAATGAATGAAGGTTGGGCCACTTTTTGGCACTACACTATTTTGAACCATTTATATGATGAGGGAAAACTAACCGATTCATTTATGTTAGAGTTTTTACAAAGCCATACGAATGTTGTGTACCAACCTCCCTACAATAGCGATTATTATTCAGGTATTAACCCCTATGCGCTGGGTTTTAATATGATGGTAGATATTCGCCGAATTTGTGAAAATCCGACAGAAGAAGATAAACGCTGGTTTCCTGATCACGCTGGCAGTGACTGGCTTGAAACTCTTCATTTTGCGATGCAAAACTTTAAAGATGAGAGTTTTATTAGTCAATTTTTATCACCTAAACTAATTAGAGACTTTAAATTGTTCACTATCGTCGACCACACTAGCAACCCACATTTAGAAATAGGCGCTATTCATGACGATAATGGTTACAAAGCGGTTAGAGAGGCACTTTCTGCACAATATAACCTTAGTAATCATGAACCTAATATACAAGTTTACGACGTTGACTTACGTGGCGATCGCTCATTAACTCTGCGGTATATTCCCCATAATACCATTCCACTGGCCGACTCCCATGCAGAGGTATTAAAACACCTATACAGACTATGGGGCTTTAAAGTAAAACTGGATCAGGAGTCAAACTCTGGTGAGATTTCAACTATTGGTCAATGCCCAATGGATGATTCACGCCATATAACAGAGTAAAAATAATGGATGAAAAAATATGCAGAGCGAACCAATTGTGAGTTTTACGCAGGTTACACTGTCTATATTTCTCCAATGTTAAGAGTTTTAGGCTTGGTTTTTTCTGAGGTACAACTCGTTAATGCGTTTGAGAAACTACCGTATCGCAGCATGCTCTTATAATTGATAACAACTTACGCGATAAACTTCATATTAAAGCTGGATCACCCAAGTAGCTGATCTCAAGCTTAGCAGCAACGCTTAATGCTGATTTAGTGACTATAGGCTCTGTAGGAAATATCGGGATTGAAGCAAAGATAATTTGGAGTAGCACAGAAAAAACAATGCGTTTGTTCAAAGTTGATCTAGTTATTTTAACTCCCAATTAAAAAATGATGCCTACGCATCATTTTTTATATCAGCATATACCGATACTTTATTTCGACCGGTTTCTTTTGAATGATAAAGTGCTTTATCGGCAGCTTCAATCCAACGCTCATGATCTTTAAATGCGTTGTCAAAGCAGGCAATACCTACACTTATAGCCATATGCACCGTATGCTCATTGTATTTCGCCGGTGAGGTTTCAATTAATTGACGCAAGCGTTCAGCAAATACAATCGCCCCCTGTTTATCGGTATCTAATAAAGTAACAACAAACTCTTCACCACCATATCGTCCAGCAATATCAGTTTCACGTAATGCAGTTTTAAGTAAACTTGCTATGTGACGAAGCGCTTCATCTCCAGCACTGTGTCCAAAGTCATCATTTACCTTTTTAAAGTGGTCGATATCAAAAATTAATAACGAGCAACAACCTTCACTACGCTTAGTGCGTAAAAATTCTTGATGTAGTAAATGCTCCCAATGTCCTCGGTTTGCAAGCTGGGTAAGACTATCTGTTTGGCTTACTTGCTCTAGTTTTTTGTTTAACTCTTCAAGCTCTTTTTTGTTAACTGCAATATCTGTTACATCGTAGATAATAATACAAATATGCTCAACTTCCCCTCGTACATTCGTAAGTGGAATAAACGTGGCGTTTTGATACATATAATCAGCTTTACCTGTTATAGGCCGATAATTTTTAAAACGAAAAATATACGGCTGCTGTTCCCAGATAGTAAATGAGCGATTTTTTAATACAAACACTGACTCAGCTTTACTTCTAAACCATTTTTCATCTATGGCTGGGAATAGATCAAACAAGTCTTTATCTTTTACTGCACTAGGTAATAACCCAGAATGGTTTTCCATAAAACCATTCCAAACGCACACTTTGTAGTCTCTATCAAGCACCACAAGGCCTACATCAACAGTATTGAACATGTCCATTAACCAATGGATTTCATTTAAATCTAAATCAGCTGGCATAAATATTTAATCTTCCAGTAGATAAGCAACTTTATATTTCAAAGTTTTAAGTGAATCTTCAGTAAAGAGCAACATTAAATCACAACTAATATCATGATTTTCAATACCGTAACTAATTTCTATGGCAAGTGTTCGTTGCCAACGCGACTTATTAGACTGAACAAGTTCAGAAACATCACGATGCTGGCCCAATACAATGGGGTGGCCTTGACTAAAGGTCATATCAAGCTGTTTTGACAAGCCTGTTAATATAGCGCCAATTAAGATGTTACTCACATCCATTAGCAACTCTAACTCCACCTTGTCGTTTAATTCACCTTCGTAATTCATTAGTGAGGCTATTTCTTTAAAACTAGAATCATTTAAAAGTAATAACGCCTCACCAGATACCCCGCCGCCTATAAAGCCTTGGCAAATACCTGATGTAGTGTCATTGGTATCAACAGAGCTTAAGGCCATGTTAAGCTCACTGACTTCTAAAACATTAACATTAGGAATGGGTAACTTAACAAATACATTAAGCAGTCTTGCAAGTAGATCCCCAGCTTGGCCCATAGCGACATTAGTCAACTCTTGATATATATCACGAACATCAGGGTCAACTTGTTCACCTAAAGAATGAGATAAGCGTTCACGCAGTGCTCTATCTCTTATACCATGGTGTTCTATAATGGCAGCGAGCTTTTCGGGGGAACATGGTTTTTGAATAAAATCGATGGCGCCAAGCTCAAGTACACGCTGATGTGCGCTTGGTTGAATATCGCCCGATACCACCACAGTAAGTACGTCTAGCCCCTGATCTTTCATTGCTGCCAGTACGCCATAACCGTCCATCTCTGGCATATTTAAATCAAGAAAAAGAATTTCAGGTTGGGCTTTGGTTATTTGTTTTATGCAGTCTACACCGTCACATGCAAATTCAATTTTAATATCCCAATCATCGGGCAAGGAGCGAGCTAACTGGCGTCGTGCTAATTTTGAATCATCACATATTAAAACCGATGTTGACATACAATCTCACTATTTTAAAACGGGGTGCAATTTTAAGCGTTTAAAACAAGCCACAGGTACATAAAAAAACAATACCTATTTCCTATACGTATATAGTAATCAATGTATCGCTTATTTACAATTTTAGGCAAAAATAAAGCTATGGATTATTCTGCTTGGTAACTTATCTACATTATAATACACTCACAATTATTACGTTAATTTAAAAGGAAAAAATTCCATGCGTCGTACATTAGCTTTTGCATTAAGCCTATTTTGCTGTACAAGTTTTGCCGCAGATTTACCCGAAAACAAACTCGATGCAGGAAAAGTAACCGCACAAGGTAAGCCAGTGACCTTATTAGGGAAAGGCCTTACTGTCGGTGAAGATGCCCCTAATTTTAAAGTAGTTGATGAGCGTTTCACTGCAGTTACATTAGAAAATTATAAAGGCCAAGCTGTATTAATTAGTGTTGTACCGAGCTTAGATACCGGTATTTGTAGCTTACAAACTAAGCACTTTAATGAAAAAGTCGCCCAACAATTTCCAGGCGTGGCCATGCTCACCGTTAGTGCCGATTTACCGTTTGCGCAAAAACGTTTTTGCAAGGCCGAAAATATCGATAAAGTGACGACGCTTTCTGATTCTGTATGGCGTGATTTTGGCCAAAAGTATGGCTTAATAATTAAAGATATGGGCTTACTTACCCGCGCGGTATTTATTTTAGATAAAAGCCATAAAGTTATTTATAAGCAATTAGTTAGTAGTTTATCAACTGAGCCTGAATACGATAGCGTTATTGAAAAGCTTAAAACGCTTTAAGGGTCGAATTTCAAATAATAAAAAACCGCTATAAAGCGGTTTTTTTAATTATGCTTTTAGTTTTAGCTACAAGTTAACCTAAAAGCTCAGCTAGTTGCTTGCTTACTGCTTCAACCGCTTGTGTACCGTCTAGTTTATGGTACTGCGTGTTACCCGCTTTCGCTTCTGCTTGGTAGTAGTCAACCAATGGCATTGTTTGCTCATGGTAAATGCCTAAGCGCTTACGAACTGTCTCTTCGGTATCATCTGCACGAATAATAAGTTCTTCACCTGTTTCGTTGTCTTTACCTTCCTCTTTTGGTGGATTGTAAACAACATGGTAAACGCGACCAGAACCAGGATGAACACGACGTCCGCCCATACGCTCAACAATAACTTCATCAGCAACATCAAATTCAATAACGTGATCAACCACTACGCCATTTTCTTTCATAGCATCAGCTTGTGGAATTGTACGTGGGAAACCATCGAGTAAGAAGCCTTTCTCACAATCAGGTTTTGCAATACGCTCTTTAACAAGGCCAATAATAATATCGTCTGAAATAAGCTGACCTGCGTCCATTACTTTTTTTGCTTCTAGGCCAAGTGGTGTGCCCTCTTTAATTGCAGCTCGTAGCATATCACCGGTAGAAATTTGTGGAATACCGTATCTATCCATTAAAAACTGAGCTTGAGTACCTTTACCTGCACCCGGTGCGCCCAAAAGAATAATGCGCATATCATTGTCCCCTAATATGAGAGTTTATTTTAAAGTCTGAATTCTTCCATAAGCGCTGCAGATACTCAAGTAACTTATACTAATTGTCTATACAGCAGCGCATAAAAAAGGGAACAAACGTTCCCTTTTGACTCAATCATTGATTTTTAATACTTATTTGCTTAAATCAAGCATAAGTTTATTTAAGCGAGTTACAAACCCAGTCGGATCTTTAAGCGTACCGCGCTCTGCAAGTAAGGCTTGGTCTAGTAGTACATGTGACCACTGTGCAAACTTATCTTCGTCTTGCTCATCATTTAAGTGCTTAACCAGTTGGTGCTCTGGGTTTAATTCAAACACAGGCTTAGCCTCTGGAACAGCTTGACCTACTGACTCCATTAGCTTTTGCATTTGCGAGCTCATGTCGTTGTCATCGCTCACTACACACGCTGGTGAGTCAGTTAAGCGGTGAGTGAAGCGTACATCTTTAACATCATCACCTAATGCAGTTTTAATGCGCTCAACTAAACCTGCAACTTCTTTTTCAGACTCTTCTTGTGCTTTTTTAGTTTCTTCGTCATCTAATTTACCTAAGTCTAAATCACCACGGGTAATTGACTGAAATTGCTTTTCGCCAAATTCCGTTAAATGGCTCATCATCCACTCATCTACACGATCGCTTAGCAATAATACTTCAATGCCTTTTTTACGGAAGATTTCTAAGTGTGGTGAATTTTTAGCAGCGATAAATGAGTCAGCAACCACATAGTAAATTTTATCTTGGCTGTCCTTCATGCGCTCAATGTATTGCTCAAGTGAAACATCTTGAGTTTCTGAGTCGGTGTGCGTTGATGAAAAACGAAGTAATTTAGCAATGCTTTCTTTGTTGGCCGCATCTTCAGCTGGGCCTTCTTTCATTACCTGACCAAATTCATTCCAAAATGTTTGGTAATCATCGGCTTTGTTTTTAGCCATACGCTCAAGCATTTTAATAATACGCGACGTACACCCCTTGCGAATAGCCTGGGTTACTTTGTTGTCTTGTAAAATTTCACGCGATACGTTTAGTGGTAAATCGTTTGAGTCTAATAAGCCTTTAACAAAACGTAAGTAGCTTGGCATAAACTGTTCAGCGTCATCCATAATAAACACGCGTTGAACATAAAGTTTTAAACCACTTTGGCGCTCACGGTTCCATAAATCAAAGGGTGCTTTTTTAGGAATGTATAACAAACTGGTGTATTCAGTTTTACCTTCAACTTTATTGTGTCCCCAGCTAAGCGGATCTTCCCAGTCGTGGCTTACATGCTTATAAAACTCTTTGTATTCGTCCTCAGAGATTTCTGATTTGTCACGTGTCCACAATGCTGTTGCACGGTTAATGCTTTCCCATTCACCAGGAACAGCTGGAATTTTTTCACCGTCTTCACCTTCAGACTCAGGTACTTCTGCCTTGTACATTTGTACTGGAGTAGAAATATGATCAGAGTATTTAGTTACGATACTGCGAAGACGCCACTCATCTGCATATTCATTTTCTTCTTCACGAAGATGTAAAATAATGTCTGTACCACGGCCTTCTTTTTCGATTTCTTGTAGCGTGTACTCGCCTTCACCTTTTGACTGCCATTCAACCGCTGTAGTCTCTCCAGCTTTACGAGTACGAACAGTCACTTCATCAGCAACAATAAATGCTGAGTAAAAACCAACACCAAATTGACCAATAAGCTGTGAGTCTTTACTTTGATCGCCCGTTAAGTTTTTGAAAAATTCAGCCGTACCCGACTTAGCAATGGTGCCTAATGAGCTGATCACTTCATCACGCGTCATACCAATACCATTATCAGAAATGGTTACTGTGTTAGCGTCTTTATCAGCACTTATACGTACGCGTAAATCCGCATCACCTTGATAAAGGTCACCGTTTGAAAGGGCTAAAAAGCGTAGTTTATCGGCTGCGTCAGATGCATTTGATACAAGCTCGCGTAAAAAGATTTCTTTATTTGAATAAAGCGAGTGAATCATTAAGTTTAATAGTTGTTTTACTTCTGTTTGAAAGCCTAATGTTTCTTTTTGTGCTGCAGTCATTTATGTATCTCCAATTTGCAAAGTGTCTGCGTTATGCACTTAATATGGGGTGAGCCGTGAGAAGTTCAAGTAAAAAAATAAAAAACCCCATTCAAAGACATTTTAAATGGGTTAATCAATTAAAAAGGCGTTATGGCATGCCCGTGCATTGGCTTATCAGTGCATGGATGAACAAAAAATAAATCGCTGGCATGCAATAATAATCGTTGAGCACTCTGCTCACTGCAATCATTTTTATATAAATCACATCCTAGTATGGGGTGGCCAAACGTTAGGCTATGTATCCTAAGTTGATGAGTGCGTCCAGTTATAGGAGTAAAATCGACCAAGGTTTTTTGCTCTTTGTTAAAACGTTTAACCACTTTAAATTGAGTCTGCGCGGATTTGCCGCTCTGGTGGCAAATTTTCACTTTCGGAAATAACATTTTATCTTTTGCTATAGGCGCAGTAATCACTCCTTGAGACTCAGCAACCAACCCTGAGAGCATTGCGCGGTATTGTTTTTTAACACTTCGGGATTGAAATTGCAGATTCAGTGCTTTAGCTGCTTGCTCGTTAAGTGCTACCACCATCACTCCGGAGGTACCCAAATCTAAACGGTGGGGTAATATCGCAGTAGGAAACGCTGCGGTAACGCCTTGTTGACCATTAACAAGCCTATAGTGAACCGAATCCCAGTTAAGAGGGTTTTTACCCGACAAGCTTAACAAACCGCTAGGTTTATTGATCAACAAAATATCATCATCTTGATAAATGATTTCTATCTGTTCATGGCAAACAAGTGCGATAAAATTATCAACAATCACATTAGCACTTTGGGTTATTGCAGCCATACCATCCTTAAACTTTTGTTTATATTGCAATCAAAGTCAATAAAAAAGCCTACATCATGTATGTAGGCTTTTAAAATAAATTCAAATAGTTAAGCTTAAAATAAACTATTCATGGCTGACTAAGCGCCTGCCGCTAAATGCATGCATTAAGGTTGTGCCATCGACTAAATCAAGCTCGCCACCCACAGGAATACCGTGAGCAATTCGCGATGCACCCACTTTGTATTTATGACACAGCTGGGCAATATAATGAGCCGTTGTTTCACCTTCAACCGTAGGGTTAGTGGCTAATATAACTTCATTTATGCCGCCATGGGCAAGCTTTTGCTCAAGCACGTCTAGCCCTATTTCTTTAGGGCCTATGCCATCAATAGGTGACAAATGCCCCATTAACACAAAATAGAGTCCTTTGTATTGGCCTGTCTGTTCAATCGCTAACACATCTGTAGGCGACTCAACCACACATAAAATGCCGCTGTCTTGGCGTTTAGTGCTTAAGCAAATATCACATTGTGCTTGCTCGGTAAACGTGCGGCACGACTGACAATGCCCTACAGCCGTCATCGCTTTTGTTAGCGCATTGCCAAGCTGAGTGCCACCTTTGCGGTCGCGCTCTAATAAATGAAATGCAATACGCTGAGCAGATTTCGGGCCAATACCTGGCTGACAACGAAGTGCTTCTATTAGCGATGTTAAACTATCTGAAAGTTGCATAGTTGCTTAGAACGGCATTTTCATACCAGGTGGTAATTGCATACCGCCTGTTACTTTGCCCATGCGCTCTTGAGTTTCTTCAGCAACACGGCGAACAGCATCATTACACGCTGCTGCAAGTAAATCTTCAATCATGTCTTTGTCGTCTTCCATTAAGCTTTCATCAAGCTCAACACGACGAACATTGTGATTACCAAGCATAGTTACTTTCACTAAACCAGCACCGGCTTCACCAACCACTTCCATTGTTGCGATTTCTTCTTGGGCTTTTTGCATGCGCTCTTGCATTTGCTGCGCTTGCTTCATCATGTTACCCATTCCACCTTTAAACATAATCGTCTCTCTTTCTTTTAATACATTAACTGGAGTATAAATAAGGGCACTGGTCGTTAATTACAATGCCTGAATACTGTTTTCGTCAATTTCAGCGCTAAATAGCTGTTGAAATTGTACTATATTTTCATCACTGGTGATCACATCAATCGCTTGCTGGTGACGACCTGCATCAATTTTTTGTTGAATCAAATAAGGTGAGTCAATCACCCCGCTAGCAAAATCAATATTAAGCTCAACGTTGTGTCCATAAATACTAGATAACGCCACATTTAACTTTTGACGTAACATTGGCGTATCTAAGTGCTTTTGCGATTCATCCACTTCAATATGGAAATGATTGTCTTGTTTGGTAAAAATTGAGTGCAATGCAAACTGGCGCATACGTCCGCCAAGTTCCATACGCTTTATTAAATAGGCCCACTCGTCTTGTTGATGGGCAAATCTAATTTCACTAATTGGGCTTTGAAAATCATCTGGAACCACAATACTAGGCTTTTGTTCAACAACAGGTGCTGGTTTTTGCGGGTTAATTTGCTCTAATAGCTCCGGTGCTAAATTTTCAGTAATCGTTTGATGCTTTGCTTTAAAGTCAACTTTACTGGCTGGCTTATTTGCTACCTGAGCTTGGCTCCCCTGTGCTGGGAGCTGAGGCTTTTTTTGCAGGTCATCGCTCACCTCATTATCCCATGGCGGTGGCTGCTGCGATACAGTTTGTGCTTCATTGCCCACCGGACGACTAAATTCGGATTTTGTCGGTGCTGGTTTTTCTTCAGTTGGCTTTTCAATAGCGGCACTTGAAAGCTTACCGGCACCCGAAATGTTTCTATCGCGTAAAATACGCGCTATTGCTGACTGTGCTCGCGCTTCTTGCTCACCCATTGATGACGCAGACTGTTCTGCGTTACTCGTGGCATTTGCTAACTCAGGGTTAAACCCTTGATCAACAGCGCTACTCATTACATCATCGTATTGTGCGGCAATGGTTTGTTCTACATCACTGTGCTGCATGTAGGCATCATCTTCGCTTTGACGCTGCGCTTGTTCATCACTTATTACAGGAGGGTTATCGACAATTTGAGACTGACTTTGTACCTGGCTTTGCTCAAGTTGTGTTTGGCTATTATCAGGCTGTGAAACCTCAGGCTCAGCGGCTTTTGTTGGCTGCGTATTACTTGCTAATGGCTGAGTTTGAGGAGTATTACTCTGCGCTGGCTTATTTTTATTTAAAATATCACGCAGTGCATTAGCCCGCCCTGCACTATTTTGCTCTGGCGTAGCTTGTGAGCTAGGTTCAGGTTGATTGGTTTGCAGCTGCGTAGGTTCAAATGCTAGCAATCTGAGCATAATCATTTCGAACCCTAAACGAGGCTCAGGTGCCCATTGTAAATCTTTTTTGCCGTTAAGTAATAGCTGGTAATACACTTGAATTTGTTGAGCATGGGTATGCGCTGCAACATGCTCAATGTAATCAGCGTTATTGCTATCAAGCGCCGCCGCTTCAGGGACTAATTGACTCAATTGAATCACATGCGTTAGCGCAATTAAATCGTCAAGCAGCGCAATGTAATTTGGATTTCGGCTAGCGACTTGTGCAACTTCATTCATCAGTGCAGTGCCATCTTGCGCTAATAATGCAGCAAGTAAGCTCTGACTGTAATGCGTGTCCATTAAACCAAGCATGTCTTGTACCGCTTGATTTTTAATATCACCATTTGTTTGAGCAATCGCCTGATCGGTCAGACTTAATGCATCTCGCATACTACCATCGGCCGCTTTGGCAATAATACTTAGCGCATCATTATCAAAGTTAAGCTGCTCATGAGTAAGCACATGCTCAAGCTGTTGCTTAATCTCAGCTTGCGACAATGCATTCAGATTAAACTGTAAACAGCGAGATAAAATAGTCACTGGTAATTTTTGAGGATCGGTGGTTGCGAGCAAAAACTTCACATGCTCAGGCGGCTCTTCAAGCGTTTTTAATAACGCATTAAAGCTGTGCTTTGACAACATGTGTACTTCATCGATGAGATATACTTTGTAACGTCCGCGCGTTGGCGCATATTGAACGTTATCGAGGATCTCACGCGTATCCTCAACTTTGGTGCGTGAAGCCGCATCTATTTCGAGTAAATCAATGTAGCGCCCTGCCTCTATATCAACACAGCTACTACATTGACCACATGGTGTGGCAGATATCCCCTCATCACAATTTAAGCTTTTGGCAAAAATACGAGCAATGGTGGTTTTACCAACACCACGGGTTCCAGTGAATAAATAAGCGTGATGCAGTCTATTTTGAGTCAGCGCGTTTACCAACGCCTGTTTTACATGAGACTGCCCAACCAATTCATGAAAGGTTTGAGGACGCCATTTTCTCGCTAGAACCTGATAACTCATCGATTATTCGCCTTCGAATTCAACCAATTTTAAAATATTGATGCCCATTTTTTCAATGCGTTGCTCACCACCAAGCTCTGGAAGTGATACAACAAAGGCAGCATCTGTGGCGTTTCCGCCTAATTTTGCAACCAACTTGGCTGTTGCTTCAATTGTACCACCGGTCGCCAACAAGTCATCGACTAATAATACTTTATCACCGGCTACAATCGCATCAGTATGAAGCTCTAGTGTATCTTCGCCATATTCGAGTTGGTAATCTTGGCGAATAACTTCGCGCGGTAATTTACCGGGTTTACGAACAGGGATAAAAGGGATACCCAAGGCATAAGATAGCGGTGCACCAAAAATAAAGCCACGTGATTCAGTGCCGATAATTTTAGTAAAACCTTGGTCTTTATAAGCATCAATAAATGCATCTATGGTTGCTTTAAACGCTTCAGGGTTTGCCATTAGGGTTGTTACATCGCGAAACATAATGCCCGCTTTAGGATAATCAGCAATTGTAGTAATGCTGTTTTTGATAATTGCTGGTGTTACTTGAGTCATAATTTTAACTGCTCAATGATTAATATTACAAAGCAGGTGATTATAACCTTAAGTGGTCGTAAATTGCGAGTTTGCGATAATTATAAAGTGTCGGGAGAGGGAAGTGATAAAAATGTAAGGCTGATGAAAAACAACAGCCTTAAAATAAAACCTGATTAAGTTAAGCTGGTGATCCAACCTAAAATGGCATTTAAACACCCTATTCCAGCAAATACGGCTAAGAATGCAAAAAAGTAAGCCGCATTGAACGGGTCTTTAAAGTCTTTATCATCTGACATGGGTACAACCTTTTATTAAGCACAACAAATAAAGGCGCTATAATAGACGATGTGAAATAATCAATAAAGAGCTTAGTCTTGATTTTTTGTCACTATAATTTGCCGCTGTGCCATAGCTGTTAAGGTACTCAGTGCCCCTTGTGTTATTTGCTCTAGATTAAATTGTGGTGCATTTTCACTAACCTGTTGGCAAACTTGCTCAAACGTAATCCCCGCATCATTTTCAATAATAGACAGTAGCATGGCGGTCATGGCGTTGGTTGCCAAAAATTGCACTTCATCATCCTCATCGCGATAAACAACAAAGAAATACGGCTGCTCTGAAGGCTGTTGAGGTTGAAATTCTTCACTAATATGTTGCACGGGATAGTCGTAGCTTAAGTTACGCGCTGTTTTAGATAAATACAAAGGAGAATGAGTAAGCTTGTTGTCGCTCAGAACAACCTCAAGGGGGTCAGCCTTCATTACAGACACGTCTAGTTCAATCCATTCATAATGGGCTAGCGCCAGCATAAATACCGGATCAGACTCTTTAGGTACATAGCTTGTCATTAAATAGGTAATAAATTCTTCACCAATATCTAAAAAATAAGGAGACTGGCAATCATGTTCACTAAAAAATTGACGAACCAGTAATAGCCACTGTTGATCACTATAGAGTGTTTTTAAAACTGGAAATGCCGATGAAACAAAGCCATTAATATTATTAAAAAACAGATCCCGGTAAATGGCCATTCGTCTGTCTTCAACATCAGTTGGACAGGGCTGCTTATTAGGCTCTCGAATATGGGCCATAAACTCATTTTGTACATCAATAAAACTCATAACAACAACTCTTTTGAAACCCTAAAATAGCAAGTACTTGTTAAGCATAAAAAGCTAAGCGCTTTGTGCTGTTGATAACAACTTAAGATGCTTTGCTTGTAATTGATGGATTATATCCAACTCTTTGATTAACACATTAATAGGCGGAATATTAAAATCTCGCTCTAGCAGTGTGGGAAAAACACCATGTGCTTGATATGCGCTATCGAGCAATTGCCAGACAGGGTCGATAACATCAGCACCGTGCGTATCGATAATGAGATCATCAGCTTCATTGTAGTGACCTGCAACATGGCAATAGGCAATTTTATTAGTTGGTAGCCCACTTAAAAACGCTTGTGCATCATAACCATGATTAATCGAGTTCACATAAATATTATTAACGTCTAATAGCAGCTGGCAGTCTGCGTCTTCTAAAATAGCATTGGTAAATTCAAGCTCTGATAGTTGCTGGCCAGGGGCCCCATAATAAGACACATTCTCCAGCACAAGTGGTCGCTCTAATATATCTTGTACCTGCTTAACCCGGGAAACGACATGTTTAATCGCTTCTTCAGTAAAAGGAATTGGCATTAAGTCATACATATGGCCTTTACCTGAGCAATAGCTTAAATGTTCGCTATAGGCCTTAATATTGTGGTGATCAAAGAAAGATTTTAACGACTTTATAAATTCAATATCGAGCGGCTCAGGCGAGCCAATAGAAAGTGACAAACCATGACAAACAAAGTGATTATTATTAGTTAACTGTTTAAATTGCTTTTCAAAGCGCCCACCTAGCTTTAACCAGTTCTCTGGAGCCACTTCCATAAACTCAATTTGTTTTGGTATAGCATGCTCAAGCTCATCAAGCATTTCTCTTCGCAAGCCTAAACCGACCATGCCAAAGTTAGGCGTTTGATTTTGAGCCATAATAAAACCTCATATTAAATAAAAAGGGCCTAATGGCCCTCTCACTTATCTGAAAAAGAAAAGTTTAGTGGCTACCACCACATTTACCTTCGCCACATTTGCCTTCTTTTTTGGCCTTAGCATCGCCACCACATTTACCTTCGCCGCACTTGCCTTCTTTTTTAGCCTTAGCATCGCCGCCACATTTACCTTCGCCGCACTTGCCTTCTTTTTTAGCCTTAGCATCGCCGCCACATTTACCTTCGCCGCACTTACCTTCTTTTTTGGCCTTAGCATCACCGCCGCATTTACCTTCGCCGCACTTGCCTTCTTTTTTCGCTTTAGCGTCGCCGCCACATTTTCCTTCGCCGCACTTGCCTTCTTTTTTCGCTTTAGCGTCGCCGCCACATTTGCCTTCGCCGCACTTGCCTTCACCAGCGTCTAATTGATAACCAGCTACCATTTGTTGAAACTCAAATGGATTAGCTTGAACATCAGTACTCGCCATACTTGCGCTGCCAACAACCACTGCGCCTAATGTTAATGCAATTGAGTTTTTCTTTATTGTATTCATTTTTAATTACCTTTTAAACTTGTTGAACATCATTATAAAAGTAGACCGGTATTAAACTAAAAACTTTCAAATTTTCTATTTTTTTTGCAAATAAGTTATTTAACTAACCATGAACTTTAATAAGCGTTTTATCAATTTATGATTTACAGGTAAACTGGCGCTCCTTTTTTAGTAATACATTAATCACACTATGAAACTTATTTTAGCACCCATGGAAGGTGTCGTTGACTTTAAAATGCGGCAACTACTTACCGACATAGGCGGCTTCGATCTTTGTGTGACCGAATTTATCCGTGTTGTAGATACTTGCCTTCCAGATAAAGTATTCCACCGTTATTGCCCTGAACTTAAAAATGCGGGACTCACTCGTAGTGGTACTCCGGTTCGTATTCAGTTATTAGGCCAAGTAGCCGACGTATTAGCAGAAAACGCTGTAAAAGCAATTGGCTTAGGCTCTCATGGCGTTGATTTAAACTTTGGTTGCCCAGCAAAAACAGTCAATAAAAGCAAAGGCGGTGCTGTATTACTCAAAGATCCAGAACATATGTACTCGATTATAAAAACGGTAAGGGATGCCGTTGATGATGAGCATGAAGTAAGTGCTAAAATTCGCTTAGGTTTTGATGATGATAGTAACAGCCAAGAAATTGTCGATGCCGTTGTTAGCGCGGGTGCTAACAGCATTGCTATACATGCACGTACTAAACGCGATGGCTACAATCCACCCGCCTATTGGGAAAAAATTCCTCCTTTGGTCAAAGATAAAAAAATTGCAGTGGTCGCCAATGGCGAAATTTGGCAAATACAAGATGCACTTTTATGCCAAAAACGCAGTGGTTGTCGTGATTTGATGATTGGTCGTGGCGCCCTTTCACATCCTGATCTCGCAAGAAAAATTAAAGCGCAAGTTAATAACGAAAGCTACAACGAGCTCACTTGGGAGAATATTTTACACCATATTATTCATTCATCTATGCACCAAACAGCTAGCAAAGATAATAAATATTTTGCATCTCGAACAAAGCAATGGCTTGGTTATTTAAAACGCCAATATCCACAAGCTGGGCTATTATTTGATGAAATTCGTCGTTTAAAAGCAAAGGATGAGGTAGCCGAAGTATTAAAGAAATATGCGAAAGCGCCACAATTTGATGCAAATCATAACACCTAAACAAATCTAAATAGATAATAGCAGTATCACTACAAATTAACTTAAGGGTTATACTGCTAATGCACCATCAGCAACGACTAAACGATGAAATAGAAAGTGTTAAAGCAACGATATTAGGTTTGTTGTCACAATCAACTCACCCTACACATCAAAACTTACTCTGCATCCTAACCCAAACATCTAATGAAGAGTGGCTTGATTTAGCCGCTCAACAATTAGGTAATGAGTATAATCCGTTAATTGAACGAATGAACAAGCTTGAAGCAGCAATTAGTCAAATAGATATTGGTCAATATGGCTACTGCTGTGACTGTGAAGAGAAAATATCAGAGCAGCACTTAGAAAGAGACCCTGCTACTCAGCGGTGTGATAAGTGCGCTAAGTAGTAGCGCACTTAAGTTTAAATGAGTAATTGCGGTGCAAAACTAAATGATTGCCCTGGATAAAAAATAATATCCTCAACTAATATTCTCGCATCTTCTTCACTAATATTGAGACGTTTTAGTAAATTTAAGCGCGCTTGCGATAATGTCCACGCGTGGTAATGCACCCCAAGATCAGTTTCCATCATCGCTAAATAGAGCCGCTTATCTGCTGCCGTTAATTGCTTAGTACTAGCAAGTTGAGGTAGTAGCCTATAACCCGTTGACCAATCTAAACCTAATACTTGCGTCTCTTTTAAAAATGTTTCGCTAAGCTGCGATACATCAGACGTACCCACCGTTAATTGCTCGGTTGAGCTTTGCATTGTTTTAAATTTACTATCTATAAGGCTTAGCCACTCAAGCGGCGAAAGTACATCATTTGCAAAATAATTTAGTTTACTTTGGTACCACTGGCTGCCATTAGCAAGACCAGACAACCCAATGCTGCCTCTTGGCTTATACTGCATTAAGTAATTATTTAATACACTCAGAGACTCATTAAGCTCAATAGGTGTGTCAGTACTATTAATTGCTTGCTGCACATAGTGCTTTAAATAATTATGCTCTATTTTATTAAGCTTTAAGTTACTTTTCTCAGCGGCTTGTAGCTGTGATTTAACAAATATCAGCCACTGCTCAATGTTTTTATACTGAGCATCATTTTTAACTATCGAAAGCATGTTTGATAGCACATCAGTGTGTGCAGGCCATGCAAAATAACGCTCTGGAAACCGCTCAGCAATCACCAAATAATTTACTTGATGAGTTTGTGCAGCAGATAACTTCATTTGCATTAGCTGCTGGTAAATAGCGTGGCGACGCGCTAAATATGAATCAGTAAAAGGCAGTTGTTCATTACTGAGCCCTGTACTGTTTAAGTTCTTTTGTGCACTTAAAGCCGTATTAAGTGATATTAACGCGCTTTGTGCCTCTTTATAAGATGAAAACAAATCTGCTGGCTTTGAGCATGATGCTAAAAGCAAACAAAAGAGCAATGGAATAATAGGCGTTTTGTTCATGTTAATTCCAATAAAAAAAGCCCCAATGGGGCTTTTTAAAAATACTAGAGTACATTAAATATTAAATTTTAACACCGTTGCGAGCGGCTTTATCTTTAATATATGTAGCCCAACCTTTTGCAAATCTACGTGTGGTTGGATCGTCCATAGCTTTAGTAATAGCAGCATGTGCTTGCTTATACTTGCCTTGGTAGTAAAACGCTTCAGCTAAATCTGAATATATAGTACCTTTTTTGTCAGAGCCAAGCTCTAACGCTTTGTTCAAACGAACAACGGCAGCACTAAATTTTTCAGATTGTAGAAGTAATGAACCGGCTTTGCGATAAAGCTCAGCATCATTATCAAATTTAGCAGCTTCTTCGTAGTACTTAGCAGCCTTCTCTATATCTTTCGAACGATGGTAGTTACTAGCAATCGCACTCATGTTTTGCTTAGTGCGTTTAACTTTTTCTTCTTTAACGGCCTTTTCAAGCGTTACAGCTGCTTTGTAAGGAATTTCGTTTAAAGAGTAAAAATTAGCTAGAACTTTGTATTCAACTTCGTTTTCAAAGTAACCGTTCTTGTAAGCAACTTCCATAGTTGCTAGGCCTTTTTTGTATTCTTCGGTTTGTAAATAATACTTACCTAAGCCTACCCAAGACTTTTTGTCTTCAGGCCATACACGAACGATTTCTTCAGCAACTTTAACCATATTTTGATATTGCTTTTGCTCAAAATAGGCAGCTAATTTAAGTTGATAAGGAGCTTTATTAGGCTCTTTTGCTAACTTAATTGCTTTGTTTGCCGGCTCGAGAACCTCATTAAACTGTTTAAGCTCATAGCTTGCTTGCGCAATACGAGTGTAAACTTTTGGGTCTTCTTCGCCTGTAAAGTCCATCCAATCAGAATATGCTTGCTTTGCAGCATTGTACTGTTCAGTACCTGCATACATGTCACCTAAGGTTTTTAAACCTTGAGCCTGATCAGCAAAGTTTAATACATCTGGAGCAATCGCTGCTTTCATATACTTAATAGCAACTTTGTACTGCTCTTTTTGAGCATACATGCTGCCTAAGTAACGATTAACAGTTGCTTTGTCAAAGTCGTTAGACGGATCTAACTCTTTTAATAAAGCGATTGCACCATCAACATCATCTTCATTATACAAATCAAACGCTTTAATTACTTTTTTACCAGTACGTTCGCCCATGATTTTAGTTTTTGCTTTCTTACGCTCTTCAATTTTCGCGTAATCTGGCGCCGCTAAAACAGGTGCAGTTAATGCTGCACCTGACACAGACATAAGAATTGCAAGTGCAGTTACTTTAGAAAAATTTCTCATTACTCGCCTCCTTAGTTGCCTTGGTTAAGTTTAAAGTCTAGTTGAACTTGTAAACCAACTTGCTTTTGTGGTTTGCCGTCAATGATCTTAGGACGGTATTTCCACTTGCGCAATGCACGTTTAGCTTCACGGTCAAAGATACGTTTTGGATCTGCGTCGATTACATCAACGTCAATCACACCACCTAACTCATCAATTGTGAATGAAAGTTGAACCCAACCTTCTTTACCATCACGTGCTGCTTGTGTTGGATATTTTGGTTCAATACGAACGATCGGTGTCGCATCACCATCTCGTCCAAATGCACCTGGACCACTCAGTCCACCAGCCGTGCTTCCCACATCGATGCTTGGCATATTAAACGACAAGCTCGTACTTGGGTTGCTGTTTTCCGGCTGTGGCGGCTGCGGTTTAGGCGGCTGCTTTGGCGGTGGCGGAGGCGGAGGCGGTACACGCTTCCTCTCTTGCACCTTAGATTCAGGCGGATTCGTCATAATTTCGACTATGATCTGCTCTTTTTGTTCCGTATTACGGTCAGCCCCACCAGAGATGAGGTATGCCATGAAGTAGAACAAGCCGAAAGTAACTGCCCCACCTGCAATCAGTGAAAACAGAAAACGAATCATTACTGATCTCCAGCTATTGAAATTCTCAGGTTATCACCTGTCGCTTTAATCTGGTCCATCACTTTAACCACTGTGCCATGTTTTGCTTCTTTATCAGCTTGCAAAATTACAACATCTGTAGGTTGTTCTGCTAATAAACTTTCAATTTTTGCTGAAACACGTTCAACATCAACTTGCTGTTTATCAATCCAGATTGCACCGTCATTACGAATAGCAATAAAAATATTAGCATTTTTTTGCTTCGTAGCTTGGGCAGCTTTTGGTTTATTGACCTCGATACCAGCCTCTTTAACGAACGATGTAGTTACGATAAAGAAAATAAGCATGATAAATACGATGTCAAGCATTGGCGTCATATCTACCGCTGCTTCTTCTTCTTCACGAAAACGTTGTTTACGTGCCATATTTAATTCTCTCTCTAGTGATGAGGCATACTATCTACAAGTTTGGCTTTCACCATTCTCGCTCTTGCCTCAAGGCGTGAGCTAAAGAATACCCCAGATAGTGCCGCAACCATTCCAGCCATTGTTGGGATTGTTGCCATTGATATGCCTGATGCCATTAAACGTGCATTACCTGTACCTTGGGTTGCCATGGTTTCAAAAACCGCGATCATACCCGTAACAGTGCCAAGTAAGCCTATTAAAGGACATACAGCTACTAATGTTTTAATCAACAACATACGCTGATCTAATTTTTCAGACGCTTCAGAAATCCATGCTTCACGGATTCTGTGTGCGTACCAAGACGTAGTGTCTTGGCGGGCATCCCACTTGGCTACAATATCCTTCGTTAAACGAGGAAATTCAGCAAGTAGGAACCAATAGCGCTCAATCATTAAAACCCACATAAGAAAGAGTGCTATCGCGACCACGTATAAAACCTGGC
This sequence comes from Pseudoalteromonas sp. RW-H-Ap-1, assembly GCF_048318575.1. Lineage (GTDB taxonomy): Bacteria > Pseudomonadota > Gammaproteobacteria > Enterobacterales > Alteromonadaceae > Pseudoalteromonas. The sequence goes on from NZ_CP166996.1 coordinate 1,985,987, forward strand.
CGCCTGTGCCAACAAAATCCCTGATAGATTCCCAGATCTCCATCAGGACTAGCATTAGGCTTTCTCCTTCTCCGCGTGAGTCGCGATGATACCCGCGCTTTGCTCATCAAGGATGTGTAATACCGACTTACTACGACCTGCAACAATAGAGTGAAGTAGGATAAGTGGTAGAGCTGCAATTAGACCTAGCGCTGTAGTTACAAGTGCTAGAGAGATGTTACCAGCCATGATCTTCGGATCGCCCGTACCGAACAATGTGATTGTTTGGAACGTTAGGATCATACCGATTACCGTACCTAGTAGACCTAGTAATGGTGCGATAGCAGCAAGGATCTTGATGATGTTAATACCCGCTTCGATGCGTGGCGTTTCACGAAGAATCGCTTCATCGAGTTTAAGCTCAAGGTTTTCAACATCTTGGTTTTTGTTGTCAGAGTACACTTTAAGAATACGACCCAGTGGGTTATTTGTATTCGGTGTAGACAAGTTCTTAAGCTGACCTTTGATCTTAGAAGTAGTAAGCGCTAAATCAACGAAACGTACTAAGAAGATTAAAAGACCTACAACAAGTAATACTGTGATGATGTAACCAACTTCAGCACCTTGCTCGTAGTACTCCATAAGAGACTTTTTCTGAGTGTTAATACGTAAAATTGCACCACGTGTAGGATCCACGTATACGCCAGCGTAGTTATCAGCTGAAGTACCTTCTAAATCAGAAATACCTTTAAGGATATAGCTGTCAGGTTGCTTACCTAGAGGCTGAATAGATTTAGTCTCTGGTGAGTAGATTAAGTATCCGTCGTCTGTAACTAAGTTGAAGTTACCGATACGTGTTACTTTTTTCATAGACGGGTTACCGTCAAGACCAGCAACTTCAGTTTCAAACGTTGAAACTTTTGCTGATTCAGTCATTTCTGTTTGAAGTGAAATCCAAAGTTCTTCTAATTCACGAACAGTTGGAAGTTCTTTAGCTGCTGCTAATGAACGAAGTACTTCAGCACGACCTGGTTTTTCAGCACTTACTAAAGATGCTTCAATTGAACCAATCGCATCTGCTGCTGCACGACGAACAACACCAAACATTTCACCTAACGTACCTTGAGCGTTTTGAAGAGCTTGCTCTTTTTCCGCTAAAGTATTTTCGTTTTGTGCATATTCTTTGCTAAGACGATCACCACGTGCTTTTTCAGCAGCTAGTTGGCTTTTCGCTTTGTTAAGTAACGCTTGCTTATCAGCACGATCTGACAAGAACTCTTGTTCACGTTGCTTATTGATTTTTCCTTCAGAGATACGCTCTTGCTTTACTTGCTCAAGAATTTTATCTAAAGCGTCAGTATTTGCATGTGCATTAAGCGCGGTACCGGCAGAAACAGACAGTACTGCTGCAACAGCAAAACCTTTAAATAGTTTCTTCATTATTGATTACTCCGCGCCAAAAATTGGTAGTTTAACAAGTTCTAGTGTCGCTTGCTTACGTGCCATACGGATCACTTCTTTAACAGGTTTTAGGTATTCTTCACCTAATTCTTTCCACTGTTTAGTGTTGTTATCCCACACCCAAGCGTGTTTTAGATCGAATGATTGCGCTACGTAAGTAATACGACCTAAACGACCGATATCAACGTTAATGCTACGACCATCAACATCTAAAGTACCTTGAGAAGCAGTTACAGCTGAGCTGTATGCTGTTTCAACAGTGTATGCTTCAAGAACCTGACGGAACTTTTCAGACGTTGTTACAGATGCAGATGCCATGATCTCACGTAATCTTTCAACGCGTCCAAGACGAGTTTCAAGGTTAAATGGAACGTCCGCTTTGATGAATTGCTCAAGCGTATCGATCATGCGATACATCAAAGGCACAACGTTTTGTTTAGTGTTATCGATAGTCGCGATTTGACGATCGAACGATGCGATAGACGCGTTTTGGTCTGCGACCAAACGTGCTACGTGATCGTTGTACACTTTCATAAGTTCAGTCTCATCAACGATGCTACGGTACTCAGCGATTAGCTCCTGAGTTTGACCATATACATTGTCAATTTTAGTTTGAGACTTAACCGCAGCCTTTTGAATTGTTTGACCTGCTTTTTGCACGTCATTCAAAGGATCTGCAATCACATTGCTGCTTGCAAATGCAAAAGCGCCAACCAACGCAGTTGCTACAAGACTCTTTCTGATTTTAACAGACATAGTTCCCAACCAATTAAGTAATGTTACTTTTATAATTTAATTATCAACCCGCTATGGGGAAGACAACCCTGATATCTTTTAATAGATATCAACTTACCAATAATGCTAAATGCATCATGTCATGTCAACTTCATGTTTAGCATAACCTATAAATAAATCAGCTTGTTTGTAAGATATTTACTGGGCTTGAACAAAAAAATTAACATTATTATAACTAACGTGATAAACACAATTTCTGTAAGCCCTGATATAGTAAGAATAACGATAACCACCACTGTTAATGTAAACAAAAATATAACATTTAAAATTAACTTAATCGTTGCTGAAAAAAATTAAAAATAAGCTAATTTTCTGTCCCGAATATTCATTTCGAAGGTTTTTTAACGCTTTTTACACAAAAAATACAGCTAATCGTTATTATTAGGTTATTCATCGCATAATAATAATGACGTGCAGATTTAATAAAAAGCAATACAAAGGAGGGGAAGATGATTACAAAAAATCATTTTTATTAACACCTGTGTTTTTTATCTTTATTGGCCTAAAGGTCTTATCTATTTTTAATATTTTTCCAAGCCCCAATCTCAACCTTAAGCAGTTGTATCATCCCTGAAGGATTAGAGTCAGATAGACTAATCGTAAGGTTAAATAAAGAATCTTTAATGCCCGATAGAATATTTAAATCATCAAGGTTTAAATTAAATAGATAGATAGATAGATAGATAGATAGATAGATAGATAGATAGAAGTTTAACTGAAGAAAGGTATAAAAAAGGAATGGTTTAGAAAGTTCAATAAGTTGTGCAGATTTTAATAAATTATGGTGAAACAGGTTAGTGCTTCACCACGATGAACTTAGGTTCACATAATAAATTATGCTACTTCTACGTTCTCAGCTTCTGGGCCTTTTTGACCTTGCTTGATGCTGAAAGTCACTGCTTGACCTTCGCTAAGAGTGCGAAAACCAGAACCAGTGATTGCGCTGAAATGTACAAACACGTCAGGACCATTTTCTTGTTCAATGAAACCAAAGCCTTTAGCTTCGTTGAAAAATTTTACTTTACCAGTAACCGACATACTAAATTTTCCTGTAAGTCAATAATTAAAATTCAGCCATATTATTATGGCAATATCCTCCCTGAGTCAATGCCCAAAAAACTGGAGGTGATAGTACAGGAAGAAGTAATAACCAAACCGGTAACCTTAAACGCAGCACAATACCGTAATTCAATACGCAAAAACTCAAAGCCAATTAAGGTTAACACATTAATATTTTTTTAGCTCTATTAATTGGGATTTATTTTTGAAGATTCATCGATTTATTACTTTCTTTGTAAGTTTCTAATTTTTAACGGGATAAACAGTTCATAATTTGTGTTTTTTATAAACAGAGTGTATTTTTTTAAAATATGGCCGATCTGCACAGCTTTTTGCTAACTTAAAATAAAAAAACCACCTTAGTTTTAGGTGGTTTTAAATTCTAATTATTTAACTTGCCAGTCAATAACACTATCTGCTTTGATTGGTACAACTTCTGAGTCCCCTAGCGAATAACTTGCTGGCACTGTCCAAGGTGCTTTCTCTAAGGTAATAGTGTCTTTATTACGCGCTAGACCATAAAAATCTGGGCCGAAGTGACTTGCAAAGCCCTCTAACTTATCAAGCGCCCCAGCCTCTTCAAAAGCTTCAGCATAAAGTTCAATAGCTGCGTGCGCAGTATAAGCACCCGCACAGCCACATGCTGCCTCTTTTTTGTCTTTGTAATGCGGGGCTGAATCCGTGCCTAAAAAGAATTTTTTACTACCACTTGTAGCTGCCGCCATGAGCGCTTGTTGATGAATATTACGCTTTAATATAGGTAAGCAATAATAATGTGGGCGTATACCCCCTGCTAGCATATGGTTGCGGTTATATAACAAATGATGCGCAGTAATTGTAGCTGCTACATTAGCCGAAGCATTTTCAACAAACTCTACCGCATCTTTTGTTGTTATATGTTCAAGGACAATTTTAAGCTCAGGAAAATCTGCGACAACGTCGCCTAAAATAGTATCTAAAAACACTTTTTCACGATCGAATATATCAATAGAAGAGTCAGTAACTTCACCATGTACGAGTAAAAGCATGCCAACTTCTTGCATTGCTTTTAATACTGGATAAATATTTTTTACTGATGTTACACCAGAATCTGAGTTAGTTGTTGCGCCCGCTGGGTAGAGTTTAGCTGCAAAAATTTTACCTGTCGCTTTTGCTTTTTTTATTTCATCAGGCGTCGTTTTGTCGGTAAGGTAAAGCACCATTAAAGGTTCAAACTGCCCTTGAGGTTTTGCAGCCATAATTCGCTCTCGATACGATAATGCGGTTTCTGTACACGTTGCTGGCGGAACTAAATTTGGCATAATAATCGCGCGGCCCATATAACGGCTAATATCACGCACCGTATCTTTTAACTGATCTCCATCACGTAAATGAACATGCCAATCATCGGGTCTAGTAATCGTTAAAGTTGTCATTTTGCTCGTCATCGTAAAGTCCTAATGCTTAAGTTAACTGATCATAGGCATATGGTGATTTCGAGTAAAGGGCTTATTAGAAATAATCCTCAGATACTACATATAAAGTTAACTTTACACTTGATGATTCTCATTTACCGTTTTATTTTGTAGAAACGTTAATATTAGGTTAACGTATGTACCTTTAATAATAATTATAAGGCCTCCCAAAGCTGCCTATGTCGAATACTATCGATACCACTAAAGCGCTCGAAACTAAAACGGATCAATTGAGTATAATTAATCAGTTCTCATCAAGTTTATTGCAACTGAATACGTTAGAAACGCTTTTTAGTTACGTCACCACACAAGTTGTTAATCGACTTGGGTTTGTAGATTGTGTTATCTACTTAGCAGATGACAGTCAGTCTTTGCTAAATCAAGTAGCTTCTATGGGTATTAAAAACGGGCATATCAGTTATCAATCTGAGCGAAAAATCATTCGCTTTAGCGAAGGCATTACAGGTTATGCAGCATCCACAGGGCAAGCTTTAATAATTGGCGATGTAACTAAAGACAACCGTTATATAGCTGATGAGCGCCCGGCTCAATCAGAAATATGCGTACCCTTGATATACAAAGATCGTGTCCTAGGGGTTATAGACTGTGAGCACCCAATAAAAAATTACTTTACTAGTTCACATTTAGAGATTTTAACCACCGTAGCTCACTTACTAAGTGCAAAAATCAATCAAGTGAATACCGTTAATAGTTTGCAAGACACTGTTATGCAGCTAAACAATGCACAAAAATTAGAAAGCAGCCTATTGCAAATAGCTAATTTAACTTATAAAGCACAAAATTTAGACACCTTCTTTCAATCTTTGCATGCGATTATTGACAGCTTATTGACTGCGAGTAACTTTTTTATTGCGCTGTACGACAAAAAAGAAGACGCGCTCGACTTTGTTTATACTGTTGAAGGCGGTGTACAAACAAATACCCACAAAGTTATTTCAAAAGAGCAACTAAAAGAAACAGCCTCTTACTATTTGCTGATTAATGAACGCCCACTGTTACTCAATAAACAGCAATACTTTGAACATATTGCACAAGGTCATTTTAAGCTAGTAGGTGAACAAGCGGATTCATGGCTAGGCGTGCCTTTTAAAGTTAATGAGCGCATGAGTGGCGTTATTGTCGTGCAAAGCTATGACAATCAACATTATTACAATGAACATGATAGCTCGTTGCTAACCTATGTAAGTCGACAAATAAGCATGGTTATAGATAGGCATTTAGCTCGTCAAGAGCTTGAGCACAAAGCGCTGCACGATGAGCTAACTGGGCTTGCAAACCGTTCGCTGTTAATAGAAAGGATGAAGCATGCAATTTTACGCCTAAATCGCGCAAAAAAAGGCACATTTCATGCCCTGCTCTATCTGGATTTTGACCGCTTTAAAAGTATTAATGATTCATTAGGCCATGAAGTAGGCGATCACTTTTTAATTGCTATATGTAAGCTTATTACTGAAACCGTTCGCAATACCGATACTTTCTCTCGCTTAGGTGGCGATGAGTTTGCTATTTTCATGGAAAATCTTAGTCATCGTGATCAAGTAAACGTTGCCCTGACTCGTATTAAAACGGCACTATCTGAACCCGTTAATATTGATGGCCATTTACTGCAGCCGTCCACCAGCATTGGCGTAGCATTTAGTGACAACGTAAATGATGAAGCATTTGTATTATTACAACAATCCGATGCGGCTATGTATGAGGCAAAATCATCAGGACGTGGTCAAGTTAAATTTTTTAATAATGTGATGCGTAATAAGCTAAAAACGCATGCAGATCTTGAAAACGACTTACAGCACGGTATTGAGCATAATGAATTTGAACTGTATTTTCAGCCTATATTTACTATTAACAGTAGTGAAGTTATAGGGTTTGAAGCTCTCGTACGTTGGCATCATCCAAAGAAAGGGTTTGTATCACCGAGCGACTTTATTCCAATTGCAGAAAAGACCGGGCAAATTATTAACTTAGACTTGCATTTACTCGACCTCGCAGCGCAACATATTGCTTTGTGGCAACAACAAGGTCATCGCTTTATACGTGTCACGGTTAATGTATCGTCTCGACACTTTGCCAGCTTAGAGTTTGTAGAGCAGCTCCATGAAATTTATAAAAAACACCAACTACCATTAGGCTCATTGTGTCTTGAGATAACAGAGTCGGGGTTAATTGAAAATTTAGAATTAGCGACGCAAATTATACAAGGATTATCGCCTTTAAAAGTGTTGCTTTGCCTAGACGATTTTGGCACTGGCTACTCTGCCTTAGGTTACTTGCATCAACTGCCTATTCATGTGCTAAAAATTGATAAAAGCTTTATTGATAATTTAAAAACTACTGCCAACCCGTTAATAGATGCTATTTTAACCTTAGCTATTTCTTTAGATCTTATTGTTATAGCCGAGGGAATAGAAACTGCTGAACAACTTACTATTTTACAAAAAACCCAATGTGATTACGGGCAAGGCTTTTTAAAATCAAAACCGGTTACAGCAAAAGAGGCTATTTCACTAATACACACCCCTCTTTAAGAAGCTAAGCACAGCTGGAATTTACAACCTCAAGTATTCAGGATTAAACTGACCGCTGTGCTTACTCGCTTTAATACTCTTAAATAATTTAACCCAGTTTGTAAGAGCATACCAATTAAGCCTTGATGCTAACCTTAACAACATGTTTTACAACAACATAGTAATTGTTAAAAACATAACTTATTCCATAACCAAACTCACCCTACTCTGTTTTTAATTTCTGTTTAACTATTAAACCTAATTTATGTAATTCACCGATATAAAAATTCATTACAAATTTTTAGATAACATTAGGACCTATTGATTTCACAATCATCGACAAGCCCCCATTTAACACCTTATTTAACATGAGCTAAATTCAACAACAAAAAAATAACAAAAGATCATCTGACTGTGTAAAGTTAATAAATTTAATGTTTGTAGTAAAAAACACACCAAACCTCATTATTATAGCCATCTAGACGTTGAAACGATTTTTATATAGGCGTAGTATGTAGTTAATCTAAGCAATACTCACCATAGCCATGAGATTTATTAAAGATGATTGACATTAAACACCTGAAAACTATAGCGACCCTCAAAGAAACGGGATCGTTAGTTAATACAGCCCGCGAGCTATTTTTAACTCAGTCAGCTTTATCACATCAAATCAAGGACTTAGAAAATAAATTAGACTGTCAGTTGTTCGAGCGAAAAACTCAACCCGTCCGATTTACACCTCAAGGTATGTTGTTACTTGAATTGGCACACGACATATTACCTAAATTAGAAGCAACTAAATGCCGATTAAAAGAAAGTTTAAATCAGCCAATATCACAGTTGCGTCTAAGCGTAGAATGTCATGCCTGTTTTCATTGGTTGTTGCCTACTATTAAAGAGTTTAATAATTTTTGGCCTGACATAAAGATTGATTACGAGCGTGGTTTTAGCTATGACGCCATCCCAGACTTATTAAATGATGAATTAGACCTAGTGCTTACATCAGATGTGCGTGAACCCGACAAACTAGAATACGCCCACCTATTTGACTTTAAACTTAAGCTAATAGTGGCGCCGGATCATGACTTAGCTAAAAAAGCCTACGTAACTGCGCTTGATTTAAAAAACGAAACTATTATTTCTTACCCTATTCCGCGTGAGCGCCAAGATATATTTAAGCATTTTATTCAAAATGCGCGTTTTGATGGCACGCTTAAAACAGTTGATCAAGGTTTACTTATATTTCAATTAGTCAGTGCAGGTATGGGGGTAGCGGCCCTACCCGACTGGCTAGTTACCCCTTATGAAAGCCAGGGGTTAATTAAGTCAATTCCATTGGGCGCGCTTGGTTTAACCCGCCCGATGTACTTAGCGATGAAAAAAGAGATGAAAGACAACCCTGTTTACCGTCACTTTTTAAACACCTGTAAATTAAATAACGGTCGATAAATCTTAAGCTTATGAGTAACATATTGGTAAATATATTCAACCGTGTTACTCATTATGTTTGAACTTAAAAAAATACTGGGCGGCTTACTTATGCCGTTACCATTACTGGGCTTGCTCAGTCTAATACTACTTATTTTTGCACTCAAACAACGAAAGCTTGTTATTACCTTATCTTTTTTGAGTCTCGCAACCTTACTACTTGCCAGCACGCCTTGGTTTGCCAACTTATTGATTAAACATAATCAACCTACTTCATTGGCTTTTAATTTCCTTAAGCACCCCAAAATAGACAAAATTGTGGTGCTTGGCTGTGATATAAACCCTAACCCGGCACTCAGCGCTAATAGTCAGCTAGGAAATTGTGCATTAACACGTTTAGTGGAAGGCATTAGGCTCACAAATATATATCCGCGAGCTCAGCTAATTGTATCGGGTGGGGGTTATGAAAAAATCACCAACAGCGCACTCATGTATAAAACGGCAATTAGCTTGGGTATTAATAAAAATCGTATTGTACAAAATCCAAACGCAATGGACACAGCGCAAGAAGCCGCATTTTTAGCCTCAAAACTTGTCGACTATAATACCGCTTTAGTTACTTCTGTAAGCCATATGCCCAGAGCAATAAATTTATTTAATGCACAAGGTATCACTGTGATCCCTGCAGCAACTGACTACCACAACTTTGCCGCTTACCCGTGGTACAAGCAACTCATACCCAACGTAAAAGCATTATTAGTGGTAACTCAATTTGCCCATGAAGTTGTCGGTGATGCATGGATAAAAATACGTCGTACAATAAATCCGGAAGCTCTTTGATTTATTAAATCTTTATTTAGCTAAATATATTACCCCCTGAAAAACTGCGGTGATTAGTTTATTAACAGGGGGTATTAAAAAATAAAAAACACTATTAGCTATAAACAAATCTATATTTGTTATTGTTGATGGGTTTTAACCTCTGCAGCTTGGTTCCAAAGACGATACAGTGTGAGCAAGAATACACAAAGAAATAATAAGCTGAGGGCTGTTAGGTTCTCAACCCCAAAAGAATCAAAGGTAGCGCCAAAAGTAAAGCCTCCACCAACTAAAACAACGACCCAAGCCAGTGCAGAGCATGTATTTAATAGGCTAAAACGGCGCCAACTAATCGAGGTGAGCCCAATCGGTAGAGCACCAATAGTACGAAGCCCTTTTGGATACCGATATAAAAAAATGTAGGCAGTGCCATAACGATTTGCAAGCTCAGAGGCTGTTTTAAATAACCGACCTAGTCGGTTTGGCTTTTCAAGCCATGTAGTGCCATATGTTCTTGCGAGAGCAAATCGTAATTCATCCCCCAAATATCCGCCCATAAAAGCTACCAGAGCAACATAGCCAACATCAAGTGCACCGGTATGTGCAGCATAGCCTGCAAATAAGGGTAACCACCCACTTTTTAAAGCACAATAGCCAAAAAGTAACAGATAAACCAACAACCCATATTGCTGTATTAAAGCTAACATGCCTTCCATTTTATACCTTTATTTTGGATTGCCTGGCGGCGAGAAAATAACATTTTAATTTAAACGGGATAATTGCAGCGAAAGATCTGTTATGTACCAATGTAATAGAAGCTTCCTGTGGTTTGATAAAGTAGTTAGTTTTTTTGAAGATTTTAAATAACCTACTCAGGATAAATGATGAGTAGGTTACATTAATGACATTGCTTTTACGGCAAGCGTTTACACTGGGTTATCTATATCAATAAATGTTACGTCAAAACTATATTGCTCTGCGAGAAGCTCTCCCAGCGCTTTAATACCGTATCGCTCGGTGGCATGGTGACCTGCAGCAAAAAAGTCGATATTTTGTTCGCGTGAACTGTGAATAGTTTGCTCTGATGCCTCACCGGTTAAGTAAGCATCTAACCCCTGCTCGGCTGCTAAGTCAATATACCCTTGCCCACCACCAGTGCACAGCGCAATGGTTTCAATTTTATCATTACGCACTAAGCTTTTTAGTGGCTCGCGATTGAGTACTTGGCCTATTTTTTTAGCAAATTCGCACCCCGTTATCGGCGTTTTTAACCGCCCTCTCATTGCGACACTGTTATTGACTGGCTCTAAGCCTGCTTCGATCTCAATATCAAGTAATTTCGCTAGCTGAGCGTTGTTGCCAATTTCAGGGTGAATATCTAAAGGTAAATGATAGGCAAATAAATTGATGTCGTTAGCTAAAAGCGCAGCCACACGACGTTTTTTCATGCCAGTGATTGGTTGCGACTCACCTTTCCAAAAGTAGCCATGGTGTACCAAAATAGCATCGGCATTTTTTTCAATGGCGGCATCAATAAGTGCTTGGCTTGCTGTAACACCGGTTACTATGGTGCGTATCTCATCTTTACCTTCTACCTGAAGTCCGTTTGGACAAAAATCGTTAATGGTTTCTGGTTTCAATAACGTGTTTAACAGTTGATTAAATTCTCTACGTTGCATACTACTTACCTTACTTTGCACTGAATTTTGTACAAATTTTGGCGGTTATGCGCTAAAAATGAAAGGAAAATCGCAAAAAATTGAAAAACAGTTCTAAAATAGGTATAAATACCTCTTCTTTATCTGTGAAAACAACGTATAGGGTCTCTGATGAGCAAACTAGACAAAACAGAAGTGTTATCTGCCTTTGAAGCTGCATATGAAGCTGCCAACGGTAAAAAACCTGAAATAACAACTAAACCTGGCTGGTACAGCGTTGATGGCGGCAAGAATATGCGCCTAGCTGATGTAGCAGAGCTGACTAAAGAATTAAGCTCTGGAAAGTCTACAAAAAAAGCTACAGTAAAAGCACCTGCTAAAAAAACTAAAAAAGCTGCTCCTGTAAAAGCACAGAAAAAAGCGCCTTTCACCGTGATCACTGAGAACGAAGAAGGTTACACAGCAGAAGAGCTTTGGATAGTAGAGCTTGCTCGTAAAGATCACGACTGTCGCCTACCGCGCGGTGTAGTGTAATTTACTGAGAGCTCAGTTTAAAAGAAACCGCGTTAAGCGGTTTTTTTATGTTTAGTTTCTATCAATAGCTGCAAAAACCAGGTCGCAACTAAACCACACAACACAATAAACACTGTCCCCGCAAGTACTGGCATTATTAAAAAATCCCAACTTTGGCTAGACTCTATGATTAAGATAGGGTTTGCACCGTCAGCAGGATGTATTGTTTTAGTGATCATCATCAAAGTTATAGCAATACCCACAGCCAGCCCAATCATAATCGCACTATCAGCACTATAATAGCTAAAAACAATCCCAATCATTGCGGTCAGCATATGCCCCCCTATTACGTTTTTTGGCTTAGCTAATGGGCTCTGTGGTACGCCAAAAACAAGTACAGCTGTTGCGCCGAATGGCGCCATTAACCAAATACCGTAATCACCCATATAATTTAGCCACGCCAAAAAACCCAAAACAAAAGTAGAAAAAACACCTGCGATTAATGCCGACTTTATTTGCTCACTATGCATATTACCTCCTCAAAAGTAGACAGACTTGTCTACATCTGCAATATAGACAAGTCGGTCTACCTATGTCAAGCTGTGTTTTTACTGCTCAAATTTGGAATATCATGGATAAACAACAACAAATAATCAGTACGGCACTGAGCCTTTTTTATAAAAAGGGTATACACGCTGTTGGTATTAATGAAATTTTAGCTGTATCCGGCATTGCAAAAAAACCTTATACAAGCACTTTGAAAGCAAAGATGCGCTTATTTGTGCATGCCTAGTCGCACGTGACATGCGCTTTAACGCTTGGCTGAAAAAAATATGTCTCCAGCCAAGTGCTATATTAGTCGCGCAAGCAATTTTTTTCGGACTGAAAAAGTGGATTAATAATGAGGTTTCAGAGTTAGGTAACTTTAATGGCTGTTTTTTTATTAATACTGCAGCTGAATACCCTACAGAGAATGACCCTATTGCCAAACTTTGCAAACAGCATAAGCAAACGAACTTTGAGATTATACTGTCAGCTCTTTTAGAAACCCCTGAATTTGCTCACAATAGAGAAAAAGCAATTGAAGCCGCACACCATTTACTCATTTTAAAAGAAGGGTTTATAAGTAGAGCAAAAGTGATGCATGATATATCAGTAGCTCCACCTAGTGATAATGTTTTAAAAGCGATAGTAGCAGTTGGTTAAATAAGTAAATACAATATAAAAAAAGCGGCTAAATAGCCGCTTTTTTACCAGTAAGCCTATATATTATTCAAAAAATAATGGGGCACGTTGTTTTTTACCAACTTCGTTCATCGTTGCTGCGTCGAACAAACGACCATTGATCATGGTGTAATCAATTTTGTCTGAATCACGAATGTTTTCCAGTGGGTCGCCATCAATAACCATTAAATCTGCCAGCTTACCAACCTCTAATGAGCCTACGTTTTTATCTAAACCTAGGTATTTAGCAGGATCCAGCGTTGATGCTCGAATAGCCTCAAGCGGCGTCATACCACCTTGGGCAAACATCCACATTTCCCAGTGCGCGCCTAAACCTTCACGCTGACCATGTGCTCCTAAATTAACCAGTACACCTAAATCTTGTAGTTCAGCTGCCACCCGCGCATTGTTAAAGTGGTTATAGTGATGATCGGGCGCTTTAACACGACGCATTGAGCGTGGTAGTAATTGGTTTTTAGGCACAAATTTGCTCAATCGAGGATGATTCCACACATCAGTTTTATCGTACCAGTAGTTTTCACCCCAAATACCGCCATAGGCAACCACCAAAGTAGGTGTATAACCTACATCACTTTGTGACCACAACTGCTTAATATCATCATAAATATGTTCAACCGGAATGGAATGCTCAACCCCTGTATGCCCATCAACCACCATACTCAAGTTATGTTGTAATAATGAGCCCCCCTCGGGTACGACCATCATTTCAAGTTCACGACCAGCCTCAATCACCTGCTGACGCTGCTCTCTGCGAGGTTGGTTATAAGACTTAACACTAAACGCCCCTACTTTTTTCAAGCGCTCTAAATGAAATTTAGCATCATCTAATGAATCAATATGCGAAGTATAACCAGGCATATTCGCGCCATATAAAATAGTACCAGTGGAGAAAATACGCGGGCCGACAATCATACCGGCTTTTTGCATTTCACTGGCAGTGAATATTTCAGTGGTGTCGTTTGATGGATCGTGGATGGTGGTAACACCCAGCGCAAGGCCTGCAAAATTTTTCCAGTTTTGTTGTGGGATAATTTCATCGCTTGCTTGTGAGCCATGCGCATGCGCATCAACCATACCAGGCATAATTGTTTTGCCTGTTACATCAACAACCTTAGCATTTTTTGGAATGCTAATATCTGCAGCAGAGCCAATAGCTTTGATATGCTTACCATCGGTAACAATAACGCCATTTTCAATGACCTTTTCGCCGTCCATGGTAATAATTTTTGCGCCAGTTAAGGCAATCATGCCTTCTGGTTCAGCCATTTTTTTACTAAAACCAATGTTAGTCCCGCTTTTGACTTTAACGTCTTGGTCATCGGCTTTATTAATAGCAAACATTCCCTCTAAACTGGCATGGTATAGCTCAGGGCCAAGTGTCCAATAGAGTTTATTGCTGTTGGCACTCCAGCTAATATTTTCACCGGCACGAACAGATAATTGCTCAATTGGAAATTGGCTGTCTTTAGGCCCAATATTAATGGTTTTACCACGCTCAACAAACGGTGTTACAAACACTTTAAAGCGCTCTGCAAATGCTAAGTACCCACCATCAGGTGAGACCCTAAATTCAGTGGCATGCTCTGATTCATAGAGTTTGCGCACTTTTTTACTTTCAAGCTCAACCACACTCAACGTCGGTTTAGGCCATGGGCTCATAATATAAACACGATCGTTGGCACTGCCAAACTGCGGTTGGTAGCCACTTTTAGAAATTAGTTCACTCTTACCGCCTTTAGCACTGACACTATAAACTCCTGGATGCAGTGACCATTTAGGATTTAAAATGCTGCCGCCGCTGGCTTTACGATATACCACTGTTTTGCCATCTGGACTAAAGGTAGGCTCTACATATTTACCCGGTTCGTCGGTAATCGTATCGCCGCGACCACTTCGAGCAGAAACAACGCGCACTGTGCCTTGTTCATTATCGTCCCACGTGGTGTAGACAATTTTTTTACCATCACGAGAGTACTGTGGAAATAACTCATAATGATCGGTTTGCTTAGTTAAACGTTTGATTTTTCCTGAGTCTAAATCGCGTTTATAAATATGACCCAGTGCTTCAAACAATGCTGTTTCACCATCTGGGCTAATTTGTACATTTCGCAGCATTTTTACATCAAATTCTTCAGTATCGATATTTTGAGTAAAACGCACTGCTTTTTGAATTTTTTTCGTGGTATCTACTTTGAATGCAATATCGCTGACAGATTTATCATCGACATTGAGTTTATGAATGGTGCCACCAGCCCAAAATACTAGCTCTTCGTTATTAGGTGTCCACGCAATTGTTGGGTATACCCCATGAATAGCCCACGTTTCTTGCATATCGCGCTCTAGCTTGTCATATAGCTTGGTATGCTCACCACTGGTTAAGTCGTATAAGTACAAGCTAGTTTGAAAGTCATCGCGCTTTATATAGGCAAGTTTTTTACCATCAGGTGACGGTGTCGGTCTTATTGCCCCACCCATACCACTAATAATCGTTTCTATTTCACCCGTTTCGCGATCATAACGCTTAATTTTATAAATACCCGCAACCGAGTCTTTTGAATAATGAAAGGTTTTACCTGGGGTTGCATCATGAGAAAAATAAACATAACGACCATCAGGTGAAAACATCGGCTCGCCTAAATCTTTTTGATCGTTTTCACGTTTAGTCAGTTGAACCCCTTTACCACCCGCTTTATGATAAAGCCAAACTTCACCCGCGCCTAAAGAGCGACTGGCGGTAAAGTGCTTACGCGCAACTAAATAATCGCCATCAGGGCTCCATGCCGGGCTATTAAGTAAACGAAACGTTTCATCCGTTACTGCGGTTTGGTTCTCGCCATTAACGTCCATAACCCAAATATTATCACCGCCACCTTGGTCTGAGGTAAAAGCAATGTGCTTGCCATCGGGGCTAAAACGCGGCTGCATTTGCCATGCGATATCTGAGGTGATTTGAGTGGCTTTACCACCACTCATTGGCATAGTGTAAATATCGCCCAGTAAGTCAAATACTAAGGTTTCTCCATCAGGGCTTATATCTATATTCATCCATGTGCCTTGCTCTACACTAATAGAAGCATCTACAAATTGCCCTTTTGGTGAATCAACTTGCCATTTTGTTTCATCTGTTTGCTCTGCGTGTACTTGGCCTAATGCCAATGAAACCGATAACGCAAGCGCTGTTTGCAGCATTTTTTTCATGCTTATCTCACTTATTATTGTTGCTGTGTGTTGCTCTATTACATGATTGCAACAAAAACGCTAGCAAGTTACCAGCGTAATAGGATGAAGTGCATAAAATTAATGCCAAACAATAGGGTCAAATTGATAAAAATCCACCAGCAGACGGTAAATCTCAGGGTCTTCACGGCGTAAATCCGCTGGTTTCTCTAAAAATGTTTCGGTGATCACCGCAAAAAATTCAGCTTCGTTTGTAGCTCCGTAACTATGAATAACATGTGGCATACTATAGGCTACGTGCGTTTTTAACTGCGAAAATGCTCGGCTAAATACCTTGCCCCATTGTTGATATTGGGCCTGCGATGACAGCAGTGGCGTGCCGGTGGTTTTACCGGTTTCTTGATCAAGTTGATGCGCAAACTCATGAAACACTAAATTGTGCCCGTCACTGGGTAAGCGGTTTCCCTCAAGTACATCATGCCAGCTTAGCACCAATGTGCCTCCAGGCTACGACTCACCTTGCCTTACGGTGTTATGAAAACTAACAAGTCCAGCGTTATCGCGACTTTCTTGAGGCGCGTAGTACGCACTGGGATAGAGTAAAATTTCTTTCACGTTTTTATACAAAGGCCAGGGTTTATTTAGTACCAGCAGGCAAGCATCGGCGGCAATAATGAGTTTCATTGCTTCAGTTAGTTGCAACCCATCACAGCCAACAAAGCGCTTTTCATTTAAAAACCACACAATATGAGATGCTAACTTGGCTCGATCTGCATCAGTCATTTTGTGATAGATTGGCATAGCCCGCAGTAACAGCGCATGCTGTTGTGGGCTTAAAGATAAATTACTGTATTTACGGTGCCACAGAGTATTTTGAATATCAGGCCAGCGCCAAAAAATAACGACAAACGCAAAAAGTAAGAAAATCAATAATCCGTTTACCATTTAATAGCCCAATAATTATCTATACAGTATTAATTGGTCCATAAAACTAGAATTCAATTATTTAACACTAAATAAAAAGCCACACATCTGTTAGAGCGTGGCCTTTACTTTAGCTAGTTGACTGTTTATTTGTAATCGTTCTAACGATACAGAGGCTGCCATGCACATGTACGATAGCCATATCGTTCAAAATAGAAACGATTACAGTTGGTATCATAATTACTTGAGCCAACATCTATGCGATGTTCACTTATATATTTATTATGCAGAGAAACCTGTTGCCCATTATACAATAAAGTAAAATGAACATGAGGACCTGATGATTGGCCGCCCTCACACAAGGCTTGATTATAATTATTGGCATAGCGACCTAACCATGCACCAGGTTGAACATAGTCACCATTGCTATATTGAAGGTTTGACATATGGTAGTAGTTGGTTGAATAGCCACTGGTGTGTGTAACTCGAATATTGCAGGAAGAAAAGCGAGTTACCGTTCCGCCATGTGCAGCTTGAACAAAGGGAGTATTAGCGCCCCAGCCACCAGAGCCATTGTTAAAATCAAGTGATGAGTATGGGTAGCCAGAGCCCGTATTTGAGTGAGCACCACCACTGTACCAATAGCCAGACGGCCATGGTAAATTCATTTCAAAACTAGCCGCTAAAAGTTGTTTTGCATTATTTTTATCTACACTATTCAATGAACGTTGCAATTGACTAGTGTGACTAGGAAATACACGGTCAAACGTAGCTAAAAACTCAGTCAAAGTCTGTCGATTATTTTTAGAGTTTGATGCCAGTTTATTACTATCTGCAAACAGACTTACTAGAGCCGCAGTTGCAGCTGTACTACTCGTAGTTTGGATTCCCTGATTTCGTTTTTTTAACTTATCTTGTGTCTCTTGCCACTGCTTATAAGCATAAAAGCGTTGGCTTAATTTCATCACTACGTCTTTTACTTGCGCATCAAAACCACGCTTGTCTGTTATACCAGCTAAAGGATTCTTAATATCAGCATTTGGGTTTGAAAGTAAGCCACTTTGTTGCTCTATCAGCGCTAAAATTACTTTTGGATTAATACTGGTATAACCTGCCCAGTGTAAAATGAGCTCTTTTTTATCTTTAACTGCTGACGCATGTAAAGAAAAAAGTTATCCCAATCTTCGTTTAATAATGAGTCATTGAACACAA
Organism: Pseudoalteromonas sp. RW-H-Ap-1; assembly: GCF_048318575.1. GTDB lineage: Bacteria > Pseudomonadota > Gammaproteobacteria > Enterobacterales > Alteromonadaceae > Pseudoalteromonas. The sequence continues at coordinate 2,004,239 of NZ_CP166996.1, forward strand.
ATTGCGTATCATCAATAGTCAGCAAAGAGTTAAGCTTTAGTGATGCTAAAGACTGTTTAGTAAACAAAAAGTCATCGTGCTTATCGCCTTCTGCTAATACCACGGTTGAGGCTCCGAGAAGACTTGCGAATGTAATATTAATTATCTTGTTTTTCATCTTATATTCCTTAAGTAAAAAGCAAAAAAACCCTTACCGGGTACATAAGGTATAGCACCCAAGATAATATAAAGTTAATTTATATTACTTATGCTTACATATAATTACTTAATGAATTCACTTAACCTATACAAATAATAAAGAAGTTGAAATGATCTTTATGACATACTTTTTAATATGTGATGATAAAAGCTGTCGGAAAAAATGATTTAACACATTAAAAGCCACTCGTTTTGGATTTAAAGCTTGCTACAGCTAGACTTCATAGAAGATATGCACTCAACCCTATTTCGGCCGTTGTTTTTAGCTTTATACAAAGCTTGATCAGCACGAGATAATAACCGATCGTAATCATCGACGTTATCTGAGTCAGAAACACCAAAGCTCACGGTTACGCTAAGCCCTTGGGCAATAGACGAAAAATCTTTATTTTCGATTTCTTTGCGTAATTGTTCACATAATTGCTGTGCTTGCACAGTATTCATGCCAGGAAATACAAATGTAAATTCTTCACCGCCCCAACGAGCTACTTCTTGCTCGCCTTCACAATGCGCTTTAAGAATATTGGCGACTTCGCATATAACCTGATCGCCAATCAAATGAGACCAACTATCATTAATTCGTTTAAAGTGGTCAATATCCATAATAGCAATCGCAAGCGGGGTATTACGCGCTTTATAATCAGTAAAGTTGTCGGCCAGCCAACCATCAAATGCCCGTCGGTTAGGTAAGTCGGTGAGCTGATCATGGGTAGCTTGATAGGCAAAGGCACTTGCTTGTTCTTGCAATGCTTGGGTTTGCTTCACCACTCGGCTGGTTAACTCTTTTTCTACTTGCTTATAGCGATATAAGCGATAACGATATGCGCTGTATATAACAACAATAAAAATAAAAAACATGATTAGCTTAAAGCTAGTTTTTTGCCAAAAATGCGATTGAATTTCAAAATGAATCACTTTGTCATTTTGCTGCCAATCGGTATTAGGATAGGCAGAACGCACTGCAAATGAATATTTCCCCGCGGGTAAATTAGTATATTCGGCTGTCGAAATATGCAAACGATCAACCCATTCATCGTTAAAGCCTTTCATTTTTGTTTGGAAGTTTAATCGTTGCGGCATAATAAAACTCAAGCCCGCGTAATGGAACGACAGCCGTGAAACCCCTGGCGGCAAAATAAGCGTTTCACCATCAACAGGCAATAACATGGGTTTACCATCCACAGAAAAACTCTCAACAATAGTCGGTAACTGTATTTCAGTGGCTTCTTTTAACCGTGCGGGTTTAACCGTACTCACCCCTTTTGCAGTGGCAAACCAAATAGTACCATCTGAATGCGCTGTAGCCGAAGGCGTTGACCCCCCATTGGCTTGCGAACTGAGCATGCCATCGCCCTCATCATATAATTGAAAGGCTAGCGACTGGCTATTGCTTGTAGGTGTATCTAGTAGCTGATTAACCTGTTTATAATTAACTTCAATAATACCACGGTTACTTGATAGCCAAAGTGAATCTTTAAACGGCACAATTTGGAAAAGCTTATCGACCGGTAATCCTAACTCCCGCCCTAAAATAGCCATGTGGCCATTTGAATGTTGATAACGTAATAAACCTCTATCGGTCGCCATCCAAGTATATTTATCGTCAATATAAAAGCCAAACGCATACTTAGCCGAAAACGCTTTAGGGAACTGGATTGGTTGAAATTTATCCCTTTGGGTATTGTAAACCACTACGCCATTGCCAGTTCCTATCCAAACATTAGCATTCTTATCCTCACTCAAAGCTAGAATAAAACCACTCGGCAACTCTTTTTCATTAGTAAATTGGTCTAAGCTGCCGTCGGTATTAACCCGCGTTAACCCCATTGCTGAGCCTATCCATAAACGATTTTTTGAGTCAAAAAGTAACGAGCGTACTTCATTACTACCAAGGCCATTATCACGATTTAAGTAAGGTACAAGCTCGTTATTAACCACCTTCAACACACCTGAAGTGTATGTACCGACCCAAACATCACCTTGGCTTTGTTCAAGTAAGCTCAATACTGAATAAGGAGAGCCTTGCTTAGTGCCTTTAAGATGGGTAATTTTATTGTTTTGCAGCCGATCTAAGCCTGTACTCCCACCTATCCATAAACTGCCATCAGAATGTGACAGTACCGTGCGTACATAATCGCTAGATAAGCCTCGCTTTTTTCCCCACGATGAAAACGGGGCTTCTCTTAACCTAAATACACCCGCGTTGGTGCCTACCCAAATGCTGTTTTCTCTGTCTTGCAATAACGACAATATGCGGTTTGCAGGTAAGCCATTTTTAGCATCTAATTGTTCTATGCCATCAACACTAAGTCTAAATACCCCTTTATTAATAGTGCCAAACCATAAATCACCATGGTTATCTTCTAATAAACTAGAAATAGACTCAGCATTAAGCTGTGGATGGAGTGACTCAAACACATTGCCATTTAATACTCGCGCACCTCTTTCACTGCCAATAACAAGACGACCTTCACGAGTAATCAATAGAGTATATACCGGTGCATCTGGTAAACCATGATGTGGGGTCATTAATATAGGTGTGTAATTAACTATTTTATACAAGCCATCACTGGTTGCCGCCCATATAACCCCCTGCTTATCTTCAATTATTCTGTAAGCACTAACGTTTTGTATTATGGGGATATCCTGATTGCTATTAGCGGAGCGATAAAACACGCCATCATTTTCAAGTGCTAACCACAAATCCTCATTTTTACTTTTAAATACGTGATTAACCATTGCTTGGGCACTGGGTTGAGTGTCCCACTGTCGGTGCTGATATAAACTTATACCACCGCGTGAGCCAGCTATAAGTAAGCCGCCATCGGATGTAGGAGTAAGCGCTCGTATGCCTGAATCGGGCAAATCGGTAATTTCTGAACGGGTAAATAGTTTAAATTCTTGGCCGTTAAAGCGGGCAAGCCCTTCTCAAGTAGCCACCCATAAATAGCCATCTTGCGTTTGTGCAAGGCTATTAATGCTATTGTGAGGAAGACCCGAACGAGTGTTCCACGTTTCAAAAAAATAATCACGCAACGGCAGGCGAGTCTGTTGCTGAGCATCAACAGTAAAAATCACCAACAAGAAACATAAAATCACCAAGCGATTCATCAGATACAGCCTTTATAATTATTAGTTTTTATATTTGAGTAAATTCGAGGTGAAAGTTTAATTAAAAAACATCACTAATAAATAATAACATGATATTTACAACTTTTTCATTAAGTATTATCACTTAAACTATCAAATATATGTTGTAATTGTTGAACAAACTTAGCTACATGTAGTCCATCTAGTAACGCATGATGAACATCAATAGAGAGTGGCATTTCGCCTGTATCTGGTTCGTATTGGCCAAACACAAATTTAGGAATACCGCAGCTTTTCCCCTGGGTGAACGCATGCGAAAAGCTGCTAAAGTTTAACCAAGGTAAAACAGAAACGTGAATTAAATCAGCTTGCCCTTCAGTTGCGGTAAAGGCATCAGAAAACAGCGGGTTTAATTTTGCTTCATGACTTATCGCTTTTGCTTTATGAGCAAACTCATTTAACGAATTTTGCTGTTTAAAATAACTGAAGCGAAACGAGTCATCATCGGCAAGCTCGACAACACTCGCGCGCGTGGTGTTTAAATAATAAGGTTTTTGATTAACAATACGCAGCATCATCGGCTCATACTCATGACATGCTTTTAATAAGCAATAAACATAACCATGAAAAAAAGCACGATTAGTTTGTTTACACACGGAATATAGCTTTTTAGCATTGAGTTTTACACACACATTAAAATAAGGCTGTGTGAAGTTTTGAAACAATTCAAAATGTTGTTTGCGCGGCCACTGATCAAAATCAATAGCCCGAAGAGATAAATCGGCAGAAGACATAAAGTATACACAGAGCAAAAGTAAAATTTTACCCCGCTTTGCCTATATTCGCATTAATTAAAATGGTGCTTTGGGTGTAGTTATACCAAAGTCTTATATAGGCATAAAAAAAGGAGCGATATTCGCTCCTTAGTTGAACTAAATAAAAACTTAAAGTCCGTTTTCAATAATTTCTTGAGCAAGCTCATCAGCAATTAGATGCGTTGATTTTTGTTCTTTTTCACTACGGGTAAAGATTTCAGTTAATGTATCGAAAATCTTCTCTACGTGTTTATTAGACGCCTCTTTACTGTAACCTTCAGGTGCTGTTTCGTAATACACGTTAATAATACCGCCTGCATTTATTACATAATCTGGTGCGTATAAAATACCTTTTTCACGTAAAATTTCACCATGGCGTGACTCTGCAAGCTGATTATTTGCACAACCTGCAACAATAGTCGCTTTTAAGCGAGGGATTGTTGTGTCATTGATAGTTGCACCTAACGCACAAGGCGCATATACATCAACATCTAAGTCGTATATTTCATCAATACCAACCGCTGTTGCACCAAAATCGTTTACTACACGCTCAACTGCAGCTTGGTTAATATCGGTAACGAATAACTCTGCACCAGCTTCAGCCAAGTGTTTACATAAACCATAAGCCACTGCACCTAAACCTTGCACAGCCACTTTAATGCCTGAAAAATCTTGAATGCCGCGTTGATGATGAAGCGCTGCTTTCATACCTAAAAACGTGCCGTAAGCTGTAAATGGCGATGGATTACCACTTTTGCCTTCAAGGCCTAGCACGTAATTTGTTTCTTTGTTCATCAAAGCAACATCATCACACGTGATGTTTACGTCTTCTGCTGAGTAGTAACTGCCATTTAAACGCTCTAATTGACGACCAAATGCACGGAATAACTGTTCAGACTTGATCTCTTTTGCATTACCAATAATAACTGACTTACCACCACCAAATGGCAAGCGTGCCACAGCATTTTTATAGGTCATCCCTTTTGATAAGCGCAATACATCGTAAACTGCATCCTCATCGTTGGCATAATCCCACATTCTACAACCGCCTACAGCTGGGCCTAAGTTTGTGTTATGTACCGCAATAATGGCCTTTAAACCAGACGCTTTGTCTGAACAAAAAACCACTTGTTCATGGTTATCAAATTCAACTTGATTAAATACAACCACTTTAAATACTCCGAAAATAATGAGCCCTTTAGGGCAAGCACGCTACAAATTGACGAGACTTTATCACTTCAGTTAATGGTTCGCCACACTATGAGTAGATAAACCAAATAAGCCGCACTCAACAGAAAAATAAAACGATTTATTGCGATAAATAAGCATAAAAAATTCAACAATTATCATTTTATTAAGTATAAAAGCTAAAAATAGCATCACAGTTAGAGCTTACGCTTACGTGAACGTCACCTCGAAGTTATATGTAAACATAATCATACATCTCGAAAAAGAACACTACATCATAAAATACAATAGGTTATATAATAACTGTCTGCGCAGGACAAACTGGTCTGAGGTGTTTAAGTGTCTGCTAATTTTAAAAATAAAAAAAACGAGCACACGGTGCTCGCTTTTATGATTGCTTTTTAGACTTACTTCATTTTGCTGTCTAGTTCTTCAATTTTTGCTTTCCAAATTGCAGGACCTTGGGTGTGGGCATTTTCACCCTCGCTGTCAACGGCAACTGTTACTGGCATATCTTCTACTTCAAACTCGTAGATAGCTTCCATACCTAAATCTTCAAAGGCAACAACACGTGCTTTTTTAATTGCTTTAGATACTAGGTAAGCCGCACCACCCACAGCCATTAAATACACTGACTGATGCTTTTTAATAGACTCAACCGTTGCAGGGCCTCGTTCAGCTTTACCAATCATTCCCACGATGCCCGTTTTTTCTAACATCATGTCGGTAAATTTATCCATGCGAGTAGCCGTTGTCGGGCCAGCAGGACCTACTGCTTCATCGCCTACTGCATCCACAGGACCAACGTAGTAAATAAACTTGTTATCAAAATCAACACCTTCAGGTAAACCTTCTCCTGAGTTAATCATATCTTGCAGACGCTTATGAGCTGCATCTCGACCCGTTAAAATAGTACCTGAGAGTAAAACGGTTTCACCCATTTTCCATTCTTTAGTGTCTTCTTTAGTCAGGGTATCTAAATTAACACGGCGTGTGCCCTCACCGACTTCGAAAGTCACTTCTGGCCAATCTTCTAATTTAGGTGCTTTTAAATTCGCAGGGCCTGAACCATCAAGCGTAAAGTGTACGTGGCGCGTAGCAGCACAATTTGGGATCATAACCACTGGCTTTGAAGCCGCGTGAGTTGGCGCCGTTTTAATTTTAATGTCAACAACCGTGGTTAACCCACCAAGGCCTTGCGCACCAATACCTAATTTATTCGCACGTTCAAAAATTTCTAAACGCAGTTTTTCTTCTGTTGTTTCTGCGCCGCGCTCAATGAGTTCATGAATATCAACCGGATCCATTAATGACTCTTTCGCCATTACCGCTGCTTTTTCTGCCGTGCCACCAATACCTATGCCTAGCATGCCTGGTGGACACCAACCCGCACCCATTGTTGGTAGCGTTTTTTCAACCCATTCGGCCACATCGTCAGATGGGTTTAACATCACCATTTTACTTTTGTTCTCTGAACCACCCCCCTTAGCAGCCACCATCACTTCAACTTTATCGCCAGCAACTAAGTCAATGTGCACCACTGATGGCGTATTATCTTTAGTATTTTTACGTGTTCCCGCAGGGTCGGCAACAATCGATGCGCGCAATGGGTTATCTGGATTTAAGTACGCACGACGCGTCCCCTCATCAACCATTTGTTGTACTGTTAAATCGGTTTTATCCCAGTTAACATCCATACCTACTTTTACAAAACAGGTGATGATCCCGGTATCCTGACACAGCGGGCGCTTACCTTCTGCCGACATGCGCGAGTTAATTAAGATTTGCGCAATCGCATCTTTAGCGGCTTTGCTTTGCTCTTTGTTATACGCTTTTTCTAGCGCTTGAACAAAATCAAGAGGATGATAAAACGAGATGTATTGCAAGGCATCTTCAATGCTATCAATAAAGTCTTGCTGACGAATTGTACTCATAGTGGTTCCTTAAGTTGTTGTTACGCACGCTGCACGTAATCTTTATCAAACCCGTGACGGTGGTTCGAACTGTTTTCAACCACAGCGCTCACTAAACGCTGCCAAAAAAATTTGACTTATGATACCCTCCCAGCCCGTTTGGAGCCAGTTCTTAAAGGGGTAGTAAATGCTAAACAATAAAAAAAATTGTGTTGAATTAGCCATATCACAAAATTGTATAGAGGTATTTTCGCATTTTGCTCATTTGTCCTACGCTATTTTGCTAGATTCGGGTGATAGCGATCACACTAACAGTCGTTTTGACATTATAGCTATTGAGCCCCAAAGCACTCTGGAAGTTAAAAATAATCAAACTGTTTTTAATAACCAAGCGAGTGCTAAAAGCTGCTTTGAAAAAATGAACGATGAATTAGCAAAGCTTGATACAACAAAAGCCGCTCACAATTTACCCTTTAATGGTGGCTGGCTTGGTTATTTTGGTTATGACTTAGGCCGTACCATAGAGCAACTGCCAAGCAGTGCTTTAAACGATATTGATTTACCGCAGATGGCCGTTGGACTTTACCTTGATGCACTCATTTACGATAAACAACTGGATACTTGGTTTTATGTTTCGCAGCCAAATGTAGACCGCCTTTGGCTGTATCAGCAATATTTAACGCAACCACCTAAGCACGAAAGCTTTTCGCTTACATCACAGTGGCAGTCAAATATGAGTCAGAGGAGTTATAGCGAAAAATTTGCCGCGATTGAAGAATACTTAAAAAGTGGTGATTGTTATCAAATTAACTTAGCGCAACGTTTTAGTGCACGTTTTCAAGGTTCTCCTTGGACCGCTTATGTTAAATTAACGCAAGCTAATAAAGCCCCTTTTTCTAGTTTTGTTAATCATCCGCAAGGCGCTATTTTATCAATATCACCTGAGCGTTTTATTGCTGTGCATGACAACAAGGTAGAAACAAAACCTATTAAAGGCACGCTACCACGTAAAGCCGATGCTTTAGAAGATGCTAAACAAGCCACATTATTGGCAAACTCCACTAAAGACCGTGCTGAAAATGTAATGATAGTGGATCTGTTACGAAATGATTTAGGTAAAGTCGCAAAACCGGGCTCTGTAGTTGTACCCTCATTATTTGCTATTGAAAGTTTTCCAGCGGTACACCATTTGGTAAGTACGGTCACCTCAACCCTTGATGAAGGAAAAACGGCAGTCGATCAGCTTGAAGCCGCATTCCCTGGAGGCTCTATTACTGGCGCACCAAAAGTACGCGCCATGGAAATAATTGAAGAGCTTGAGCCGCACAGACGCAATATTTATTGTGGCTCTATTGGCTATATCAGCGCCTGCGGTAATATGGATACCAGTATTACCATTCGAACTTTAGTTACTCATCAACAACAAATACATTGCTGGGCTGGCGGTGGCATTGTTGCTGATTCAAAAGTCGAATTGGAATATCAAGAAACATACGATAAAGTAAATAAAATACTCCCTATATTAAATGAAGGTTGCTTTGAATAGTGAAACCATTTCGGCTCGTTTTCTATTAAACCGCAGTTTAGCCGTGGATCAGCTCAAAGATAATAAAAAAAAGCGCGCCAGTGCAGTGATGTTGCCTTTAATTGATATAGATAACGAAGCACATATTTTATTGTGTAAGCGACCAACCTATTTACATCATCACCCAGGAGAAATTTGCTTACCAGGTGGCAAGTTTGAAATTGATGATGTTAACTTGCGCACCACAGCGCTACGTGAATTACATGAGGAGCTAAACATTGCCCCGCATAATGTTCAGGTTTTAGGTCAGCTGCCGGAATACTCTACCCTTACTGGATTTACCATACGTCCTTTTGTGGGCTTGATTAAAAAAGAAACCGTATGGGAGAACGATCACAACGAAGTACAAGCCAGCTTTTTACTCTCTATAAAAGCGCTGAACAATGAAGCTAATTGGCAACCAATCCCCTTTGAACGTAATGGAAGAACCCTAACTTTAAATGGCTTCATCACTCCTCACGGGCTTTTGTGGGGAGCAACGGCCAGTATTATTAAAAACTTTACAAAGCAACTCGCCATACCAGTTTAAATCTTTGCTAATAAGGGTTACACACCTGCATTTCCACGTTATTATAGTCGACCGTTCAAAGAACAGCTTAATGCTGAGAAAACTAAGTAGAGACACACATTATGATCAGTGCATTTGACATGTTTAGCATTGGTATTGGCCCTTCATCGTCACATACCGTCGGCCCAATGCGTGCATCACGCTTATTTGTTAATGACCTAGATGAGCAACAGCTATTAGCAAATGTGACCGATGTAAAAGTAGAGCTTTACGGCTCACTGGGGCAAACAGGTGTTGGTCATGGTTCGGGAAAAGCAGTGATCCTTGGCCTAGCCGGTTATGATCCTGAAACCATAGATGCCGATTTGGTGGACGACATTTTAGCAAAAATAGAAAGTGAGCAGGTTATTTACCTTAACCAAACTCATAAAGCTAAATTCCCTAAACAAGGCGCTATTGTTTTTCATCGCAGAAAAACACTCCCTAAACATTCCAACGCAATGGAAATTATTGCCTATAACAATGGCGAAAAAGTATATAGCAAAATTTACTACTCTATTGGTGGCGGGTTTATTGTTACAGATGAAGAGTTTGAAAAAGAGAAACAAGCTGCGTTAGATATACGTGAAGAAAACCCTGCCCCGTTCCCGTTTGGGTCGGCTAAAGAATTACTCGAAATGTGTAAAGAATCGGGTTATAGCGTATCAACGTTAATGATGAAAAACGAAAAAACCTTACGTAGTGAAGAAGCCATTAAAGACGAGCTATTTAATATTTGGCAAGTAATGAAGGCCTGTATTGAACGTGGTATGCGCACCGAAGGTATTTTACCCGGTGGGTTGAAAGTAAAACGCCGTGCACCAAGTTTATATTTAAAACTCAATGTAGAGGTGAGTAACGATCCACTTCGCGCTATGGATTGGGTGGATTTATTCGCATTAGCAGTAAATGAAGAAAATGCAGCAGGCGGTCGTGTGGTTACTGCACCAACAAATGGTGCAGCTGGTATTCTACCAGCCGTATTAATGTACTATCATACTTTTATCAAAGAAGTTGATCGCGACATTGCTACTCGGTATTTATTAACCGCGGCCGCTATTGGTATTTTATACAAAAAAAATGCCTCTATCTCGGGTGCTGAAGTGGGTTGCCAAGGTGAAGTTGGTGTTGCCTGTTCAATGGCAGCTGGTGCGCTGACTGAAATTGTTGGTGGTAACGTGGTACACGTGGAAAATGCCGCTGAAATTGGCATGGAACATAACTTAGGGTTGACCTGTGACCCTGTGGGCGGCTTAGTGCAAGTACCCTGTATTGAACGAAATGCAATGGGCGCTATTAAAGCAATTAATGCCTCTCGCCTTGCTATTCGCGGCAGTGGAGAACAAAAAGTATCGCTTGATAAAGTAATTAAAACCATGCTCGATACCGGTAACGATATGAAAACAAAATACAAAGAAACCGCTCGCGGTGGATTAGCTGTTAACATTATCGAGTGTTGATATTATCGAGTGTTAATTAGAAAGCATAAAAAAGCCGCTTAGTTGCAAAACTAAGCGGCTTTTTCATTACTGTGTAGCTGTTATTTAACCGGTAATTCGATATCAGCAAATAATTTATCAACATCGTCTTGATTTCGCAGCAAACTTGCTCGCTCTACTCGCTCTTTGGTTAAATGCGGTGCAAAACGTTCGATAAAGTCATACATGTAGGTACGTAAAAAGCTGCCTTTTCTAAAACCAATTTTAGTCGTACTCGCTTCAAATAAATGGCTAGCATCAATGCACACTAAGTCGCTGTCGTTTACCTGATCAATTGCCATAGATGCGACCACACCGACACCTAACCCCAAGCGCACATACGTTTTAATAACATCGGCGTCGGTGGCGGTAAATACAATATGTGGCTCGAGCCCATAGGCGTTAAATGCTTTATCAAGCTCAGAACGACCAGTAAAACCAAATACATAAGTGATCAAAGGATACTGCGCTATATCTGCCACTGTTAAGTTATCGACTTTTTCCGCAAGGGGGTGATCTTTAGCAACCACAATACTGCGATTCCAGTGATAACAGGGCAACATTACTAAGTCTGAATACAAGTGCAGTGCTTCGGTAGCAATGGCAAAATCTGCATCACCGCGGGCAGCTGCATCCGATATTTGCTGCGGGGTACCTTGGTGCATATGCAATGACACTGCTGGGTATTTTTGGGTAAAGCCTTTAATTACGCTTGGTAACGCATAACGTGCTTGAGTGTGCGTAGTCGCAATATTAAGTTTACCTTGATCGGGCAGCGTGTGTTCATTAGCCACCGCTTTAATGCCCTCAACTTTTGAGAGTATTTCTCGCGATATATTAATGATTTCTTCGCCAGCACCTGTAACGTGAGTTAAATGTTTACCACTACGGCCAAAAATTTGTACACCTAGTTCATCTTCTAACATACGTACTTGCTTAGAAATACCAGGCTGGGAGGTAAATAAACTCTCAGCGGTAGCTGAAACATTTAATTTATGATTTTGAACTTCTACGATATATCTAAGTTGTTGTAATTTCATGGCTATGTAGTTTCGTTATAATTCACATTGACAGATTAAAGCGCACCCTATAATTAATAGGTAACTAACTATATAAAAGGCTGATTAAAGTTACACAATATAACAATTAATTTATTGAAATTTCAGGTTAACACAATAAGTAAAGTTGAGGTAGCAATGATTATCAGTAAACTAAACATAACATATTAAGATTTAAACGCTTTATATTGGTACTTTTTTTAGTTAATCAGCGCAAAGTTTCCCACCTTTTATATATTTAATGTAAGATTAGAGGATAAGGTTAAGAATTTGAGAATTATAACATGATCGTTTCCATTATAATTGTACTAATTGTTGCGCTTATCGTCATTGCACTGTGGGTTAGTGCTGTTCAACAACATAAAGAAAAACAAGAAGCTGAACGACGTAAAGAGCTAACAAAACAAAAAGCTATCATTGAAGAAACTGAAGAGGCGTTAATGAATAGCGCTAATATTCCACTCTCAGAGGCAACTCAGCGAATATTACAACGTCGTATTCATGATGCACTAAGTAATATGGTGTCTATTTCAAGCGGTGGTAGCGCCCTTAAAAACCGCTTAAAAGAAGCAAAAGAGCGACTGCAAAACCCGATTCAAGATGGCTCTGATGGTTTTGTATTACCAGGTAATGACAAACAACTGATATCACTGATACAAGGCATAAAAAAATTACGCACTATTATCCGTTCTGAGCACAACAAGGGTAAAGTTGAAAGCCAAGCGTTTATTGCAGAAGACAAACGCCTTGAAAAGCTACAACTAAGAATCAACATTGAAAGCCAAATAAAACGTGGTCTAGCAGCACAAACAGCCGGTATGATAGGCTCTGCTAGGCAGTACTTTGAAAAAGCATCGACGACGCTAAACAGTGTGTCATTTAATGATGATTACATTACTGCAAAAAGAGCTGAAGTTGAAGGTTATCTAGAAACAATAAGCAGTGAACTAAAGGCATCAAATGCTACATCATTGAAGAAAAAGAACGAACAAGAGCAAGATGATTTAGACGTATTGTTTGCACCGAAAAAGAAATGGTAATTCGTTACCCAATAAAAAAGCCCATACAATTGTATGGGCTTTTTTATAGCTGAAATTTAGTCACTATATAAATTTACGTACCCAGACTAAATCTAGCTATTTAACAGAAGCATTAAGATAAAAATGCAAACTTAATAATAAACAGTGCTGTTAAAATCCAAACACTAATACTTATTTGATCTTTTTTACCGCACAGGACTTTAACCGCTGTATAAGAAATAAAACCCAGTGCAATACCGTGTGCAATTGAGAAGGTCAATGGTGTCATTAATAATACGACACTCACTGGAATTGCGTCGGTCATATCATCCCAGTTTACAAACTTTAAGTTTTGTAGCATTAAAACAGATACATATAAGATTGCCCCTGCTGTTGCGTATGCGGGTACCATTTGTGCCAAAGGTGCAAAAAACATCATCAATAAAAAACAGCAACCTACAACCACAGCCGTTAAGCCCGTTCGACCACCCACTGATACCCCTGCTACAGACTCTATGTAAGACGTTGTTGTTGAAGTACCTAGCATTGCACCGGCAATGGTTGCAGTGCTGTCAGCGCTTAATGCGCGACCCAAGCGCGGCATATTGCCGTTTTTATCTGCTAGGCCCGCTTTTTGAGTAACCGCTACCAACGTGCCTGAGGTATCAAATAAATCAACAAATAGAAACGCAAAAATAACACTCAACATAGACAGTTCAAAAGCAGCACTAAAATCAAGTTGCATAAACGTCGGCATTATTGAAGGTGGCATTGCAACAACACCATGATATTCAACTAACCCCATCGACACTGCAATCGCGGTGACAAGCAAAATACTAATAAGCACGCCGCTTTTAAAGTCGCGATAAAGTAATGCTGCAATAACAAAAAAGCTAAAAATAGCTAATAGCGGACCCGGTGACGTTATATCGCCTAGCTGCACAAGTATTGCTGGGCTTGATACAATAATACCTGCACTTTTCAGCGCGATAAGTGCCAAGAATGCACCAATACCCGTTGCTATTGCTTGTTTGAGCACCAGCGGGATGGCATTTATTATCCACTCTCGCACCTTAAACAGGCTCAATATTAAAAATATACACCCTGACATAAACACCGCGCCCAGCGCTGCTTGCCAGCTATAGCCCATACCTAACACCACACCATAGGTAAAAAATGCATTTAATCCCATTCCCGGTGCCAATGCCAGTGGATAATTAGCCCACAAACCCATAATAAAACACCCTATTGCAGCGGCAATACAGGTGGCAACAAAGGCAGCACCTTGGTCCATACCTGCTTCTGCAAGCATAGCTGGGTTAACGAATACGATATAAACCATCGTAATAAATGTAGTCATACCGGCAATACATTCACGGCGAACCGAAGAATCATTTGCACGGATTTTGAATAAGGCTTCGAGCATAATAAACTTGTGGTTGTAAAAAGTGGCGAGATTTTAGCATAAAAATAACTTTTTACAGGACATTTTACCTTGCTATATACTAAACTAGCTAAGTGATTAAAATAACAAACGAAGTAGCATGATCAAAACGACACCAAGTGGCCAAGATTTAGAGCAACAATTAGACAACATTCTTTCTTTTGTAACGCAACCAAGCGATGCAAATCTCCCTGCGAGCTCTAAAAACACAGATCAAGACACATTAAATAAAGCCCTTTATTACCTTAAAAATGAACAAGGCGCCTTAGCTGCAAAATGGATGCGTTTAGCAGCAATGGCAGGAAACTATCGTGCACAGTTTTACTTAGGGCTGTTTTTTATTAAAGGACAAGGCGTACCACAAAGCGTATTTCATGGGGCTGCGTGGCTTAGCCTAGCTAGTAGCCAAGGGTATGATCCAGCAGTAGAAGCAATGAGCGATATACGTAAGCACATTAGTACTAAACGACTTAAAGACGCCCAATGTTATGCTGCCAGTTTATATGAACAAATTCATCAGTTACAATTTTCACATTTGATCCCTATAAGTCACGAAAAATAGTTTTACTACCTAGTAACTCATTCTATCTGTAAATTAATTAAGCGTTTATAAGTTAAATGCAACAACGCTTAATTTTTTAACTACTGTATATCCCCTGCATTTAAAGATTTATTTAGTTAGAAATTAAAAAGCTAACGCCAAAAGAATTTATCCCCTAAATTTATAATTTTTTTGTTATATATGAATTATTTATTTTTAAATAATTTAATTATCGTGCTCAACTGAATAACTGTACAAAAAATAGCAAAAAACACTTGCACCAAACAACTGTATAAACTACTGTATACGTGTACTGTATAAAAACCCAGTGAGTGAGACGATTATGTTACAGCCTATTACCGTAAGAACAGTTAAGAGCTACCAACAAGATGACCAATCAGATTGTGTTAACGTTGTGCAAATTGAAGATGAGATTTCAGCAACGTTTGAGTTATTAAAAGTATTACACCAATACAATAGCTTAAATGCATGGACACTTTTAATTGCGCCAGACCATGTACCTAGTAAAGCGTTACTTGATTCATGCTCAATTGATACCAGTAAATTACTAGTTATACGCCAAAAGCACTTAGTTAATTTAGAGTATGTTTTAAGCTCTGCACTTCATAATGGTAATTTTGCCGCGGTGATCACCTGGACTGACATAATAAATAATCAACAGCTGTCACAGTTATCATTAAACCTGAGCCATACACGCACTAAGCTATATTGCTTTAGCAAAAAAAGCGCCCAAGCTGAGATTTCACTAACGCAATAAGCTTGGTAAACTAGCGTTTTAATACACAGTACATTTATTATGACCTCTAACGCCCTACTATGTTTTTGTAGCAGTCAGCAACTATATGCTGATTGCTGTGAACCTTTTCATTTAAAAATCAAACAGCCGCAAACACCAGAGCAACTTATGCGAGCTCGCTATAGTGCTTATGCTGTTAAAAATGCAGCTTTTGTTCGTGATAGTTACGCAAAGGAAAAACAAGCTGAAAACTCACTATCAGAAATTAAAGACTTTGCAACTAGCTGCCGCTTTGTAAACTTAACCGTTTTAGATTCTGGCTTTGATGAAGATACTGGGTTTGTAAAGTTTAAAGCTCATTACTTTTATCAAGATCTATATTGCGAGTTAGCAGAGCATTCAAGGTTTATCAAAGAAGATGAACAGTGGCGATACCTTGATGGTGAGATTAAGCCGGTTGCCGATATTAAAGTAAAACGTAATGATACTTGCCCTTGCGGCAGTAATAAAAAGTATAAAAAGTGTCATAGTGTATAAATAACAGCCACAAAAAATGGGCCACTTGGCCCATTTTCAAAAACTACACTAAACGCAACTTAGCGTTTTATTCGTCATCACCTTCATCGAAGTCTTGACGCTGCGCAGGTCTTGCTAAAATCTCTAAGTAAAAAGAGGTTAAACCTTGCTTTTCTATTTCACTGATGTGATTGTTAATTTCAGCAACGTGAACAACTTGGGCTTCTTCAGCCGTGTTACCAAACTTACAATCGAATGCCCAGTAGTCGGCATCAACAGGTAAAGTTTTATTACGTTCTCTTTTCAAATATTTTTTCACTTCATGCTTTGCAGCATCAACCATACGAGGGTATTTGATTTTCTCATGATTCAGCGTGAATGTTTTCTTCATTACGTTCCTAATTACCTTGGTTTAATGATAATGGCATTTAATGTCATACCATTTGCGCCATTATAGCAATTGCATTTAAATTTTGGATGCTTTTTTTATATTAAATCTGTTATTAACATAAAGCACCTATAAAACCACTAATATAAACACGGTTTATTACAATCCAATGGCGCCTAAGAAATAGCATTTAATGAAATTCAATTAAGCACTAAACAAATGCAATGGCTGGTGGAGGGCATCATTTTGTAAATCATCATAAAATGCCACCGCATCCATTTGAGGGTTTGATAGCTCGGTGTTGGTATTTTGAATTCGTCGACGTACCGCTAATTCACAGTTATCAATTACGTTAAGTGGAATGTGGTTTTTATCATCACGAATATTAAATGGCTCAGGTTTTAAGCACTGAGTTAACTTTATCTCACTCATCCCTTCGGCGCTTCCCATTTTTGCTAAAAGCTCAGTGTTATTTTTGCCAATTAACATATTAAAACTCTCAGGCGCCAATGACTGCTTTGGGCCCGCACCTAATTGTTTACGCAAGGTCTCTTCATCAGCTTGATAACCACTTGCATCACTTTTAGGTAAGTGAAACTCACTAAAATCGAGCGCATCATGAGATAGCATTGCTAATAAAAGAGCAAATTCACCCCGACGGCTTTCATGCACACTTTTATTGAGTCGTGTTTTTAATTGACTCTCTGTGATTAACAAATCACCAATCTGCATAGACTTTAGCCTATTTAACTAATTAATAAGTATTTATCGGCTAAATTTGAATTTTCTTTAGCTTTTTTCTTTACTTAAATAAGAAGTTTGCTATTATCTGCCGCGTTGCATTGGAGGGGTTCCCGAGCGGCCAAAGGGATCAGACTGTAAATCTGACGGCTCAGCCTTCGCTGGTTCGAATCCAGCTCCCTCCACCACTTTTCTTAGGCTAAGTTAAGTGGGGCCAAATGCAATAAAAATTAGTGTGGAGGGGTTCCCGAGCGGCCAAAGGGATCAGACTGTAAATCTGACGGCTCAGCCTTCGCTGGTTCGAATCCAGCTCCCTCCACCACTTCTCTTTTTTACCTCGTTTATTTTCTTACTATTCAAACACCCATTGTAAACTCATACCATACTTATTTAACCAAGCGCTTGCTTTTTTGTGTTCTGAATAAAATAATCCTACACGATGCCAAAACTGTGCACTGTGATTTAAATACTTTAAATGCGCTAACTCATGCACAATTACATAGTCAATTATCCATGTAGGTGCGCCTGCAAGCTGTAAATTAAAGGTAAGCTCACGCCTACGGTTACAACTGCCCCAGCGACGCTTATACAATTGAATACGAATATTACTCGGCAGCTTTTCACTCATCAGCTTACAATAGTAATTTACTCGCATTTCAATATAACTTTCTAATTTCTCATGCAAAAACTGCTCTAGCAAACTTTGATACATTTGCGTTTGGTGCTTCACACGTGAAGAAAGACTCAGTAACAGTGTTTGGCTTTCATTGTGCTGCTGCCATTGAGTGCGTTCTGCGTTTTCAAATTGCACATTAACAGCTTCATTAAATAATTTAATGCTATGGGTTTTAAGTGGAAACTGTCGTGTATCGGCTTGAATTTGTTGCTTATGTAACTGAGCATCAATCCAGCCCTGTTTACTTAACAGCCATTCATTAATTTGTGTTTTCGTTACAAAATGAGGTGCATAAACTGTAAGCTCTTTTTGTGCGACTTTAATAGCCACAGTTTTTCGCCGACGGCTTCTTCTTAACGTATAATCTAACAATCTAAAGTGCCTATAAGTTATTATAAAATAAAACTTTCTCTATTAGCTTAATAAGTTAATTCGTAAGAGAAAAAACCAGTTAGTAGGTATCGTTTTAATATTGCTCGATACTAAATAGGCTAAACGATGGATCATAAATCTACCCTTGGCTATTTTAACTGTTGAAGTTTTACTAAAAAAGCCGCTAGCTCTCGAGTTGCGCTTTTATGACATTATAATCATGAGAAGTGATTTCATGGCTATTACCACTATTGTCTTTAAAATACATAGAAAAAGTCACGCCATGATCAGCCAATATGGTTTTCACTTGATGCTGCTTAAGATGCTTAAGCCACATAACAAATTGCTCCCCTGTCGCAGCAAAAGCGATTCCTTTACTTCGCCTATCGCCTTCAAATAAAGCTAATCGTGTAGTGGCATTTTCATCTTCGAGTGTCAAAGGGCCTTTTCCCTCTGCATTCCAAAATGCTAATTCCCTTACTACGCTAAAACCGAGCACCTTTTTATACCAATCAACAGCTTGGTTGAGGCTTTGAACATTTAAATGACAATGATCAATTCCCGAAAGTTTAGGTGTCATCGCGTTGTTCACCAATTTCAGATTTAAGCTGAGCTAAAAAGTCGTGCATGTACGCAGTGCGTCTTTGTGCTTCGGCTTTTGCAGAAGGAGTATTCATACTCTGGGCAATATGCAGTAATTTAATAAAAAAATGATCTAGGGTGTACTTTTTATCGTCTGCTTCTCGGTTTAAACAAAATGGATCATCTGGGTTGTATAATAATCGGCTAATAGAGCCGCCTACTTTCATACAGCGGCTTACGCCAATAGCACCCAAGGCATCCATTCTATCTGCATCTTGTACAATCTGTGCTTCCACCGTTTTAATAGCAATATTGGCGCTAAAACTATGTGCGGCAATGGCATGGTGAATATCATCAAATAGCGCTTCATCATAGCCAATAGACGCTAAATAGTTAATCGCTTTATCGGCTGCCATCGTTGATGCTTTTGCTCTGTCTGGGTGATTTTTTGCCACCGCAACACAATCATGCAACCAAGCTGCAGGCAATACAATGGCCATATCAGCTTGCTCTGCCATACATAACTGCACTGCAACACGTACTACCCGTTCAATATGGGTAATATCATGGGCTACATCGGCATGTACTAAGGATGTTATAAAGTCTCTGCATTGCTGATTAAGTTGCTGTAATGAGGGGCTAAGAGCTGAATTGTCCACCGAACTTCCAAAAATCTATTTAAACGAGTTAATAATGGCTACTTTACCGCGATTTATAAGCCCCTTGCAAAACATTCATTGTATGTTGCGCGAGCCTTGACTAAAATACAGCACTTATTTATTACTACAGAGAAGCCCTATGTCATCTGCCGTTTACCTGCAAGCTGGTCGCGATAAATCATTAAAAAGAAAACACCCTTGGTTATTTTCTAAAGCCATCAAAAAAATTAAAGGTAAACCTGGATTAGGTGACACGGTAACCATACACGACAGTGAAGGTAAGTTTTTGGCCACCGCAGCTTACAGTCCTCATTCACAAATACGTGCTCGTGTTTGGAGCTTTGACGAAAAAGAAGTGATTGATCAACATTTCTTTGAGCGCCGTCTTCGCCGTGCTTTAGAAGCTCGCAGCCATGCAATTGAAGAAGGTGGACTTACCGGCTTTAGATTATGTGCAGCAGAATCAGACTACTTACCCGGTATTACTATAGATAAGTTTGATAATGTTCTTGTGTGTCAATTACTAAGCGCAGGTGCAGAACGTCACAAAGGTGAAATTGTTGGCGCTTTAATGGCTATTTTCCCAGGCTCTACTATTTATGAGCGCTCAGATGTAGATGTTCGAACCAAAGAAGGGCTTGAGCCTATTAAGGGCGTGCTTTGGGGGAACGAACCTACTGAACCTGTCATAATTGAAGAAAATGGCTTAAAGATTGAAGTTGATATAATGGAAGGCCATAAAACTGGCTTTTATTTAGATCAACGAGATAGTCGTGCTGCACTGGAGCGTTTTTCAAAAGATAAAACCGTATTAAATTGCTTTAGTTATACAGGTACTTTTTCTCTTTATGCCCTGCGCGGTGGCTGTAAACATGTAACCAATGTTGATGTTTCACAACCAGCACTTGATACAGCAAAGCGCAATGTTGAGCATAACAACCTTGATTTAAATAAAGTCGACTTTGTAAAACAAGATGTCTTTAAATTATTACGCCAATACCGTGAAGACGGGGTGATGTTTGATACGATCGTCATGGACCCGCCTAAATTTGCCGATAACAAAGCGCAGTTAACTGGGGCGTGTCGCGGTTACAAGGACATCAATATGATTGCGATGCAAATTTTAAAGCCAGGTGGCACGCTACTAACATTCTCATGCTCTGGTTTAATGGAACAAAACTTGTTTCAAAAAGTAGTCGCAGATGCAGCCCTTGATGCAGGTAAGGATTTATTGATCATGGAGCGCTTAAATCAAGCAGCTGACCACCCTATTGCAGGCAGCTATCCTGAAGGCTTTTACCTTAAAGGGCTTATTTGTAAGGTTTACTAAAAACTAATTAAGTAGTTAGTTAAACTCTACAATTTCGAGCCCTGCGGTTATCGTGCCATCCTCTTCTGTGCTGGCACGTATTACCTTAACGGTGGCTTTTAACGGTGCAATGCTCGGATGTGTTGATGCAATATCAACCGATAAAATTGAGTTAAGCTCTAATAAATCATCGAGTTGTAATGAAAGACCCGTTGCACTTAAATCAAGGCAGGTGCCAGTATAACTAAGCCCAGCAACAGGCTCTATTGAGGTTAACTTCGCTGGCGTGTTAACCTGCATACGTCTATAGTTTCGCTTATCTTCGGTAAACATAATTCCCTCTACACAATATTATTAATTTTTTCTCGTAGTACGGCGATAGAAAAAGGTTTTACAACGTAAGCATCACACCCTGCGTCAAAGCCAGCTTGTTGTTCAAGCTCCGACTCAAGTCCAGATATCATCACCACCGGAATGTTTTTTGTCTCTGGCGTGTGCTTAAGTATGCGACAGGTATCATAACCATCGAGTCCTGGCATACACACATCGAGCAAAATAATATCGGGCGGATTAGCAATCGCAGATGCTAAACAACTTTTACCAGAATCAGCATAGCTCAAATCAAATGTTGATGCTAACCCTGCTTTGAGTATTTCAAAATTGAAATACTCATCATCAACCACTAACAACTGCCGCGCTTTGTGTTTTAGTAATGAGGACATAGCTATGTCATTTCCTTCTCAAGTCAGTCCCTCTGTTAACTTACTTAGCTTAATAGAGAATAAAGAGATTATTCAATTTCTTTTATCGCATTTAATACACGTTTTGCTGAAATCGGATAAGGTGTACCTAAGGTTTGTGCAAATAAGGATACGCGTAATTCTTGCTGCATCCAAAAAATAGCCTCAACATCTGTAGGCAATGGTATTCCTTTAGGTGTTTTATTTGTCAGTTTTTTATATTCTTGCGCTACTTTTTCAAGCTCTAGCACACATAATCTATCACGATTTGGGTCAACAGGTAGTTTTTCTAAGCGTTTTTGAATCGCTTTTAAGTAACGAATTAAATCGCCTAGTTTGTCTGCCCCATGCTGACTGACAAAGCCTTTAAAAATAAGTGACTCTAGCTGAGACTTAATATCCCCGTGAGCGGTGATCATAGTTAAATCTACACGCCCTTTCATTTTTTTATGTAGTGCATGCGCGATACTCAGTACTTGCTCAACCTGGGTAGCAATGGCCACAACGATATCGCCTAACTCGCCGCGAATATGCTCTTTAACCGTTTCAAATGCATCACTTGTGCGAATATCACCATATTTAACTAATAGGCTATCAACGCCTGATGCGATGCAGTCATCAATTAAATCGGCAATTTTACCAAAAGGATTAAAGTACAACCCTAATTTAGCTTTGTTTGGTAGGTTTTGCTGCAGGTATTTAATTGGTGATGGCACGTTTAACAGTACTAAACGACGTAAACCTTGCTGGTGCGCTAATTGCGCTTTTATTTCGTTATCGAATAGCTCTACTGCGGCCGTTGATTTTTTATCCACTAACGCTGGGTAAGCTTTAATTTCGTATTGACCTTGCTTTTTCACATAGGATGTTGGTAACTCACCAAAATCCCACTGGGTTAAATCGGTTTTTTCTATGCCTTTGTCGGCAACTTTAGATAAGGTGTCTGTCACTTTACCTTGAAGCTGCGCTTTTAGCTTAGCTAAATCGAGCCCACGGGCAAGAAGTTGATCATTTTCATCACGTACTTCAAACTGCAATCTTAAATGAGGAGCAAGGGTTGTTAAATCCCACGCCTCAGGGTCGACTCGCACGCCAGTCATGCGCAATAATCGATTACTTAGTGAGTCGATTAACGAGCCTTGTAGAGGCTCTATGGCCGCTAACACCGCGTCGGCATAATTAGGCGCAGGGACAAAGTTACGGCGAAGTGATTTTGGCAATGACTTAATTAACCCACAAATTAGCTCATGACGAAATGCCGGTATATGCCAATCAAAACCACTTTCTTGTACTTGGTTTAATAGCGCAACCGGTATTTGTACTGCAACGCCATCAACCGCTTGGCCAGGATCAAAATGATAAGTAAGCGGCAGCATTAAATTATCTTGTTGCCATGTATCTGGATAGTCAAATTCGGTAATGCTACTTGCACCATGCTGCATGAGCTCTTCACGCGTCATGTGCAGATAGTGTTTGTCTTGCTGCTTTTGTGTTTTATACCACTTAATAAACGCAGCACGATTATTAATGTCGTTCGGTATTTTTTTCTCGTAAAACTCAAATAAGGTTTGCTCATCAACTAAAATATCGCGCCTACGAGATTTATTCTCAAGCACTTGAATATCTTCAATTAATTCGCGGTTATATTGTAAAAACCCTTCATTGAGCCCCAGCTCTTGTTCAACCAGCGCTGTGCGAATAAACAACTCACGGCTCACTTTTGGGTCAATTTTGCTGTAAACACAGCGGCGCTTATTAACAATTAATAAGCCATACAAAGTTTGTTGCTCAAAGGCAATCACCGCACCGGGCTTTTTCTCCCAATGAGGCTCTGTGTAGCTGCGTTTTACTAAATGCTGAGCAAACGGCTCTACCCAGTTCACATCAATTTTGGCATTAATACGAGCATAGAGTTTACTGGTTTCCACCAACTCAGCCGACATCATCCATTTTGGACTCTTTTTAAATAATCCCGAGCCTGGGAAAATATGAAATTGGCTATTACGCGCACCTTTATATAGCTGCTTTTCGTCTTTAAAACCGATGTGACTGAGCATGCCACTTAAGAGTGCTTTGTGAATAAGCTCGCTGTCTGCAACATTAGTGGTGGCTTTCATTTTCATTTCATTGCACACAGTGCTGATTTGATAAACGATATCTTGCCATTCACGAATACGCATATAGGCTAAAAAGTCTTTTTGACATAGCTTTCTAAACTGGCTGTTGGTCAGCTCACTTTGCTGCTCTTCAAGGTAATTCCACAGGTTTAAAAAGGCGATAAAGTCAGAGTCTGGATCGTCAAAGCGACCATGTTTTTCATTTGCGGCTTGGCGTTTTTCTTGTGGTCGCTCGCGGGGATCTTGAATTGAGAGCGCAGCGACAATGACGATCACCTCACGCAATGCACCCAGTTTATGTGCAGTTAGCACCATTTTTGCTAAACGCGGGTCAACCGGCAAACGACTTAGCTCCCGCCCAGATTGTGTTAGGCTGGTTTTTTGATCACGCTTAGCCGCTTTTACTGCTTGTAATTCTTCAAGCAACGTTAAACCATCATTAATATTGCGGCTATCCGGGGCTTGCACAAAAGGAAATTGCGCCATATCGCCCAGTCCAAGGGCTAACATTTGCAAAATAACTGATGCTAAATTAGTACGTAATATTTCAGGATCAGTAAATTCAGGACGCGATAAAAAGTCATCTTCTGAATATAAACGAATACAAATACCCGCCTCAACACGGCCACACCGGCCCATTCGCTGATTAGCACTGGCTTGCGAAATAGGCTCTATAGGTAAACGTTGCACTTTTGTGCGATAACTATAACGACTAATTCGCGCAGTTCCAGGGTCAATAACATAACGAATACCAGGTACTGTTAGTGATGTTTCAGCGACGTTGGTAGAGAGTATAATATGACGGCGCGAATGCGGTGCAAAAATACGGTTTTGCTCAGCGTTCGATAGCCTTGAATACAAAGGTAATACATCAGTGTGTTTTAAATTACGCTTGCTTAGTGCATCAGCGGTATCGCGAATTTCTCGCTCACCATTTAAAAAGATTAGAATATCGCCAGGACCTTCGGCGCAAAGTTCATCTACCGCATCAAAAATCCCCTGAAGTTGGTCGCCTTCGGCTTCCATATCTTCTTTTTGAATATCACTAATTGGGTTATAGCGTACATCAACTGGAAACGTTCTTCCTGATACTTCAATAATAGGTGCATCATCAAAATGCTTAGAAAAGCGCTCAGGGTCGATTGTTGCTGAGGTGATAATAACTTTTAAATCGGGGCGTTTTGGGAGTAAATTTTTAAGATAACCTAAAATAAAGTCAATGTTTAAGCTACGTTCATGCGCTTCATCAATAATAATGGTGTCGTATTGATTTAAAAATCGGTCTTGTTGTATTTCAGCTAATAAAATACCGTCGGTCATCAGTTTGATGTAACTGTTATTAGATACCTGATCGCTAAAACGAATTTTAAAACCGACTTGCTGACCAAGCTCACATTGCATTTCTTCTGCAATACGGTTGGCAACGCTGCGTGCTGCTAAACGCCTTGGTTGGGTATGACCAATATAGCCCTCAACGCCTCGGCCTAGCTCTAAACACATCTTAGGTATTTGTGTGGTTTTACCTGAGCCGGTTTCACCTGCAATAATCACCACTTGATTATTAGCAATGGCCTCTTTAATGATGTCTTTTTTTTGACTAACAGGTAATAGCTCAGGATAAGTAACTTTAGGTAGCCCAGCTAAGCGCTGCTCTCGAAGCGTTTGACTACGACTAATATCAGCCGCAATTTTTTCAAGCGCACTGGTAAGCTTTGCCTCGTCGGTGATTTTTTTAACGCCATGAAGACGCTTTTTAAAACTGAATTGATCTTTTTTTAAGCACGTTTTTAGCTCGCCAAACAACTGACCTAGGTTTACCACCTGCATACCTTATAAAAATTAGTCAAAGAGCCCCGATTGTAGCAAATTAAATGGCTGGGGTTAATCCTGTAAAGAATATAACAATCAGCGGATTATTATATAAACCACCAGCCACTGACTCATAGCGATTATTCGTCGCTAAAAATACCTACATAAGTTGCTTGGGTATTCGATTTACTCGCACGATACATGCCTGAAGTATTAAACGGCAGGCTAATATTGCCTTTTGTATCAACAATAATAACACCGCCTGTGCCCCCTATCGGTTTAAGCACCTCATTTATTACTTCATTACCTGCTTCACCTATAGTTTTACCCTGGTATTTTACTCGCGCACAAATGTCACTGGCCACATTATAACGAATAAAATATTCGCCGTGCCCAGTTGCCGAAACCGCACATGAGGCATTTTCAGCAAAAGTGCCTGCGCCAATAACCGGCGCATCGCCAATACGACCAAAACGTTTTGCGGTCATTCCGCCGGTTGACGTGCCCGCCGCTAAATTACCTTGTTTATCCAGTGCCACCGCACCCACCGTGCCCACTTTATAATTAATCGGTAACGCCTTGTGCGCTGCCTGGTAATCTTTATTGGTGTTTTTGCTCGCCTCGAGTTTCTTTTTTGCTTTTAATAAAGCCTCATAACGATGCTTTGTATCAAATATATTGTTCTCTACTAGACTCACGCCTTGCTCTTTCGCAAACTCTTCTGCACCTTGACCACTTAGCATCACATGCACTGAGTTTTCCATCACTAATCGGGCAAGTTTAATTGGGCTTTCAATATGTTTAATACCCGACACAGCGCCTGCTTGACGATTGCGACCATCCATAATAGAGGCATCTAATTCGTGACTACCATCATAGGTGTATACCGCACCACGCCCGGCATTAAAATAAGGCGATTGCTCCAGTACTTCAATGGCAGTAGTCACTGCATCAAGGCTTTTTCCACCTTGTTCAAGTATTTTATACCCGGCCTCAACAGCTTCTGCTAGTTTATTGCGGTAAGCTTGCTCTTGTTCTGTCGTGAATTTACTTTTTTCAATCGTGCCTGCGCCGCCATGAATTGCGATGGCAAACGGCGTGTTTGTATTTGCACTTAATGCCTGCGTGCTCAACCCCATTAAACTTGTTGCAATGAGTCCTAATAATGATTTTTTCATTGTGTGTTCTTTTATAAATACAGGAGTAAAACCAATGTGAATGGTTATGAAGCGTTTTTCAAGTGAAGTGAGTTTAATGGCACAAAAAAAGCGCCCTAAGGCGCTTTTTTAATTCTGTTTAAAATTACGCTTGTTCAGCTTTTAAACGTGCTAAACGTGCTACTTGGTGCGTAGACGTTAAGAAAGAATAGATTGGTGCTAAATAACCGCGCTTACGAAGCTCAAGGAAGTCTGCATCGCTTAGCTCATTTAGTTTCTTCTCATCGATAAGGTAAATACCGTTGATGTCTTTTTTCTCGCCTTTAATATCAACTGTTAGCGTTTGTGCTACCAGTAGTTCTTTATCAGCAAGGAATTTAGTGAAGGCATCAGTTACTTGAGAAAACTCAATGAATGATACTAACGCTTCTTTGCGGCGCTTCAGGTAGTCAGTTTCCTCACCGTTTTCGAATAATGCATTGCCTTCATCGCCTACTAACGGGCTTGCTTCGTCAATTACAATACCAAATTGATCTTGCTCTGGGTGCTTTACTAAACCTAATGGGTAACGCGTTGTTGCCATAGGTGCAAATGCTGCTGTCCACTTGTCGCCATCAATAAATAAATTTTCGCCTGGCTCTAGACCAAACATAGCAACCGCTTGGAAAGTACCTGTTTCGTTATTTTTAACAAAAGACATTGGGAATTCATTAGCAATACGCGCAAACTCATGTGCAACCACTGGCACTAAGTGTTGAGTTTTCATAAATTCGATGTTGATGCCATTTTTAATTTTAGTATTGGCATGTTTTTCGTTGTGTAAAGGCTGTACTTGTTGCTCCGCCATGTTACTGCTCCGTTATTTTATAAATTTGATTTTTTACTGTTAGTAGCCTAAGGCTAATGGTTTTGGTGACAAAAAGGAAGTGAAAATTTTGTGTCATTTTGTACGTTATTAATTAACAAATAAAGAAGGTAATTATTTGTACAATATGTAGTGTAAAAAACACTCTGCTGAGTGTTGTTTTTTGTTTCATAATTATGGACTTTTGTTAGTATATTCAACAATATTGCGATTAATATCAGTTGAATTAAAATGGAACACTACGAGTTAAACCCCGATTTTAGGGTTGAAATAGTTCATCTTGAAACTGAAAACGAAGATGTGATCATCATCGATAATTTTCTAAAAAATATTGAACCTGTGGTTAATTTTGCTACTCATGTAGCGTATTTAGAGCCCGTTGGCAGCGATGGTACTTTATTTCCCGGTAAGCGTGATGTAATGCCTGAACCTTATTACCGTGCTTTTAGGCAGCTATTACTATCTCTTCAAGCACGAGGTGTTTTTAACCGCGAGCATAAAGCACTCTATGTTCATCGTTGCAAATTATCATTAGTTACCCAAAAAGCCTGTGAGCTTAAGTTATTACAACGTATACCTCATATAGATTCGACCGATGATAATACCTTTGCAGCAGTGCATTATATAGCTGGTAAAGAGTCTAACGGCACATCAATTTATCGCTATATTCCTGAAAACCTAATTAAAATAACGCCACGAAACCAACACCTTTTTAGCGATGTAATAGAACAAACCAAAAATAATGAATCAGAACATCAAGGGTATTTAAACAGTAATACCGCCTTATTCGAGCAAGTCATTAATATTAAAGCAAAGCAAAACCGCGTGGTGTTATATAAAAGCAATTTACTTCATTGTGCTAACTTAGATAATGACTATGAATTCACAGGCGATATAAAAAATGGCCGTTTATCAATCTCTTCTTTTTTAGAATTGACTAAAGTCTGTTGACCTTTGCGGATTAAAATTTGTTCAAACTAGGGGCGGTTTAATCGCGGCGCGAGGTTTGTAACCTAGTGGGCTCGATAACTGCTCCTGCGTTATTCTACTGGCTTACATCCATGTAAGAATAAGTAAAAACCGAGCAAAGCTTCCGCGTCCTGCTCACGCCCCTTACCTACATCCATGTAGGCAACAAAGAGTAAATCGCCCCTAGGCAGAACCCTTCGGGCAGCGCCTGTTTGGCATTGATGCTGCGTTATCGCCTATTTATGGGGAATAACACACCACATAGGCTCTGCCTTGTCTAAATACCAAACAGACTGCTGCAAATTTAAACTTGAAAGATCAACAGACCCTAGACAACAGCCCAATAATCCAAATGTTAGTTTTTAATGGCGCATCAATTTTAATTTTTTTGTAAGCCGAACTGATGTATTTTATTAATAAGCTCTCTGTGTTTTGGCAATTCTGCTAATAACTGTTTTATCCGTTTGTTTTTAAAAGTACATTGCTTATCAGCTAGAACTGTCACTTGCTCAGTCACAGCTTTTTTGCGAGGTAAAAAATTCATACCATAAAGCACGTAAAGATAATTTTCTAAATCAAATAAATCAAACTTACTGCTGAAGTCTTCTCGCAATGGCGCAAAGCTTTTCCATCGCGCTAAATTACTTGTAAGCTTACTTGAAACCCCTGACGCCTTGCGATTATCCTGCCAAAACAAAGAGTCACTTCTATCTGAAATACAATAATGCATTTTAATAAAATCAAAGGTACTTTCCCAGACATGCGCGACATGCTTATTAAAGTCAGGTGCTATATGCTCTATATCTGCCTTATACCGAGGAAAACGCTTTGATAATAAACCTGCTGAGAAATCGGTTATCAAAATAGCTGTCGCCTCAAGAGGCTCTACAAAACCCTGAGATAAACCAATAGCAACACAATTTTTATGCCAAAATAATTCTCTACGTCCTATCTTCATAGGAATTTTACGTGGCTGTAAATCGGTAAATTTATTACCAAGATAATGATGTAACTTTTTTACCGCTTGCTCTTCATCCATGTGTTTAGACGAATAAACAAAACCAACACCACGACGTTTGGTAAGTGCTATATCCCATATCCAGCCAGCTTGGTGCGCTGTGGCAATAGTATAAGGAGGGATTTCATCATCTAATGAGGTGGGTACTTGCAATGTAAGTGCTGTGTCTGTAAGTAATTCATCAGAGCGTTCTATAAAATCAACATTTAATTTTTCACCAATAATGGCAGCGCTAAATCCGGAACAATCAATAATAAAGTCATAAGCTAGATGTTTATTATTGCTATCTATTAAGTGACTAATAAAGCCATCATCGTCAATTGCAATATCTATAATGTCAGCATATAAATGCTTAATAGCAAACGCATCTTGGGCATGCTTCATTAAAAACGCAGCAAATTTTTTAGCATCAAAATGATAGGCGTAACCATTAATTCCGACATACTCTGGAGTAGATATTGTTTTTGGCGCATATTTTTCTTCACAGCAAATTTCTTGCTTAGACACCGCATTGGCATAACGGTTTTGTGATTCACCTGCTAGCCATTGTTGAGTCATTTCTTCACCAAATATATGTGGATGATCGAATAAATGATGATAGTAATTTTCACCATGCTTCGTTTTATCTAACCAATTTACAAATTTAATAGATTGCTTAAAGGTTACATCACACTCACGAATAAAATCAGTTTCACGAATACCAAACTTTTGAAGCGAGTTACGAATTGAAGGCACCGTTCCCTCTCCTACCCCAATGGTGGGAATTGTCGGAGACTCTATCAATGTAATTTCAGTATTTGTTTCTAATAATGAGTGACCTAAATGATTGGCTGCTAACCAACCGGCTGTCCCCCCACCAACAATTGCTATTTTTCTTATCATAGTTAAACCACTTTATTGATTAGCTCATAAAAAAGCCCAGTATTAACTGGGCTTTCATTTTGTCATCTAAACCGAGTTAGAAACGAAGAGCAATACCCACTCTATAGCGTGCTTCACCTTCAAAACTCCACGCTGGATAGCCATTACGAAGCTCAGGTTTAACTTCTGCATCACCTGTTGCTGTACCTACCTGAATACTATCTTCTTCTGTTATATTAACAGCTTCAAACGTTAGGTCTAAGTAGTCAGTTACAGCGTAGTTTGCAGTTAAATCAAGTGTACCGTAGTCTTGGTGTTCACGGTTACCGTAGAAATAAGGTGCTTCACGAACCATATACTCTGAACGCCAGTTATATGCTAAACGAACACTGTAGTTATCAGCTTCATAGTAACCTACCAAATTCACTGTATGTTCAGATGAATCTGAAAATAACTCGATACGGTCTGGGAAGTTTTCTGCAGGTGCTTCTGAGTCAACCCATGTATAATTTGCTTGATAACCAAAGCCACTATCAAAACCATCTTGGATTTGAAGTTCAATACCTTGAATTTCACCACCTGAGCCTGTGCCTTTGGTAGCCACTGTCCAGTTATCTACACCTGAATCAGGGTCAACGATCCCAATACTTTGATTAAGGATTTGATCAACTTTGGTAAATGATGAAATATTCTTAATAAAGTAAGTCGCACTTACCATGCCGTCGCCATCAAAGTAGTATTCAACACCTAAGTCTGACTGTGTTGCTTTAAATGGTTCAAGGCCGATATTGCCAGTAGAAATAACTTCATTTCCTACAGTGCCATCTTCGTAACCTGATAGTGATGATGCAGCAAACATGTCAGTGTAATTAGCACGCGAAATAACTTGCGCCGCAGAGAAACGTAAAATAACGTCTTCGGTTAAATCAAATGCAACATTTACACTTGGTAACACTTCATTATAATCTGCTTTCTCTGTGCTTAAACCATTGCCATAACTACCCGTAGCGTCTAGGGCATAGTAATCAGACTCCGCATCGGTTGACACATAGCGAATACCGAAGTTACCACGAATGCCCTCTGCTGAGAAATTAGCCATCGCGTACAAAGAAATATTTTCTTCTTGGATCGTACCGTAACCAGACTTGTATGCAATTGAGGTGTTATCGAAGCTTGTAATTGCTGCATAGCCATCACTGATCATTTGTCCTAAATTAGGCTCTGGTAACACGTAACCAGCACCTGATGTCACTGTACCCGAATAATATCGTGAGGCATCATAAGCTGAAATAGAGTCAACTAAGTTTGCCGTGTACGTTTCTTGTTTTACTTCATGATCAGCCCAACGAAAGCCTGTTTTAATTGATGTAATAGCACCAAAATCTACAGGGAAAGTAAAATCAAGCTGTGCATAGGTTTCTTCATCCGTATTTGGTTGCTTTTTGAGTGCCCAGCCCGCAGATGATAATTCACCTTGAAAGTCATCGGGTGTGAAAGATTTATTCGCAACATCAATTTTTATCACATCGCCAGTTGCATCATAGGTACCCGCGTAATCTGCAGCAGTACCTAACCAAAAACCATAGTTAGCTGTTAAATCTGTACCGCCATCTGATTGCGTGTTACCAATTCGGCCTTCAACCTCAAAACTTTCACCTACATACTTAAAGTCTAAATCAACAGTTTCTGACGTCATTGAACCCGCACGAGCCCAAGTTTGAGCCCAACCAGGGTTGGCACCGTTACCAGAACGACGATAAAAAGTACATGTACCATCTACATTTACTTGCTCACACGCTGCATCTTTGTCATCTGGAAACATAACAAATAACGATGTATTTGCATTATCTGCCGACAAATCTAGACTCATGATATTTAAACCAAATTCTAACTCATCACTGGGTCTGTATTGGAATGTTGCGTTAATAGCTGTACGCTCTCGCTCTTGTTGGAATGTTGAAGGAACAATGTCACCCCAGCCAACTAGCGATTCAATACCGTTACGCTGATAATTAGTTTCTGAGAATGCTGCTGACACAAGCGCACCAAAGGTTTCATCATCATTTTTCCAGCTATAAAGGCCAGAAATCTCTGGATCAATCTCTTCTGATATTGAACCGTAATCACCTTTAATGCTTGCAAATACTGTATTTGAATCTAAATCTAATGGTTTGCGCGTATTAACGATAACCGTACCACCAATGCCACCTTCAACAATATCTGCTTGTGATGATTTGTATACTTCGATACTACCAACCATCTCAGGCGGCAATAATGTATAGTTAAAACTACGATCAATGTTTTGTTGATCGTACCAGCCAGTTGAAGCCACAGAATGGCCATTTAGTAATGTACGAGTTAGTTGCGCTGATGCACCGCGGATAGATACTTGTTGACCTTGGCCAAATGCTCTATTTACAGCAACACCAGAAATACGACCTAATGCTTCGCCTACATCGCTGTCAGGAAACTTACCGACATCTTCAGATGATAACGCGTCTACCACAGAATCTGAAAAGCGCTTAGTATTTAATGATGCTTCTAAAGAGCCACGAATACCGCGTACTTCAATAACTTCAACATCATTTTGAACTTTAACTTCATCGGCTGCGAATGCAGCACCAGTAAACCCAGCTCCCACAACTAAGCCGATATTTACTGCTAATAAGCTTTTTTTAAAATTTTTAGCTAACACAGGATTCCCCTCGAATCATTTTATTGGTTTTGTTTATCATTTTGCCTAACCGCCATGACAGCGCTGTCATAGTAGTAACAAACCATACATGCTAAATTACAATTTTGCTACATTTTTCCGCTCTTTTTGTATGAAATTTAACTTAATTATTATTAAGCCATTGATTTTAAATTGATTAATTATTTCATAAAAAAGCAGAGTTCGCCCAAGAATTACTCTCTATACTAGGTATGTAAATAATGACGTGTTTATACTTAATGTATTTAAAATAAGAGAGATTGCGAATAGCAGATGAAATTAATGGCTTATATAACTCCGCGCCGAAACAAAATTAACCTGCTGTTTTTATTGATAAATATAAGTTAAATTAGTAACTTTCAAAAATATAAGAGCATTTAAAAGATACTTAGGTTAAGGAGGATTTTAAACTTCAAATTTTTACAGCACTTTGTTATTAATTGATTAACGACAAAAACATGTCGCAATAAAAAAGGCCAGTAGCAAAAGCGACTGACCTTTCATTAAACCATCAATTAACGTGGTTTTAAAGCAGCTAGTTTAGACTGAATTAAGGTGCCCAATACACTTCAATGTTGATCTCAGGGTGATTTAGTACTGCACGTAACGGCATATCATTCACATCACCACCCGCTAAAGCTTGTTTATACACAGCCAGCTTTTCATCGCCACTAATGAGTAATTTAACTACTTTAGATTGTGAAATTGCATTTAGCGTTAAGCTCATGCGCTCGGTAATACTACCTGTTACATCACTCTCAATTGCGTTAATGGCGCACACAAGTTGGTTTGAATCTAAGCCGTTTTCCAGCCCTTGAGCATGTGGAAATAGCGAAGCAGTATGCCCATCAGGGCCCATCCCTAAAATAGTAACATCAAACGGGCGCTTTAATGCTTGAAACTGCGCTTCACACGCATCAACACCTTGCTCTGCAGTGGCTGCTGCATTTTTCATGCTAATAAAATTAGCGGCTGCACCATGGTTTTGTAGCAAAGTACGCTTAATGAATGCTTCATTACTCTTTTCGTGACTTGCCTCAACCCAACGTTCATCAACCATAGCAACATCAACATGAGCCCAGTTTAAATCAAGGGTTGATAAATGCTTGTACGCAGGTTCAGGTGAAGAGCCACCTGAAACCATTAGCACTGCACGGCCATCAGCTTCAATACCATCACGTAAGGCCTGCTCTAATGACTGAGATAATTCATCAGTTAAAGCGGCTTTATCGTCAAAAAACTTTTCTACTATTGTTGCCATTACTTATGCCTTATCACCGGTGTTAAACCAAACATGGTTATTCTCTGCTAATAAATCATCAGCGTCTTCAGGACCCCAACTACCCGCTCGGTACAATGAAGGTTTACCCTTCTCTTGCCAACGCTCAATAATTGGATCAATCCACTTCCAAGCTTGGCGTACTTCGTCGCGGTGAATAAATAACGAAGGGTTATTAGCGGCTGCATCAAGCATTAAACGTTTATAAGCATCTGAATGGAAACCGTTACTATACGCTTGTGACAATTCAATATTCATCGTTACAGGTTCAAGTTGCATATCTAAGTTATCAAGACGCTTTGACATCAGCGTTAACTGAATGCTTTCTTGGGGCTGTAAGCGAATAATCAAACGGTTTGGTTCAATATTACCTACGCTGTCTTCATAAACGTTATGTGATACTTTTTTATATTGCACTACAATTTCAGCGCAGCGCTTCGCCATGCGTTTACCGGTTCGCAGATAAAAAGGAACGCCCGCCCAACGCCAGTTATCAATATGCGCACGAATAGCAACGAAAGTTTCGGTTTTACTCGCCCCTTCGTTTAGCTCTTCAAGGTAACCTGGGACTATTTTACCGTTTAAATCACCGGGTACGTACTGACCACGAATAATATTATTATCAACATCGGTGTCTTCAAGTGGACGTAATGCTTCTAATACTTTTAATTTTTCGTTACGGATGCTGTTAGCGTTTAACTTATGCGGTGACTCCATAGCCACTAAACAAAGTAGCTGTAACAAGTGGTTTTGCACCATGTCACGCAAGGCACCCGCTTTGTCATAAAAACCTGCTCGGCTTTCTAGCCCTACCGTTTCTGACAAGCTAATTTGAATATTATCAATCGATTTAGCATCCCACATGTTCTCAAATAATGAATTTGAAAAACGCAATGCCATTAAGTTTTGAACCGTTTCTTTACCTAAGTAGTGGTCAATACGGAAAATTTGTTCTTCGTTAAAATACTGTGCAATTTTCGCATTAATCACTTCGGCTGACTCACCGCAGTAACCAATTGGTTTTTCGACTACAACGCGCGAGTTGGCAGTAATTAGTTTTTTAGTTGATAATATTTCACAACAGGTGCCATAAACAGCAGGTGGAAGAGATAAGTAGAATACTCGCGATTTATCGCTGTCATCTTCATCTAGAATTTTTTTCAGTACATCCCAGTTATCATCCGCTTCGGTAACATTGCTCACCACGGGTACTAAAAAGTCTGAAAACGATTTCCAATCTTTGGCGTTATATTCGCCTTCACTTAAAAATTCTTGTAATGCTTTGTGTGCTGTATCGATGTATTCATCGCATTTACTTTGTTCGCGCACGGTAGGCAAAATACGTGAGCCTTGCGGTAAGTTACCTTCTTGATATGCTCGATACATTGCAGGAAGTAATTTGCGTAACGCAAGATCACCACCGCCCCCAAAAATTATAATATCAAAAGGATTAAGCATAGTTACTCTCTACGTTTATGCTACCTGCCACTACCGTATTGGTAATCAGCTATAGCGGTTTATTATCTGGATAATGTAGACCTCAGCGCAAGGTCTACTAAGTTGTTGTTAGTTATCTGCGCGATTAAAAATGGGTCTAGGGACACTGTAATTCCTCTCACAAAAATACAGGCCCTAGGACTCCAGCGCTACCCGTTCAAAGGTATTTGGTTACTTATTGTGTAATAAGTGAATGTGTTACTGCGTACGGTGTTGTTTGTAGTACGCCATTAAGCCCTGTGTTGAGCTGTCGTGCTCATTAACCACGTTATCGTCGGTTAATTCAGCTTCAATTTTAGAGGCTAAACCTTTACCAAGCTCAACGCCCCACTGATCAAACGAACATATTTGTAAAAGAATACCGTGGCAAAAAATCTTATGTTCATACAGTGCAATTAATCGACCTACTGCTTTTGCATCAATCGTGTCTAATAATATAGACGTTGTTGGGCGGTTCCCTTGGTGAATTTTATGCTTTAGCAGCATTTCAATTTGCGCAGGCGTTTTGCCTTTGGCTGTTAAATCAGCCGTTATCTGCTGTGCATCAACCCCGTTCATTAGTGCTTCGGTTTGTGCAAAAAAGTTCGATAATAAAATATCGTGATGCTTATCTAAGTTAACCTGTGGCTTTACAGAGCCAATAAAATCAGCGGGAACAATTACATTCCCCTGATGCAGACATTGATAAAACGCATGCTGACCGTTTATCCCTGTCATACCCCAAATAATTGGTACAGTAGTGTAAGGCACTGTCTGCCCATCAAATGTTACATGCTTACCATTACTTTCCATTTCACCTTGTTGCAAATACGCTGGCAACATATGCAGTGCCTGGTCGTATGGTAAAATAGCTTGCGAGTCAAATCCTAAAAAGCTGGTATTCCAGATGCTAAGTAGCGCCATAAGCAAAGGAATATTCTGTTCAAGCGGCGCCGATTTAAAGTGCTCATCGACTTCAAATGCTCCCTCTAAAATGGCCTCAAACGCTTCAAACCCAGCATAAAGTGCAATAGGTAAGCCAATGGCGCTCCAAAGTGAAAAACGACCGCCAACCCAATCCCACATGGTAAATACATTTTCGTCACTAATACCAAATGCAGCCGTTTTTTCTAAATTGGTGCTTACCGCAACAAAATGCTTTGCTATAGCGCTGTCATCTTTTGCACTATCTAAAAACCAATCAACCGCTGTTTTTGAGTTAGTCATGGTTTCTGAGGTAGTAAATGTCTTTGACGAAATTACAAATAACGTGGTTTCAGGATCTACTTTATCTAATACTGAAGCAATTTGTACACCATCTGCGTTTGAAACATAGTGAACGTTTAATGGCTTATCAACCACTGCTTTAAGTGCTTCAGTTGCCGTTTGCGGCCCTAAGTTTGAACCACCAACACCAATGCTAACCACATCTTTTACCGCTTTTCCGGTATAACCTAGCCATTGGCCACTACGCACTTTTTCAACAAAGATCTTAATTTTGGCAAGTTCACTATCGACCGCTTCTGTAAGATTTTCGCCGTCAACAATAAGCGGTGTATGAGCGCGGTTTCTGAGCGCAGTATGTAAAACCGCACGGTCTTCGGTGATATTAATTTTTTCACCGATAAACATTTTTTCACGCCAAGCTTCAATGTCGCATTCTTTAGCTAATGAAATTAATTGACCAAATACGTTTTCATCTATGCGTTGTTTTGAGTAATCAAACAACACACCTGGAATTTGAGTAGAGAATTGAGAAAAACGAGAATCGTCTTGTGCAAATAAAGTTTTCAGATGCGTTTGTGTCATCTTTTGTGCACTATTTTCTAGTGCTTGCCAACTTACTAACTCAGAACGGCTCGCCATGTAAATATCCCCTAATTAATTAATCTATTGATTTTAAGCGTTTTATTTTATTTTTTACGACACTAAACAAGCGAATTTTGTAAAAAGCAAAGCCCGACATTATAACTTAAATGCTCTAAACTGCGTTATTTTTATGGGCTTTGATGCAGATAATAGCGCAATTTTTTGCTTTTGACACCGGTATCATAAAATTAAAAATTGAATTTAACAACTGTTCGCCTCCTCTGAACAATGAACATTTGATTAATATTCAATTAAAGCAGACAAAAAAAGACCGACACATGTCGGCCTTTTTCTATTATCAGACTATTAACTACTCAAAGCTAAACCACCCGATAAGTTAAAAACACGGTTATAACCAAGTTCAATTAAGTTTGCTGCCGCAATTTTTGAACGGTTTCCGCTGCGACACACCAATATATATTTATTTTTTTATCTAGTTGGCCTTGGGTAAGTGCATAAGCCATTCGACTTAAAGGAATATTTAAAGTTTTAGCCACAGGCACATCGAGCAATCCACTGATATTGTTAGCGCCATGCTCATAAGACTCTCGCGTATCAATTAAATATACATTGTTATGTGAGAGCAATTCTTTAGCTTGATTAAAACTAAGCTGCGAAGTTTCGACTTTAGGCTTTGCATTAACATAGCCACAAAGCGTATTTGCTGGTGTGTGTTGTTGCGAGTCCGCTTGTTGTTTTTGCATTGCAAATTCAGTATGGCTGATATCACCTTTAATAAGCGCTTTTAATAAAGGTGTTTGCTGCTGTTGCACAGCCCAATTCATGGCAAAACACTGTTGATAATCATGCCCAGAGCACACCACACTGCTTGGATTAAGCTCTGCCGCTAAATGAGTAAGAGAGTGTGCCATTTGCATCGCATCTCCCCCATCAAGTACTGTATTACCAAGCCCAGCAGGTAAAATTAAATCACCACAAAAGCAGTACTGTACATCGCCGTTATTAGCTTTTAATAAATAACTCACGCTATCTTGGCTGTGCCCGGGCGTCGCTAGCTTTTCAAGTACTTGTTCGGTTAGTTGCAATTGTTCACAGTTAATAGGCCAGCCTAATTGATCAACTTCGCCAGCAACTAAGTTTTCTTTAAGTACGCTGCGCATTAAATCAAGAGCGCAGTGACGATCTTGGTGCTCATGCGTGTTTAAAATAGCGGTAATAGTTAGATTTTGCGTTTTCACTATTTTTTCAAATCGAGGGATCAGTTCAATAATTGGGTCAATAACAAATGCCTGTTGATCGTCAGCTACATACAACCAACTGCAAGCACCTTGATGTCTAAATTGGGTAAGCCCCAAGGCACATACTTCTTGAGCTACCAAGCTACTATCAGAAATAACCAAACAATTTGCTTGTAACACTGTTTTAAGTGCACGAATTTGTTCACATGCATAGTCTATTTGCGCCATAGTGGCGGCAGGTCCAAACGATAAACGAATCGCATTTTCACTTTGCCACTGTGAGGCTCCCATCGCATCAAGTACAAAGCTTTGAGTTGCGCCCGTGCTACAGGCTGAGCCACCGCTGACTCTAATACCTGCAGCGTCAAATAAATCAATAACTTCTTTACTGGTTAAATCATTAACCGCAAAGTTTAACGTTGTGGGTACTGAGCAGGTAAAGTCATGGTTAAAAGTAATACTTCCAAAAGTATCAACTAAAGCGCTATGTAGTTTATCGCGATACAAATTAAGTACATCTGCTGATTTAAAAGTATCGTCTTGTTTATCAAGCAGCAAACTAAACAGCTTATTTAGTCCTGCAATACCAGGCAGGTTCTCTGTACCTGAGCGCATACCACTTTCTTGGCCGCCACCAGCAATAAACGGCGTATATGGACTACCTTGACGGATATACAATAAGCCGATGCCTTTAGGTGCATAGAGTTTATGCCCTGAAAAAGGTGCATAATCAATCGTTGTTTCACTTAAGTTGAGTTGTTGTTTACCCAGTGCCTGCACACAGTCGACCATCCAAGTGACATCATTATTACGACTACGAATCACCTTCTCTATAGCACTTAAATTTTGATATACACCGGTTTCATTATTAACAGCCATAGTGCAAATCATCAGGGCGTTATCAATATGCTGAGCAATAAAGTCTAAATCTAAAATACCGTCTCGATTAACCGGAATAGCAATAATGTCAGCATTAATTTCAAGCACGGCATTCCAATGTTTTAATGTATTAGGCACCGCTTTGTGCTCAGTTGATCCATACAATAAAACAGGTTTAGATTTAGTGTGGTGTTTTGCATTAATTAAGGTTGATACGATAGCGGTTTGAATCCCTTCGGTCGCACCTGAGGTAAATAATATATCGCCCTGCTGCGCACCAATAACGGTGCGCGCTTTTTGCCTCGTCTGTTCTAACAAGTGCTTCGCTTGAATACCGGTTATATGTGGACTTGAAGGATTACCAAAACAAATCTGCATCGCATGACTCACCACCTCTGCAATACATGGCAATACAGGTGTGGTCGCATTTGCATCAAGATAAACTTGGCTGTTAGGTTCATCTTGCAATAAAAACTCTGACATTAAAAACGCACCTTATTACTAAAAAATATATCTTATTCCCAATAGTACATAGTTTTAATAGGAATGAGTAATAATCTTTAGTAATTAAAGTGCGTTTACTATACTTTTTAGTTACCGAGCTCTTCTGCGAGCTCTTCATGTGTGGATGACCACGCCTTAATCAGCGCTTTTACCAATGATGCTAATGGAATAGCAAAAAATACGCCCCAAAAACCCCACAGCCCACCAAAAAATAGTACGGCGACAATAATAAACACCGGGTTTAAATCAACCGCTTCAGAAAACAATAAAGGGACTAACACATTGCCATCAAGCGCTTGAATAATGCCGTAAATAATTAAAATGGTCCAAAACTGGGTTTCTAAACCAAACTGAAACAGCGCCACCGCCGCCACAGGTATAGTCACCAAGGCTGCGCCAACAAATGGAATAAGCACCGAAAAGCCAACTAATACACCTAACAGAGCCGCATAACGTAAGTCCAATACCGTGAAGGCAATAAAGGACACCGAGCCAATAATTAAAATTTCGAATACTTTACCCCGAATATAATTCATTATTTGCTGATTCATTTCATGCCACACTTGCAAAATTAAGCGTCGTTGGCGCGGGATCAGTTTAGCAATGCTGGCACTGAGCTCTACTTTGTCTTTAAGCATAAAAAACACCAGTAGTGGTACTAAAATAAGATAAATTAACCACGCAACAGCATCTTTTAATGAATTGAGCGATGCCGACAGCACCACTTGGCCAAATTCGAGCACTTTGGTTTCTACCGTTACCACAATAGACTGTACTTGCTCTGCACTAATAAGGCTGGGGTATTTAGCTGGTAGGTCGAGTAAAAACGATTTACCTTGCTCTACCATATGCGGGGTTTCTTGCACTAAGTTACTACTTTGCTGCCAAAGTACCGGGCCTATAACTAATATTAAGGTGAGCATAATGCCAATAAATATCAACATAACTATGCTAGTGGCAGTAAAACGCTTAAGGCCAAACCGCTCTAAGTGAACTACGGGCCAATCTAGTAAATAAGCAATGATCAGTGCCACTAACACAGGCACAATTAATGGGCCAAAAAATACAACATGGCAACCAGTGCCAATAACAAAAAAAGTAAAGTAACTGAATTAGGATCAGAAAACTTTTTTTCATACCATGCTTTTACATATTCAAACACGCAACGGCTCCACTAATAACAACGCTTGTTGTTTATTTAACTTGTAATAATACATTTTTTTGCAAATATCGTTCAATATCATCTGTGTTTTGCTCTCTTGAGATATTAAAAGTAATTGCTTGATTTAACGATATTGCCTCACGCAACCCTAATTTAAACTGAATAAATTGCTGAGGGCATTTATAAGCGCGCAAATCTAGCTCTAGCATACTCGTTTCACTACCTGTTCACATTAATAATAAGTCCTATAGCTGGGCTAACTAAGATTAACCACAGTTAAATTTAACTTTTTCTTAAAACAACCTCTGCAATGGTTTATCCTTATAGCATAGTTAGCTAAAAGGATACGTTAATGCCTAATTCGCATAATAAAGCGCAATTGCCTAGCAATCCAACTCTCAAAGAAATAAATTGGTTTAAAAAGCAAATTAATTGGGGGAGCTGCCGCATTTTTATCATTTAGTGGCTTCGTCGGTAAGTGAATGTGAAAGTATTTTAGATCACGGCTTTGATAATGCTATAAAGCGTATCATCGACAAACGCAATTGGAACCTTGAGTCCTTGGGTATCGACCCAAACGAGCTTTTTGAGAAAGAGAGTAATAACAAGCCACGAATTTCGTTGCATCAAGTATTTACCGAACGCGGCTTTGAACTACAGGCGTTTCCTTTTTCTAATGATACTACCATCGATAGAT
Source organism: Pseudoalteromonas sp. RW-H-Ap-1 (assembly GCF_048318575.1). Taxonomy (GTDB): domain Bacteria; phylum Pseudomonadota; class Gammaproteobacteria; order Enterobacterales; family Alteromonadaceae; genus Pseudoalteromonas. The sequence goes on from NZ_CP166996.1 coordinate 2,046,429, forward strand.
ACGCTCGACATGATGAGTCAATGGAATTTATATTATGGGATCCATTAACCATGAAAACTGTGATTCGTATTAATCAACTACATAAATTCATAGGTTTTTATTTAGAACAAGGCGATGAAGCAGACAAAGCGCTTATATTGCATTCACATAAAGTAGTTCATAAGATTATTGCTTTTTTACAAACTCAATTGAACATTGTTAAGGTTGATGGGGTCACAATAAAGTCGTTTTATCAATTATGTGAAAAGGACAGCCGTTTATATACAGATGATCCAACAAGTGCCCCTGATAAAAAATAAACAAGGAATATAATGCAACTAAAATCCGCCTTTATCACTTTATGCAGTGCAGTGCTTACATTTAGCCTACTAATGAGTGAGCCGTTAAAGGCACAAACAAATCTTCAACTGCCCGACTTAGGCACGTCTGCGCTGCAGGCATTACCACTGGAGAAAGAAAAAGCGATTGGTGAAGTGATGATGATGCAGATCAGAGGGTCTTCACCATTAATTAACGATCCGGTGCTTGATGAATACCTAACAACCTTAGGCCGAAAATTAGTTGCGAACGCCAATGATGTACGCTTCGGTTTTTCATTTTTTTGGTTAAATAACCCAGAAATTAATGCATTTGCATTTTATGGCGGTCATGTAGGTGTGCACACAGGCTTAATTGCTCAAGCCGATAACGAGAGTCAGTTTGCTTCAGTACTTGGTCACGAAATCGCGCACGTAACACAGCGCCATCTGGCACGGCGCATTCAGCAACAACAAGATAATAGCGGTCTCACCATTGCTGGTATGATAGCCGGTATTTTAGCAGCCGTTGTAGCCCCAGATGCAGGCATAGCAATTATTTCAGCCAGCCAAACACAGTCGGCATTTAGCCAACTCACCCATAGCCGCTCTGCCGAACAAGAAGCCGACAGAATTGGCATGCAAACTCTTAACAATGCAGGATTTGATGCAAGAGCTTCTAGTGAATTTTTAACTAAACTGGCAGCGCAAATTCGTTATAAATATAAACCCCCGGCGTTTTTACTCACTCACCCGCTGCCAGAAAGCCGCGTGTCGGATGTACGCTTGCGTGCCGAGCAATATCCAAAACGCCAAATAGGTTCAAGCCTTGATTTTAATTTAGCTAAAAGCCGTGTATTAGCGCGTTACGATAACGAGCCGGAAAATGCAGAGGCCTTATTTAGAAAGTTAATGCGCGAAAATACCTATAACAACGTAGCACTACAGTATGGTTTAGCAATTAGCTTAGTTGATCAAAAGAAAACGGATGAAGCGCAGCCTATCCTAGATGAGCTATTGGCAAGTGATCCTAAAAATTTATTTTATATTGATACAAAAACAGATTTGCTAATTGCACAAAAAAAAGCTGCTGAAGCAGTTAGTTATTTAAGTGAGTTAAATAACTATCGGCCAAACAACCAAGTAATCACTTTAAATTTTGCAAACGCCGCGTTGGAAGCTGAGCAATATGAGTTAGCCGAAAATGTACTAAAGTCATTTTTATTAGAGAAGCCAGATCATAGTTTAGGTAAGCAGCTTTTAACCGATGCCTATAAAAAGCAAGAAAAATTAGCCGCGTATCACGAAGCAAACGCCGATGTGTTGTCGCAATATGGCGCATATTTAAAAGCGGCTGACGAAATACAAAAAGCACTTAATTTTGTTGAGCCAACTGAAAATGTGAAACAACAGCGTTTAAAAGCGTTACTCACACAATATCGGTTATTACAAAAAGAGCTTGCAAGGCTTTAAGTATTTGGCGAGTTCACCTAAAATAGCCACAATTTATACTTTGGATATATTTTTATGTCAGTTACTATTTATCATAATCCGCGCTGTTCAAAATCACGCGAAACACTTAACCTATTACAAAGTAAAAACATTGAACCGAGTGTTGTTGAATACTTAAAAACACCGCTTTCTCATGAGCAAATTAGTACCTTAGTTTCTCAACTTGGGTTTAATTCTGCCCGAGATTTAATGCGGACCAAAGAAGAGCAGTACAAAGCCCTTAATTTAAAAGATGAAAATGATGAGTCTGCACTAATTGCTGCCATGGTCGAACATCCAAAATTAATTGAACGCCCCATTGTTGTTAGCAATAATAAAGCAGCCTTGGGTCGCCCGCCTGAAAACGTATTAAGCGTTCTATAATGAGCACAACCATTGTGGTGCTGTACCACTCAAGCCATGGCTCTGTAGAAGCCATGGCGCATGAAATTGCAGAATCGATAGAACAACAAGGCGCAACCGCCTTGCTGCGCACGTTTGTGGCTAAGAACCCGCACGACATTGTGATAAATAAAGACGATTTAGTTGCTTGTGATGGGCTTGCATTTGGTACACCTACCCGCTTTGGCATGATGGCCGCTCAGGCAAAGACATTTTGGGAAACCACCAGTGACCTGTGGCTTAAAGGCCAACTTATAGATAAGCCTGCCTGTGTGTTTTCATCATCGAGTAGTATGCATGGGGGAAATGAAGCAACCCTACTTAACTTGTCACTGCCGTTATTGCATCACGGGATGATGTTAATGGGGGTACCTTACGATGTACCAGAACTTCTTGGCACCGAAACTGGAGGCACACCTTACGGCGCTTCCCACGTTGCTGGCAGCAGCAACAGCTCTACCCTAAGTAAAGATGAAATTAAAATATGTCAAAGCGTAGGCAAACGCTTGACGCAAGTAGCGAGTAAACTTAAATGACCCAAAAGAGCGAGTCTGCTAAAAAGCCAGTGACCGTAAAATTTCAGCGCCTAGCCTTATTTGGTTATTTTGGCCTGCTTATTTTAATGCCACTATGGATGTTTGTATTAGCCCCCAGAGAAGGCCACAGTAACGCATTTCTTTTTTTAGTCTATGTACTACCACTGTTATTACCTTTAAAAGGCATACTACAAGATAAAACCTACACTTATGCGTGGGCTAATTTTATCGTTATGTTTTATTTTATTCATGGCTTTACATTGCTATGGGTTGCTCAAGATGAGCTTGTATGGGTATTACTAGAGTTACTTTTCGCCTCCTCTATGTTTATTGGCTGTACTTACTATGCACGCCATAGGGGACAAGAGCTTGGACTTAAGATTCGCAAGCTTAAAGATGAACTTGCTGAAGAAAAAGCAGCGCATGAACACGATAAAAACAACTCATAGCTAGCAGCTCAAAACATAAAAAACGCGCTTTATTAGCGCGTTTTTTTGTAATTAAATAAATGGTTAAACTAACTCACTTAAAGCAGCTAACCCCACTATACAAGCTAAACCTAGCTGGGCTATAAGGCTAAAAACCGATACCACTCTTAATAAAAACAATCCCCAAGGATGTTTAATATGCGGGTACAACGAACAACGCTTTAAATTTGTGGCAAAGAAAAAACACACCACCGCTGTCATGGTCATAAAAAGAGTAAGCTCACTTTTTATAGTGATGTTTTCATCAAAAAAGAAAAACAACTGAAGCGGTAGCAATAACGCCACAACCGCGTGTAATACATGTACCTTTTTAATTCGCTCTAACTGCCCTTCAGGTGATAACTCTTTAATTCCAAAATCACGTTCAAGGCACTTAACTAAGTTACTGGCTTTGATACTTACCGCTAAACGATAACAACTTAATCCATCGTTATTACGCGCTCTAAAGTCATACCCCGCTTTAAGCAGTAAAATCATTAACGATTCATTTTTACTCATTACTGCGTAATGCAGCGCCGTATTACCTTTATTGTCGACGGCTTTTTTATCTTGGTACTGCAGGAGTGTTTCAACTACATTTACATAGCCTTTTTCTGCTGCCCACATAAATGCTGTTTTGTTATCTTCATCGGTTAAAGCGCCTGTAGCGCCCTGCTCAATAAAACGCATCGCCATGGTTTGCTTAGCTTTTTTCTTGTTTAAATGGGCAAGTAAAGCATTTTCTAACAACACAATAGAATCAACATCAGGCGAAACCTGAGTTAATAAAGTAAAGTAATCTTTGCCTGCAGCTACCTTTTCACTGGTGAGCTCTGCCAAATAGTCAATGTCTGCAATCGACTGAGGAATATAAGCACTTAAGCGCTCTCTGAAATCGACTTCTTGCCAAATAGATAGGGTATCTGCTGCCGACAACTTGGCACTCTGTTCTAGCGCATGCTCTATTAGAGTAAAAAAGCGTTTACTAAAAAATAGACTAATCAATGAAAGCGGCGTTTCAATATTATTTTGTGCCGATACACTTGCGTATTTTTCAAGTCGCTGACACAGCATTAACACAATATTTTCTATGCTGTAGTCATTAGCAAAATAGTGCTCTTTAAGTGCTGCAATATAGACTTGTGCATCCTCATCATATTCACAAATATGCTGAAAGTAACATTCTTCAAACGGCTCTAGGGGGGTTAACCAGGTTAAATAATAAATTGGGGGCAAAACCGTGGTGCAAACACCATCATCTTCTTCAGTAGAACGACAAGCAGGCCAAGCTTCTAAAGCATCTAAAATGAAGGCACCGTTTTGTTCAACCAGCCCTTTGACCAGTAACGGGTATTCCTTTGGCCAAATTAGTACATTTTCCATTAAAACAACACAACTCCAGTGTAGCTCGGGTGAGTGGTCAGTTATAACAGTTTTTAGCTGACACCACGCTTAATCAAAGAAGCCGATATTCTAACACAGCTAGGTTGCCAAGCTAGCGTAAACTCGTGCAATATAGGCCAAAATACAAAAGCAACTAACGACATGCGCCATTAGCTGCTTTTACGGTTGGAGCTTTTAATTACAAAGGTACTAACTTTGCTGAAGTTCTGCTGTGACTTGATCTAAACCCACATCAGAAATGCGTTGAATGATCTCTTTTTGCTTAGCACTAAGTAATGAAATCCCCTCAGCAACAATATCGTATACTTTCCATTGCTGATCGTTTCCTAAGCGAAGTTTAAAGTGTAAATCTATGGTAGGTTTATTAGCTTCAATAATTTGCGTTTTAACTGTAGCAAATTTAGAGTCGCTTGCAGCGGCGTCTTGCTCAAATAGTACATCTTGCCCTGTATACTTCATTAATGCACTAGCATAAGTGCCCGTTAAGTAATGCTCTACCGCATCTATAAACGCAACGCCTTGTTCACGGTTAATGCCTTTAATATGTTTACCTAATAATTTAAACGACACAAACTTAATATCAATATGTGGCATCAAACGCTGCTCAACAATTAATGACATCGCTTCTTTGCTGGCATTACCTTGCGCATTTACCTGCCCAATATCGTTAAATAATGACTCGGCTACAGTTTGCAATAATTGTTTAGGTGACGGCTGCGTTTGTGCAGTGAGTGCGCTACTAAAAAAAACAGCAATAACCACTAAAAGCTTTATAAGTTTCATAATAAATGCATAGTTTAAATAATTAAGTTTAGTGTAATCTACGCAAATAACAGGCAACAAAAAAGGCATAAATAAGCAACTTATTAATGCCCAATTAGCACCAATAAAATTAATTAAATAAATTCAATTAGTTAAAAACCTTAGTTAACAAGCCATCTACAAGCGGATTTTTGTCCTCATTGAAAACAGTAATTCACCGCCCTTATCATTTAATTACTATTTAAATTTACCTACCAGTAGGTCGTTATGAAAACCTCATTTGAGATGATTTCAATTATTGTTTTTTGTTTATTTTTACTGCCAACAAATGCAGCCTATGCATCCTCAAGCCATGGCTACGCTGTGGACTTATTAAAAGGCGAAGGTAATGTGACTGGGGTAAAGCTTGCGTATCAATATCATCCCAAGGGTGCACAAAACCTTGTTGGCGATGCCCGCTTTTACCTTGAAAGCAGCCTCAACCTATGGCATTACCGCCATGATCAACAGTCACAATCCAACCTAGTATTAGCTGTTTCACCAGTTGTGCAGTTTCCGGCATTTAGCGTATACAATACGCCATTCTATGTGGAGGCTGGTATTGGCTTTTCCCTACTTGATGAGCACCATTTTGCAGGTAAAAACCTAAGTACTCACTATCAGTTTGAAGATAGAATAGGCCTAGTGGCCGATTTTGGAGAAACCAACGTAGCACTGCGTATTATTCACTATTCAAACGCAGGATTTAAAGCACCTAATCCAGGCATAAACTTTTTAACATTGTCGGTAGCACAACGGTTTTAAACACCCGTAATAAACACTCAAAATGTTGCGGCTTATATTGAAAGCGGTCATAATTACTGCTTAAAAAACAATAAGGTCAACAACATGCAAATTTGGCAAATCGTACTCGTTATCTCGATTGTACTGGCTATTGTTATCGGTAATTTAGCATTGCTGCGTTTAAGTGCAAAAAGCGAGTTTAAAGCCTCTCCCTCTATTACTCATAATGTCCCGTCCTGAAATAGGTTGACGGTTTTAATGAAAGACTTGGTGCGAAAGCGCCAGGTCTTTTTTATGCACTTGATTTGGTGTTTTCATATTCAAACTTAAGTGCGGTCGCATTTCATTGTATATAAATATCGATTCTTCAACGAGCTCTTTTAACTCTGCCATATTACGACATTTATACAGTAGAAACTCTTGTTTTAATATCCCGTTAATACGCTCAGCTAATGCGTTTTGATAACAGTCATATCCATCGGTCATAGATGGCCTAATTCCCTCCTTTAATAGCATACCTTGATATACTTCAGAGCAATATTGTAAACCTCTATCTGAATGATGAATAGCATCACGTTTATACACCCGCTGCTTAATCGTCATCTCTAACGCTTTGACTACATCAGTTGCCTTCATTTCATCACTGAGCTCATAACCCATTATTTTTCGACTATAAGCATCAGTGACTAACGACAGGTAATGCACGCCTTGCGATGACTTTACGTATGTAATATCACTAACGAAGACTTCCTCGGCCGCAGTAGGTTTGTATTCTTTTAGTAAATTGGGATGCTTGTGCATCCAATGATTACTATTTGTTGTTTTAGTGTAATTTTTCTTTGGTTTTACAAGCAAGTCATGCTCTCTCAAATAGTCAAAAAAACAATCTCGGCCTAGTTTAATGTCACGCTCTTGCAGCTCTGGCTTTATCATCAGATAAAGTTTCTTCCCACCAATACGAGGCATGAATTGCCGCCAATACATCACTAACTCTTTGACTGGCTTCAACGCTTTATTCCGAGAATCTATTCTGCGCATAGCTTGATAGTAACCTTGTCGCGTTATGCCATATGCACGGCATAAAGGAGTAAGCTTTACTTGCTGGTTTTCTTTTGCGCGCGTGATAGCTCGGATATGTACTTTTTTCGCAAACCCGCTCCATATTCTTCATCCATAATATTAATCATTTCATCTTTGATTAAATCCTTTAGGCGTAACTCCTCTACCTCGCGCTCTAAACGTTTAATTTTTTGTGCTGGGGTTTCTTTTGATTTAGGCATGTTGGCTATATAAGTTGGTTTAGACCAATCTAATTTACCATGTTTTCGCAGCCATACCAGAACGGTGCTACGACCTTGAATACCGTAATGACTTTGCGCCTGTTTATATGTGAAGTCGCCTTTTTCTACTTGCTCAACAATGGATAATTTAAAGCCTAATGTATAATCTCGTTGAGTACGCTTAACGTCTTTAGTTTTAGTGGTTTTCATAAAATAAGTCCTAAATGTGTAAACACATTTCAGGACAAGACATAAAAAAGACATAAAAAAGCCCTAAATAATCAGGGCTTTTTTCGTTTAAATTTTTACTCTAGCCAACTAACCAGTGTGCCATTAAGGCAATAACAGGCAATGTAACTAATGTTCTGAGAATGAAAATAACAAACAACTCAAAAATATTAACTGGTATTTTACTTCCTAATAAAAGTGCGCCCACTTCAGACATATAAATAAGTTGCGTTACACTCATGGCTGCAATAATAAAACGTGTTACATCACTTTCAATTGAACCTGCAGCTAAAATAGAAGGAATAAACATATCTGCAAAACCGACCATAATAGTTTGTGCCGCCATTTCAGCTTCTGGTACTTGTAAAAGCTCCAAGAACGGAATAAACGGCATACCTAAATACTGAAATATCGGGGTATATTCAGCAATAATGAGTGCAAATGTACCCACAGCCATGACTACTGGTAATACTGCAAACACCATATCAAATGCATTGTGTATACCTTCTTCTAAGGTGCCCTTCAAGCCTGGCGCTTTTTCTGCTTTAGTCAATGCAACATCAAGAGAGTGCTTAAATAATGTTTTGCCTTCAGGTACTAGCTCGGCGTTGCCATCAGGTTGTTCACCATCGATAAACACGTCCTTTTTAAAACGCAGTGGTGGTAAACGCGGAACAATTATCGCAGCCACTACACCCGCTAAACACACAGTTAGGTAAAAAGGTGCAAATAAGTATTCAAGCTTTACTTGGCCAATAACAACCAAACAAAAGGTAATTGATACAGCTGAGAAAGTGGTACCAATAATCGCAGCTTCACGTTGAGTGTAATATTTATCTTCGTACTGACGCGCAGTCATCAAAATACCCACACTACCATCACCTAACCACGAAGCAACGCAGTTAACTGCACTGCGCCCTGGTACACCAAATAATGGACGCATCACTTTAGTAAGCAAGGTACCCACCAGCTCAAGTAAACCAAAATTAAGTAATAACGGCAGTAATAAGCCCGCTAAAATAAATACCGAAAACAGCACAGGTAATAAATCTTTTAATACTAGCAAGCCAGTATTTTCTGAGGTAATAGCATGCGGCCCCACTTGAAAATAAGTTAAAAGCACAAACGCCATACCAAATAACCGTGTTACTAACCAAATCCAACTCACATTAAACAAATGATTTAATAAGCGAAATTTGGTTAAGCTTTTCGGTTTAAAGACACTAAGCACCAGCGACATTACACCAGTAATACAAATAATGGTAGCTATTAGCCCTAGTGCTATCTCACTGAATGAGGCTTGGATTGCCTTGGCCATTACCGCGATAGGTATGGTCATTATTTCGCCAGACGGTACTGGCGTCATGAACAAAAAAACGCCGATTAAAGAAGGAATTAAAAAAACCAACCATACTTTCAAATCATAACTTTTTTGAACGGATGCTGGGCGTGATGAATCTAACTGAGACATATTTTCAACCTGTAAAAACCACAAAAAGAGCTAAGTGCTCTTTTTGTGGTAAGTATTTATAATTATTAAATTTTAATACCGCGCTTAATTAACGCCGCTTCTAATGCTTGCTGTAAACCATTCATTGTACCTGGTTCAAGCGTTTCGCCTTTGTCATCCATCCACGTAAGACTGGTGCCACCTTGCTTGGTTTTGCTAACCAAAATTTGGTATTGGCCTTCATCAATTGGTAATTCTGTTGGTTCATCGCCCCAAATAGAATCCCATACGCTACTTTCTACTTTGGCGTAATCTGCTGTAATTAAACCTGTCTCTTGGTTTATTTCAACAATGGTGAAAGATAAGCGCTCTAAGAATCCAGAAAAGCGATCGAATACTGTATCGTAGGCTTGCTCAGTAACAAGTGCTGCATTGCCTTTGTTATCAAACCCAAGCTCTAATGAAATTACCCCTTTACGCTTACGCATATCAACTTCAAGTTGACGATAGCGGTAATCAAACTCACTTACTACTTGGTTAAGTGCTCGTACTTCTAGCTGCTGCTTTAATAAATCAGTCAAAGGCTTATCGCCTTTAAAATCAATAAGCTCAGCAGTTAAAGACGCCGTACGTTGATGCTCTTTTTCTTCAATAGTAAATTTAAAACGTTCTAAATCAACACTTTCATCATCGCCCCATAACCAGCTTTCCTCTGGCTTAACAATAGCGTACCAATCTGTTTCAAGTGTTCCTTGCATTTTGTTTTGTTGTGTCGCACTAATGTTGTTGTCAGCAAGCACTGCTTGAATCGAGTCCCAAATGAATACATCTAAATCGTCAATGCCATCATTTTTATCAAAATAAATACGTGCTTGTTTATCTGCTTCCTCAACCCAACTGCCTTTAGCAACCGTTAATACTTGCGCCGGCGGACGATAGTTTGTTGCCTCCGGATTATTATCATATTGACCCACATCCATCTTATAAACAGGATCTTGAGCGGGTTGTGATAACGAAGCAGGTGCTTTAACCGGCTCATGGGCGCGGTAATTACGCTCATTATGGGCATCACTTGTAAATACACTACACCCTGACAAACTTACCAATACACTTACTGCTAGTGCTTTTGGGATCCAATACTGCACAGATAATTCTCCTTAGCATACCCTTAATTGTTTTAACAAATATATGAGTGGGTAATACCGATTTGGTTCAGTGTAAAATCAATATTAACTTTACATTTATAATTTGCTTATCTAACTGCATTAAGCCAACAAGATGACCGACAGACTAGGCTACAAATAGACACATTTTTGCTATGGTACTTTCACAAGCTTGTAAAAACAAGAAACACTGCACTATTAACCGCCTAAAATTAACCGTCGCTGTAGTTTAACGCGGGTTTTGTGTTAAACTTTGCCGCCGTGCAACGCTACGTGTTTATTTTTTGTTGCCAAGTCGGTTGTTATCATCCAAGTAACTTAGGTACTTTAAAACCCATGACTGCATTTTCAAATCATCAAATTGTTTTAACCGCAATTGGCGAAGATAGATCGGGTATCGTTAGTGAGCTTACGCAACTCGTCAGTGATTGCCACTGTAATATTATAGATAGCCGCATTGCTATTTTAGGCAACGAACTTACTTTTATTATGCTACTTAGCGGTGATATGTCAGCCATTAGCCGTATTGAGCATACCCTGCCTACCAAAGGTATGGAACTTGGCCTGCTTACTATGATGAAACGCACTTCAAGCCATAATCAAAGCGAGTTTTGTGCAGGTTACACCCTAGAATATACTGGCATAGACACCCCTGGCACTTTGAGTAAAGTAACGCGCTTTTTTGCAGATAGTAATATTAATATTTGCTCATTAAAGTCAGATACTTACGAAGAAGATACTGAACTTAAAATGCGCTGTGAACTTGAATTTAATATTCCCGTTGACGTTGACATTGACCAATTTAAAATTAGTTTTGAAAACCTTTCGCACGTTTTAAACGTAGATTACATCTTTCGACGTATTCGCTAAGGAGTTTAGCATGAACAAAATTACCCCATTACAAAGTGGCGACACAGCACCGGCTTTTAGCTTACAAAACCAAAATGACGAAACCGTCGTGCTCAGCGAGTTATTAAAAGAAAAACAAGTATTGGTATACTTTTACCCTAAAGCGTCAACGCCAGGCTGTACCGTACAAGCCGAGAACCTGCGTGACCAACAAGCCGAGCTTGCTAAATTCAACACTCACGTGGTTGGTATAAGCCCAGATCCAATTAAACGCCTTAAAAACTTTGAAACTAAAAAAGAGCTTAACTTTGACCTACTTTCTGACGAAGATCATGCCATTGCTGAGGCATTTGGCGTGTGGGGATACAAAAAGTTTATGGGCAAAGAATATGATGGTATTCACCGCCTCACTTTCTTAGTCGGTCAAGACGGTAAAATTAAACACTTGTTTGATAAATTTAAAACCAAAGATCACCATCAAGTGGTATTGGATTATTTAGCTGCTGAATAAAGGCTAAAGGCTAAAGGCTAAAGGCTAAAGGCTAAAGGCTAAACAAGATAAAATAAAAGCGTTGCTCAAAGGCAACGCTTTTTTGTATTTATCGCTTTAGTACTTTAGCATTCCTGCCGATAGTTAAATTAGTAACGAATAACATTATGGATAATAAACCGTGATACAGCTAAATAAACACTTAGCCTTTGACGTTAAAATTGCAGCAGAAAAAATAAATGTTGCACAACAAACAAAAGAAACAACTAAAAATAAGGACAACGCTGATTATCAATTATCAGACAGAGAGCGTAATAAACTCTCGGGAAAAGAGGCTGAGCAAAACGTTGAAAAAACCACAAATTCAGAAATGCCTGAATATATTGCAAAAATGATAGAGCAACTTAAAGAGCTCAAACAGCTGCTTGAAGAACAAAAAGAACAACTCACTCAATTACAAGCTCAATCGGACCAAGAAGACGAAGCAATACAAGCACAAATTGAAGCACAAGCAAACATCGTTTCATCAACACAATCTCAGGTAATTGCGCTGGTGCAAATGATTAGCCAAGCCATGAAAGATGCAGGTATTACAGACGCTGGCGCACTTGTCAGTGCCATTGTTTGAATTTTCAGAAACAGCGGTTCAGCTTTATATAAATCTACTTTATAGTAACGTTTTTATGTTTACCTTCGGCTTATTATTTCAATAATAAATACGCCTACCCTAGCGATTAAAAATTACGTTAAGTATTAAGTATTAAGTATTAAGTATTAAGTATTAAGTATTAAGTATTAAGTATTAAGCATTAAGTATTAAGCATTAAGTTTTAAGTTTTAAGTTTTAAGTTTTAAGCTGTTCAAGAAAATTATTATTGTTATGACAGTACATTTAAAAATTAGTAATTTACTTAACCCCTGAAACGTATTTAATTTTTATATTGCACATTAATTTGATTACCTAGGCGGGCATATTAGCCAGCTGAGCTCACAGCGAGAACCTGTCATTCAAATGAGTCGACATTAACTTAGTAAGAATAAGAGAAAACTTTCCTCTTTTTTACGTGTTTATATAAGCTACAGAAATTATAATATTTGTAGCTGGCAATAACTTAAGCTATTTGCTATTAATGCAAATTCACAAAATAAGGACGTTTTCGCACTAAAATGGGGAAAGTGTCCTCTGATAAAGCTGTTAGCACTACTTTCATTGGAGTCACCGTTGAGTAATAGAAGATCGTTAGAAAGTGGCGAAACTTAGTTTCGTTTACTAAATTGGACAAAAGGTCAGAAAGCAGCGGAAAGAATATCTGCTCATATCCTTAAATCTGAGCAGTATCACTCAGTTGATCCTGAAATCTGGAAAGGTGCTCTAGCTTCTGCAAAGAAAGTAGAAACAAAATTTGGTAAAGAAAATCCTGGGTGTGATGACTTTGAGTGGGCAATGTTAAATGGAAAAGTATCTGCATTACGCTGGGTACTTGGCGAAGATTGGGATATGCTGGATACGTAGTGCTAATGCGGCGTTATGCGTCTGTTTAATGTAGCACCATTAATTTTTTACCTACTAATTATAAGGAAATACTATGAGTTTTAAACAATTGCGAAAATTTAGTAAGGATGAGTTACTTTTCGATGAAAAAGAAACAAGAGTAGTTTTAAAGTTTATTTTTAAGCCAGCAGATCATAAATTAATTGATTCTCTTCCAATAAATGATCGCTTAAAAGGTTTCGCACAAGGATTATTGGTTGAAGCAATTGATGCGTCATATTCAGTTGGTTATGTTAAAGCTATATTTGAAAGTACGGCTAACCCAACAAAAGGAGCAATGGCTATTATTAAAACGTTTGCCAAAAAAGCAGCAAACCACTGGTTCAAACATGCATCGGTTCATGACCTACAAAAAGTTAAAATTTTTGATTTTATAAGAGATAGAATTGCATTGGCGTTCAAATCTGAATTGCAACTTTATTTAGTTAAAAATGAGACTAATAGAGCTGGAGCTTTTGTTGCATATCAAGTGCCCAAGCATGCTTCCGCTAAATTATGGGTATAATCATGACTAAAAAAACACTATCACTGCTAGGTGCGAGCTCTTTAATTGTATTAACTTTTTTTGGCTCCATGTTTTATACAATACAGAAGATGGACATCGCAGACCTTATTATATGTAGCTTAACTGAAAGAGAGTCTATTATTCCAAATGAATTTTGTGAATATTATATGGTTAACTATCGCATGACTAAAGAGGATGTTGATTTTTTAAGTGGAGGCCCAGGACTTGATTTCGTTTTAAATGTAAATCATCCGCATAAATATAAAATAGCAAAGATATTAATCTCAAAAGGTCTTGATGTTAATGGCATTAACCACCTTTTATCAAAAGATATCAGCCCCCTCTATAGTGCTATATTGTCTAACGACATTAAAACCGTCAAATTTTTAGTTAATAACGGTGCTAACATTCGCTTGGTTGGTAACGACTACGATATGACAGCATTAGAATTTGCAAAAACACTTCAAGAAAAAAAGATACAGAAAATAGACTGGAAGTTATAACTTTTTTGTCATCTCTTAAAGGCACACAATAAGGAATTTAAACAAAAAACAGTGGGTTAAGTTTCGTTTCACATTTTAACCCACTATTTTTCCGCTTAATGTGGCGTTTAGCTAACAGTGTTTAATTTATTAAGCATTATTTTCACAATAAATATGAGTTTCTAAATGACTTCTTTAAAACGAAAGTTTTTTGACTTACGTGCTATTACTAATCAACAACATATAATCGAATCAATTAAGTCATTTCTGGAGAAACACGAGGTTAGTCGCTCTACAAGAGTTTGGGAAATGCTAAGTTTATTTGAAGAGCAGGTATCGAAAAGTTGGGATAACCTACCAAGAACACTGATTTATCACGAAGTACTAGAGATCTTTGAAATTATTTATACACTCGAAAACTCTCAAGATGAGATGATAATTGAATCAATTACGAAGGATAATGTTGATGAGTTTTCTGGAAAAAATAAAAAAGGCAGAAATACTCAATTTGAACTATTTATTGCATCAAAATATATACGAGCTGGTTACGATGTAAAATTTGGTGAACCTGACTTATATTTTTATCATTTAGAAAATAGATACAACATTGCTTGCAAGCGACCACAGAGTGCAAAAAAATTCTTAATCGAATCAAAGAGGCTTCAAAGCAAATATCTTTGCATAAAGGTTTTGGAATAATTGCGATTGATTTAACCCCAACGTATATAAGAAACTCTAAATGGAATGAAGATCTGACGATTATTGGTCAATCTGGTGAAAGCTTAATATGGAATAGTTTTTTAGATTCCAAACGAAAGAAGATCAGTGAATTAGTTGGTAATCATGCTTCGATTGTTCATACGTACGGAGGATTAAACCACAAGATAAATAATTCGTATGCATATTCGTTGTTTGACTACGCATTAGAAATTAAAGAAAATAGATCACCTAATGATTGTTTACATGAAATAATCAATAGAGTCCAAAATGTTCACCCTGTTTGTTAAAGCTAGCTAACAAGCACTTTAAACGGAACAAAAATTCTTGGCTTTTAAGGGACACTCGCTCCCTGCGTACTTTCCTATGTTATACGTCATACAGGCGTAGCTTTACTCCAAGATACAGATGTCTCTGTTAAAATTTTTTTATAAGGGCACTCTCTTGCATCGCCACCGGCTAAAACAATTTGAATAGTACTTGGGCTTTTATCTGGACCTAAAAGTTTGAGTAAATGACTTAAAGAGGTGTAATGCTTAAAACCTTGCTTTTTAGCAGCTAGGTCTAATCGTTTGTTATAACCAAGTTCGGGGTATTGTTTTTTTAGTTTGCGTGCTTGACGTTTACACGAATCCGAATGATCTTGCATATTCATAATATAATCCTGTTAATAAACCATTTCCACTCAAAAAAAGGTTTAGGCGTTATATTAGCCATGTAAGTTTAATTTTATGCCAGAGGCTTAGCAGTGGACGCAGGATATCCCAACCCTTTTTCTATAATACAACTGAATTATTTTTAGTCAACTTCCTTATAACAAAAAAATAAACAAGGGCTTAAGACAGTTGGCTTTTGCTCCTGCGTCGCTTATTCTAGAAAACAGTTTAAGCCTGTTATTTAGGCGCTATGTTCCTAAAAGAGTTTAAAGTTAATGTTTAATAATAAAAAGATGATTGCACTTTTCTTCTTTGTAGTGCTTGTTAGCACCGGTGCCTCTTATGCTAGTGGTATAGAAGACATTCAGCTCATCCAAATACTAAAAGATGACGTTAACGACTTTGATGGCTTAGGTAACCCTAGGAGTGTTGAGGTTATTTCAGATAATTCAAAGGTTTTTGTTTCTAGTGGAGACGATAATGCTCTCGCTGTTTTTAATTTAGACGAAAATTTTAAACTAACTTTTAGCCAAGTGTTCAAAAATACCGCCACTAACATAAACGGTTTAGAAGGCGCCTCTGGTGTTACCTATTTTGATCTAGGTAATGAAATAGTCGTTACTGGATTCTATGATGGTGCCTTAACCAAATTCTCTAGAAGTAATAGTAGTTACCGTTTTAATCAATTTATTAGTGACGGTCTAAGCTATGAAAGAGTGTTTGATAGTGATTTGCCGATAGGCGAACTTGATAGCCTTGGTCTTTTAGGCGCTTGGGATATCGTCAAGACTAATAACGAAAAGCAACTCTTCGTTGCAAGCTATATGAGTAACGCTATTTCTATTTTAGATGTAATGGCGGATAAAAAGGTTATTTTTAATAGAGTTATAAAAGACGCTAAGCCACTTAGTAATGATTTGGGGAAACCTATAGCCATAGCTTTATCTCCACTAAATAATGAGTTGTATGTCCTAGGTTTTGATGGTCATCAATTAACCATTTATGATAGAGACCATAGCGGTGACCTATTGGTAAAACAAGTATTAAAAAATGGCGTTGCAGGTGTTAAGCAATTTATTAATCCACAAAAAATTGTTGTCTCACAAAATGGAAAATTTTTGTATGTTGCCTGTGCTGGGAGTAATTCTATTGTTGTTTTTCACAAATTAGATACCGGACAATTTACATTTTTACAGGCAATAAATAATTCGGATATTGGCGGTTCTGGCTTAGAGGGAGCAAGTAGCTTAGCGATATCGTCAGATGACTTAAAAATATATGCAGCTGGGGAGTCGGGTAGCGGTCTATATTTATTTAGTGTAAGAGCTGATGGGCGACTTAGCTATAAAAATAAGCTAGTAAATGTACACGATGATGAATTAAATGGAATCTCATCTATTACTCTTACCGATGATAATCGTCACTTGTTGGTTGCGACAGGTAAAGGTAATTCGTTATTTGTCTTTAAAATAAAGACACATTAGACGTCGCGAAACATAAAAAGTATTACCCAGTCGGACTCGTATAGTTTGCTAAGCGCCACTTCACTTTGTGTTTTAACGAGCTACTTCTCGCCGCTTAAAACAACGCTAACAATGTCCGCTCGTGGCACTTTATAGTCTATAAAGCACCATTTAAAACAATTTGAGAAACTTTTTCGTTGGGTTTCGCTGCACTCAACCCAACCTACATAATAACTTAACGCCGAGCAACTAATCGCTTACAGCTGCGCTTTCTCTTTAACTAATACCCAAATACTTATGTACTTGAATTGATAAACGCCAGTTTTTAGCGATACAAGTATCAATGGCTAATTTAGTTGCCGACGTTTTTTGACTGATTGGCTGTAAATATACCAGTTTTGGGTTTACACCCGTGGCGGCAAATAACTCTTCCAGTTCTTCTACGTGTTTTTGCATAGCAACCGGGTGTTTAATTTCATCGGCGCGTTGCATAGCACTGCTCAATACTTTGTAACCACCACGCATATTAATTTTTGGCGATACCGTAACCCACGTTTTTGCTGGGGCGAGAATTTCAAAGGTGCCACTGGTTTCTATCTGCGTGCTAAAGCCATTATCATGCAATAAATTACACACTGGATTTAAATCATACATACAAGGTTCACCACCGGTGATCACAACATGCTTGGCGGTATAGCCACGGGATTTAAATAACTCCAGGACCTGCGCGGCACTGGCCTCAGCCCAATGATCAGAGTCGGCTTTTTTTCTACCGTGTCATCTAGTGATACTTTATATACATTATCAACATCCCAGGTTTGTTTAGTGTCACACCACGAACATCCCACAGGACAACCTTGCAGGCGTAAAAATATAGACGGCGTACCGGTAAAGCTCGCTTCACCTTGAATGGTTTCAAATACTTCATTAATTTTGTACAAAAGAAATCTCACTTACAACCTGACGGCAAAATTGTTACTATTAAAAATCGCAAAGCACGGTGCAAAAATTGTCATTTATGCCTTGGCCGTGTAGTATATCGCGCCCTGATATAAACCTCTATCAAAACTAAAGAGCAAACCACGTATGACGCAAAAAGTAGTTGTTATTTATTCCGGCGGTATGGACTCATTTACTGTATTAAATAAAGCCTTGCAGCAAGGCCATGATGTTTATGCCCTCTCGTTTGATTATGGTCAGCGTCATGTTAAAGAACTTAAAGTTGCCGCCAACGTATGTGAAAAGCTAAATGTCCCGCACAAAATTGTTGATATATCAGCAATTAATCAGCTTATTGGTGGTTCGTCGTTAACAGACGATATTGATGTGCCAGAAGGCCATTACGAAGAAGAAAGCATGAAAAGCACCATTGTGCCTAACCGCAATATGATTTTACTTTCCTTAGCGGTAGGTTATGCAGTGTCGCTTAAAGCGAGCAAAGTATATTACGGCGCGCATTCAGGCGATCATGCAATTTACCCTGACTGTCGTCCTGAGTTTGTTAAAAAGATGGATGATGTATGTCGTATTGCAAATTACGATGCAGTAGAAATTTTTAGCCCGTATTTAAACAATACTAAAATCGATATTTTAACCGACGGTATTAAAATGGGCTTAGACTACAGCCAAACATGGACCTGTTATAATGGTCGTGACAAAGCGTGTGGTAAATGTGGTGCCTGCCAAGAACGTTTAGAGGCCTTTGAGCTTAACAACGTGACAGACCCGCTTGAATATGAGTAAAGTTTAACGTTAATACACTAAAAGGCTACCAAGGGTAGCCTTTTTTGTTGCGATAAAACGTTAAAGCCAGCGTTTTACTCGTGATTTATAATCGTCAAATTGCTCACCAAATAACTGATGTAACGCCCGTTCCTCTGGGATTATTTGAAATAAGGTAATGTAAGCAATAAACCCTGCTACACCTAAAAAAGCCCACATTGAACCCAGCCACACGCCCCAGCCTGCTAATATAAACGCAAAACCTAAATACATCGGATTACGAGAGAATTTATAAACACCTGAGGTAACTAAACTAGACGCTTGTTCTGGTTTGTTAGGTAGTACTGTTGTTTTAGCAAACCGGAAACTCACGACCCCAGCAATACAAAATATACACCCAGTAGCGACAAGTGCTAGCGAGAGATAAGTAATAAATGCGCTAAAATCAATCACGGTATAATGTGCAATCAGTGCCATTACAGCAGCAAAAAACACCACAACCACAACCGGTGGAATTTTATTATTTAACATACCTACTCCTTGTATCGATTAAAAAACTTCATAATTACTATATGGTGGCGTCACAAATAATAACAATGACTTATCGAATATTTATAAATACAAATAAAGTTACAATTAATTAGCTTTATGAGCGCTTAATTATGGTTATAATTTAAGCTTAAAGAAAAGTTAAAGGAAGTAATTATGTCTGGCACAACAATGATAGTTCTCATTGTACTTATTTCTGTAGGTTCGGGAGTTATTTACGATATGTATAAAAAGCACCTTGAATTTAAACATAAAGTACAGGACAACAATCAAGACGCACACAAACAACTAGCTGAGGTAACCGCTCAAGTGAGTGAACTTAAACAACGAGTACAAACACTTGAAGCCATTGTTACCGACTCAAGCTACAACGTAAAACAAGAAATAAACAAACTTTAATGTATACGTTACAAGTAATTTGGGTATAAATGTGCGTTTTCAGGCTGCTCAATGCCATGGGCAGCTAAAAAACCACCAATTGCTTGACCACACCCTTGTGGCGCTCGGCCACTGTCTATCTCAAAATTTAACTGATTCGCCTCTTGTTTGCCCATTGAGCACAAACTAACTAAACTTGGCGAACGCATAGAAACACTTAACTCGCCTATTTGCTCCGCCTGTACATGCTTACAAAAACGTGCAAAACCTTGGTATTTAAAATGCTCGCTCACATAATCATTGCTTATAGCAACCAATGCGGCAATAAAACTATGTAAAAAGCTATTTGTTGTTGTATCCGGAGCTAAAAATGACAAAGTTTTGTTATTAAACTCACTCAGCTGGCAACTATCGCAATGAAGTTTTACCGTATACACCTGCTCACAGGTGATTATAGCTTGGCAGTTAATTAGCTCTATTTGGTTATCCGCAAACACAAGGCGATCTATCAGCTCGTTCAATGAAATATTTTTAAACGATGTACTTTTAACAAGCTCGGGATTTTGTGCCATAACGGGTAAATCATGATGATTATTAAATGGCGTACTGGTTGCGCCTTGGTGTTGCAGCTGAAAAAGCTCTCTTACCTCATGCTCACGCGCCACTTTTAACGCTAAAAATGCAGTTTGAATAAGCTCCGAGGTAGGCAGGTTCTGCTCTACCGGCCAACGGCGACCAAACAATAGTTTTTTTGCTTTATTATCAGCGCGATAATTGTCTGGGCTAAGTACTGCTACTTGCAAATAAACATCACTGTTTTTTTCAGCTGCTAACACACTAAAGTGGTTGGAAAAACTAATGTCGTTAAGCACTTCATTAACACTGGCCAGCGTATGCTTGTAACGCAAAAAATGCTGCGGAACAATCCAATTTTTATTAGCCAGTTGTACTAGGGGCGCATACGAAATAGGTTGCTCGTAACTGTGTTGCCATTTTTGCCCATCATCTAATAATGACTCAATTTTTGTGTTGTTATCTGACATATATAAACCAAATAAATCTGCCTAGCGGCAAGATATTAACTATGAAGCACTTTACGTAGTTAATCATAAAAAGCGATCACACTTTTTGGCAGTATTTAGCGTTCAAATACGCGTTGATACTCCTTTATAACTTTTTGATAATAAACTCTATCTTTATTGAGCATTCGAGTATAATGGTCAAGCAATTGTTGCTGATATTGATGATGTTGAGGGTTATGTGTATCCCACATATGAGCCCCCGTTTTAGTGATAGTGCCGGTGGCATTAAAACTGACTTGTAGCACTTCGTAAAAACGCTTGTTTTCAACAATAATTTGCTCGCTATCGAGCTGTAAATTACACGCTTTTAAACCCGCACGTACTTTATAGAGGTGCATAATAGGGCAAATAATAAAACTAAGCTGTTTAAGGCTGTGCGGATTATTAGCAATTATTTGTTCAATAAGCTTTAAGCATAAATCGCCCCCTACCCCAGCAATAACAATTACTTGTTTGGCACTTGTTGGCAATTTAATTTGTGCAACATCTTCGCAGCGCACTTGCCATGAGGGCAAAGATTTACCCTGCTCAAATTGTTGTAGCGACTGCTCAAGCGCTTCCATTAACTGTAGAATTATATCAACAAAGTTTATTTGTTTGGCTATGCCGCGCTCGAGTAATGCCATACCTAAAAAGCCATGATCGCAACAACAATCCCAAACAATATCGTGCGGCTGTGTAATTAACGAATTGATGGCGTTTAAACGTTTACTCAGTTTCATTTAACTCACTATGTTTTTGTTTTGTACACCAATGCTTTTAAGCTTTTATCGCTATCAATTTCAATAAAGCGATCAGTAGGTTCTAGGCGTTTAACAAACTCAATAGCACCTTGAGTATGCTCTTCAATAAGTGCTTTAAAATCGTTTTCTGTAAGCTCAGGGCTATTGGCACATAACAATAGCTGTGTAGTATCGTTTAAAAGCTCAGGAAGTCTGCGTAGCACTTTTTGATAGTCTTTAGTTAAAATAAAACTGCCTTTTTGAAAACTGGGCGGATCAACAATAATTAAATCAAACGGCGCGGCTTTTTTTAGCTTACCAAACGACTTTAAAATATCGTGCGGTAAAAAACTGACCCCACGATCGACATTATTGAGTTGGTGGTTTTGCTTACCCACTTTTAACACACCTTTGCTCATATCCATGTTCATCACATGATCTGCGCCGCCGTGCATAGCCGCAACCGAAAAACCACAGGTATAAGAAAACAAATTAAGTACTTTGGCGTGCTTACTATTTTGCATAACAAACTCACGGCCTTTTCGCATATCAGGAAAAATACCAGTGTTTTGCTTACTCATTAAATCAACCAAAAAACGCACCCCATTTTCGGCTACGCTATGACGAACTGGCAGTTGACCGTGAACAAGGGTGTTATGGCTTTGTAGCCCAGCTCGCTGTTGATACACCAATGCAGTAATTAACTCTGGGTGATGTTGTTTTGCCCATTGCCATAACGTATCAGTGAGTGCAGCGAGTGTTTCCTCGTCAATTTCACTGTATGACACCAAAAACAAACTTGGTGGGTAAAAGTCTAAGTTAATATGACTAAGCGCTTCCACACTGTGGCCACGCCCATGAAATACGCGGCAAAGCTCATTATCGGAAAAAGGCGTGTCTGCCAAAGCATTTATAAGGGGAGTAAAATCGGTCGTCATTTAATTAATCAACTGTTGTTGTAGTTCATGTATTTCGTCGCGCACTGAGGCGGCTTTTTCAAATTCTAAATCACTAGCATACGCATGCATTTTGGTTTCTAACTGCTTAATTTGCGTTGCAATTTCTTTAGCACTGAGGATTTTTTTAGAGTCTTTACGAATAAGCTGTAGATTGTCTTGCGGTGAAGCATCTTCACCTACATCCATTACATCAAGTATCTTTTTAACCAAGGCACTGGGCTCAATACCGTGCTTAACATTATAAGCGTGTTGTATTTCTCGGCGTCGGTCGGTTTCTTCAATGGCTTTGGCCATCGATTTAGTAACCTTGTTGCCGTATAAAATAGCGCGGCCATCAAGGTGGCGCGCAGCACGGCCTATTGTTTGAATAAGTGAGCGTGCTGAACGTAAAAAGCCTTCTTTATCGGCATCTAAAATAGCCACTAATGCAACTTCTGGCATATCTAAGCCTTCACGTAGTAAGTTAATGCCTACTAACACATCAAATACACCAGCACGTAAATCACGAATAATTTCTACCCGCTCTACGGTATCAATGTCAGAGTGTAAATAACGTACTTTTACATTGTGCTCACTCAGGTAGTCGGTCAAATCCTCAGCCATACGTTTGGTAAGCGTGGTAACCAGCACTCGCTCTTTTAATTCAACACATTTGTAAATTTCTGAGAGTAAATCATCAACCTGATCGCCTACCGGGCGCACTTCAATAACAGGGTCAAGTAAACCAGTTGGACGAATAACCTGCTCTGCAACTTCGCCGTTGCTGCGCTCTAATTCGAAGTCACCTGGGGTGGCCGATACATAAATGGTTTGTGGGGCAATGGCCTCAAATTCTTCAAAACGCAGTGGCCTATTATCCATAGCTGAAGGCATTCTAAAACCGTATTCAACGAGATTTTCTTTACGGCTTCTATCGCCTTTATACATGGCACCAATTTGCGAGACGGTTACGTGCGATTCATCAATAATCATTAATGCGTCATCAGGTAAATAGTCCAGTAATGTTGGCGGTGGATCGCCAGGTGTGCGCCCCGATAAATAACGGCTATAGTTTTCAATACCAGAGCAATAACCAAGCTCGGTCATCATTTCTATATCATATTGGGTACGCTGAGCTATGCGTTGCTCTTCTACTAACTTGTTTGCGCTGAGCAATTGTGCTCTGCGCTCTTTGAGTTCTGCTTTAATTTTATCGATGGCTTCGAGAATTTTTTCTCGTGGCGTTACATAGTGAGTTTTAGGATAAATAGTGGCACGCACTATGTGTTTTTCTACCGCACCGGTTAAGGGGTCAAAAATACTTAGGCGTTCAACTTCATCATCAAACATTTCCACACGCACTGCATAGGTGTCTGATTCAGCGGGGAATATATCAACTACTTCACCACGTACACGATATGTACCGCGACTGAAATCAATATCGTTTCGCGTATATTGTAGCTCTGCAAGGCGGCGCAGCATGTCACGTTGATCGACCTTTTCACCTACTTTTAAAAGTAGCATCATTTTCATGTATGAATCAGGATCGCCCAAACCGTAAATTGCCGATACAGAGGCAACAATAATGGTATCGCGTCGCTCTAAAAGCGCTTTAGTGGCACTGAGTCGCATTTGCTCTATGTGTTCATTAATAGATGCGTCTTTTTCAATAAAAGTGTCGCTGGCTACCACATAGGCTTCAGGTTGGTAGTAATCGTAGTAAGATACAAAGTATTCAACCGCATTGTGTGGAAAAAATTCTTTCATCTCGCCGTACAATTGCGCCGCTAAGGTTTTATTGTGCGCCATAATAATAGTTGGCCGGTTTAAATCACTAATAATGTTAGCCATAGTGAACGTTTTACCGGTTCCCGTTGCGCCTAATAAGGTTTGCTGGGCCAGTCCGGCTTCTAAGCCTTCACACAACTGAGCAATAGCGGTTGGCTGATCCCCTGCGGGTTTAAATTTTGATACTAGCTGAAAATGATCGCTCAATGACTACACTCCTGTAATGCTTGACTGCTTAACGCTTCAATTTCTTTCATAAACCACTTGTAGGCTACAAGGGCTGTGAATAAATTACCAATGGCCGCGCCAATAAACAAGCCGATTAAGCCTGCGAGTTCGTTTCCGATATACGCAAAGGGAATATAAAAAACAAACAATCGAATAACGCTCAAAACTAAGGCGTTCATGGGTTTGTGTAAAGCGTTAAACGAGGAGTTTGATAAAATGATCACTCCTTGCAAACCATAACTTAATGGAATGGTATAAATAAACAGCTTGATGACATCAACAACCGCTTGCTCTTTACCAAATATTTCACTAATGACGCCTGAAAAAATAATTAATACAATATAAATAACAAACTGCCACAACATTACAAACTTGAGCGTACCTAGGTATGCATCTTTTACGCGAGAAAAATGACTTGCTCCAAAATTTTGACTAATAAAAGGTGGTAAGGTCATCGACAAAGCTAATACCACTAAACTCGCTATTGATTCTATTCGACTCCCTACTCCAAAAGCTGCCACAGCTTCGGGGCCATGATGAGCAACCAATGCGGTCATTACCGCCATAGCAACAGGGGTGAGCATGTTAGCCCCCGCTGCTGGTAAACCAATCTTTAAGATTTTACGAATTGCACCAACAATAGTTTGTTTGCCCGCTTTTAAACTGAGCAACTGCTTTTTAAAAATTAATATGTATAAAATAATCGCCACTGCAACTGCCCAAGCTATAACACTGGCAATAGCGGCCCCTTTAATACCCAATGCGGGAATGGGACCAAAGCCAAAAATAAGCATCGGATCAAGTACGGCATTAATAAGCCCAGCTCCGCCCATAATAATGCTTGGTGTTTTAGTATCACCACTGGCACGCAGTACTGAGTTTCCAATCATGGGGGTAATTAAAAACACACTACCCAAAAACCAAATACTAATATACTGATGAATTAACGGGAGTACTTGCTCCCCTGCCCCAAGCAAGGTAAATATGGGGTCAATCAATAAATAGCCACTAGCAGATAAAACTAATACTAATATTACCGCTACCAACAACGAAACACTGGCATCAAAACGCGCTTCTTCTATATTGTTACTGCCTAATGCTTTTGCAATAACCGCAGAAGTACCTATACCTAAACCAATTGCTAAACTGATTACAGTAAAAGTAACGGGAAATGTAAAACTCACCGCGGCAAGCGGCTCTGTACCCAATAAGCTAATAAAAAAAGTATCAACTATGTTGAACATCATTAAGGTTATCATCCCAAAAATCATTGGAACGGTCATTTTCTTTAGCGTAGGCAAGATTGGAGCGGTGAGTAAATCAGGGCGAGTATGTGATTGAGAATGTGCGCGCATAAAATAAATAAGCCTCTTTTACTGAACGGCATATTTTAAAGCATACGAGCTGTTCAAGCCATGCTTTATTAAACCTAAACCATTTAATCCGTTTTTTATCAAAAAACTGTTATTTTTATGCTGTTGTAAATAAATTTCGCACAAACACATTAAAAACCAAATTAAATACATTTATATAACTTTTGCAACATTTAACTTTTAGGTTTTGCTGATTTATTACACAGTTAGCGATAATGCTTTATCGTCACGAAAAATTTTATTTATCGTTTAGGTGACTATCTAAGCTGAATCATAAGCCTTTGTTTTTAAAAACATAAAAAAAGCTTTTTAATACTTGAAATCGTTGTAGCGCCCTACAATGCTGGGGGTGCTGATGTTCTTAAAGTTTAATAAACAGAGTTATCCACAGAAACCGTGGATAACTCATTCAACCCCACGTTTATAAAGGGCTACAACGCGGTGCAAATTTAAAGGTGCTGTGATTTTTTTACGTTATCAATAAGCAAACAACGTTAAATGGAATTGTAACGCTTTGATATGGGATTATTTGTTTATTTAATGCAAATCCACATACGTGCTGAATAAATAGCCAAGCCTTTGATTGCTTTATTTTTATACAACTCCATAGCAGTTCTAAAATTATTAGGTTTTAATCAATATTTAAAATAAATATACGTCTTTCATTAAGATTCAGTTCAACAAACTTTAACGTTAGAAAAATAAAAGTGAGGTATTTATTTTAAATACATTTATTCAGACTTTGTAAAAATATAGGAAATAGAACAGTTTTTTATCACTAAAAGCTACTTTATTTAATTTTACGGCAAGTTTTATTAGCTGAAATTACTCACTTGATTCAAATATTACGCTGTTTTTGTAAAACAATATCACTGCGCTTTACTTAAATAGTGTTATAAAACGCGCAGATTGCACATAAAAACAACGAATAGACCTCTTTTTTGAATTTATGATCTTTTATATGTTGACACTTTGCTATGCGGTCATTAATATTTCGCCCCGTTGAAAGGCAAGACGCTTCCCCCTTAGCTCAGTTGGTTAGAGCGACGGACTGTTAATCCGCAGGTCCCCCGTTCGAGTCGGGGAGGGGGAGCCAAGTTTTTCAGCCATAAACGATTCCCCCTTAGCTCAGTTGGTTAGAGCGACGGACTGTTAATCCGCAGGTCCCCCGTTCGAGTCGGGGAGGGGGAGCCAAGTTTATGTTTATGATGTAGTTCCCCCTTAGCTCAGTTGGTTAGAGCGACGGACTGTTAATCCGCAGGTCCCCCGTTCGAGTCGGGGAGGGGGAGCCAAGTCATAAAAAGTATATTTTAGTTCCCCCTTAGCTCAGTTGGTTAGAGCGACGGACTGTTAATCCGCAGGTCCCCCGTTCGAGTCGGGGAGGGGGAGCCAATTTACTACACTTCCATAGACATCTCCTTAAATTTGCTCTACCATTTCCTATTAAAATAAAAAACTTTTTGATTACAAAAACTAACTATTTGATAACTTTCTCTATCAAGCTATAATTATTTTAATAATCATGAGGTTGTGTCCTCCCCTTTGACATATAAAGATTAAACAATGGCAGCATTTAAAAAACTTATTTTTATACAACTGATGGCTTGGTTGATTCTTGTGACTGCTGGCTGTTATTTTATTAGCCAAAACTTTGATAGTGCCATCGGTAAAGCTCAAAAAAATGCGCAGGTGACCGTCGAGCAATATATTAAAAACCTATCTGCAACAGAGCTCTCTGCTGATAACTTAAAAAATACACTTGCAAGCAGTGAAATCTTTTCACATTTTACTTTACGTGATTATCAAGGTGCGGAAGTATTTTCAGTTAACAATTCAGCGCAATTACCTGTTATTGCAGAACTTACTCAGTCAAGCAATAACTCAGTACGCCCTCAGTATGCCACTAATGATAACGCCGATATAAAAGTTGAGTTTAAAATCAACATCACTCATTTGAGTGAGCAGTTTCAAACTGCTTTTTTTACAATTTTAATTATTAGCACCCTACTCGCTCTAATACCTATTGCATTAATGAAAACTATTGTTAAGCACATTAATGACAACATCTGCACGGACGTTGCTGATGTCATTGATATTTATATAAACCAAAATCAACTAGGCGATGACTTTGCGACTAAAATTGATTCGCCAGAGTTAGCTAAGTTAGGAAAAAGTTTAATTCCTAGCTTTAATCGTTTATCGCACTTTTTAAAAAGTAAAAATGACAATATAAAAAATGCTGCACATACAATAAAACGTGAAGCCTACAAAGATGGTGTTACTGAGTTAGGTAATCGCAATATGTTTGTTGATTACTACGAAAAGAATATTGAAAACACCGAAGTAAGTACATTTGGCTCTTTAGCACTCGTTCGCTGTAGTGAGTTGCAGTCAATCAATCAAAGCCGCGGCTATCAAAAAGGCGATGAGTACATTAAATCGGTGGCAGATATTATCGTAAGTATTAGTGGCACCTATTCCGGCAGCCAAGTGTTTAGAGTAAACAGCTCTGACTTTATAACCATTTTACCAAATACCCCGTTAAAAGAAGCTGAAAAATTTGGTGAAAACTTACAGTCGCGCTTCACTCAATATATGCAAAACCAAGAGCTTAGCTCGGTTGCAAACACAGGTATTGTAGGGTATGAAAAATCAAAACCTTTAGGTGAGTTACTTTCTATCGTTGATAACGCAATGAGCATGGCGCAGTCTAAACAAGCTAATGCGTGGCATGTACAGCGCGATACTGATCTTGCAAATAACGTCAGTGCTGGGTTTGGTAACCAAAACTGGCGCAAGGTAATTAACGAAGTAATTGAGTCTAAAAGCGTCCATTTAGTGATCCAAAATATTATGCCTTTAGGCAAAAGCATTAAAGCCTATGCTGAAATTCAAGCCCGCTTCAAATCAGAAGAAAACCAAGCTTTGCCTACCGCTTCATTTTTAGCAATGGCTGAAAAGCTCGATATGGCGATAGAAATTGATAAGTTAATTATAGAGTCGTCTTTGGAAAGAATAAAATCGAGTAATTTATCTGAAAAGTATTTTGGCTTAAATATTACCCCTTCAAGCGCGCACAGCGACCAATTCATGATTTGGTTAGAGCGCCGTTTACTTAAAGATACCCATATTGCTTCTAAGTTAATTTTTGAAGTGAGTGAATTTGGTCTCCAACAAAACATTAAAGCAAGCAAACGCTTCATTGACATGGTGCATCGCGTTGGTGCCAGAATAACGGTAGAACGCTTTGGTGTGGGACTCACCTCATTTAAATTTTTCAGAGATTTAAAACCAGATTTTATTAAAATGGATGCAAGCTATACACGTGGTTTGGAAGACGATAAAAACAATCAGTACTTTATGCGTTTAATGGTCGACCTTGCACATAGAATAGGCGTCAGTGTTTTTGCAGAGGGCGTTGAAAGCCAAGAAGAAAAACATATTGTAGAAACATTATGCCTTGATGGCGTTCAGGGTTATTACATTGAAAAGCCTAAAGACATCTAACCCATCCTAACTAAAATAAAAAAGAGCATTTATGCTCTTTTTTACGTTTTAAAGTGTGCTTTTGCTATTGTTCAGCCGTTAAAATGCAGACAGCTTTTTAATTGCAAAGCTCTTAGATCTTGGCCCTTTAAAATTAGCCCGTTATTTTACGTTGTTTATTTAACTGATAATCACTCAACGTGTTGTTAATCACAGTAGAAAAAAGGATAATACACGGGATTTTATTAGCGTGAGGCACACATGACAGAATACGTCTTGTTATTAATTGGAACAGTGTTAGTTAACAACTTTGTATTAGTACAATTTTTAGGCCTTTGCCCGTTTATGGGTGTATCAGGAAAACTTGATACCGCCATAGGTATGTCTTTAGCAACCACCTTTGTGCTAACGCTTGCCTCTGTGACCAGTTACTTAGTAAACGAGTATATTTTATTACCGCTGGATATCACCTACTTAAAAACAATGAGCTTTATTTTAGTCATTGCGGTGGTTGTTCAATTTACTGAAATGGTTGTTAGAAAAACCAGTCCAACGTTATACCGTCTACTGGGAATATTTTTACCCTTAATAACGACTAACTGTGCAGTACTCGGTGTTGCTTTATTAAATATCAAAGAAGATCACACCTTTTTACAATCTGCCGTTTATGGCTTTGGTGCCGCTGTAGGTTTCTCATTAGTATTGGTTTTATTTGCGGCATTGCGCGAACGTTTGGCCGCAGCAGATGTGCCCACTCCATTTAAAGGTGCCTCAATCGCAATGATAACGGCAGGTTTAATGTCAATGGCCTTTATGGGTTTTACTGGATTAGTGAAGTTTTAATATGACCTTGTTGTACGCTTTAATAGCGCTGGGTTTGCTGGCGTTAATTTTCGGATTAATTTTAGGATTTGCAGCTGTTCGCTTTCGCGTTGAAGGTAACCCTGTAGTGGAGCAAATCGATACCATTTTGCCACAAACACAGTGTGGTCAATGCGGTTACCCTGGTTGTCGCCCATATGCAGAAGCCATTGCCAATGGCGATGAAATAAACAAGTGCCCACCCGGTGGTGATGCCACAGTTAAAAAATTGGCCGATTTGATGGGGGTTGAGGCTAAACCCTTAGCCGGCGGCGAACAAGCCGAGCCAGTTAAAACGGTGGCCTACATTCGCGAAGATGAATGTATTGGCTGTACCAAATGTATTCAAGCCTGCCCTGTTGATGCCATTGTTGGGGCAACCCGTCAAATGCACACTGTTCTAATTGACGAATGCACAGGCTGCGACTTATGCGTTGAACCTTGTCCGGTCGATTGTATTGACATGCTACCTGTTGCACCAACAAAACAAACTTGGAAATGGCAACTAGACGCTATTCCTGTTACCCAAATAGATTAGAGGTTTGAGTGGAAAAGTTACTTGAACAAATAAAAAAAGGCACCGTTTGGGCATTTCCTGGCGGCGTACATCCTCCACAGCAAAAGTCATTATCTAATAATGCGCCTATTGCGCGCCTTCCTTTGCCTGAAAAACTCGTTCTGCCTTTAAAGCAGCATATTGGCGCTAGCGGCAAGTTAATTGTAGAAAAAAGCCAGCACGTATTAAAAGGTCAACCATTAACTAAGCCTTCTGCTAACTGGTCGGTACCTGTGCATGCACCTACATCAGGCACTATTATTGATATTACGCCTATGCCATCAGCACACCCTTCTGCTTTGCCTGAATTAAGCATTATTATTGAACCCGATGGCAACGATACCTGGTGTGAATTATCGCCTTTAGCAAACCCAGCCACTGCATCACACGATGAACTCGTTGATGTTATTCATAATGCGGGGATCTCTGGCATGGGAGGCGCAGGTTTTCCAACCTACGTTAAAGCAGATATTAAGCAGCCGATTGAGTTTTTAATCGTGAACGCGGTTGAGTGTGAACCTTACATCACGGCTGACGATACTTTAATGCGCGAACATGCCGCTGAAATAATCAAAGGTATTGAGCTCATGCAACAGCTGCTCAACCCTACCCTGTGTATTATTGGCATAGAGGATAATAAGCCCGAAGCTATCACAGCCATGACTGAAGCGGCGAAGCATAACGAGCATATTTTAGTACAAACAGTCCCCACGGTTTACCCTTCTGGCGGTGAAAAACAGCTGATAAAACTACTCACTAACCGTGAAGTTCCTAATGGTGGCATTCCTGCTGATATCGGTATTTTAGTGCATAACACAGGTACTTTATTTGCGATACAGCAAGCTGTATACGAAGGTAAACCGTTAATAGAGCGCGTAGTAACAGTAACGGGTAATACTATACATAAGCCTGGCAATGTATGGGCGCTATTAGGTACTGAAATAAAACATTTACTGGATTGCCAAGGGTTTTCACCAGTACCACAACAGCGTGTCGTTATGGGCGGCCCTATGATGGGCTTTACCTTACCCACGGTTCGTATTGGCGTTGTTAAAACAACAAACTGCATACTTGCTCCAGATCATAAAGAATTAGCAGAGCCTGGCCCAGAAAAAGCCTGTATTCGCTGTAGTGCCTGTGCAGATGCGTGCCCTGCTTCATTGTTACCACAGCAGTTACAGTGGTTTGCTAAATCAAAAGAATACGACAAACTCCAAGAACATAACTTATTTGATTGTATTGAATGTGGCGCGTGTGCCTATGTTTGCCCAAGTGAAATACCACTCGTTCAGTACTACCGCGTTGCAAAAGTTGAGATTAAAGAGCAAATTGCCGAGAAGATAAAATCTGATCGCGCTAAAGAACGATTTGATGCACGTAAAGCGCGTTTAGAGCAAGAGCAAGCTGAGCGAAAAAATCGCCATAAACGTAAACCTGCAGCTAAATCTACCGAAGAGCAGCAAAAAGTAGCTGATGCCCTTGCCCGCGTTAAAGATAAAAACAGCGATGGTGACAATAAATCAGCTGTAGCAGCGGCAATTGCGCGTGCTAAAGCTAAAAAGCAAGGTGGCGAACTTGAGCCAGATAACAGTGAAGTTGCAAAAGAACGCGCAGCCCGTAAAGAGCAAGCTCGCCTTTATAAAGAGCAAAAAGCACAAAATAATGGTGATAACGAAGCTGTAGATGACAAAAAGTCAGCAGTTGCAGCCGCTATTGCCCGCGCTAAAGCCAAAAAGGCAGCACAAGCTAATGAGCAAACAGCAACTGATGACACAACAAGTGAATCTCCAGCTGCTGCCGATGATAAAAAAGCTGCCGTCGCTGCCGCTATTGCCCGTGCTAAAGCCAAAAAAGCAGCACAAGCTAATGAGGAAACAGCAAGCGATGACACTGCAAGTGAATCACCCGTCGCTGCCGGTGATAAAAAAGCCGCCGTCGCTGCCGCTATTGCCCGTGCTAAAGCCAAAAAAGCAGCGCAAGCTGCTGAGCAAACACCAAGCGATGACGCAATAAGTGAATCGCCTGTCGCCGCCGATGATAAAAAAGCTGCCGTGGCAGCCGCTATTGCCCGCGCTAAAGCCAAAAAAGCAGCGCAAGCTAATGAGCAAACACCAAGCGATGAAACTGCAAGTGAATCACCTGTCGCTACCGATGATAAAAAAGCTGCCGTCGCTGCGGCTATTGCCCGTGCTAAAGCCAAAAAAGCAGCGCAGGCTGATGAATTAGCAAAACAAAGTGAAAACACTGAGCCACAAAGCAACGATGAATCTTCAGAAGGTTCACAGCAAACAGCTCAAGAAAAAAGAAAGCCGCCGTAGCCGCCGCTATTGCTCGCGCTAAAGCTAAAAAGCAACAAAAAGAAGGAAATGATCAGTCATGAAACTAACCATGGCCAGTTCACCCCACAATCATAGTCACAAATCTGTGACACGTTTAATGTTAACTGTGATTGCGGCTTGTATTCCTGGTGTTATTGCGCAAGTTGTATTTTTTGGCACCGGTGTCCTTATCCAATTATTATTGGCGTTAGTGTGTGTAAGCGCGTTTGAAGCAGCCGTTATGTTAATGCGTAAGCGCCCTATTTGGCCTGCATTAAGCGATGGCAGTGCATGGCTTACCGGTGTGTTATTGGCAATAAGTATTCCGCCTTTAGCGCCTTGGTGGATTATTGTTATAGGGTGTTTGTTTGCCATAGTTATTGTTAAACAGCTATATGGTGGTTTAGGGTTTAATTTATTTAACCCTGCAATGGCAGCCTATGTGCTTTTATTAGTATCGTTCCCTGTGCAAATGACTGCTTGGTTACCCGTTACAGAATTACTTAATACGGGTATTACTTTTAGCCAGCAGTTAAGCTTAATCTTTAGCGACTTTACCACGTTAGGATACAGCTTAGATCAGCTCCGAGTAGGAATAGACGGCAGCACAATGGCTACCCCACTTGATACCTTAAAAACAGATATTGCTCACGGACTAACGGTGACAGAGAGCATGCAAAAGAGCGTATTTAATGAGTGGACTGGCCTAGGTTGGGGATGGGTTAACTTAGCCTTCTTACTCGGCGGCCTTTACCTGTTAAAAACAAAAGTAATTAACTGGCATATACCAGTGAGTTTTATTGCAAGCTTAAGCTTATGCGCAGCAATTGGTTATATTGCCTCGCCAGGTACAGAGCCGGGTGTAGTGTTTCACTTGTTTAGTGGTGCGACTATGCTGGGGGCCTTTTTTATCGCCACCGATCCTGTATCAGCTGCAACCACCAATCGAGGTCGCCTTATTTATGGTGCAGCAATTGGTTTAATCGTGTATTTAATTCGCACCTTTGGTGGTTTTCCTGATGCAGTTGCATTTGGGGTGTTGCTAATAAACATAGCGGTACCGCTTATCGATTACTATACACAACCAAGAACCTATGGCCATGGAGCAGTAAAATGATTATTTCTTCAATGGTAAAAAATGGCGCAATATTGTGTGGGTTTGCGTTACTAACAACGGGACTCGTTGCCACAATTAATACACTTACCGCTGATAAAATTGCAGAGCAAGAGCAGTTGCAATTAACTAATCAGCTTCAAGAAGTATTGCCACATTCCAAATACAGCAATGAGCTATCGCAAGATTGTGTAATTATATCTGATCCATTACTAGGGCCATACGACAACCAAGTTATTTATCGTGCCCGAAAAGATAACGAACCTGTGGCATTAGTCATTCGTCATGTCACCCCTAGCGGCTACAGTGGTGATATAAACTTACTCAGTGCAGTATATCGCGATGGTACCGTTGCGGGTGTAAGGGTAACCAAACATGAAGAAACGCCAGGTTTAGGTGATAAAGTTGAAATAAAAAAATCAGACTGGATCACCACATTTAATGCAAAAACAGTACAAAGCGAAAGCGACGATCGTTGGGCCGTTAAAAAAGACGGCGGCCAGTTTGACCAGTTTACTGGCGCTACAATTACACCTCGTGCCGTTGTAGGCTCAGTCAAAAACGCGGTACTTTATGCACAAGATAACTTTGATGCTCTGTTCACAGCAGCAAACGCATGCCCAGAGGTAACGCCATGAGCGAATTAAAAACCCTTTACAAAGAAGGCTTATGGGGAAATAACCCCGCCTTGGTACAGTTATTAGGTTTATGCCCTTTACTCGCTGTTACCTCTACAATTACTAATGCGCTAGGTTTAGGCTTAGCAACCTTATTGGTATTAGTGGGCTCTAATATTACCGTATCAATAGTGCGCGACTGGGTACCTAAAGATATTAGAATACCTGTGTTTGTGATGATTATTGCCGGTTTTGTAACAATTGTGCAGCTGTTAATGAACGCTTACACTTTTGGCCTTTACCAATCTTTAGGGATTTTCATTCCGTTAATTGTAACCAACTGCGCCATTATTGGCCGTGCAGAAGCGTTTGCCTCAAAAAATCCAGTGCACTTATCCGCCTTTGATGGCTTGATGATGGGCTTAGGCTTTATGTTGGTTCTGGTTGTACTTGGCGCTATGCGAGAGCTGGTTGGACAAGGCACATTATTTGATGGTGCCGATTTATTACTCGGGCCTTGGGCTGCTATATTGCGCATTGAAGTGTTTAGCTTTAATAGCCAGTTTTTACTGGCCATTTTACCACCGGGCGCATTCTTAGGGCTTGGGCTGCTGATTGCCGCTAAAAATGTAATTGATGCACAAATAAAATCAAAACAAATCGCACCGCCAGAAGCTGAAAAAGGCCCTAGAGCGCGTGTTACTAGCTTAACTTAAGGGGAAAACGCATTAACTTAATAAAGCTAATGCGTTTTAAGTTACATGAATAAAGAAAAACGTCACCAAATACTTACTCGCTTACGCAACGACAATCCACATCCTGAAACGGAGCTTGAATATTCAAGCCCGTTTGAGTTACTAGTTGCCGTTACGCTTTCAGCACAAGCAACCGATGTTGGGGTAAATAAAGCCACTCGTAAATTATTTCCGGTTGCTAATACGCCACAAGCCATTTTAGATATTGGCCACGACACACTGCGTGATTACATAAAAACCATTGGGTTGTTTAATTCCAAAGCAGCCAATGTATATAAAATGTGCCAAATATTGGTAGATCAGCATAACGGTGAAGTGCCAGAAAATCGGGAAGCGCTCGAAGCCCTCCCTGGCGTTGGCCGTAAAACTGCTAACGTTGTATTAAATACGGCCTTCGGCTGGCCGACCATCGCTGTAGATACGCATATATTCCGTGTATCAAACCGTACCAAGCTTGCCATGGGTAAAGACGTTGTAGCCGTTGAGCAAAAACTCGAAAAAGTGATCCCCAAAGAATTTAAAGTCGATGTTCACCACTGGCTTATTTTACATGGTCGCTATACCTGTGTTGCCCGAAAACCTAAATGTGGCAGCTGTATTATTGAAGACTTGTGTGAGTTTAAGGATAAAACTGATTAGCTACACCACTGATTGATTATTTATATTACTTACGCTCTAGTACACTTCTCCTCTAGCTCAGAAAATTTGGAAATTTTGGACGAAATTGACGTGATTATACCTACAAACTTTCTATACTGGAAAGCTATGCCTTGCCAATATGGAAAGTGTGTATTATATTACTTTCCATATTGGCAAGTTAATAAGAGAACATCGCGATATGAAAGATAATGAAAAAAACGTTTCGATAAACGAAATTAAGTCATCGTTAAAGGCTATCGAAAAAACAGAACAAGACACAATCAAGACGCTAAGAATGCCAATTTGGCTAAACATTTTTATATCCGGTTCATATGGTATGGGAGTGTTTTCCTGGGCTTCTACCCGACACGACAATCTGTGGATGTTGGGTGTTATTATTTCTTCTGTAGTTTTCTTTTTTGCTGTTGGAATTTACATGTACAGCAAGCGGCTTGTCGGTATAAAGCCGAAAGTATTACCGACTCACAAGTCAGAACTAAAATTTGGTTTCACTATAGCTATCTTTTTTGGCTTGGTTGTGGTGCTCTCCAGAGAGCTCTCTATACGTGAATTATGGTGGGTAGCTTATCTTGGCGGAGCTATTGGCTCGATTTCTCTCGGCTATTTGCTTTATTTTTTCCCTACAGGTAATTATCGAGCAGGTAAAAGCAACCATGTATAAGGCAGAGTTTGATCATGTTATCCATGCGCCAAATCGATTGCAGATTTGTTCGATTCTCAGTATCACGGCAGAGATAGAGTTTAAGGTTTTGAGGGAAGAATTAGATCTCAGCGAATCTGCACTTTCTAAACATTTAAAAACGTTAGTCCAAGCAAATTATGTCTGCTTGAGTAAACGAACTGATTTCGGAAGACAACGCACATGGTTATCTCTCACAAAAGAAGGGCAACGAGCCTATTTAAATCATGTAAGTGCCCTGAATGCCATCGTTAAAGGCCTATAACGTTGCATGGCGCAGTATTAATAAGGATATTTAAACCAATGGCATCGCTTAAACTACATTGTTTTCATCACAAATACTCATGGGTTTTGTGGTTTGATATTTCGCTTTTTATTGGAACTATGTTTCTGGTGAGAAATATTTATTTTTCACAATTCAATTTTATAGCGAACGGCCTTTTGTGGTCTTTCTCGACACTGATAGTTGCCATGCTTTTAATGAAACTTAGAGGAATTACCTGGCGAGATATTGGGCTGCACAAAACCGAAAGTTTCAAAAAATCCTTGATAGCAACGATCTTTATTTTTGTGTTTACGGTTATTTCTATTCTGACATTTCAGTTACTTAAAGACAGCTTGGGTTTAAACCTATCACCTGATCACTCTCACCAACAGGCAAGCTCAAAATTTGGTGATCTGTCTGGTAATTGGGGCTTGTTTATTATGATTCTTCCATTCATCTGGCTTCAGTCGATGTTAGAAGAGTTATTAGACCGCGGTTTTTTAATCAACTGGTTCGAAAAAGCATTATCAAATACCTGGTTTGCAACCGCAACTGCCGTCTTACTTCAAGCACTTATTTTTGGATTTAGACACTCATATGATCTATCAGAGCGCTCCATCACTGTTGGTTTGATTGGTATTGCCATGGGAGTAGGCTATGTATGTTTTGGTAGAAACTTATGGCCTTTAATAGTTGCACATTGCATGTTAAATACCATGTCGATGTTAGATCGGGTTTAAAGGTATTAGATTAAATACGCTCTCGAAGCCAAGAGTCTTGTAGTGTCTATTTCGGTAGAGGCTGACCTTCATGCCTTAACATAGAAACATGATCTGTTTTCACTATCTTTTGGTTGGCCTACAATAGCAGTAGACACACACATCTTCCGACTATCGAACCGCACAAAATTTGCCCCGGGAAAAGACGTGGTCGAAGTCGAACAAAAACTGCTTAAACACGTTACTAAAGAGTTTAAAGTCGACGTTCACCACTGGTTTATTCTACATGGCCGTTATGTGTGCACAGCCCGAAAACCAAAATGTGGCAGTTGTATTATTGAAGACTTATGTGAGTTTAAAGATAAGACTGAGTAATGTTTAGACTGCTTTGATACGATAACGGACATTAGCATCAATAGTTTTCAGAGATATTTTTAGTATCCATTAAACGTAGAGCTATCATCATCTTGACAGTCAACTAAGCCGCCACATTGATCATATAAACTTTAATTAAAAACACCAGTAGAAACTAAGACTTCACTTTAGAATTCATTACTCTAAGATATATAACCCTAATCATGATGAAATAAGGCAATACGTTTTCTATTATTATGAAAAATCTATTATCCATCCGCTCCTATAGCACAAAGCCAGTTCGTCACTCACATCAATTTAATCAGTTGGTTCTACCTTTACGTGGTGTCATAAATATATGTGTTGGTGATTTCAATGGAAAAGTTGCACCAAGTGAATGTGTTGTAGTTAAAGCCAACGAAGAGCACCTGTTCACTGCAAACACTGAAGCTAGGTTTGTAGTCGTAGATATGAAAAATCTTCCGCTAAATATTTCATCTTCACAATGTATTGTTTTTGCAATTAACTCATCTCTTAGAAGTTACTTAACTTTTATCGAAAACCAACTAGAAAACAAAGTTAATGCTCAATTAGAACAGGCGATGTTCGAAATGTTCAGCTTACTGCTGGCAGAGCAAACTTTATTACCAAAGGTAGATAGTCGCATTGGTACAGCAATATCCTTCATAGAGCAAAATATTGCAGAGCAGCTTCAAATTAAATGTTTAGCTGAATCTGCTTTCCTGAGTGAAACACAGTTTAAGAAACTATTTAAAATACAAACAGGTATGACCGTGATGAAGTACGTAACAAAACTTCGAATGGAAAAAGCCCAAGCATTACTTACGCATACAGATTATCCGTTACCAATTATTGGTGAAAAAGTAGGATATAAAGAACCCTCAGCCTTTAGCCGAAAGTTTTCACAATACTTTGGTCTATCACCAACTAAATTCAAAAAGTAAACTTAGTCGGAATTGTTAACTATTGCGTCTTAATTGTTAAAAACACCCTACATAATTAGCATACTATTTCTATATTGAAGTTATTATAAATAGGTCTCATTGTGGAAAATCATCACGGAAGTTTTAAAGGTGTTATGGCGATTATTGTTGCTAGTTTCTTGTGGGGGACAACTGGTACTGCTGCAAGCTACTCCCCAGATGTAAGCTCTTTGGCTATTGGTGCATTCTCTATGGGGATAGGAGGAGTGTTACTTGTAATCACAGCTCGAAAAAAGCTACTTATAGATTATAAGCTGATGCTCGAACAGCCTAAAATATTTCTCTTAGGTGTCGCTTCTGTCGCTATTTACCCATTAGCATTCTATACCTCAATGCGCTTATCAGGTGTTGCCATTGGTACTGTAGTATCTATAGCCACTGCACCTTTTTTTGCTGGAATCCTTGAACGTCTTATTAGCAAAAAGGACATTTCATTGCAATGGATGTTGAGCTTTGTCATTGGTGCTATAGGTATTGCTCTGTTAACTTTAGGTAAAGACCAGAGTAATAATAATGCTTACAGTATCAATCAACAGGGTTTGGGGATTATTTTAGGTTGTATTGCTGGTTTAACTTATGCAGGTTATTCATGGGCGGCAAGGTGTTTAATTGAAAGTGGCGTTCACTCAACATCGTCCATGTCTGGGCTATTCGGTTGTGCTGCACTATTGTTACTTCCTTCATTATGGTTTACGGGTGATAACTTATTTTCAAGTTCATCTAATGCTTTCGTATCTTTATATATGGCAATAATTCCAATGTTTTTAGGATATTTATTATTTGGTTTTGGCTTGAATTATATAGATGCAAGTAAAGCGACATTAATCACCTTAATTGAACCATTAGTTGCAACTGTTTTAGCTATAGTCATTATTGGGGAAAAATTTAAAGTAATAGGTTGGGCAGGCGTAGCTTTAGTATCACTATGCCTATTGATGCAAACAATCAAACCTCAAAAAAACTAAGGTTAGCCGTCAAAACAATGTAGATATATAGCCCTAAATATGCTCCTGAATTTGCTAAGGCTTAATGTCAGCATATGGCTAAAAGCAGTCCATAGGTTTTCCTTTTGCTATCTACCTTAATTATCTTTTGGCTGGCCGACAATAGCTGTAGATACGCACATATTCCGTGTATCTAACCGTACTAAACTTGCCATGGGTAAAGACGTGGTTGCGGTTGAGCAAAAGCTCGAAAAAGTGATCCCCAAAGAATTTAAAGTCGATGTACATCACTGGCTCATTTTACATGGGCGTTATACTTGCGTGGCACGTAAACCAAAATGTGGCAGCTGTATTATCGAAGACTTGTGTGAGTTTAAAGAGAAAACTGAACAATAACTAAAAAGTCTATTAAAGCTGTCCGTGGGGATTCAATTTTCACACTTCAGTTGTGTATTAACTACTGCATTATATAGTTAAATTACTATTCATTAACCTACATTCTCTATAAAGCAACTTCGCTATTTAAAAGCTATCATTGCTTAACC
This sequence comes from Pseudoalteromonas sp. RW-H-Ap-1, assembly GCF_048318575.1. Lineage (GTDB taxonomy): Bacteria > Pseudomonadota > Gammaproteobacteria > Enterobacterales > Alteromonadaceae > Pseudoalteromonas. The sequence continues at coordinate 2,087,062 of NZ_CP166996.1, forward strand.
AAGCAAAGAAACCCAACACTAATAGTGAGAAAACAGTAATGATATAAGGAGATAATGCTGCAAAATCATTAAAGAAAACGAGTTCTTCAGTGATGCCGCCTATCAGTGGAATAGCCAAAGAGCATGCTAATAGCATGGCCACAGTCATCACCTTCAGACGAAACTTATTCTTTGTCTTAATACTGTTGATAATATCATCAACAAATTGCTGATCTACTATACGTGTATGGTATTGCAATAACGAAAGTAGAAGTGAGTCATCGTTAGTATTCATGGTGTATCCTTTGATCTTTGCTATAGGATCTTTATTTTAAAATATTTATTATTGATGAACTTTATCCATTAACTTCTGCTTGCCTCGGTTGATATGAGACTTAACCGTACCCAAAGGGAATTTTGTTATCGTCGATATCTCTTGATGACTCATACCAGCACTAACAGATAAAGTAACACAAGTCCGCTCTGCTATATCTAAACAATTCATTAAGCGCTCTATTATCAAGTCTTTCTCAGTGTCTTCAAATTTAGCTCTGAAAATAGATAAATCCAAGCCGTCAACTTCATGTTGGTGATAAACTTTTTGCTTATATTTTAAGAAACAATTGTAGGCAATTTTATGTGCCCAGGTACTGAAAGAAGATTGGCCTAAAAAAGTATCGAGTTTTTGGTAAATTCTTAAAAAAGCTTCCTGTGCAATATCATCCGCAGTTGCTTGATCTCCAGCGTTTAATCGGCGTAGAAATTGTCGTATTGCACCTTGGTATTTTTTTATAAGCGTAGCAAAAGCATGTTGATCACCACTGTTGATAACTCGAGCGATAAGTGTGTTGTCATCCACCACTATCAACTGTTCTTTTTATTCAGCATTTTGGTTTGTTTTCCAACAAAGGAAAAAGGCAACGCCTAACAATAATGGAAAAATACCAATAGCAAGCCCAATACGTATTTCATTAACGATGAACCCTGAAAGAACACAGGCTAACCCAACACTTGCTAAGGCTAAAGCACGACGTAAATCGATAATTTTTTGTGATTTGAATGTTCCGAGCTTTTCCAATAACTCTGGCGTGATACTTTCTCCTTTGTCTAATAACTGGCGTATGGTTAGTTGAATTTCCTTTTTATTCTTCCCACTGGCAATAGCATTAACAATTACCATAATAGTTAAACAGATAGCACCTGTAATCGGTATCCATAAATCAGACATTTTTTCCTCACTTTAGTTAAGTGTAAATTTAATTAGATATTACTTAGATACCACGGCAATGATATTTAGATGCAGAATATTATTTTTTATTTGAGTTTATGATTATTTCATTATGCCCTTAAAAAACAAACCAAAAACTCATTGATTTTATTAGTTTTTTAATTTTTAAATATTTTGCATCTAAAGTTGTTTTTTTCAGTATCTAAGTTGGTGTCATATAAATTTAAATTAAAGAGAACATATTAATGATTTCAAAATACATCTTAAAAATAACATTGATTGTCACAACAATAATTTGCTTGCAAGGAACTGCGATTGCGAATGAATTCACAAAGAAAATAGATCATTTATTGCTTGAAAAATTTCAGCCAAACGCTACAGGTGCTGTTTTCTTAGTGGCTAAAGATGGTGTACCTATTTATAGAAAAGCATTCGGTAAGGCTAATATTGAGTTAGATGTTGATATGAAAGCTAACAATGTATTTCAAATGGGTTCAATGACTAAGCAGTTTACAGCACTAAGTATATTGATATTACACGAACAAAAAAATTAGACGTAAATGATAATATTGCTAAATATTTACCTAATTATCCTAATGGTGAAAATATTACTTTACACCACCTTTTAACCCATACATCTGGTATTAAAGACTTTACTAAAATGAAAACGTTATGGGCTGTTGCAAAAAAAGATCTGTCCCCTCAAGAGTTAGTAGATTTTTTCAAAAATGAGCCTGTAGATTTTAATCCCGGAGAAAAATTTAAGTATAACAACTCAGGCTATGTACTTTTAGGCCATATTATTGAAATAGCTTCTGGAGAAACATATGAAGATTTTGTTGAAAAGCAAATATTTAAAAAGCTTAATATGAAAGACTCCAGATACGCAAATGACAGAGAAGTAATAAAAAACAGAGCATACGGTTACCATAACAAAGGGCAATACACTAACAGGGTAATGGTGAGCCTGAGCATACCCTACTCATCAGGTTCATTAATGTCGACAGTAGATGATATGCTAATTTGGCAACAAGCTATCGATAAGCATCTATTAGTAAAACAAAGCACTGTAGAAATGGCTTTTAGCAAATATAGACTAAATAATGGCGAGCCAATTTCTTATGGTTATGGTTGGCATTTAAAAGACTTAAACGGTGTGCCAACAAGAGAGCATGGCGGCAGTATATTTGGCTTCAAATCAATGGGTGTGTATATCCCAAGTCAAAATCTATATGTTATTGGGCTCACTAATTGCGACTGCAATTCACCGACTCAAATAACCAGAAATATCGCCGCACTCTTTATAGAAAATAGCTAATAATGGCATTGTTCTGCAAGCTTTATCGTTTAACTAATAAAAGATAAACATCCTGACTAAATACAAAAATTTATCGATGCTGATATCTGATTTATTTAATATCAGCTCAATGATAAACAACTCTATCTACTTTCCTTATACTTTGGCTGGCCGACAATAGCCGTAGATACGCACATATTCCATGTATCAAACCGGACCAAGCTGGATATGGGTAAAGACGTGGTTGCGGTTGAGCAAAAACTCGAAAAAGTGATCCCCAAAGAATTTAAAGTCGATGTGCACCACTGGCTCATTTTACATGGGCGTTATACTTGCGTGGCACGCAAACCTAAGTGTGGTAGTTGTATTATTGAAGACTTGTGTGAGTTTAAAGATAAAACTGACTAGCCTAGAGCAAATAATATTAATCAATAAAAACAAATAACCAGAATAAAATTTTGCGCTCATCACAGCCATTGAAATTTTGCTATTGAACCTTCTATGATACACGCTTACAGTCAGTGGTGAGCGTTATGGCTTTCAATTTAACTTTTCCTACCTTACTACTTATTTAATCGATTAAAAACAAATCATTCACGCTATAACTACTTTGTTTCGACCAGAGTTTTTAGCTTCATATAGAGCAACATCAGCTCTTTTAATTACTGATTCATAGTCTTTATCGCCAGGCGATATGGACTTCCCATAGTTTGCTAGACACCCAATAAGTTACATTGTAACTTCTAATAAGAGGTGTTTTATGAGCAAAGGCAAACGTTTTACCCAAGAGTTTAAAGAAGCGGCTGTTAAACAAGTTACTGAGCGCGAATATTCAGTTGCAGAAGTCGCTGAACGGTTAGATATTTCTACTAAAACGCTATATCACTGGCGAAGCCAATTATCAGATAAACCTAAATCCGTTCAACCATCCGATGAAAAATTAAAGATCGCTAAATTAGAAGCGCAATTGAAACGTGTCACGGAGGAACGGGATATTTTAAAAAAGGCCGCAAGGTACTTTGCCAGCAACCCCGAGTAAAGTACGGCTTCATTCGTGATCATCAAAGTGAGTTTTCCATTACGACGATGTGCCGCCTTTTTAAGCTGCATCGCAGTGGTTTTTATGCGTGGTTGAAAAAGCCTTTAAGCAATAGAGCGCTTGAAGATAATCGCTTGTTGAAGCTCATTAAAGCGTTTTATGTAGCCAGTGGCGGCACATATGGTAGCCCTTGGATACATGCAGACTTGCGTGAAGCCGGTGAGCGGTGCAGCGCAAATTGGGTATAAGCGTCGCCATATTAAAGTCGGTAAGACATCGCGGATTGCAGATAACTTATTAGCGCGTCAATTTAACCCACCTGCGCCGAATCAATCATGGGTGAGCGACATAACTTATATAAGAACTTATGAAGGTTTTTTATATGTGGCAACAGTAATGGATTTATTCTCTAGGCGTATTGTGGGTTGGTCGATGGATAAAAATATGGATAAGCGCCTTGTGATAAACGCACTGCTGATGGCTGTATATCAACGTCAACCGAAGGCTGAGGTAATGGTGCATAGTGATCAAGGTAGTCAATACGGTAGCGCTGACTATCTCGCATTTATGAAAGAACATAATCTTGTGCCGTCGATGAGCCGTGCTGGGAACTGTCATGATAATGCGGTTGCTGAAAGCTTTTTTGCGACAATTAAAAAGCGAATAGTTAAGCGTAAGATATACTCGACACGCGAAGATGCGAAAGGTGAGATATTCAATTTTATAGAAATGTTTTACAATCCAAAAAAGCGCCATTCACACACAGGCGGTGTTTCACCTGCTAAGTTTGAAGAAGCGTACTATTCTGAGTTAAAAACTGTCTAGTGAAAGCTGGGAAGTCCAAACAGAAGTAAATCTGATGCGTCATGGTATACCTTATCGTACGCACGAAGCCGCTCATTCTTCTTATTAATTTTTGACTGCCTCACGGCGAAAAGAAAACTTAAGGAAGAAACAGCTAAGCTTCCGAGAGATATGTAAATTGCGATCTGTAATTTCTCTGCCATAATTTCTCTAGTGTATTTAACGCCGCATTAAGCGGACTAAAACAGTTGGTTATAATGTGGAGCGAAACGAAACCAAACCAACTGTTTTGGTTCCGTTTAAACACCTTGTTAGCACTTTTTTGCGAATGCAGACTCTAGTACTTTTTCTTGTGCAAGAGAAATCATTTTCAAAAATATGGTGCAGTCTAAACTAGGGAACAAAAATAAAAATTTAGAAAATGTAATTATTGACGATAGCATTGCTAGATTAATAGGTGTCTCATAACCATAATGACTTGGACCTACAACAAGTACAGCACTATTAAGCTTTGAAGTTGCGAAATTTGCATAATTAACCCCAGATGGAGCATGGATCTTCTCGCATGCTAAGGTAAAGTAAGGTCGATAGTGATCTAAACCAACTTTTACTTCTAAGTCATATAAGTTAGGACGATTTCCTTTATAGCCGTTCTCTTTCAAAAATGGCATTGCCCAAAAATAATCTGATTTATTATAATCATCGCCTAGTTCTTCAAGCGAAGCCGCTTTTAAAGAAGCAATTGAATCTAATTCAGATTGCGTATATGGCTTATGATCTAATTTAACAGCATAATCGCTATAACACTTTGCACCTTTAGCATTCTTAATATTTTCAGACAAAAGATAATATTTGGCGGATTTTTTAGATTCAAAAATAACACAAGAGCATACAGCTAATTCGTGGAGTGTTCGCCACCGAGTCATTGCACCATCAGGGTAACCAGCCTCAATTAACGCTTGAATTTCTCTAAGAACTAACACAGATTTAGCATGAAGCTGTGTCAAAGCAACAAACCTAAGATCGAGGCAATCATCCGTTTTTAAAACAAACTCGCGATACATTGATGCAATATCTAGGTAACTGGCAATATAAAAATCAAAGAGGTTAAAAGTGGCTCCCCAATATTCCATATCTTACCTTGTGACTCTCTTCGACTTTTTAAACCATCTTCCAAAGCATCTAAGCTATCATTTAAGATTTCGCTTGCTACTCCCGAAATAAAGCTGTCAATTTCAGCCTCTGTCTTACTTTCAAATGATTCTTCTTGCTCTATTTTCTTATGAATTTCGCCGAACGTATATTCCACTAGAATGGCTCACTAATTTGGTTCAATAGAATAGTACTAACATCTTATTATGTGGACGTCTCATTAATATGCGTCTACGACTATCTAGTTAAAATACCATAAGTCTAAGTTAATTCAATTTGTTACTAAGGAAGAACCGGTTCTGACATAACTTTATCGCGATCTACTGAGAATTCTCAGTAATGTGAAAATAAAGACGCTTTACATTTTATTCAAGGTCCGCTTATCGCTCATAGCTGTAATTCAGATATGAGCTACAACAGCTCAATAATTAATGCGCATTTCAGTATTACTTTTTGTTTATTAATGTATGTGCCTGACTTTGGTGCCTTTCATTTTTCATACCTTGTAAGTCAATTTAAATAAAAGCTATTTATTCGTGATTTGGCGTAATTATTGGCACATTTTCAAACTATTAATTTCACAACAGTTAATCCATTCGTTATGCTGTTGAGCATAATAAAATTATAGTCCGGACCCTCTATGTTACCCTTACTTCGTATATTGTTAATTGAGCAAGACCCTAGCACCTTAAAAGAACTTTCGACGAATCTGTCGAAAGTTATCCCTAATTTCGAGCGAAACGATATTCATATCGATATTATTGAGTACCTTGAGCTTGAACAAGCACTGGAGTGTGTAAAGGAAGATGGTGATATTCAGGCCGTTGTACTTAGTTGGGATGTGCAAAATAAGGTTGGCGAACGCACTTATAGTCGTTTTATCGAGCAGCTAAAGGGGATCCGACTTGAGTTACCTGTGTATGTTATTGGTGACGACACAGAGGGGCTGGAAATCGTTAATGAGTCGGAGGAGATTGAGTCATTCTTCTTTAAAGATGAAGTAATCTCAGACCCTGAAGCAATTTTAGGTTATATGATTAACGACTTTGATGATCGCTCAGAAACCCCATTTTGGACAGCGTACCGTCGCTATGTTGGCGAGTCGAACGATTCATGGCACACTCCAGGCCACAGTGGCGGTTCTAGCTTTAGAAATTCTCCCTATATTAAAGATTTTTATCAGTTTTATGGCCGCAATGTGTTTGTGGGTGACTTGTCGGTGTCAGTCGATTCGTTAGGCTCATTATCAGATAGCACCAATACCATTGGCCGTGCCCAAGAATCAGCTGCCGCTACGTTTGAGGTGAAGCATACTTACTTCGTCACTAATGGGTCATCCACTTCAAATAAAATCATCTTGCAGACACTGCTTCGCAAAGGCGATAAAGTGATTATTGACCGTAATTGCCATAAATCTGTGCACTATGGCATTTTGCAATCAGCCAGTTTACCCATTTATTTGTCGAGTATTTTAAACCCTAAATATGGGATTTTTGCGCCACCGTCGTTGGCTGATATTAAACAAACAATAGAACAAAATAGCGATGCGAAATTGCTGGTTCTTACCGGTTGTACTTACGATGGCCTACTGAGCGACCTTAAACAGGTAGTCGAGTTTGCTCATCAACATGGTATTAAGGTGTTTATCGACGAAGCGTGGTTTGCTTACTCGCTATTTCATCCAAGTTTACGGTATTACTCTGCGATTCATGCTGGCGCTGATTATGTCACTCATTCAGCGCACAAAGTGGTATCAGCATTTTCTCAGGCATCGTATATCCATGTAAACGATCCTGATTTTGATGCTGACTTCTTTCGCGAGATTTACAGTATTTATGCCAGTACATCGCCGAAATATCAGCTTATCGCTTCTCTTGATGTGTGCCAAAAACAATTGGAGATGGAAGGCTATAAGTTACTCAATGCCTTGTTAAATCATGTCGACGAATTTAAGCAACAGATGGCATCACTAAAGCAGATTAAAGTGCTTGGTAAACAAGAGTTTATGGAAATATTTCCGCACTTTAGTGGTGATAACATGGGCCACGACCCGCTAAAAATACTTATCGACATTAGCGAATTACCCTATTCATTAAAAGATATTCATAAGTATCTGCTGGATGAAATTGGCCTAGAAATAGAAAAATACACCCACAGTACTATTTTGGTGTTACTAACCCTTGGCGGCACGCGTTCGAAGATCATTCGTTTATATAATGCGTTGAAAAAACTCGATAGTGGCAAGGTAAAACTAGCCACATCGACACGACGTTCTCGCTTACCGGAGAATTTACCAGCTATAGACTTAGCCTGTATTCCAAGCGAAGCTTTTTATGGCGAGCGCGAATCGGTAACTATTAGCAAAAGTAACAACCGCATTTGTGCCGGTTTAGTTACGCCCTACCCGCCAGGCATTCCGCTTTTGGTTCCGGGGCAACATATTACACAAGAGCATATAGACTACCTTAAAGAATTGGCTGGACAAGGATTAACGATTCAGGGCAGCTTTGATGGCGAAATCTATGTTCTTAAAGGTAAAGTTGAGAAGTAAAAATATCGTGTAATACAGTATTATGATTAGGAATTGCTTATAATCGTACTTTATAGATTTCAAAGAATAAATTGAGGTAAATTTAAATGCGTTTACTACATACTATGTTACGGGTTACTGATCTAGATAAATCAATTGCCTTTTACACTAATGTGCTAGGTATGAAAGAGTTACGTCGTGCTGATAATGAAGAGTATCGCTATACCCTTGCATTCGTCGGCTACGGTGATGAAACTGATACAACAGTACTTGAACTGACCTATAACTGGGATACTGACAGCTACGATTTAGGTAATGCCTATGGCCATATAGCGATTGAATTTGATGATATTTATAAGGCCTGTGAGGATATCAAAGCAGCTGGCGGTAACGTTAGTCGTGAACCAGGTCCAGTAAAAGGTGGCAAAACGGAAATTGCATTTGTTAAAGACCCTGATGGATATGCAATTGAACTTATTCAGAAAAAATCATAAATAATCACGGGTAGTATTTTACCCATAAAAAAAGGTGCCTTGAGCACCTTTATCGTAATTGACTATCTTTACTGCCACGGCGATTAAACGCGTTAGCATTACTTGGTAGCCCTTCTAATTCCGCTTGGCATGAAATACAATAGCGCACGCCTGGTAACGCTAACCTTCTTGCTTGTGGTATCCTCTCGTCACACTCATCACAAAGTTCAGCGCTCGCTCCTGAAATTAGGTTACTTCTCGCGTATTGCACAGCATCATTAACACTTGCATCTATTTGATCTTGAATTGCGCCATCTCGCGCCCATCCACTTGCCATAAATCCTCCTCATTCTTTGGAAGTTTTATGTAGATTAACAAGTAGAATATTTATAAGCCCTGAATAAAAAACACAGCTACTTTTAATTAAGTCTTTTTGAGGTTGAACAATACTTGAGTGGATATCATGAATCTAGGCTTTGATAAACCTAAATATTTAATTTAGAAAGGTATTTTATAGACGAGCGTAAAAGTGCTTGAACAGATAGTTTTTTATCTTAATAACACATACCTACTTTAGAAAAAGTAAGTGGCGTCCCCAAGGGGATTCGAACCCCTGTTACCGCCGTGAAAGGGCGGTGTCCTAGGCCTCTAGACGATGGGGACGCAGAAATTGGTTTGCAAATCACTGATTTGCTATTTCTGTGTAAGATGAGCCGAGCCTGTGAGGCGAATGGCATTATCTTCTCAGAAACATTTTCTGTGTCACTAGGACAACTGAAAGTTTAGACTCGATTCAGACGAGCTTTAATAACACTACCCTACTGTATAATAGTAAGTGGCGTCCCCAAGGGGATTCGAACCCCTGTTACCGCCGTGAAAGGGCGGTGTCCTAGGCCTCTAGACGATGGGGACACTAAAAAGTGTCACTAGGACAACTGAAAGTTTAGACTCGATTCAGGCGAGCTTTAATAACACTACCCTACTGTATAATAGTAAGTGGCGTCCCCAAGGGGATTCGAACCCCTGTTACCGCCGTGAAAGGGCGGTGTCCTAGGCCTCTAGACGATGGGGACACTAAAAAGTGTCACTAGGACAACTGAAAGTTTAAACTCGATTCAGGCGAGCTTTAATAACACTACCCTACTGTATAATAGTAAGTGGCGTCCCCAAGGGGATTCGAACCCCTGTTACCGCCGTGAAAGGGCGGTGTCCTAGGCCTCTAGACGATGGGGACACTAAAAAGTGTCACTAGGACAACTGAAGGTTTAGACTCGATTCAGACGAGCTTTAATAACACTACCCTACTATATAATAGTAAGTGGCGTCCCCAAGGGGATTCGAACCCCTGTTACCGCCGTGAAAGGGCGGTGTCCTAGGCCTCTAGACGATGGGGACACTAAAAAGTGTCACTAGGACAACTGAAAGTTTAGACTCGATTCAGACGAGCTTTAATAACACTACCCTACTATATAATAGTAAGTGGCGTCCCCAAGGGGATTCGAACCCCTGTTACCGCCGTGAAAGGGCGGTGTCCTAGGCCTCTAGACGATGGGGACACTAAAAAGTGTCACTAGGACAATTGATTAGTTAAACTCACATCCTGAGCTTTTAAGGTAATGGCGCAATAGTACAAATAAAGACTCGAGCTTTATGTGTTACGCTATTTTCTCGGTAAAACCGCCTTTAACTAAAAAGTTAAGTGGCGTCCCCAAGGGGATTCGAACCCCTGTTACCGCCGTGAAAGGGCGGTGTCCTAGGCCTCTAGACGATGGGGACACAGAAAACTGTTACCCTAGGACAAACACTAAAAATTGGTGGAGCTATGCGGGATCGAACCGCAGACCTCTTCGCTGCCAGCGAAGCGCTCTCCCAGCTGAGCTATAGCCCCAACTTATTCAATACGCTCGGTGATAACCACGTCGTGTATCGCTTAGTGCGGGGCGCATTCTATGCACCCCCCAAAATAAAGTCAACAGTTTTTTGTGCGACATTATTTAAATGGTTTAATTTTCAACAAACTGGCTATCATACATGCTAAAAAGTAGATTTTCATAGTATTTAGTAACCATGAGTTACGTTAAGTGTGCCACATTTGCGTTTGAGTTGAGAATAACGACTTTATAATACTAAAAGCACCTATTTACATCGGACTCAAAAGGTATACATTTATATGCAAATTGAGTTACCACCGCTTTTTGCCTAAAACGGGCCTACTTCCATCATAACCTAGCTGGATTTTATTAAATACTAATTGTAAAGCTTAACTATGCTAAGCGATAAACAACTTGCTAATTTGAGTGGTTTAAACAATTGAATAATATAGGCAGGATGATCTGAACTAGAAAGTTTAACTTTGATTTCTTGGTTGCAACCCTGACTCGGCAAATCAATTACCACTAAATTGAATTAATTTTCATACTTAAAAAGCAACAGAACTCTATCTAGTGAATATAAATATAATTATATTAACCCCCAGCCAAAGGTGCTTATTGTTCGTTTTATGTTACCTTGTTGATAAAGTGAACACTATTTGCATTGCATTGATTATAAAAGCTTCATTCAGCACATTTTTATCATTCAAGTGTTGACACATTTACAAGTCTATCTATAATAGCGCCCCACAACAACGCAGCAATGTGGTGTTGTTTAGATGCGGGTGATTAGCTCAGTTGGGAGAGCATCGCCCTTACAAGGCGAGGGTCACTGGTTCAAGTCCAGTATCACCCACCACATTTTAATGTGTCGTATCTAAGTTCTGTACGGGTTTATTAACCCAATCAGAATAAGAGAGCATTATTTTACTTACAAGTAATTGCTATGTTCACTGGTTAAAGTCCAGTACTATTTATTATAATAGTTTTGATTAATTTATATGTGGGTGATTAGCTCAGTTGGGAGAGCATCGCCCTTACAAGGCGAGGGTCACTGGTTCAAGTCCAGTATCACCCACCACATATAAAACTTATTATTATATTAATAGTCATGTTCTGAATTTGTAATATGGGTTGTTAGCTCAGTTACAAGAAATGAGAGCATCACCGCTATTTACAAGTAACGGCGAAGTTCACTGGTTAAAGTCCAGTACTATTTATTATAATAGTTTTGATTAATTTATATGTGGGTGATTAGCTCAGTTGGGAGAGCATCGCCCTTACAAGGCGAGGGTCACTGGTTCAAGTCCAGTATCACCCACCACATATAAAAATTTATTATATAAATAGTTACATGTTTAAATTTGTAATATGGGTCGTTAGCTCAGTTACAAGAAATGAGAGCATCACCGCTATTTACAAGTAACGGAGAAGTTCACTGGTTAAAGTCCAGTACTATTTATTTTAATAGTAGTGTTTTAATTTATATGTGGGTGATTAGCTCAGTTGGGAGAGCATCGCCCTTACAAGGCGAGGGTCACTGGTTCAAGTCCAGTATCACCCACCACATATAAAATCTATTATTATGTTAATAGTCATGTGTAAATTTGTAATATGGGTCGTTAGCTCAGTTGGGAGAGCATCGCCCTTACAAGGCGAGGGTCACTGGTTCAAGTCCAGTACGACCCACCATTCTTTGAATGGTGCATATTACAAGATATCTAAATGAGTGATTAGCTCAGTTAGAAAAAGAGAGCATCACCGCTATTTACAAGTAACGGCGAGGTTCGCTGGTTAAAGTCCAGTACTATTTATTTTAATAGTAGCGTTTTAATTTATATGTGGGTGATTAGCTCAGTTGGGAGAGCATCGCCCTTACAAGGCGAGGGTCACTGGTTCAAGTCCAGTATCACCCACCACATATAAAAATTTATTATATAAATAGTTACATGTTTAAATTTGTAATATGGGTCGTTAGCTCAGTTGGGAGAGCATCGCCCTTACAAGGCGAGGGTCACTGGTTCAAGTCCAGTACGACCCACCATTCTTTGAATGGTGCATATTACAAAAATCTAAATCCTCCAGTATCACCTTCCATTTTAATATTCATTATCCTCCACTCTTTTAGTTCAAGTTCAGTATTAATTACCATTTAGAATTCGTTATCAAGTAATTCTTCGGTTTCAAAAAATCAGTATTACCAAGCACATACCAAAAATCTATCTTCCGAGTTTTATTATCTCCAAAATCATTTTGTTTAAACTTACTTTATTACGCGTGCTATCCATTTACTTTAAATGGGTTTTTAGCTCTTTTAAGATAAAAATATAAACCTTTGTAATTAATTTGCTTAATAAGCTCTCATCTTCGAAGCTAATCTTTAAATTACCTTGTAAGCGTCTAAACTGTTGATTATAGTCTGTGTTAAATTCAATTACGCTTAAGCCAATGTCTAAAAATATTTTTAATGAAGCCAAAATACTGATTGTAGAAGAGCAACCATTAGCTCAAAGCTACATGAAGCAGTCGCTCGAAAAAATAGGCTTTGGACATTTGCGTTTTGCAGATCACGGCTTAGCGGCAAAAGAACAATGCTTACATGAAGAATTTGACTTGGTAATTTGCTCTTTTAATCTAAGTAAACGCCAAGATGGCTACCAGCTTTATGAAGAGTTACGCGCTAAAGCGTTAATTAAACACTCTACTGGGTTTATTTTTACATCTGCGGAAACGAGCGGAGAATTAGTTCACAGTGTATTAGAGCTTCAACCCGATGACTTTTTGGTAAAACCCTTCTCTGTACAAGAGCTAAGAGTACGCATAGAGCGTATTCTCAAACGAAAAAGCGACCTTAAAGCTATTTACACTTTAATTGATGACGATAACCAGTCTAAAGCGTTAAAAAAAATTAATGCTCAACTTGATAAAAGTAATAAATACAGCCCTATTCTGCTTAGATTAAAAGGCAACATTTTACTGGCGCTAAAACAAAACCAAGAGGCGAAAGACTTTTTTAAATCAGTTTTGAATATGCAAAAGTTTGCATGGGCAAAAGTAGGATTAGTAGAGGCTTTAATTGCTAACAATGAGCATATTTTGGCTCAGCGCATGCTTAAAACAATGCTTGAACGTAATGAGACTCGACTTATAGCCTTAGACTTATTGGGGCGTTTAGAAATAAAACTAAACCAATTCGATTTAGCCCAAGACTTTTTAAGCCAAGCTGCACATATTGCCCCACGTAATATAGACCGTCAAAAATCACTTAACAGCGTATCGCTCATTAATAGAGATTACGAAACCAGCTACTTAACTCAAAAAGATATTGCCACTTACGCTAAATACTCAATGCACGATAGCCCAGACATCTATTTAAATGCTGCTCGTGCTGGGATTGACTTTGCATTGACCACAGATCAAACTGACCAAATAAACAGAATTTCTCGTCAAACAAATAAATATATCAATGAGCTAAAAACACAATTCCCAACCAGTAATGCGCAAACCCAAATTGATGTGCTCAATGCTCGCCTTTATTATTTAAAAGATGAACATAAAAAAGCGAAACAGCTCATTGAGCAACTTGATGACAGCGATACTCAAATACGCTCAGTGGATGGAGCCCTAGATAAAGCAAAAGCACTGCATGAATTAGGTTTTCACCAAAAGGCGCAAACGTTATTTAGCCATATTATTGATCATTGCGAGCGTCATCCAAGTAGAAGCGACGCTACTTACTTGCGTTATATACAGCAACAACAAAGTGAAAGACGTGACATAAAAATGGGGCCGAAAGAACTTAATAATCATGCTGTTAAACAGTTTGAGCGCGGCCAGTTAAATGTAGCTTTAGAGGCATTTAGCCAAGCCTTTAGAGTCATGCCGCACAATCCAAGTATTGCGCTCAATTTATTACAATGTTTGGTCGATAAATCAAAAAAACATGGTGATTCTTTCAACAGTGTCTTGGCTAAAAAATGCTTTAAACTATTAACAAAATCACCCCTAGCAGAAGAGCAATCGGAGCGGTTCGATAAACTACTTCAGATTGCTAAAGAAATGAAACTAGAGATTAGTTAGGGCTTAGTGATATTTGCGGATTAAAATTTGTTCAAGCAAGGGACGATTTAATCGCGGCGCGAGGTTTGTAACCTAGTGGGCTCAATAACTGCTCCTACGTTATTTTACTGGCTTACATCCATGTAAGAATAAATAAAAATCGAGCAAAGCTTCCGCGTTTTGCTCACGCCCCTTACCTACATTTCCCTAGTCAACAAAGGGTTAATCTTCACTTGGCAGAACCCTTTGGGCAGCGCCTATTTGGCATTGAAAGGCCAATAAGCCCTAAAGCTTTTTCATTGCCAGTGCGTTTACACAGTAGCGTAAACCGGAAGGAGGTGGCCCATCAGGGAAAATATGCCCTAAATGCGCATCACACACATTACAAACAACTTCAACTCGTTCCATACCATGGCTACTATCCATTACATAACCAATTGCTTCCTCAGTCGCCGGTTGGGTAAATGAGGGCCAGCCGGTGCCGCTATCAAACTTTTCATCTGCATCAAATAGTAAGTTGTCACAACAAACACACACATACCTACCTGGCTCTAACAAGGTACAACTACTTGAACTATTTGGTCGTTCAGTCCCCTTTTTACGGGTCACATAATATTGTTCTTCGTTTAACAGTTCGCGCCATTGCTGATCTGTTTTAACCACTTTTCGAACCGGTGTTGGATTGCCATGGTTGGCAAAATTAACAATATCGTTCCACTTCAACATAACAACCTCATTACGTTATTAATTTAACTAGCAGTCATTTGCTTATAGTCTTTTACGCCTGTGGCTAATACCAAGATCAACGCTATTTAAAGGCTATAGTATGCTTTTCTGTTACAGTAAGTATACGGTTTATATAAGCGTGTAATTGTGCTCTGC
Organism: Pseudoalteromonas sp. RW-H-Ap-1; assembly: GCF_048318575.1. GTDB lineage: Bacteria > Pseudomonadota > Gammaproteobacteria > Enterobacterales > Alteromonadaceae > Pseudoalteromonas. The sequence goes on from NZ_CP166996.1 coordinate 2,102,376, forward strand.
TGCCTGGAATACTAACGCTTAATTGCCGGTCATTATTACTATGCACTATTAGTTCATCGTTTCTTATTTCTATCAACTCAATATTACTGATGACTAACCAATGCGGACCATTTTTTTTATCAAACAGACCCGTTAAACTAAAAACAAACAAGTGCTGCGCATCGCGTTGAATAAAATTACGCAATGGATTGCGCATTTTAAACAACGGCGTTAATCGGTAACAACACGAACAAAACACCACAACCCACATTACTAAAGCAGCTTTAAACCAAAGGTGTTCCCCTAAAGAAAAAAAGTAGCCACACGCTATAATTACAAGCCCTATTAAAGCGATTACTAGTGCTATTTTTTTATTGATACTATGCATAATCTCGCTTACTTTTTATCGGTTGCTTTTTCTGTCGGCTCAGGCCAATCACTAAAGAAAACACTTAAGTAACGACTTTTCGCCAAATACCACAACACCCACAATACAATTACCATTTGTACAGCTAAAAACAATGAGAAGCGATAGTGGCTATGAGCTGCTTGAATACTCAACCATGACAAATCGATTAACGCACATGCAATCAGCGGCCAACGCATATATCGCCAAATACGCGCCAAGCGCTGCGTAGCTTGATGCGAGTCTCTTGGTCTGCGTAAACAAAATAAAATAGTAGGTACAATCGCTACTGCACCGATCGCTATAGCAATAAAAAAATCATTTTTTGATCTAAAAAACAATGACATTAAATCAAGCTCAGGTCGACGACTTAACGCGGCTATCACCCAAATAAAATAGGCACGCAGTAGCACTAAAATACTCAAGTGAAATGCTAATGGTGTACGGTAACTTCCATATTTATCCCAGTATTCAGGTCCATATCGACTCACAGCTGGTTTTTCCTATCGGCAATAGTGCCCAAAATAAAAAATGCCGCTAGTAAAGTAAGCCCTAACCACTTAGTCCCAAAAAACAGCAAAGCTTTGGTTAGCAGCGGGCTTAGCCACACCACTAACAAACCAAAGCCAAACGCAGTGATCAACACAAAACATACTACGCGAATAATAAAATGGCGCCTAGCTACCACCCCTTTGGTTAGTTTTAAAATGTCATCCGCATACAGCGATACCAAGCACACCATTAAAAGTAGTGATAAATGCGGCAAATAGCCCTGTAGCCATTGGCCTAGGTCAATTAGCAGCGTATTGAGTATATTTGTAAAACTAGCCATTATGAGTCTCTAACAAAGTAATTAAATCATCCTCTGTCAGTATTTCTATACCGAGCTCTTGCGCTTTGGTGAGCTTAGAGCCGGCTTTCTCACCCGCCACTAAGGCATCGGTTTTTGCTGAAACACTGCCAGAAACCTTGGCACCTAATTGCTGTAGGCGCGCTTTTGCATCATTACGATTAAGTGTATTAAGCGTCCCTGTTAGTACATAAGTTAAACCCGCTAGCGGCTGTTCTTGCTCTGATGGCGCTGTTAACTGTGGCCAGTTTACCCCTTGCGCTATTAATTCGTTTACCACTGTCAGGTTGTGCTCTTCAGTAAAAAAGCCACGAACGTGTTTTGCTACTATTTCACCTACATCGCTTACTTCTATCAGCTGTTCAATGCTGGCATCAATTACTTTTTCAAGCGTTAAAAAGTGATTGGCCAAGTTTTGTGCTGTGGCCTCACCGACTTCACGAATACCCAGTGAATATAAAAACTTTGCTAAGGTAGTGGTTTTGGCATCATCAAGCGCTGCAACTAAGTTTTTCGCTGATTTTGGCCCCATTCGTTCAAGTGACTCAAAGTGTCCCTGCTTTAAAATAAATAAATCAGCAGGCGTTTTGATCAGCTCTCGATCAACCAATTGATCAACTATTTTGTCGCCTAAGCCGTCAATATCTAAAGCCTTACGTGAAGCAAAATGTTTAATCGCTTGTTTGCGCTGTGCTTGACATACCAAGCCGCCGGTACAACGAGCAACCGCTTCACCTTCAACCCGCTCAACGTGCGAGTCACAAATTGGGCACATAGTTGGAAATACAATCTCTTTTGCATCGCTTGGCCGTTGTTCAAGCACTACTTGGGTAATTTGTGGGATCACATCCCCAGCGCGACGAATAATCACAGTGTCGCCCACTTTAACGCCCAAACGGGCAATTTCATCAGCATTATGCAGCGTTGCATTCGATACCGTAACACCACCAACAAATACCGGCTCTAATCGCGCAACAGGGGTAATTGCCCCAGTACGCCCTACTTGAAACTCTACATCTAGCAAGTGTGTTATTTCTTCTTGTGCCGGAAACTTATAAGCAATAGCCCAACGCGGTGCACGCGCAACAAAGCCTAGGCGCTCTTGTAGGGCTTTTTTATTTACTTTTATTACCACGCCATCTATTTCATATTTTAGCTCGCTACGGCGCGTTAAAATGTCATTATAATAGGCAAGCGCGGCCTTTGGGCCTTCAACTAATTTTGTTTCAGGGCAAAGTGGTAATCCCCAATCAGTAAGCTTGGCGAGCTGCTGGTAGTGATCTTCAGGTAAGGTGCCATCGGCGACCAATCCGGTGCTGTAGGCATAAAACATCAGTGGCCGTTTTGCGGTAATTTTTGAATCGAGCTGGCGTAAACTTCCCGCTGCCGCATTACGTGGGTTTACAAAAACTTTGTCACCACGCTTTTCTGCTTCGGCATTAAGCTTGTCAAACCCAGCGCTATCCATAAATACTTCGCCGCGCACTTCAAGCTCACGTGGGTAATCATCACCGCGTAGCTTTAATGGCACATTGCGAATTGTTTTTACATTTTGGGTAATATTTTCGCCAGTAAAGCCATCGCCACGAGTCGCTGCTTGCACTAATACCCCATCACGATAAATAATTGATACCGCTAAACCATCCAGTTTAGGCTCACAGCAAAATGTAAGCTCTTCAGTGCTCATTAAGCGCTCTTTAATACGACGATTAAAACCACTAAATTCGTCTTCACCAAAAGCGTTATCTAGCGATAGCATAGGCACTTGGTGTGCTACTTGCTCAAACTTGGCAAGCGCTGCCCCACCTACTTTTTGCGTAGGTGAATCGGCAGTTAAAAACTCAGGATGCTGGGTTTCTAATTCGCTCAAAGTACGTAATAAGCGATCATATTCGGCATCGGGTATGCTGGGTGTATCAAGCACATAATAACTATAATTGTGTTGCTCAAGCGTGTTACGAAGATGATTAATTTGCTCACTAATGCTGCTTGCCATGTAGACCTCAAAAACATAAAAAAAGCCACTTTGACGAGTGAACGCCCAGTGGCTTACAAAATTTAACTTATGCGTATATTACGCAGAAAATGCGCGAACCTGCTCAACATATTGACGAATACGCTCTACCGTCATTTCGTTGCGCTCAGCATCCAGGATTTCAGCACCAAATTCATCGGCTAGCTTCTTAGCAGCGCTATGCAACATATTAAACGCAGCAAGGCCATCGCCATCACATGGCAGTGTCATAAATAAGCTTACACCTGCGGTGCTAAACTGTTCCATATTATCAATATCGAACGTGCCAGGGTTATACATATTTACCAACCTAAATAACACCGGCCCTTGGCCTGCTGGATCTAGATGGCGGTTAAAAAAACCTTCTTCTGAATATTTAAAACCTAGCGTGTTAACTGCAGGCAGTAATTTACTGCCTTGCATGGTCAGCCCTTCTGGCATTTGAATATGTACAATAACAAAGTCAGCAACATCTTTAGGGGCGTCTTGTTGTGTATCTACAGCCTCTTCGGTTACAACTTCAAGGTCATCTTCAATAGCTGTATCAGCAGGGCTAACATCTATTTGTGGCTCATCAGCGCTGAAGTTTAACTCACTCATTTGTGGTTCTTCTCGTTGCGCTAATATAGGCTCTTGTGGCTCAGCATGCACAGATGAAGGCTGCTGTTCTTGAACAGGTTCAACTCGCTCGCTTGCAGGGAGTTCAGCATTCTCTTTTTTCTTACTGACCACAAACCGTGTATTAATAAGCCACCAATGACAAATACACTGATCACAATTAAAACCCATCTTAATTCTTCGGCCATCCCCTCACCTTTTATTATTAATATGCCTAACAGCCATCATTTTACCTAAAATAACTAGCAAATGACTATAAAATTATGCATGTGCAAGTTGCACCGCTTGTTCAATATCTACAGCAACCATACGCGACACGCCGGGCTCTGCCATGGTTACACCCGTTAATCTACCCGCCATTTCCATTGCAATTTTATTATGGCTTATATAAATAAACTGCACAGATTGTGACATTTCTTCAACCAATCGGCAAAAACGGACCACATTGGCATCATCTAACGGGGCATCTACCTCGTCCAGCATACAGAATGGAGCTGGATTGAGCCTGAATATAGAAAACACCAATGATAATGCGCTCAGCGCTTTTTCTCCACCACTTAACAAATGAATTGTCGAATTTTTTTACCCGGAGGTCTTGCCATTATACTAACACCACTTTCGAGTAAATCGTCACTGGTTAATTCTAAGTAAGCACTGCCGCCGCCAAATACTTTTGGAAAAAGCTGGCCAAAATCGTGGTTTACCTGATCAAAGGTAGACTTAAAGCGCGTTTTAGTTTCGCGATCTATTTTATGAATAGCGCCCTCTAATGCCGATAACGCTTGGGTTAAATCATCCAGCTGATTATTTAAATAATCACTTCTTTGCTTAGCTTGTTCAAATTCATCAATGGCTGCAAGGTTAACGGCCCCTAATTGCTCTAGCTGATTAGTGACTCCAGCAAGTTGATTTTGCGCTGCAGTTAATGACAACTCTGCAGGAAGCTCTGCTAAAACCTGTTTTAAATTTTGATTAAGCTCGCTAAGTGGCTCAAGTACCGCTTGCGCTTTTATTAATAGGCTTTGCTCTTCAATGCTCAGCTTTTGGTGTTGCTCTTGTAATGCCACCAGCTCAGCTTGTGACGTTTTTAAACTCGCTTGTTTGTTTTGTAATTCTTGTTTTGCTTGAGCTAACTGCTGCTGAATATCTACAAGCGTTTGTTCGCCTTGTTGGTGCTGTACTAATAATTGTTCAATACTTAATGCAAGCTCCTGCTCAGGAATAAGTAACGCTTCAATTTGCTCTACTAGCTCTTGAGCGCCCTCTTCAGCACTTGTAAACGCCTGTACTGCATGACTAAGTTTAGTTTGACTGAGCTGCCATTCACTTCGTGCTTTTTGCTCACTTAGGTTTGCCTGATGTGCTTGCGTTTTATATTGTTCAGCATTATTCAAAGCTTGCTTGTAACGCTCATCACTATTTATTCGTGCGCTATCTGCGTTGTTCAGCTCTTCAGCTAATGCCTGTAATTGCTGTGCAAGCTGTTCATTCTTATCAAGCTCTTCGCCCAATAATTCGCTTAACTGCTGTTGTTGCTCTAGCAGAGGCTGACGCTGTTGTTGTAATTTCGTCAACTGCTGCAGATGTTGATCAGCTTGCGCTTTGAGCATATCACCACGCGATGTTGCTACGGCTAACTGTTGTGCTAATTGGTGAATAGTTTCTTTGCGCTCGTTTTGCTGCTCGGTTATTAATGCAGCTTGCGCTTGGTGATCTTCAAGTGTAGAGAGTGCATCAATTAATGCCTGTTGTTGTTGCTCAAGTAAGGTTTCTTGTTGCTTAAGCTTTTTGTGCATTAATAATAAGGAATTATCAGCATTTTTATCGCCACTCACATGCCAATTTCGACCATGTAACGCCCCTTGCTTGTCCATCACTGCAATATAACTGGCATCGTTAAGGTGGTGTGCTTCACCCTCGGCATCATAAGCAATATGGTTTAATAACTCGGGGTAGATACCAGCGCTAATAAAAGCAGCAATACTATTGCTTGCCACAGACTGTGAAGGTATTTGCCACGTGCTATTTTCTGCTTTACCTGGTGAAATATGAATGTGCTCAAGTGATGACAGCGCCTGCTCGACTAAAAACTCATAACCAGACTGAACAGTTAACTGCTTGAATAAAGTTAAAGTTTTATCGTTGTTTTTTTCAAGTCCAAGGGTAGTTTTTAGCCCTGCTATACCGGCTTTTAGTTCATTAACTTGCTGAGATAAATGCTGCCATTGTTGCTGAGCTTCATCAAGCTGTTGCTGCTGTATTGCCTGAGCACTTTGACCTCTACTATGAGCAGTTTGCGCGTTAGCCAGCTGCTCTGTTAGCGTTTGTCTGTGCTGCTGTTGCTCAGTTAATTGCTGCTCTATCTCACTGCGTTTTAACTCATCTATTTGCTCATCAAGCTGCGTTAGTTGTTGCTTAACATAACTAATTTTCTGCTCTGTATGTTTTACTGCATTTGCATGCGCTAGCTGCTGATTATTTAATTTTTGATAGTCTTCTGTTAGTGATTGCCACTGTGATGTGTCGGCATTTTTAATCTCCAGCAGCTGATTAACCTCATCACTAAGCTCTATAACTTGCTCACTACACATTAAGTGATGCTCAATAGCCTGTTGCAAGTTGTCATCTAACTCCTGGCAAAGACTTTGTTGCTGCGTTTTGACTTCTTCACTTTGGTTTTTTTGTTGCTCTAACTTGGCTAAATTTTGTTTCAGTGAAAGCGTTTGTTGTTTAATGCTAATTGCCTGCTGTTCACTGCGAGTCAATTCGGTATGCGTAAGGTGCTGCTGTTGCTGCGCATCATCGAGTTTATCTTGTTGAGCTTGCACTTGAGCATCAAGGCTTGCCAGCACATCATCATGGCCTGAATGCGCCGTTTTAAAGAAGCTGATTTGGTCATCCAGCTTTTTTATTTGCGCACTTTTATCAAGCTGTTGCTGATGCAGCTTTTGCCATTTTAATACCGCTATTTGCCCCTTTAAGGTGCGCTCGTGGGATTTAAGTTCGCGATATTTTTTAGCCTCAACCGATTGTACCGCCAGTTTATCAAGCTGGTTTTGTAGCTCTTGGCGAACATCAAGCAGTCGCTCTAGATTTTCTCGGGTGCTTTTTATACGTGTTTGCGTTTCGCGGCGGCGCTCTTTATATTTAGAGACCCCTGCGGCTTCTTCTAAGAAAACACGAAGCTCTTGCGGTTTGCTCTCTATTAAACGTGAGATCATCCCTTGTTCAATAATAGCGTAACTTCGCGGCCCAAGACCGGTACCTAGAAATATATCGGTGATATCACGCTTACGGCATTTACTGCCGTTTAAAAAATACAATGACTGACCATCGCGAGTCACCAAACGCTTAATAGCCACTTGGTTACGATCAGCAAAAGTATTGGGTAACTTACCTTGGGTATTATCAAATATTAGTTCAACGGAGGCTTGCGAAATGGGCTTGCGGTTAGTAGAGCCATTAAAAATGACATCAGTCATGGCATCGCCACGTAAGTTTTTAGCTGAGCTTTCACCAAGCACCCATCGCACCGCATCAATGACATTTGATTTGCCACAGCCATTAGGGCCGACAACACACGTCATTTGATCTGGAAATGGAATTTTAGTGGGCTCTACAAAAGATTTAAAGCCCGCTAATTTAATAGTGCTTAAGCGCATTTTATTGTTATTACCGATTTATTATTGTTTTTTACTATAAGTAACTTAACGCATAAATAGCTAAAAAGTTAAGCTTGGCGTTTAAAATTATCTAAAATAATACCCGTGGCCATTGCTACATTAAGCGACTCTGCACCGCCAAAAGCCGGTATGGTTATTTTGTTGCTCACTAATTTTGCACACTGCTCGCGTATTCCATGTGATTCACTGCCCATAAGCAATACACCTTGGCCACTAAATTTAGTGCTATGCACACTTTGGCCATCTAAAAATGCACCATAAATAGGCATGTTTAATGTAGATAAGTATTCAGGCAATTCAACTTGGCTTATCGATACGCGAACGAACGACCCCATTGTGGCGCTAATTGTTTTTGGGTTATACGGATCGGCACTGTCAGTGCTAGCAACAATATGTTTTATACCGTACCAATCAGCCACGCGAATGATAGTACCTAAATTACCAGGATCAGATACGCCATCTAAGGCTAATATTAAACTGTTTTCATCTGGTAATACGGTGCTTGGCATATCAATAACTGCAATAGCCGCATTATTACTTACCAAAGTACTTACCTTTGTTAGCTGCTCTTCATCTGCTGTAATAAAATGCGTTTGAGGGTATGCGCTTTGGTTATTATCAATAAAGCTTTGCGTTGCAAATACATCGTTTACTTTTAATGGGCTATTTAATAACTCCAGTACATTTTTTTCGCCTTGTACTAAGTATTGATTAAATTGCTTGCGATACTTTTTTTGGCCAAGCTGGCGAATAAGTTTAAGTTGGTTTTTTGAAATCATGACAGCCCCATTAAATTATCTGCACAGTATACCAGAGGTGACTTAAAGTGCAGCCCCATAAACAGTAAAAGCAATAAAAATAGCCTACTTACAATCAACTAGCTAATTATAAAGATTGTTTTTTTATCTAAAAAAGGTAAATTTACAAAAAACAACATGGATATATTTTTAAAATGGAATCAGTACACCCAACTTCATCTGAGTCAAATCAAACACCCCCTGCTATTTTTAGCGGTAAAGTACAATTTAGCGGCAAAGCCGGCGAATTTTTTGGCATATGGATTGTTAATATACTGCTGAGTATTATTACTCTCGGAATTTACTCTGCATGGGCAAAAGTTCGCACCTATCGTTATTTTTACGGTCATACGCGTATCGACGGTCATAGCTTTAACTATCTAGCGACCCCAATACAAATTTTAAAAGGACGCATTTTAGCGGTCATCGCATTTTTAATTTACACCTTACTTAGCAGCCTCGCACCGGCGATAGGCCTTTTATTTGCTATTGGCTTTTTATTTTTATTGCCGTGGATCATCAACCAAGGTCTGCGTTTTAATATGCGTATGACTCGCCATCGTAATGTACGCTTTGCCTTTTCAGGTAATTACGGCGATGCATTTATTAACTTTGTTTTATTACCTATTGCAAGTGTATTCACATTACATCTATTACTGCCGTATGTATTAAAGCGAATTGATCAATATATGCATGAAAACATCAGCTATGGAAATAAACCACTTACAGTAAATCTTCAAGGCGAACGCTATTATATCGCAGCACTTATTACCCTAGGAGTTGCAATAGGTGGCTTAGTTATTTTTGGCTTCTTTGCTGGTGCAAGTGCCTTAACTATCGATAACTTAAACACACAAAACTTTAGCCTTTCTACAATTATAGTGCCGCTACTAATTGCTGTGTTGTATGTTGCGTTTTTAACACTGGTAGGCGCTGTTTATCATTCGATTATTCGAAATCATATTTTTAATAACAGCGAATTTACAGAAGTCGCGAGCTTTGATTCGAACTTAAAAGCCATTGACTATGCCATCTTACTATTTACCAATGTACTGGCAATTATATTTACCTTAGGACTGGCCTACCCTTGGGCTAAAGTACGCAGAGCAAAGCTATTAGCATCGGTTACTGAAGTCACTATTTATAGCGGCGCACTTTCGTTGATTGATGTTGCACAAAATGAGCAGTCATCATTTGCTGAAGAAGCTGCTAATGTGTTTGATATTGATATTTCACTCACCTAATGAGTAATTATCCTATTTTTGGCTGTTATTATTACCCTAATAGCAGCCAGCATATTAAAAGCTATGCACACCTTTCCCATGAGCAAATAACGCTTGTTGACTCTGAGAATACGACGTTACTTTCATCAACTTTAGACGATTGCCAACTTGATAGCCCGTTACCTGGCATGGCGTCAGAGTTAAATTTTGCTGATGGTGGGCGATTTATACCTCAAGATGTAGAATTTAGGTGGCCATTCGCGCTTAAAGAGCATGGACTCAGTGAACGCTTAGAAAAAAATAAGATTCTTATTGTTGCATCCGTGCTGCTAATTCCCCTATTACTTTGGTTAATTTTATACCGCTTAATACCATCAGTAGCCGTTTATAGCGTTAATTTAGCACCTGGCTCGACAATTGAAACGATGGGAGAGCAAACGCTCAGTGTGATAGAAAAAGTCGCATTAGAACCTTCTCAACTTTCCACTAATAAGCAATCTGAAATACAGCAACAATGGCGTTTAATGCTAAACTCGCTCAATTTAGACAGTGCAAAGTTTAGGCTATCTTTTTATCAGTCTGATTATTTTTCAGCTAATGCGTTTGCTCTTCCAAATGGTCGGGTTGTAGTAACTGACGAACTTGTTGATCTATTAAAAAATGACCCTGATGCCCTGCGTGCTATTTTACTTCATGAAATTGGTCATGTTCAGCACCATCACAGCATTCGCCTTGCAGCACAAGCTGCAGCGAGCACCGTTGTATTTGCAGTTATTTTTGGTGACTTAGAAGGTATATTAGAGGTCGTGCTTGGCTCTGGTTCATCTTTTTTACAACAAGCGTTTTCGCGAGATATGGAACAAGAAGCCGATGTATATGCGATTAAAAACCTTTTAAAATTAGGGTATTCTAACCACGACTTTGCAGATGCAATTGAAGCACTGGAAAATAATTTAAAAGCGCAAGAAGGGACCTATGATGATACTTGGTTAAAGTATTTATCAACGCACCCAAGTTCTCAAGAGCGAATAGAATATGCGAGGCAATATAAACCAGAATGACCCCTGAACTGAATTTATTGTTATTAGTTATCATTATGATAACGCTTGGCTACGGATTTATTTATCCGCGCTTTGCAGGCAGTAGCTTTAAAAAAATATCGGTGCAAGATTTATTTGCAACAGGCATTACGCTATTAATTGCATCTAGCCTTTATTACAACTCGGACGTGCAATTTAGCTGGTTAATATTTGAAGTTAATTGGTTTTGGTTTACTTTTTTAACTTACGTCATAATCGAAATCCCAGTGTTTTTTATTTATGCTAAAAAGCACAATATGCAGTTTTAATAGTACTTTTATTTTTATACAAAAAAAGCGCCTAATTGGCGCTTTTTAAGCTGCATTAACACAAATTAATATTTATGCTTAAGTGCCCACAAATGCAGTAATTCACTGGCAATCGTTGCAGCGGCAATGGCGGTAAGCTCACTTTGGTCGTACGACGGAGATACTTCAACCACATCCATTCCCACCATATTAATGCCTTTAAGTGCGCGTAAGATTTTAAGCACTTTATCAGAGGTTAAACCACCACACACGGGTGTGCCCGTACCTGGTGCAAAGGCGGGGTCTAAACAATCTATATCAAAGGTTAAGTAAACCGGTAAATCACCCACTCGCTCAATAATTTGTGCTGCAATATCATTCGCATGCAGATCATTGGCTTGCATGGCATCAATCACTGCAAACTCATGCTTGCTTTGATCAAAGTCGGTACGAATACCTAGCTGAATACTGTGATTAACATCAATTAACCCTTCCATTGGCGCATGATAAAACATGGTGCCGTGATCAAAACGCGAACCGTTACTGTAAGTATCAGTATGGGCATCGAAATGCACTAACGCCATTTTGCCATGAATTTTTGCATGTGCGCGCAATAGCGGTAAGGTTACGAAATGATCGCCGCCCAAGCCTAGCAATGTTTTACCTTGGCGAAGTATTTGCTCTGCCGCCATTTCTAGTTGCGCGGTAAAATATTCAGGGTCGCCTACCGGATAGGTAAAATCGCCAGCATCCGCCACGGTTAAGCGCTCAAACAACGGAAATGTCCACGGGTATTTGGTATCTTCCCACGCTAAATGCACTGACGCTCTGCGAATAGCATCAGGCCCTAAGCGGGCACCAGGGCGCCCTGAAGTGGCCAGATCAAACGGTAAACCCAGTACCACTACATCGGCTTCAATCGCGTTAATATTTTGTACCATAGGACGACGTAAAAACGTCATCCCATTTGAGTACAATGAGTGGTCAACACAACCAAACAAGCTAGACATTGCTTATAACTCTTCTAAATAAGTGTAGCCATCAAGGCCGCTTTGCAACTCGTCTAAAACGCTTTGCTGTTCATCAGGTGCAATTTTTGCGCTCACTAACTGCGCATATGACTGCTGAAAACCTTCAACATCTAAATGTACATAACGCATCATATCAGCCACAGTATCACCATGATTGATTTCTGTAATACTAGCAACACCTTGTTCATCCATATTGATAATAGCACTGTGCGTATCACCAAATAAGTTATGCATATCGCCTAAAATCTCTTGGTAGGCACCTACTAAGAAAAACCCCATCAAATATGGTTTATCTGCTGTGAACTCAGGTACTGGCAACGTACTTTCAATACCTTGACCATCAACATAGTGCTCTAAAGCGCCATCTGAATCACAGGTGATATCTAGTAACACTGCACGCTTTTGCGGTGCTTGCGTTAAACCACTTAAAGGCAATACCGGAAACACTTGATCAATTCCCCATGCGTCTGGCAATGACTGAAACAATGAGAAATTGACAAAAAACTTGTCCGCTAAACGCGCATTCAGTTCATCAATAATCGGACGATGAAAACGGTTTTTATTATCCATTAATTTATTTAGTTCATAACACACACGCAAATTAATTTGCTCGGCCCATGCACGTTGGGTTAAATCTAATAATCCCATCGCAAACTGACTATGCGCTTCAGCTAAATCACCTTGGCTGTCGTGAAAAATCTCAATTAATGCTCGGTCATCAGTAAGCACATGTAATTGTTGCCATGAAATCCACATATTTTTAAGTAACTGCGGCGCGTCATCTGCTGGCGCTTCTATTTCTTCCGGTGCATATGTTTCGGTGCCAATTACATTAGAAATCAGTACCGCGTGGTGCGCCGTTAATGCTCTTCCCGACTCTGAAATAATGGTAGGAAAAGGCTGTTCATACTGCTTACAAATATCACCTATGGTGTACACAATATTATTTGCGTATTCAGCTAAACTGTAGTTCATTGAGTTGTGAGATTGACTGCGCGTGCCGTCATAATCAACCGCTAAACCGCCCCCTACATCAAGGCACTCTATTTGTGCACCCAACTTGCGTAGTTCACAATAAAAACGCGCAGCTTCACTTACACCTAAGCGTACATCACGAATATTGGCCATTTGCGACCCTAAGTGAAAATGCACAAGCTGTACTAAATCAAGCTGATCAGTTTCTTTTAAACGGTTTACTACATACAGCACTTGCGAAGCAGACAACCCAAACTTCGATTTTTCACCACCACTGGCCTGCCATTTACCTTTGCCTTGCGAGGCTAAACGCACACGAATACCAATACGCGGTTTTACGTTAAGTTCTTTGGCTTGGCTAAGCACCATGTCCAGCTCAGACAGTTTCTCAAGTACGATATACACTTTATGGCCCAGCTTTTCGCCAATCAGCGCTAAGCGCACATATTCTTTATCTTTGTAGCCATTACACACAATCACCGCACTGGTTTTTTCTGCCAGTGCTAATACGGTTAATAACTCTGGCTTACTGCCTGCTTCTAAACCTAGCTGTTTTTTTTCTACTTGTGCTTGGCTGGCAACAATTTCTTCAACGACTTCGCGTTGTTGATTTACTTTAATTGGATAAACTAATAAATAGTCTTTTGGATACCCATAGCTTTCTATTGCGGTATTAAATGCGCCACATAAGCTATGCACACGATGGTGTAAAATTTGTGGAAAGCGAACGAGTGCTGGCAAACTTAAACCTTTGTCTTCAAGCTGCTTAGCAATGTCTGTTAGTGCAATGGTTTGCTGTGGGGCATCAGCCTTGGGCGCAACATACACATCACCTTGATCATTAATACCAAAAAAACCTTGGCTCCAATGACGAACGTTATAGCTCGTGCGAGCTTGTTCAAGTGATGTTGTCTCTTTCATTTATCTTTCTCTTTTATTTATGAATGCCAAACCGGCTAGTTGACGCGCATTAAAAGAAAAATAGTGATTCATGTCCAACAAGTATTTCTACTCGTAACGAGTTAGGATTGAAATTGATAAATGAAAGCTTCAAAAAAAGTAGTATTAGCTGAGCGCAAGCTCCATAAATAAGCTATTCGGGTTTTCTGTGTATTCACCAAAAGGGGCACATTGCACAAACCCTAAATTCTCATAAAGATGGATTGATTGTATTTGCTTTGGTCCTGTTTCTAGTTTTATGATTGGGATTTCTTCTTCGCCAGCATAGTGCAATAAAATTTGCATAATACGCCGTGACAATCCTTTTCCGCGATAGCTAGGTTTTACGTAAAGCCGTCTAATTTCGCCATACCAGCTACCATCAAATTGCTTTACTATTGCGCCACAGGCAACTATTCCGTCTTGATTTTTTAACCCTACAGCGTAAACGCTCGGTTGACCAAGCTCATTAACTGTAAGCGCTTGTGAAGTTGCTACGGGATATAATGAACTAATAAGTCGATCTATATCAGCAAATACGTTGATCACATCCTGGTCACTAGGGTCTAAATCGACTAACTGCATAGTTTATCTCAAGGTTATGCTTAAATATATTTAAACTATACCGTATCGATAGGAATGAACAACCTACTTAGGCTAAGTTATTTTTAGTGGGTTAGTTTATTGCTAGGATAATAAATAGCTCAATAACAAGGTGAGAATATGATGTACCCAGAAAAAGAGCGCTTACTAGCGCTCTTTATAAATTATTAAAGTCCTTGTTCGTCTGCCATTTTCTTAACTATTTGTGGTGCTGTCCACAGTGACGGTAGCAACACAAATGACACAGGCACAGCAGTGACCACAATAAACGACTGCAAGGCTGAAATTCCGCCCTCGCCTATAGAAATGAGCAACGCCGCCATCACCCCCATCATGATCCCCCAAAACACCCGAATAGACGTTTGTGGGTGATCGGTGCCCGTCATTACCATAGATACCGAGTAGGTCATTGAATCACCTGTTGTTGCCACAAAAATAGTGGTCAGTACTAAAAATAACACCGACACAACAAACCCCATAGGTAACTGCTCAGTAATGGCTAATAATGCCGCTGGTAAATTAAGCCCTGCGAAAGGTTCTGATATAACACCGGGGTTATTTAACTCAAAAAAGATGCCTGAGCCACCCACAATAGTAAACCAAAAACACGTGATCACAGGAGCAACCACAGAAATAAGTAAGATCATTTCACGAATAGTACGTCCACGAGATATACGTGCAACAAACATAGCCATTAATGGGCCATAACCTAAAAACCAACCCCAAAAAATACAGTCCACCAATCTAGCCATGGTTTATCAGCACGAAATGTAGCCATAGGAATAAAGTTATCTAAATACAAACCGAAGGAGTGAATGTAACTGTCGATAATAAACGCAGTAGGCCCCATTAGTAATATAAACAACATCAGCACTACAGCTAATACCACATTAAAACGGCTTAGTAGCTGAATACCTTTGGTAACCCCACTTACCGCTGAAAGTGTATAAATGCCAATTAAACTAAATAAGATAACTACTTGTGTGGTGTAGGTGTCAGGAATACCAAACAATTTATCTAGACCAAAACTCACCTGTAAGCCTAAAAAACCAATCGGTCCTACAGTGCCAGCAACCACAGCAAGTACACAACATGCATCAACAATAGTACCAAGCGCACCTTTCATAGCACGATCGCCAAATACGGGGTAAAGCAAAGTGCGTGGTTTGAGTGGCAGGCCTTTTTCGTAATGAAGATGCATATAAACAATACCAGTCAAACTGCCTAAAATAGCCCAAGCTAAAAACCCCCAGTGCATAAAGCTTTGTGCAAGGGCGTTATAGGCGGAATCCTTAGTACCAGTTTCACCACCAAATAACGGGGGCGGAGAAATAAAGTGTGCCATTGGCTCTGCTGCAGCCCAAAATACACCGCCACCAGCAAGCAAAGTACACATAATAATACTTATCCATTTAAAGGTAGATATTTCAGGGGCTTTTAAACCACCCAGCACCACTGAACCGGTGCGGCCTACGGCCAGAAATATACCAATCACAAAGGTTAATAACAGCAGAACTTGCCAAAAGGCGCCAAATATTTTGGTGGAGAAGGCAAAAGCAGAGTTGATCCAATCCGACATCAGTTTTATGTCATACAGTGCCAGCGCAGCAAACAAAACTAATATACCGCCACTGATTAAAAAAACGGGTATATCAACCCCTTCCAGAAACTTTACCCGGGGAGAGTGTGTTTCACCCGACTTTAAAGCTGCTTTCGTGGTATTCATTTATCGCTCCTAATGGTTTTTTACAGTTACCGACATAGCGACATACCATGACATAACCCTAAACCATAGTTACAACGAACAAAAAAGCAACTCAAAAGCAAGTTTTAAGTACCTGTCGTGTTTACGCTTAGATAATGTCACAACAAGTAGACTTATTGCCAATTCCTGACTAGTTTAACGCGTTGAAAACGCTAAACCAATGCCACAGCAATGATTTATGCAACTGTTACAAAATAGTAAAAAACTCATTACACTTAGCTAGCAAATAAACAAAAAGTATACATTTCTGTTTGAGCTAAAACGCAGTAAGTTAGCAAACGTTACTGCCCAATTAGAGGTTAAACAAAGCGACTTATCGATTAGGGTAACTGAACCTGCCACCTCTGTTAGTAATGCTGCTTATGCCATTTTAAGTAATTGCTGTGTGTTAAGGGTTTTGCAAATAAGTACCCTTGCACTGCGTTTACACCCATAGACTTTAATATATGTAGTTGCTCAGCACTTTCGACCCCTTCGGCTACTATATTAATATCTAAACTATGACCTAAACCAATAATAGACTGCACGATACTTTGCCCCGATGCGTTATCCAACACTTTATCAATAAAGCTTTTATCTATTTTTAGTTCATTAATAGGAAACACGCTTAAATGCTTTAAACACGAGTAGCAGGTACCAAAGTCATCAATTGAAAATACAAACCCCTGCGATTTTAGCTCTTTCATTTGCTTGACCGTACTCATTAAATCACCCGCTAACATGGACTCAGTGATCTCTAATTTAATTTGCGAGGGTGTTACATTATACGTCTCAATCGCTTTAAACAACTCGCCTTTTAAAGTAGAAGAATTAAACTGACATTGGCTGATGTTAATAGACACATTAAACTGGTTTTTCAGTACGTTATCAGCTCGCAGCGTTTCCAGTAAAATACAAATATCGCGTAATACAATATTTTGTAACTTTTGAATTAAGCCAAATTGCTCGGCAATCGGAATAAACGCATTAGGAGGGATAAGTCCTTTGGTTGGATGATTCCATCGTATGAGTGCTTCTGCACCAATAATGCTACCATCAATTGATAATTGAGGCTGGAAGTAAGCACAAAATTCATCACATGCAATCGCTCTTACTATATCTGTTTCAAGCTCAGTTTGATTTTCCAGTAAGGTTTGCAGTGCAGGATCGTAAAAGCTACTACTATTACCGCCTTTCATTTTAGAGCGATACATAGCGGTATCTGCAAATTTTAAAATATTTTCGCTAATAGCATTGGCGTTATTAATTAAACATATGCCTATACTGCAGCTAACTTGAAACGCCAAATCCCCTATCTCAAACTTGTCATAAAAAACGCTTTGTACCACTTCAGCCATTAATTCTGATTCAAGACTCGCTTGCTTATGGCTATCTCCTACATTCTCAATGAGTATGATAAATTCATCACCGCCCACGCGCGCAAGGGTATCTGTCGGGCTTAAAACACGCGTTAGTCGCTGTGAAAGCTCAACCAGTATCTCATCACCGGCATTGTGCCCTAACGAGTCGTTTATACGTTTAAAGTTATCTAAATCTAAAAATAAGAGTGCGCCAGTATGATCAGACTGCTTAATTTGTTCAACATACATACTGAGTCTATCATTGAGCATTCTGCGGTTCGGGAGGTTTGTAAGCGGATCAAAAAATGCTAACCGTTGCACTTCCTCTTCTGCCGCTTTGCGAGTAGAGATATCTCTGGCCATCCATACTACATGTCGCTGAGAGGGATTATTAGGTTGGTAACTTTCAAGCGGAGCTGTTCGCCCTTCAAATGTAAGCTGCTTACCTTTTATATTTAGCTGATACTCAAACACTTGGACTTCATTAGTTTGAAGTGTTTTGGCAATTACCTCCATAATAGGATTAGCATCTTTAGGAGGCATAATGTCTCTGACATTTCGATTAATCACATGCTCTTGGCTTAAATATAAACTTTCATTAGTAGTGCCGTGAACATTGATATACTTCCCCTCTTCACTCAAAATGAGGGTTAGATCGGGAAGCACTTTTGCGAAGGCTTTAAACTTTTCATTACTTTGCTGTAACTCTGCAAGTAACACTTTTGATTTTAGTGACTCTGTGTGCTTTTCCAAAGCAATACTGGTGAAATCAACAAAAAAGTCTATTAACTCTAAATCTTGTGTTGTTGGTGACTTGGCACTGTCATGATAAATTGCAAAAGTGCCTAATATGTCTGATTGTGTTGAAATAATAGGGGTTGACCAGCACGACCTTAAATCAAAACTCAATGCCAACGCTTTATAGTTTTCCCATAAGGGTGATGTTGCAATATCGGAGACAATAATTCGCTTTTTTTCATGTACTGCAGTACCGCATGAGCCAACGCTGGGGCCGATATGTATACCATTAATGGCTTCACAATAACCGTTTGCAATATTCGGGGCCGCACTATGAAATAGCTGCTCACCTTTGAGCGTTAATATAGAGCACTTTGCAGAAGGGTCTTCAATTAGCTCCTCGATAGATAAACAAATATTTTCAAGCACCTCATCAAGTGGTGCACCCAAGGCTATTTTAGATAATATATTTTGTTGCTGAGAAAGCAGCTTTCTGACTCTCATTATTTCAATCAAGTTATTTCCCTCAACAATCACTTAAGCTAAATGCGCCGCTATATTCTTACGAAATACTTTTTATAATAAATTTATTACTGTTGCTCGAATATACATAATATTGAAATTAGCATCTATCGGAATTTTGTCTATTGCGCGAGCATTTTATTTAACTAGGCACTTATGAAGAGTTTAAATACTTCCTAAATGAATAATTTATTATTATCGCGTATGCAAATGCCCTTTATTAAATACTTTGTTACTTAAAAGTACTGTTTAAAATCATCAGGCTATTTATAATAGCTAAAATAGTAATAATTGGTGAGGTTAGTGTGCAAATAACACAAGGTATGGAATATTTTTTTCCGGGTTTAAGTTAATTAGTCAAAAAGGGCTAAAACGCTTTGTGCTTATACCCCTACTTATTAATATTTTATTATTTGGTAGCTCCTTATTCTTTTTATTTGGCTGGCTTAGTGATGGCTTTAACGCTGTAAATTCAATGCTTCCAGAATGGCTTAGTTGGCTCGAATGGTTAATGTGGCCAATTGCTGTACTGGTGGTGCTGTTTAGTTACAGTATGTTATTTACCGTTATTACTAACTTTATAGCCGCCCCTTTCAATGGCTTACTAAGTGAAAAGGTTGAGCTATACTTAACTGGTCAAAAAATTAACGATGACGGATTAGCTGATTTAGTAAAAGATGTGCCGCGAATGCTGGGCCGAGAATGGACTAAGCTTTGCTACTACCTCCCACGCGCAATCGGCTTTTTTATTTTATTATGGGTGTTACCGGTAATAGGCCAAGTACTCTGGGTGCTTTTTACCTGCTGGATGTATGCGGTGCAATATAAAGATTATGCTTTTGATAACCACAAAATCAGCTTTACCCAAATGAAAAATGACTTAAAAAGCAAACAAGGCTTATCTTACGGGTTTGGTTTTGCAGTGATGCTGCTAACCGCTATCCCATTTATAAATTTGATTGTAATGCCTGTGGCAGTATGCGGCGCTACACGGTTATGGGTTGAGCATTACCGACCACAATATCGTAATTAAAAAAAATGGGCCACTTGGCCCATTTTTTATACTCACTAATAGATTAACTATATAAGCTTTGTGGTACTTTAATTACGTTTAAGTGCACCGTTATTTCTTCACGATCATGGTACAAATGCTTAGCTTGTAATTCGTAGCTGATACCGAACTTCGCCATTTCTTCTCTAATCATTTTTAGACATTCATACACACTATCAAAGCGTTTTTTCATCGGTAATTTTAAATTGAAAATAAGCTCTTTTGCATAGGCGTTTACTGCCCAGTCAATCATCAAGTTAGTTACTTTCGTTGGTTTTTCTACCATATCGCAAACTAACCAGGTTATGTTTCTTTTTTCTGGGCGGTATTTAAAACCATCCTCTCTAAAATGTTTTACTTGCCCTGTTTCCATTAAACTTTCATTCATTGGGCCATTATCTATCGCGCTAACAAACATACCACGACGAACCAACTGATAAGTCCAACCACCTGGGCAAGCACCTAAATCAACGCTGCGCATCCCAGCTTGTACTCTTGACTCACGCTGCTGCTCAGGAATAAATACATTAAATGCTTCATCTAACTTAAGGGTTGAACGGCTTGGGCCGTCGTTTGGCATACGTAAACGTAAGATCCCCATAAAGAAAGGTGAGTTGTTAAAACTGTAAGAGTGACCTACATACGCAGTATTATTAGCTAAAAATAGCACATGCATTACTGGACGATTGGCTTTTGGTTCACGCAATACGGTATTTTGTTTCTCGAGTGCTTTTTTAAGCGGGGTCGATATTTTTTTACAAAAAGTCAGTAACTCCTTGCCCTCGTTGGTGTCTGGAGTTTCTACTCGCAGCTCAGAGCATAAAGTAAAGTCTTTTGCGACATCTACAATAGCGCCCACTCTATCCTCTAATGGCATATTTTCTATTAGGTTACCGGCAAACCATTGGCGTGCAAATACCATATTTTTAAAATCAACTTTTTTGATTATTTCGTCGCTGTGCTGCGCTTCAAAACATTCATAAATAACATAACCGGTATTTGGTTTTGCTTTTACATACCCAGCAAACCCTTGCTCGGCGGCGTGAAACGTTATTTCAGCAGCGGCATCGCTTTCAAAACCACTACGACAGTAAATCACAACACTAGACATATTAACCCTTAAACTCTTTAAAACTTAAATCGTGCAACTTGCACTAAAATAACTATCCAACCAATAATAAAACACAGTCCACCTAGTGGTGTAATTGGGCCCAGCCACTTTAAGCCGGTTAAAGCCAGTAAATATAAGCTGCCACTAAATAACAGTGTACCCGCTATAAAAAAACCACCTGCCATGCTTAAGTTAATGCCCCACTTTATTAATATTGCCACTGCAATCAGTGCCAGCCCATGTACCATTTGATACTCGGCGGCGGTTTTAAAAATACCAATAGCGTAATCTGATAAGCGACTTTTTAAACCATGGGCAGCAAATGCGCCCAGTATCACTGAAAGCATACAAAAAAAGCTGCCTGCGAGTAAAAATAGTTTAACCATGTTTTTCCTCTTTTATATTCTCTACAGTGTTTTTTATAAATTTAGCGGCCTGGATTGCTGCAACATTCAAATTTTCCTGCTCAGTAATGCCACTTTTTTTACGTGGTTTTAGTGAGTGATCACCATCAGTTAACCACACATACAGCGGCTGTTTTGGCATGGCCATTGTGGCAAGCTCTTCACGGGTACCAAAGGTGTCTCGTTCACCTTGTAGTACTAAAAAAGGACATGGTATGTCTGCAAAGTGATCAGTGCGGAGCTTTTCTGGCTTGCCTGGTGGATGAAACGGATAACCAAACGCAAGTACACCTAAAACAGCATGCGAGGTTGAGCAAGCAAGCATAGACGCCATGCGCCCGCCCATTGATTTACCCCCTATAAATAGCGGTAAATTTGCATCAGCTTGAGTAAGTATATGCTCAAAATATGTAAGTAATTTTGGTGCTCGCTCTGGTGGGCGACGTTTATTGGTTTGTTTAGCAATACGCATGTATTCAAAATCAAACAGCCCAACCTCAATACCAAACTCACTGAGCTGTTTTGCCATGGTTTGCATAAACTCAGAGTCACTGCCAGCCCCTGCACCATGAGCAAATATAAACTGTGCTATGGCCGGTTGCTGACTGCTTTTAACCCATTCAATGCTCATTAATATTCTTGCTCCTGCTCAACGAGGCTTAACATCCAATCTCTAAATGACACAATTTTACCCAATTCATTTTGCGACTCACGGATCACCAAATAATAAGCGTTTTTACTTTCTAAACTGTGATTAAACGGGATCACTAATCGCCCTGCATCAATATCTGGTTTTGCTAAAACACTATTACCAATTGCAACCCCTTGGCCATGTACCGCAGCTTGCAGTACCATTGAAGAGTGACTAAAAATAGGCCCTTGGTTAACTTGTACGTTGCGTACCCCCGCGGTTTTCATCCATGTTTTCCAGTTTTTACGAGTGGTGTCATGCAACAAGGTGTGGTTTGCTAAATCACTTGGTTGGTTAAGCGCTCTAGGGCCACTTAACAATAATGGGCTACACAGTGGCACTAAGTATTCAGTGTGCAATTTATAAGCTTGTACGCCACTCCAATGACCGCGACCATAATAAATTGAAATATCAACATCGTCTGTTAACGAGTTTTCGTCTTGATCTTGGGCTTTAATTCGCACATCAATTTCAGGGTGTAACTCGTTAAATAAGCTCAATCGAGGAATAAGCCATTGAATCGCAAAGCTCGGGGTTAAACTCACTGTTAGCGAGCCTTTTGCACCACGGGCTAGTAGCTTTTCGGTTGCGTCAATTAGCTGAGTAAAAATCTCTTTAATATCTAAAAAGTAGCCTTGACCTTCTTCAGTCAGAAGTAACGAGCGATTTTTACGCAAAAACAACTTTAACCCTAAGTGCTCTTCGAGGGTTTTAATTTGATGACTTACCGCAGCCTGCGTCACATACAACTCTTCTGCGGCTTTAGTAAAGCTTAAATGACGGGCTGCAGCTTCAAAAGCTTTTAGCGCGTTTAATGGAGGAACTCGTCTTGACATGGCAACCAAGCTTAGAATTAGTTTTTCTTATGCGGTGAATTATATACCTATGCTGGGAAAGAGTATATTCAAGCCACAAAAAAAGCGACCTAAGTCGCTTTTTAATGAGTTAATAAGCCTTATAAATCGCTAGCACTGGTATCAAGCGGAGCAAAGCTTTTGATTAGATCATCAACCGCTTTCATTTGCGATAAGTACCCTTCTAATTTACTCAGTGCTAATGCACAAGGGCCATCACATTTTGCTTCATTTGGATTTGGGTGTGCTTCAATAAATAAGCCCGCAATACCCAGTGCCATGCCACTACGAGCCAGTTCTGCTGC
Source organism: Pseudoalteromonas sp. RW-H-Ap-1 (assembly GCF_048318575.1). Taxonomy (GTDB): domain Bacteria; phylum Pseudomonadota; class Gammaproteobacteria; order Enterobacterales; family Alteromonadaceae; genus Pseudoalteromonas. The sequence goes on from NZ_CP166996.1 coordinate 2,125,602, forward strand.
TTGAGCACGACGACCATCGGCTGAATCAGCTCGACCGCCAGGACGTTGTAGCGCATGAGTAGCGTCAAATATAACGGGCGCCATGGTTTTCATGTCATCCATGCCCAGCATATCAACCACTAGGTTGTTATAACCAAAGCTTGAACCACGTTCACACAAGGCCACATTATTATTACCCGCTTCATTAAATTTAGTAATGATATGACGCATTTCATGTGGGGCTAAAAACTGTGGCTTTTTCACATTAATAATGGCGCCTGTTTTTGCCATTGCAACCACTAGGTCTGTTTGACGAGCCAAAAATGCCGGTAGCTGAATAACATCAACAACCTCAGCAACAGGTGCTGCTTGGTGCGGCTCATGCACATCAGTGATCAAAGGAATATTAAAGGTATTTTTAATCTCTTCAAATATCTTTAAGCCTTCTTCCATGCCCGGACCACGGTAAGAATTGATTGACGAGCGATTGGCTTTATCAAATGACGCCTTAAATACATAAGGAATATTTAATTTAGTGGTCACTTCAACATAATGCTCGGCAATACGCATCGCTAAATCACGTGATTCCAGTACGTTCATGCCACCAAATAAAACGAAAGGTTTATCATTTGCCAGTTCTATTTGATTAATATTTATAACTTGGTTGTTCATTTTAATTCCTTATGGTGCAACTGCTTGCATCATCAATCCACAAATATACGCCATATATGTACCTACACCGTAGCCTAGTACCGCTAATAAAACGCCTACCGGTGCCAGTGATGGATGAAACGCAGCGGCGACAACAGGGGCCGAGGCCGCGCCACCCACATTGGCCTGAGAGCCGACAGCCATGTAAAATAACGGCGCTTTAATTAGTTTAGCAACAATCAGCATTAAGCTGGCGTGAGTTAGCATCCAAATCGCACCAATCACAAAATACATCGGTGAATCAAAAATCGCCATCACATTCATATGCAGACCAATTGATGCTACTAAGATATATAAAAATGCTGATGCCACTTTAGACGAGCCAAAGGCTTCGATATGACGCACTCTAGTGAACGATAAACTAATGCCTATAGTGGTCGATATAACAATAAGCCAAAAGAACTTACTATTTAAACTGTATTCTTTTGCCCATGCATAATTATTGGCAAAGAAGGGTCCTAAAATATCAGCACAAAAATGTGCTAAACCAGTAATACCAAAGGCAATAGCAATAATCATCATGTAATCATTCAGCGTTGGCATACGGGCATGCTCTGCATGGTATTTTTCAACACGTTGTTTTAAATCTTCAATCGCGGTGGTATCGGCCCCCGCTTTGGCATCAATCGTTTTATGGTTAGCCGCCATTAATAATAATACCGCCATCCATAAATTAGCCACAATCACATCAACAGTAACCATAGCAGAGAAGATATCACCGCCAACTTCAAACATCTCTTTCATAGACGCTTGGTTTGCGCCGCCGCCAATCCAGCTGCCCGCAATAGTTGTCATACCCCGCCAAACCGCATCGGGGCCATGTCCACCCACAGCTTCAGGGTAAACGGCACTCATAATTAAAATAGCTAATGGGCCACCAATCACAATACCTGCGGTGCCCGTTAAAAACATAATTAATGCTTTAGGGCCCAGATTAATAATCGCTCTTAAATCAATGCTAATGGTTAATAAAATTAAACACGCAGGTAATAAATACCGCGAGGCAACGTAATACACACTCGATTGCGAGCCATCAACAATACCAAAGGTATTTAACAACGATGGTAAAAAATAACACAGCAATAATGCAGGCACATATTTGTAAAATGCGACCAGCCCTGGCCGCTGACTTGACGAGGTTTTAAAAATAAAGCCTAAAATAATCGCCAGTAAACCTAGTACAACAGCATCATTGGTGATCAAAGCAGTTTGGGGATCAGCCATAACGTTTCCTATTTTTATTTTTAATGGTGGGTCTTATGATTATCTTCAAGTTCTTCAATTTGATGTTGGATGACTTCAATAGCAGGGTCGTCGGGACACTCATCAACAAAAAATTGTAAATCATCTCGTGCCATTTTAGGGCAGCCTAGCTGATTTAGTAAATAGCCTCTGTCGCGTCGCTCATAGGGATCATCTCCTAGCATTTCCATTAATAAATCAACGCAAGTTAACGCATGACCAAATTTGTTCTCACTAATAAAAGACCATTTTTGTTGCGCTAAAAATAATTTATATACTTCGTCTTCAAAAATAAGTTCAAGAGGCTCTTGCTCTTGTGCATTATCTTCGTTGGTATTTTCAGGAATGATATACCAGCTTTGTTGACCACTACTTGGCTCAACAATGTACCCTTCATCATCGCTCATTGCGACGTGAATGCCCACTTCGCCTTGAGTTATGCTTACACTAGCATCTAGTTTTGCATGCTGTAAAAAATGACATAATAAAATAGCTAAAGTCGTGGGTGTACCACTGCGCATAGACAAGGTGTAGCTAATACTGTTTAGCTTGTACTCAGGTACTTTAAGGCTTGACGCACTAAATAACCACTGACTGTAAAAGCAATCAAGTAATTGTTCTAAACGATCATGCGGATCGCGTGTTTGCGAACAAATAGTCTCTATTTGTTGCTCAAACGCAGTCAATATTTCAAGACTTGGTGTTAAGTCTATTTGAGGGTCCCATTTAGCTTCTGCTTTAATACAACGATATATTGCCGGTGGCAAAAAGTCATCGTAGGCATCTTCTATATAAGATTCATCGTGTTCATCAAACCCGAGGGTGGTCATTCATACTACAACATTCTAGAAAACGAACACGTAGTTTACCTAATTTTAAGGTTAGATACCAATAATCAGAAATGAAATAAAGAGGCAAGCTTTACACCTGTAGTGTAAAGCTTAAGCAAGTATTGTTAATTACAACAATAGCGGGGCTTTAGCGGTTGCTAAAAAGCCAATAGCTAAGATAACCGCAGTGTTAAACACTAAAAACATAACTTTAGGTAATGTTGTGGTTTGCTTCGCACTAATAATCCCAACGGCGATATAAATAACCACCAGTACAATTTTTTCTAATAGCCAAAGTTGCTCTAGCGGATTTATTTTAGCCATGGCCATTAAAGTAATAGCTGAAATAATTAGTAAGGTGTCTATGCTGTGGCTACCAATGAAAACCACTTTATTTTTAGTAAGGCTGCCACTGCCCATGCGAGAAAAAGAACGTACATAAAATAAAATAATACTCACTAGCGCAATCGCCATGTGCGTGTGTTTTAATGCTAAATAATCCATGTTTATTTTTACTTCTGTTTAGTTATGTGTTTTATCAGGAAAGCGTAAAATTACCGCTTCAAGTTCTTCAAGTTTATCATTGAATACATCAACAAGTTTAGGATCAAAATGCGTACCTTTGTTTGCATTGATCTCAGCAACGGCTTCTTCAAGTGTCCACGCACCTTTATAACACCGTTTATGACGCAGTGCATCATACACATCGGCCAATGCCACTATGCGAGCAAAAATATCGATACTCTCGCCTTTTAAGCCGCAAGGGTAACCAGACCCATCCCATTTTTCGTGATGTTGCTGTGCAATTAACGCCCCCGCACTGACTATTTTACGCGGTGAATCTTTTAAAATGGCGTAGCCTTTGCCTGCATGGGTTTTCATAACTTCCCACTCATCACTGTTTAATTTACCGGGTTTATTTAAAATAGCATCCGGAATACCTATTTTACCCACATCATGTAAAGGCGATGCAAAACGAATTAAATTCGCTTGCTCTTCAGATAATCCATATCCTATTGCTAACTCATAACAAATATAAGCAACCCGCTTTACGTGATTACCCGTCTCGCATGAGCGTTGTTCAACCGCTTCACTTAAACGATAAACAAGTTCTTGTTGGGTAGCTTCAACTTCAGTATGTAATTGTACATTTTCAAATGCCAACTGCACATTTTGAGAAAAAATTTCGATTAGATTTCGTTGCGTATCTGTCAGTTTCGATGGCACCCCGGATACAAATAACATCGAATTATGATTAAACTTACTACTACAATAGGCAAACAAATAGTCATCTTTGTACACAATTGCTTTGTTGGCTAAGGCTTCTTGACACGCTAAAAGCTGCTCTTGTGCTAATACTGATTCAAGCTCTTCCCCTTCGCGCTTAGCAAAATCACCGGTGCCAGAGCAAACAATCAGTTTCTTGTTTAATTCCTCTGACGGATTTTGCGCAACTAAGGTAGTGGCGTACATGGCTTCGTCGGCCACGTTAAGTAAAGACGTTAGCTGCTGCATCACTCCTTCAATAAAATTATCCATTGAATGAGTTGCAAAAATATTGCGAGAAGCAGTGATTATTTTTTCTAGGCCTTCACGTGACTGCTCAATAGAAATAATATCGCGATACGAACGAAGGCTAGCCATCATCACGGTGAATAGTTTTTGTGCGGTGAGTTCTGTTTTAGATTTATAGTCATTTATGTCGTAATTGACAATGACTTGACGCTCCGGCGCTTGACCTGGTTGCCCTGTACGTAAAATGATACGAATGTAATTATTTTTAACGGTATCGCGTATGTACTTCGCGACTTGCAAACCAGCGTCGTCTGTTTCCATTACAACATCGAGTAGGATGATGGCTGCATCTGGGTGCTCATCAATTAACTTTTTTGCCTCTGCGCCTGAATATGCGCTTATAAATTCCAACCGTTTATCTTGGAACTTAAAGTCACTTAAAGCTAAACGTGTAACAGCGTGAACCTCAGGCTCATCATCAACTATTAAAACTTTCCATGTCCCTTGCTCTTCACATGCTACTTCAGGTGGTTGTTCATTTGAAAATAAAAAATCTTCCATCACATAGAATTCCTTAAACCATATGCAAACAACGGAGCTATTAAAAATAATTTAAGGCCATTGTCCGAACGTTACGCGGTCATTATTACCAAGATCTTTCACTGTGCTTACATTTATAAACGCCATTTTATTTAAAATGTGACGTACAGCTGCACTTTGCTCAAATCCGTGTTCAATTAAAAGATAGCCATTAGAATGTAAATAGTCACGTGATTGTGTAATTATTTGTTTAATATCAGCTAATCCTGCATCATCCGCAACTAATGCAGACAAAGGTTCAAAGCGCACATCGCCTTGATGCAAGTGTACATCGTCATGTTCTATATAGGGTGGATTGGTTACAATTAGATCAAATTTTTTGTTTTTTAACGCACTGAACCAGTTACTCTGCTCAACAGTCACATTATTAATAGCTAATCGCTCTTGGTTGCGCTTTGCCAACGCTACCGCATCATCAATACGATCAACAGCAATAATATCCCATGAGGGCATTTCGCTCCCAAGTGCCAGTGCTATAGCCCCTGTGCCCGTGCCTAAATCAAGTACTTTCGCGTTTTTAGGCACTTTGCACTCAAGCGCAAGCTCAACTAAGGTTTCTGTATCAGGTCGAGGGATTAGCGTTGTTGGGTTCACTTCAAACTGCAAACTCCAAAATTCACGACAGCCGGTAATATGCGAAACAGGTTCGCCTTGTAAGCGACGTTCACAGGCACATTGAAATGCCTGATACTGCTCATCTGTGAGCTGTTTTTCAGGCCAAGTAAATAAATAACTTCGTGGCTTTTGTAAAATATTGAGCAGTAAAACTTGTGCATCTAACTTTGCGCTATCACTACTTGATGCTAATAAATTAGCACCTGTAGCAATAGCGTTTTCAACAGAAGGGGTCACGATTAATCGTCGCCCATTGCTGCAAGTAAATCGGCTTGATGCTCTTGCATTAGTGGCTCAACAACGGCGCCTAAATCACCTGCTACCACTTCATTAAGACGATAAAGCGTTAAGTTAATACGGTGATCGGTAATACGACCTTGTGGATAGTTGTATGTACGAATACGCTCAGAACGATCGCCGCTACCAACTAAGTTACGACGTTCTGATGCTTCAGCAGCATGACGCTTTTCATCTTCAGCTTGCTGAAGGCGCGCAGCCAATACCGACATCGCTTTAGCACGGTTTTTATGCTGAGAGCGCTCATCTTGACACTCAACCACTACACCCGTAGGTAAATGGGTAATACGAATGGCAGAGTCGGTTTTATTTACGTGCTGACCACCCGCGCCCGACGCTCTAAAAGTATCAACTTTAATATCGGCAGTATTGATTTCGATGGCTTCTGCTTCTGGTACTTCAGCCATAACAGCTACAGTACATGCTGAGGTATGTACACGGCCTTGAGACTCAGTTTCAGGGACACGTTGTACACGGTGAACGCCTGATTCAAATTTTAATTGTCCGTAAACGCCTTCACCGCTGATGTTAGCAATTACTTCTTTGTAACCACCGTGCTCACCTTCGTTGGTGGTAACAACTTCTACTTTCCATTTTTTTGTTTCTGCGTAACGGCTGTACATTCTGAATAAGTCGCCAGCAAAAATAGCCGCTTCATCGCCCCCAGTTCCAGCACGAACCTCTAAAAACACGTTATTATTATCTTTTGGATCTTTAGGCAACATTAAAACTTGAATGTCGTCTTCTAAAATCGAAATCTGTGCTTTTGCTTCTTTATATTCTTCTTGTGCCATTTCGCGCATTTCAGGGTCTGAATCTTTAAGCATTTCTTCAGAACTGCTCAAGTCTTCTTGTGCTTGCTGGTAAGCTAAAAATGTTTTTACCACCTCTTCAAGCTCAGAGTATTCTTTTGAAAGAGCACGAAAGCGGTTTTGATCACTAATGACCGATGGGTCACTTAATAGCGCTTGTACTTCTTCATAGCGCTCAACTAAGGTTTCTAATTTACGATAAACGGACTCTTTCATTTAACTGTTATTCCTGATCTATACCTAACATTTTTTTTAATTGATTTAGCTGAGCCACTTCACCTTTTTTCGCTGCATCTTGGATGGCACGGGTAGGCGCGTGCATTAAACGATTGGTTAACTTATTGGCTAGCTCTAAAATTACTTTTTCTGCATTTTTACCTGTATTAAGTTGGCTTAGGGCCCTATCTACAAGTTCTGCTTTTGTAGTTTGTACATCATTACGGTAGTGGCGAATTAAATCCACTGAATCAAGTGAACGCAGCCACATAAAAAACTCTTTGGTGCGCTCACTAATAATAATTTGTGCTTGTTCTGCAGCTTGCTCACGTGCAGCCATGTTTTCGCTAACAATGGCTTGTAAGTCATCAACAGAATATAAATAAGCGTCGTCAAGCTCTCCGACTTGGCTTTCAATATCGCGTGGAACAGCAATATCTATAAATAGCATAGGCTTATAACGACGTTGTTTCAGTGCTTGTTCCACCACCCCTTTACCAATAATAGGTAAAGTACTGGCAGTGGAGCTAATAACAATATCGGCTTGGTGTAATCGTTCTGGTAATTGTGCCAAGGCAATAACATCTGCTGACACTTCATCCGCTAAGCCGCGAGCACGTTCTATTGTTCTATTAGCTACCGTTATTTTTTGTGGCTCATTTTGGTATAAATGTTTTGCTACCAGCTCAATGGTTTCACCAGCACCAATTAATAGCACCTTGGTTTTGTCTAATTTGCCATAAATATGCTTTGCAAGATTAACCGCAGCAAACGCAACCGAGACTGCACTCGCACCAATGTTAGTTTCGGTGCGTACTTCTTTTGCCACTGAAAAGGTTTTTTGAAACAAACGATCAAAAGTTACACCCACCGCATCGTGGGTTTTAGCACTGTTATACGCTTGCTTTATTTGCCCTAAAATCTGTGGTTCACCTAGTACCAGCGAATCAAGCCCGCAGGCTACACGCATTAAATGGTTTATTGCTGCGCTGTCTTCATAACAGTAGATGTTTTTACTCAGTTCATGTTCATCTAAACCATGGAAACTGGCTAACCATTGCAACAATGTTTGGGAATTTTGTTGCGCAAGGCTACAATACACTTCAGTGCGATTGCAGGTAGATACAATAACCGCTTCATTAAAGTCGGCATGACCACTTAATTGCTGAAGCGCCTCTGAAATTTGCTCAGGCGAAAAGGCCACTTTTTCTCGTAAATCTACGGATGCGGTTTTGTGATTAATACCAAGTGCTATTATGGTCATATCTGCCAAATATTGCTGAGCCCTACTTCATAGGCGGCAATTTTATCAAAAATCTCAGGAATATGGAAAGTAAGGAACAACATTTGATTCGACAATATTTTATTTTAACCCTGTTATTTATTTTTTTAACGGGCTGCGCCAATAAAAACAACTACAATACAAAAACTTACGAAGACTGGAAGTTACGTCTTAGTACACAAAAAACTTGGCAGGTGGAAGGTAAATTAGCGTTTATTAGCCCTGATGAGCGCCAATCTGCTAACTTAAATTGGCAACAAACACAAAATAGTAATCATTTAGTGTTAACCACATTTATTGGCACCCGAATTTTATCGCTCAAACAAACCGCAGTGGGGGCTGAATTAATATTTGATGAACAACAGTTTTTTGATACTAATGCGAGTAAACTTTTACAACGCTTAACGGGGTTTACTTTACCGGTAAATAACGCCGGTCAGTGGTTAAAAGCCACTATTGACGATCAAACCCTAGAAGTCGATCAATTAGGCCGTGCTAAAAGCGTGTTATGGTTTGATGACGCTGGCAAAAAATGGCAAATAAACTACACCAGCTACATACAAAAACACGGTTTTTGGTTACCTAACGCGCTAACCTTAACCCATCAAAAGATTAAAATTAAAATCAAACTCTACGATTGGCAGTTTAACTAATTATGAATACTCCCTTTGAACTTTCGCTGATTGCGCCGGCGAAGCTAAATTTATTTTTACATATTAATGGTCGCCGTGATGATGGCTATCATGAATTAGAAACCCTGTTTACATTTTTAAACTATGGCGACGAGCTCCATTTTACGCTTACTAATGATAAAAATATTAGTATTAGCGGCGACACTCATGGCATTGCACTAACTGACAACTTAATTTATAAAGCAGCTTTATTATTGCAAACTCAGTGTAAAGTGAATGTAGGTGCAAAAATAAATTTAACTAAACGTTTGCCTATGGGCGGAGGTGTTGGTGGTGGTTCATCCGATGCCGCAACAACACTTCTAGCGCTGAATACACTGTGGAATACCGCTCTTACACTAGATGAACTTGCAGATTTAGGCTTGAAGCTCGGTGCAGACGTACCTGTATTCATTAAAGGTAAAAGTGCCATAGCACATGGCATTGGCGAGCAATTAGAGTATGTTAAATTGCCACAAAAATGGTACTGCGTAGTTTTTCCAAACCAGCATGTCAGTACTGCACAAATATTTACTCACCCCGATTTAAAACGTGACACGCCTAAACTTTCAGGTGACTGGCAACAACAGGTTTTAACTAACGATTGTGAGCCTTTAGTGAAAAAGCTGTGTCCCGAGGTTGAAAAAACCCTGCAGTGGTTGCTAAAATACGCCCCATCAAAGATGACCGGAACAGGTTCATGTTGTTTTGTTGAATTTGCTAGTCAAGTTCAAGCACAAGATGTACTTGCTAACCTCCCCCATACTTGGCAGGGATTTATCGCATCAAGCGTTAATACTTCTCCTGCTCACACGGAGTTAGCCGCCATCATTGATAAATGAAGTAACGTACAAGTAATCATAAGTTAACCTACTTTGTTCATTCAATGTAAGTTAGTCCAAAAATTCAGTGCCTGAGGAACCCTACCGTGCCTGACATGAAGCTCTTCGCTGGTAACGCAACACCTGACCTAGCTCAAAAAGTTGCAAAACGTTTATATATTGAATTAGGCGATGCTGTTGTTGGCCGTTTTAGTGACGGTGAGATCAGTGTTCAAATTAATGAAAATGTTCGTGGCTCGGATGTTTTTATCTTACAATCAACCTGTGCCCCTACTAACGATAACCTAATGGAACTTATCGTTATGGTTGATGCGCTACGCCGTGCATCTGCCGGTCGTATCACTGCTGTTATTCCCTATTTTGGTTATGCTCGTCAAGATCGTCGTGTACGCTCTGCGCGTGTGCCAATTACAGCTAAAGTGGTTGCGGATTTCTTATCAAGTGTAGGTGTTGACCGCGTTCTTACGGTTGATTTACATGCTGAGCAAATCCAAGGCTTCTTCGATGTACCAGTAGATAACGTATTTGGCAGCCCGGTATTATTAGAAGATATGAAAAACCGCGACTTTGATGACGTGGTTGTTGTATCACCTGATATTGGTGGTGTTGTACGTGCCCGTGCAATTGCAAAACTATTAAACGATACCGACCTAGCTATTATTGATAAACGTCGCCCTCAAGCTAACGTTTCTCAAGTAATGCATATTATTGGTGACGTTGAAGGTCGTGATTGTATTATTGTTGATGACATGATTGATACCGGTGGTACATTGTGTAAAGCAGCTGAAGCCCTTAAAGAGCATGGTGCTAAACGTGTATTTGCTTACGCTACTCACCCTATTCTTTCTGGTACAGCTGCAGAAAACTTACGTAACTCTGTGATTGATGAAGTGATTGTAACTGACTCAATTCCACTGTCTGACGAACTTAAAGCGCTTGATATTGTTAAAGTATTAACACTTGCAGATATGTTAGCAGAGACTATTCGTCGCATTAGCAACGAAGAATCTATCTCGGCAATGTTTGAACACTAAAGTTAAACATTAATGAGTATAAAAGCGCCTTTTGGCGCTTTTTTTGTAGGTGATGTTTATTTTATAAACCCGCAGTGGTATGATAGCGCGCCTTTTGGCTAGGGACCTTGGTCGCAAAGGCCCTAACACTTTTAATTATTGGAGACATCATGTCTAACACAACTTATACTTATGACGCTGAACTTCGCGTAGAAACTGGTACTGGTGCGAGCCGCCGCCTACGTCGCGAAGACAAAGTGCCGGCAATCCTTTATGGAGCTGATAAAGAAGCTTTATCGCTTACTTTTGAACATAAAGATATGATCAAAGCACAAGAAGACGAAGGCTTTTACACTCACATCCTTACATTAAATGTAGGTGGCGAGAAAGTTGAAGCTATCTTAAAAGATATCCAACGTCACCCTTTCAAGCCTAAGCTTACTCACCTTGATTTCCAACGTGTAGACGCAACTCACAAACTAGTAACTAAGGTTCCTTTACACTTCATCGGTGAAGATAAAGTAACTAAGTTAGGTGCAACTGTTGTTCACCAGTTAACTGAAGTTGAGATTTCTTGTCTTCCTAAGTCACTTCCAGAATTCATCGAAGTAGACGTATCTGATCTTGTAGCTGGTGATTCAATCCACCTTACAGATCTTGCGTTCCCTAAAGGTGTTCAATCTGTTGAGCTTGGTAAAGGCGAAGGCCACGATCAGTCTATCGTTACTATCAAAGCTAACAAAGCAGCTCCAACTGAAGACGACGCTTCAGACGCTGCAGAATAATATTTAAGGTCTCGCACCTTGAATTCTATTCAAATGCTTGTGGGCCTGGCTAATCCAGGCCCCGAATACGCAAATACACGCCACAACGCAGGTGCTTGGTTCATTCAAGAACTCGCTGCACGCTACAACTGCACGCTAAAACACGACCCTAAATATCACGGCCTTACTGGCAAAGTGATTATTCAAGGCAAAGAATTCAAATTACTGATCCCCACCACTTACATGAACTTAAGTGGCAAAGCGGTGAGTAGTTTAGCCAATTTTTTTAAAATCCCAGTGGAAGACATACTTGTCGCCCATGATGAATTGGATTTAGACCCAGGCGTTGCCAAATTAAAAAAAGGCGGCGGACATGGCGGTCATAATGGCTTAAAAGACATTATTGCAAAAATGGCAAATCAAAAAGACTTTATGCGCTTACGCATAGGTGTTGGTCATCCAGGACATCGTGAAATGGTCACCGGTTGGGTGCTTGGAAAAGCAGCCAAGGAAGATCAGGAAAAAATGGATGCCGCAGTTGATGAAGCAGTTCGTTGTATGGAAATACTTGCTAAAGACGGTGTGTTAAAAGCACAAAACAGACTACATTCGTTTAAACCCTAATTTTTAGGGGTATACGTACACACGTTTTAAACGAATCTAAACAAGGTATCTTACTATGGGTTTTAAATGTGGCATCGTTGGCTTGCCTAATGTTGGTAAATCAACACTTTTCAATGCATTGACTAAAGCGGGTATTGAAGCCGCTAACTTTCCTTTTTGTACCATTGAACCTAATACAGGTGTGGTACCGGTGCCAGATCCTCGCCTAGACGAACTTGCTAAAATTGTTAACCCACAACGTATTCTTACAACAAGTATGGAATTTGTGGATATTGCAGGTTTAGTTAAAGGTGCATCGAAAGGTGAAGGCCTAGGCAATCAGTTTTTAGCAAATATTCGTGAAACAGATGCGATTGGCCATGTAGTTCGCTGTTTTGAAGATGAAAACGTTATTCACGTAGCGGGTACTATTGACCCTGCGGACGACATTGACGTGATCAACACTGAGCTTGTACTTGCTGATATGGACAGTGCTGATAAAGCAATTTTCCGTAATGCAAAAAAAGCAAAAGGCGGTGATAAAGACGCAAAAGAGCAAAATGCAGTACTTGAAAAAGTAAAAGTGCATCTTGATGAAGGCTTAACTTTACGTTCTTTAGCACTAACAAAAGAAGAAAAAGCAGCAATTGCACCTATTAACTTCTTAACCATCAAACCAACTATGTATATTGCCAATGTAGCAGAAGATGGATTTGAAAATAACCCACTACTTGATCGTGTGCGTGAAATAGCTGCCGCTGAAGATGCGGTTGTTGTACCTGTGTGTGCTGCCATCGAGTCTGAGCTTTCTGAGCTTGAAGATGAAGACAAGTTAGAGTTTATGGCTGACCTTGGTCTTGAAGAGCCAGGGCTTAACCTTGTTATTCGTGGCGGTTATGAATTACTGCATTTACAAACCTACTTTACTGCGGGTGTAAAAGAAGTTCGTGCATGGACTATCCCTGTGGGTGCAACAGCGCCACAAGCTGCAGGTAAAATCCATACCGACTTTGAACGTGGCTTTATCCGTGCACAAACAATTGCTTTTGATGACTTTATTGCATGTAAAGGCGAAAGCGGTGCAAAAGAAGCAGGTAAAATGCGTCAAGAAGGTAAAGAATACATTGTTAAAGATGGCGATGTAATGAACTTCTTGTTCAACGTATAATTAATCACTGCGCCACCTTGAGTGGCTAATTGTTTTAAAAGGCTCGTTTTACGGGCCTTTTTTATTTTCAGCCGAATATTAGTCTACCCTAGTAATAAGCTTTCAAACGTAAAGCAAAGCTAAAATTATAATACTCAGCTCATAAAGAGTGTTAAAAAAGCAACGTTTTAATTAAAAAGTAGCCGGTTAGCCTATTTTTCCTGCAAACAAACCAACTTAAGTGTTTTTTTGCAAAAAAGGTGTTGACGAATTTGGGGCATATCAGCATAATACGCCCCGCACTCAGCGATGAAGTGCTAACAAAAAAGATGGCTAAGTAGCTCAGCTGGTTAGAGCACATCACTCATAATGATGGGGTCACAGGTTCAAATCCCGTCTTAGCCACCATTTATTTTTTGTTGCTCAATGAAGAGTTTAAAATAACTACCATTTCTTTGATTAATTCAAAGTAATAATGCGGGAGTGGCGGAATTGGTAGACGCGCTGGATTTAGGTTCCAGTATCTTAGGATGTGAGAGTTCAAGTCTCTCCTTCCGCACCATATTCTTGATAAGAATTAAAACTATCAATTGTTTATTGTTGGGATATCGCCAAGCGGTAAGGCACCAGGTTTTGATCCTGGCATTCCCAGGTTCAAATCCTGGTATCCCAGCCAACAATGGCTAAGTAGCTCAGCTGGTTAGAGCACATCACTCATAATGATGGGGTCACAGGTTCAAATCCCGTCTTAGCCACCATTTATTTTCTAGAAGTGGCTCTGCAAGAGTTAAATTGCAACTCAATGAAGAGTTTAAAATAACTACCATTTCTTTGATTAATTCAAAGTGATAATGCAGGAGTGGCGGAATTGGCAGTTGTCTTGAATAAGACGCTGGATTTAGGTTCCAAAACATGAATACCTGTATACTCGATGCGGGAGTGGCGGAATTGGTAGACGCGCTGGATTTAGGTTCCAGTATCTTAGGATGTGAGAGTTCAAGTCTCTCCTTCCGCACCATATTCTTTGATAAGAATTAAAATTATCAGCAATTTCTTAGTTGGGATATCGCCAAGCGGTAAGGCACCAGGTTTTGATCCTGGCATTCCCAGGTTCAAATCCTGGTATCCCAGCCAACTTCTTCTATCAAAGAACGTTGTATAAGAAAGCTCTGTTAAGAGTATAAATATAAGCCAGTATGCGGGAGTGGCGGAATTGGTAGACGCGCTGGATTTAGGTTCCAGTATCTTAGGATGTGAGAGTTCAAGTCTCTCCTTCCGCACCACATTCTTGATAAGAATTAAAATTATCAGCAATTTCTTAGTTGGGATATCGCCAAGCGGTAAGGCACCAGGTTTTGATCCTGGCATTCCCAGGTTCAAATCCTGGTATCCCAGCCAACTTCTTCTACCAAAGAACGTTGCATAAGAAAACTCTGTTAAGAGTATAAATATAAGCCTTTATGCGGGAGTGGCGGAATTGGTAGACGCGCTGGATTTAGGTTCCAGTATCTTAGGATGTGAGAGTTCAAGTCTCTCCTTCCGCACCATGTTCTTAACTAGAACTAAAACTCATCCAAATTTAGAGTTGGGATATCGCCAAGCGGTAAGGCACCAGGTTTTGATCCTGGCATTCCCAGGTTCAAATCCTGGTATCCCAGCCAATTTGCACACATCTTTAATTACACTTCACGATTTATCCTAAACTCCAATTATATAATTTATATCTTTTATTCTTTTTCTACCTTTATAACCTACACCACTTTTTCTTGGGCATAAAAAAAGACCCAAATTTGAGCCTTTTATACCAATTCGCTTAATTAAGTGAGCTCACCGCTTATTGCGTATTTTAATACCCAGTTTTTTACCGGCCCTGTATTATTAGCTAACTTTAAAAATGTGCTGCGCGCCCATTTTAATGGGGCTATTTGGTTTGAGAAACCAAAGTAGCAAGCATCCATCATACTCATCATTAATAAATTAGCATTACGACGACTACGCTCGTATTCTTTAAGCATTAGCGGGCACCCTACATCATCAGCTGTACGCAACACTTCAGCTAAAGCAGCTACATCTTGAAAACCTAAATTAACACCCTGTCCTGCCAGAGGATTAATGGTGTGCGCCGCGTCCCCCACTAAAACGAGTCTGTCTTGTGAATAATTATTGGCATGCTGCCTTGCTAGAGGAAATATAGCATGGCTTTGTACTTCAAAATCACCAGCAAGCTTTGGAAACTTTTCAATAATATGAGCTTTTAATGCGCTAGGCGATAGGGCTTTAAATGCCTTGAGGGTATTTGCATCGTCATACCAAATTAAATTTGCATAAGGTGCTTGCATAGGTAAAAACGCAACAGGCCCCGAAGGCGTAAACTGCTGCCATGTTTTAACTTGTTGCGGCGCATCGAGCTTTATTAGCACGCCCATACAATGCTGCTGATATTGCCATCCGGTTATACCAATGTTGGCTTTGCTGCGTAATTGTGATTGCCCACCATCCGCTGCAATGACTAAATCAGCAATATAGCTTTGTTCGTTATAGTGCAAGCTAATGCTATCAGGGTTTTGCTCTATTGCAGTTAAAGCCGATGAAGGGTTAATCATTTCAATATTATGTTGCTCAAATTGCTGCCATAAACTGGCTTGAATTAGCTTATTCTCAATTAAATGACCTAAATGGGTAGTATTAATAGTATGACAATCAAATAATAAATGATCGTTACCCCGTTCAAAGGTCTCTAATTGTTCATAGGGAGCCAACCTATTTGCTCGTAGTAATGGCATTGCACCGAGCTGATCAAGCAGTTTTTCAGAAAAGCGGTTAATAGCCGAAACACGTATATCGACATCATCACTACTAAGTACCTGTGATGCATCTATTAGGTGTTTTTCAATAACACGTACGGTTTTGCCTTGTTGCGCTAATTTAATAGCCATGGCGGCACCAACCATGCCGCCCCCTACTACAATTACATTATTTTTAGCCATGTTTTTCATCATTTTAATTCTGACTTAACTCTGCTTAGATTGTATCGTAATTAGTTTGCTCAGTGTGAGCGCTTCGCTTAATTCTATTATTAAACCCATACTATATTGATTTCAGATCACAAACATGAAATCTATACTTGGTTTTGGGCGTGTATCCAGCTAAAATACGCGTCCTTTAAGTCGAGCGAAATTTTAATAATTCCGCCACTTATACCTGTTTCTAGCACATATTTGTGCCACTATCGAATTGAACACGAGGCTATATTTCAATGAGCAAAAAGCTGCATATTAAAACCTGGGGTTGTCAGATGAACGAATACGACTCTCAGAAAATGGCTGATCTTCTAGATGCTACCAACGGCTATCAGCTAACTGAAGAAGCTGCTGATGCTGATGTTATCTTACTTAACACCTGTTCAATTCGTGAAAAAGCGCAAGAAAAAGTATTTCACCAACTAGGTCGTTGGAAGTTATTAAAAGATGACAAACCAGACCTTATTATTGGTGTAGGCGGCTGTGTTGCATCTCAAGAAGGTGATTCAATTCGCCAACGTGCTCCGTTTGTAGATGTTATTTTTGGTCCACAAACTTTGCACCGTTTACCTGAGATGATTAAACAAGTACAAGGCGATAAAGGTTCATCTGTAGTTGATATTTCATTTCCTGAGATTGAAAAATTTGACCGCTTACCTGAACCTAAAGCGGAAGGTCCTTCTGCGTTTGTATCAATTATGGAAGGTTGTTCTAAATACTGTACTTTCTGTGTTGTGCCTTACACCCGTGGTGAAGAAGTAAGCCGCCCTGTTGATGATGTATTATTAGAAGTTGCACAGTTAGCCGAGCAAGGCGTACGTGAAGTTAACCTATTAGGTCAAAACGTAAATGCATACCGTGGTGATACACACGATGGTGAAATTTGCTATTTCTCAGATCTCATTCGTTTAGTGGCTGCAATTGACGGGATTGACCGTATTCGTTACACCACCTCACACCCTGTAGAGTTTACACCAGACATTATTGATGCGTACGCTGATGTGCCTGAGCTGGTTGATCACTTACACCTTCCAGTACAAAGTGGTTCAGACCGTGTTTTAAACTTAATGAAACGCGGCCATACTGCTCTTGAGTACAAATCAACAATTCGTAAGCTACGTAAAATTCGCCCTAACCTAAGCATGTCGTCAGATTTCATCATAGGTTTCCCAGGTGAAAGCAAGGCCGATTTTGAAGCTACCATGAACCTTATCAACGATATTGGTTTTGATATGAGCTTTAGCTTTATTTACAGTGCACGCCCAGGTACACCAGCGGCCGATTTACCAGATGACGTAACCGAGCAAGAGAAAAAAGAGCGCCTTTACTTATTGCAAAACCGTATTACGCAAATGGCACAGCAAATTAGCCGCCAAATGTTTGATACTGAGCAACGTATTTTAGTTGAAGGTCCTTCTAAGAAGAACCCGATGGAACTACGTGGCCGAACTGAAAATAACCGTGTAGTTAACTTTGTTGGCCCACACACAGTGATCGGTCAGTTTGTTGATGTACGTATTACCGAGGCGTTACCAAACTCTTTACGTGGCGATTTAATTCGTACAGAATCAGAAATGAACTTACGCCGCGAAATTGCGCCTTCTGCTATTTTAACCAAAGCAGCGAGTGAGCAAAAAACCGAGACAGCTAACGAAATTGGCGTTGCTACTTTCGTACCTTAGTTGCAAAAACTCATTGCGCCAGTTAACGCTGGCGCACTGTAATAGGAAGTAATTTTGAGTAATCAGTTAAAAACATTAGAGATTTATTTAGAACCTGCCGACAACAAACGCCTTTCTTCATTATGTGGCCCGTTTGACGAAAACATCAAACAAATTGAACGCCGTCTAGGTGTTGAAATTATTCATCGTGATAACTTTTTTAAAGTAACCGGTAAACTACACAGTAGCGCCGGCGCGGTAGAGATCTTAAAAAACCTTTATATTGATACTCAACCTGTACGTGGGGAAATTGGCGAAATTGAGCCTGACAACGTACATTTAGCCATCACTGAGTCTAAAGCGCTTGAGCAAGACACCTCAAGTAGTGCCTACGGCAAAGAAATGATGATTAAAACCCGTCGTGGCGTTATTAAACCGCGTAACGATAACCAAGGCTTGTATGTTGCTAATATTTTGCACCACGACATTACCTTTGGTATTGGCCCTGCAGGTACAGGTAAAACCTATCTTGCAGTTGCAGCGGCAGTTGATGCACTAGAGCGCCAAGAAATACGCCGTATATTGCTCACTCGCCCTGCGGTTGAAGCGGGTGAAAAACTCGGCTTTTTACCGGGTGACTTAAGCCAAAAAATAGACCCTTACTTACGTCCACTTTACGATGCCTTATTTGAAATGCTTGGCTTTGAGCGTGTTGAAAAACTGATTGAAAAAAACATCATTGAAATTGCGCCACTAGCTTACATGCGTGGGCGCACACTTAATGATGCGTTTATTATTTTAGATGAAAGCCAAAATACCACCACAGAGCAAATGAAAATGTTCTTAACCCGTATTGGTTTTAATTCTAAAGCAGTGATCACCGGCGATATAACCCAAGTTGATTTACCTCGGGGTGCGCGCTCTGGTCTTCGCCATGCTATTGAAGTATTAGATGGCGTTGATGAAATTAGCTTTAACTTTTTCAAATCGCACGATGTGGTACGCCACCCTGTAGTTGCACGCATTGTAGAAGCGTATGAGCGCAACGATGAGCGTGAACGCCTTAAGCGATTAGAGAAACAACAAGCCAAAGAAGCGCTCGCCGCTCATGAGCAACCTGCTACTAAAGAGTAATACCGTGAAAACAGAACTTGATTTACAAATAGCGTGTGAGTTTGACAACTTACCCAGCCTTGAGCAGTTTGCCATGTGGGCCGATAAAGTACTTAGCCAATATCGTGATGAGTCTGAGCTGACCATTGTTATTAGCGATGAGGAACAGTCACAACAGCTCAATAATGACTACCGTGGTAAAAATAAACCCACCAACGTATTATCATTTGAATTTGAAGCGCCACCGGGTATTGATATCCCACTTGTGGGTGACTTAATTATTTGCCCTGCCATTGTTTTGGCTGAGGCGCAAGAGCAAGAAAAGTCATTTCATGACCACTTTGCTCATATGGTTATTCATGGATGCTTGCATTTACTTGGATTTGACCATATAAAGAGTGAAGACGCGTTAGAGATGGAAAGTATAGAAAAGCAATTACTTGCTGAACTAAACATAGCAGACCCATATCGGGACGATATTTAAATAAACGGAGCAATTAGACGTAATGAGCGACGATAACTCGCAATCTAGCCAGGGTTCTTCTGGCAAAACTTGGCTGGGTCGTATAACCCAGATGTTGCAAGGGGAACCCCAGAATAGAGAAGAGCTGGTTGAGGTAATTGCCGATGCCCAAGAGCGGGATGTAATCGATCCTGAAACCAAAGAAATGATTGAGGGTGTGCTTGGCGTGTCTGAGCTTAAAGTGCGAGATATTATGATCCCGCGCTCACAAATGGTCACTTTGGAAATTGATAGCCCGCTTGAAGAGCACATACCTATGATGGTTGACTCTACCCACTCTCGTTTTCCGGTGGTGTGTGAAGATAAAGACCATGTAGAAGGGATTTTACTCGCAAAAGACTTATTACCCCTCATTTTAAATAAAGATGAGCATTTACCATCGCTACGTGACTATTTGCGCCCTGCTATGGTAGTGCCTGAAAGTAAACGGGTCGATACCCTGCTTAATGAATTTCGTCAGCAACGCTACCATATGGCAATCGTGATAGACGAATACGGCGGTGTATCGGGTTTAGTAACCATTGAAGATATTCTTGAGATCATTGTAGGCGAAATCGAAGATGAGCACGATGAAGAAGAAGAACAACAAGATATTCGTCAACTGGCTAAGCATGTTTACGTTGTGCAGGCACTGACCCCTGTAGATGACTTTAACGAGCATTTTAAATCAGGTTATAGCTCGCAAGATGCCGACACTATTGGTGGTACCGTGTTACACGCCTTTGGCCACATGCCGAGCCGTGGCGAAACCATCGATATAGAAGGATTTCAGTTTAAAGTAACCAATTCTGATAATCGTCGTATATTGCAACTGCAAGTCACCATTCCTAAGGCTGATGATAACGACAGTGAAGAAACTGCTAACTAGTCTCACCCTACTAGCAAAAGATAAAAAAGCATGGCTCGCACTGGTTGCGGGCCTTGTTTTAACTTTTAGCTACGCTCCTTTTGGTATTTGGCCGATTGTATTTTTTAGCATAGGCTCGCTATTTTTTTGTATTCCTGCAAACCTCAATGGAAAAGTACATGCTAAAACAGCCGCTAAATATGGCTTTATATTTGGTTTAGGCTGGTTTGGTGCAGGTATAAGTTGGGTACATGTTTCTATCGCCACCTTTGGCGGTATGCCACTTATCGCCTCAATTGCATTAATGGCACTGCTTTGTAGCTACCTTGCGTTATTTCCTGCGCTGGCGCTGTGGGCAACCACTCGCTTTTCAAACGGCTCTATAAGTTTTGCAGCGCTATTACTCCCTTGTTTTGCTATTAGTGAATATTTGCGTGCCAACCTGTTAACTGGTTTTCCTTGGTTAAGCTTTGGCTATACACAAACCGATAGTCCTCTGAATGCCCTTGCTCCTTTAATTGGTGAATTTGGGCTCACGCTATTATGTATTGCCATTGGCTTTGCATTGTACAGCTTAACGCAAAAACAATTTAAAATGCCTGTTGCTATCGCTGCTGTGATTTTGCTTGCCTTCACAGGCGCACACTTTACAAAGGCAACCCATTACTCCGAGAAAGACCTCTCTGTGCTGCTTGTACAAGGTAATATAAAACAACACTTGCGCTTTGACCCCAGTGAGTTTTGGACCACCATGAGTAAGTATCAGGATATGACGCGCCGTCACTGGGATGCCGATTTAATTGTGTGGCCTGAAGCTGCAGTGCCTGAAATAGAAGCCCTTGCCGATTCATATTTAGCAGGTTTAGACAGTGCCGCCTCATTCAATAAAACTGCATTAGTGACTGGTATTGTAGATTACCAACGCGACACTAAAACCATTTTCAATACGCTGATTGTGGTCGGTAACAAAGAGCAAAATGATGAACACGGCCACTATCGTTACTTAGACAGTAACCGCTATCAAAAGCATCAATTACTGCCGATTGGTGAGTTTGTTCCCTTTGAAGAAATACTCCGCCCTATAGCTCCGTTATTTGATTTGCCTATGTCATCGTTCTCTCGCGGAGATAAAGTACAAGATAATTTACGTGCGAATGGCTTTAACCTACTGCCTGCTATTTGCTACGAAATAGTATTTGCTGATTTAGTGCGTGGTAACTACAAAAGCGACTCAGACATATTATTTACGGTGAGTAATGATGCCTGGTTTGGTGATTCAATCGGCCCTCACCAGCATATGCAAATTGCCCGCATGCGCGCCCTTGAACTACAACGTCCACTAGTACGTGTTACCAACAACGGTATAAGTGGCGTATACGACCCCATAAACCAAACACGCCAAACTATGCCACAGTTTGAAGCTACCACACTCAAAGCCAATATAAAGCTCATACAAGGGGATAGCCTGTATAGCCAATTTGGCAATGTGTTTGTATGGGGATTTGTATTGTTATTGGGTATGATTGGATTTGGGGTTAGGTTTAGAAGTTAATCTCGCTATTTAAGATGTAGAGCCTACATATTTAGCCCTACATTTTTAAATGTATTTATTTGGCTTCTAAAATTACTTATTCTAAAGACAACCTGAATAAGTAACTATATCACTCCCTCAAATTTAGCAGACTAACTTGATAGTACTCTTTAGCGTTACTCATTATATTGCCATCTAGTAGTGGTATCGCAATTCAAAATAAATATACCTATAGCTTTATGAAGTTATGTTAACCAAAACTAATCTTTAACTGCACTTTCTACTGTTTGCACATTTACAACTTGGTTCACATTCCCTTGAATAACCACAGTGGCTGATATTTTATCTTGAATGGCTTGCCTGTTTGGGTCCCAGTATACTTGTAAAAAGCCTAACAAGCCGGTGGCAAAACCTGCACCGTAACCACCGTAGCGGCCAAAACAATCAAGTAAACCCAGTGATTCACCACTTAATGCCACCACTCTGGTGTTACAGAGCTTTTTACCAGGGGTTTGACCGCGCCATAATAAAGAAAACAGTGTGAAGTACACAGCCGCCCAGCCAAAACCCAAACCTAAATCTTGAATAATCCCTTTACCCCACTGCAAAATACTGTGTGTGGTTGTTTGTGCGGGTTTATCTTCTATTAACTGCGTAAGCTTTAATTCATTATTTTCACTAAGCACTAATAATTGTAAAAATGCTTTTGCAAGTTGTGGGTTTTGTAGGTCGTCCATTTCGGCTAATTTGGGTACTTGCCCTATCAAGTTATCAAGTGCATTTTGTTGACAAGATTGCTCACAGCTTTCGTCTGCTGTTTGCACTAAGTAAGCATTTACCTGCCTTTTTTCTGTGGAGGTAAGCTGAATGTCATCCTGTATTTTTAAGCCTTGAACAGTTAAGCCTTGATCAGAGTCATCGCCTTCTAAATAATCGATACCAATTGAAAGCACAGCAAGAGCGCTTACAAATAAAATACTTGCTGCTACTATTTTTAATATTCTCCGCCACACACTCGACATTTTAGGAAGGTATTGCTGCGCCGTTCCTTTGTAAAACGCCATCGCAGCAACGAATGCAATAATAGTTGCACTGAGCTTTGCAGCTAAGAATATTAATGCAACATCTATAATCATAGCTGATGCGCGCCGAGTCGGCGAAGCCAAAGGCAAGCCAAGTAAAGCATTATCAACCTCAAAAGCATACGGCGTGATCACTTCTCGGGTTTCGGCTTTAGATAACGCTAATTGTTCTAATTCTTGTGCTTTCATTATTATACTTGTTATTAAAATAGGTAACGCGGTTAAATTACGCGCTTTTTAATTTTTGCTCAAGCGAACTCATCTCTATTTAAAATAAAAACACCTCAAAACCAAAAATTATTAGATACAAAAGTTACAACCATTTACAAATATAAAGTTAACATTATTTACAATGCAACTACAAAACATATATTATCGATGAAACTACTTTTTCTTTAAAAATTAAATATATGGAGTATATTTTGAAGTTATTAACTAACATGTTTTTCTTGTTTTCGGTACTTGTTTTAAGTGGCTGTGCCCACCAGATAAGTTTAAATCCAGACACTGAAAAACTTCAGCTTTCAGAAAATAAATCAATATCCGTTGTAGGTTATTATATTTCTGAAGATGATATTAAAAAACAAGTAAAAACACCTGGCGGTGGTGGCGATAATGTTAGTTACAAACCTTACAAAGACACAGAAGCTGCATTATATACTGTACTTTCTAATAAATTTGAAAACGTTTATAAGCTTGAATCATTAACTGATAATACATTTTTACAAGACAATAAAATTGAATATGTATTTATACCTACAATAACAACTGAATCTAGTTCAGATAGTTTATTTACATGGCCACCTACAGAGTTTACTTTCACGTTAAACTGTAAAACTTTAAATAACAATGGCGATATAGCATGGAATACTGAAGTTAAAGGTTTTGGCAAAGCTGAATTTGATGAGTTTAAAAACGACTTTTCTTTATCAGCAAAGCGTGCAACAGAAGAAGCATTTAACAAACTAGTTGTAGAGTTAGAGCAGTCAAAACTATGAGTAAGGAAAGAATTAAAATGAAGTATAGAAGTTCAATAGGATTAATCGGGGTTTTATTCTTAAGTGCATGTACAATTCAAGTGCCTCCTTATAGTGCAGACATTGGTAACGTTTCAAAATTAAAGCAAGAAACGGTTTCCCCTCTATCTGTTGGCACAATTAAATCTGAAAAGAAACTAAATAAAATTTCACTTAGAGGCTCACCTCTTATTTCATCTGTAGGCAACAGTTATGGTAAATATATTGAAAATGCTTTGTTGCAAGAGCTTAAGTTAGCCAAGCTTTGGTCTGGTGTTGCTAAAAAGCAAGTAACTGGCAAAGTAATTGACCAAGATATTGATGTTACGGGTTTCTCCGAGGGAAGTTCATTTATAAAAGTAAACTTTATCGTTTCAGAAGAGAATATTATCTTATTCGAAAAAGAAATCATGGCCGAACACACTTTTGACTCTTCATTTATGGGAGCGATCGCTATCCCTAATGGTCAAAAAAGCTACGTAGAGTTAGTTCAAAAATTACTAACAAACCTATATGCAGATGAAGAGTTTATTGCCTCAATAAAATAACTCTATTACATCTATTTCAAATAAAAAAGAGTCATACTTCGTATGGCTCTTTTTATTTAAACTTACCCTAAAACCACTTAATTTTAAGCTTTGTCGAGTGAACTTTACTTGCTTATGATCTAAATAAATTGCATTTAATGTCAACATAGCTAACTTCGCTAGGTTCTAGAAAGCTGTCTGTGCTTTTGCCTACACAGTTACCAATAAACTTACCACTTTCGTCAAATGTAGAAGCAATAACGGTTCCCGTATAAATGCTCTCGTTAGTAATATTTTTTAATTCAGCCGCGATTCTTACTTGACCATTTTCTTTATATATTGCAGAAAGGGTTAGTTTATAATCATTATTAATTTCATCACTTGTTTCTAATGCTTTATTAGAAACCATTGTTTTAAATCCACTGTCAACATCAGCGGCGATTGTAAGGGCGAACGCACTAATGCCGCCAAGTATAGCTATTACAAACCCGACGCCCCAAAAAAAGCCTTTTATACTCTCGTTAAAATTATTAGTGTCCATTTAATTCCCTTTGGTTTTTACCATTGTATTTCGTTAACAAGATAGCCAAAGTAACTTTTTTCGCCGACTAAGTTCACTTTTGTATTTTTAAGTTTTAAAAGCTTGTGCTTATCTAAATACCACCTGATGGTATGCTGTTTGTTTGTAGATATATCTGCAAAGAGTAAACGAACGCAATTCGGCTCATAATCGCTATAACAAGCTTCAGACTCAACTAAGATATATTCTTCAGACCAATAATCGCCTAAATGATAATGCGCCCATAGTTGAATCGGCGCACAAATGACAGCCCAAAGATATGCATACAGCAAAATAGGTATCATAATGATACTTAAATATTTAAGGATAACCCCTTCTTGATCAAAGTGAGTATTAAACTCTTCTTTTGCATTTGGCGTTTTTATTAAATGAAATAGAAAGGCACACACTAAAGAAATAGTAATAAAGCCTAAAACCCAAGAACTTAAAAAGTCATAAAAACGGTTAGGGATAAAGGAGGGGTCGATTGAAGTGTACCACTCATAAATACCAACAGGGCCGAGCATCATAACAATAAATGCTATGATAATGAGAATCACAGGCTTTTTTGTCATATAAATTAATATCCTTATATTTTATAACGTCTTTAATTTGGTCAGTATTTTAATCAAGGATTACCTTATCCCAGTATTAAAATAATCAAGTGAACAATTATTACATCAAAACGTATTACTGTTAATAATGGTTTTAAGGAATTACTCATGACCGCCAAACAACTCTCATCACTTTTTGTTTTTAATTTACTGTTTGTCACCACCGAGGCAAACGCCAATGCTCGCTGGGATGTGGTTAATGATTCGGTGATGGGTGGCATTTCTAATAGTCAGGTTTTACAAAATGACGGCAATTTAGTGTTTACAGGCAACGTATCGCTTGCAAACAATGGAGGGTTTGCTTCTATAAGAACACCATTGGATGTAAAAAACCAAAATATTACAAAAATAGTGCTGCGTGTTAAGGGCGATGGTCAAACCTACCAATTACGCTTAAGAACTAATGAGTACATGGATGGGGCGGCTTATACACGTTCGTTCAGTACCACGAAAAGTGAGTGGCTTAATATTGAGTTTTTACCTGAAGATTTTCAGCTTACTTATCGCGGCCGCTTACTTGAACAACAGCCTACAATTAGCTTTAAAGAGATAAAGCAGCTTGGCTTTATGATTGCAGGTAAACAGGCGGGGAAATTTAGGCTTGAAATAGGAAAAATTGAGTTTAAAAACTAACTTCTCTGCTTACATTACAAGGCTAAACAGTGAAGTCGTCGCCTCACCTTTTCATTTCGTTGATTACTAGCTCAATAATTTGTTGTTTTATTGCTGCCTGCTGAGACTTCACCTCACTAAGTTGCAGCTGCAATCTATTCATCTCTTCTTGTTGTTGCTCGGTTTTATATTTTTTAGCCCCGATATGCTCAGCATCCATAGTCAACTGATAGCCCTCCTCAGCTGGCCCATATTGGCTATTATCAATGGTTAAACTGCGTTGTACCGTACTCTGCTTAAGCTTATTTACTTGTTCTTGCAATGCAACTACTTGCTGGGTGAAATATTTATATGCCTTTTCTAAATTTTGATATTGCTCAGCAAATGTTGCGTTATCTTCGCTGTATTTTTGAACCTTCGCATCTAAAAACTCTGATAAAACATAGTCAGGTTGTTCTTGTGATTCATCATCTTTAGGTTGCGGCTCTGTTTCTACTAAAGCCTGATTGTTATAATTAGATGCTTGATATTGAATTGAGGCGGTTGAAATCTTCATTATTTTATCCCTAAAATAAACTTGTCACTATTTTAGGTATCGACTGATATTTTAAATTCTTGAGTAGGATTGGCTAATGAGAGCAAATAAAAAGCCCTACTTGATTAAGGTAAGGCTTAAAGTGTTTTTTTCTTTAAAATTACGACTCAATAGCCAGTAATTCCACTTCAAAAATAAGCAATGATGCAGGAGGAATACTCCCTACTCGCTTTTCACCATAAGCGAGCTGGTGCGGAATATAAAACTGAAATTTATCGCCCGGGCTCATCAGTTGTAGGCCTTCTGTCCAACCTTTAATAACTTGGTGTAAGCCAAAGCTAATCGGAGTTTTGCGCTCCACTGAGCTGTCAAATACAGTGCCGTCGATTAAAGTGCCATGATAATGCACTTTAACCATACTCGTTGGGCTAGGTGTATTTTCGCTCTGTCCTTTATGGATTATTTTATATTGCAAGCCAGATGCGGTTTCATTTACGCCTTCAGTTTTTGCATTGGCAATTAAATAATCACTTTCAATCTGTGCGTTTGCGATTGCTTGCTGTTTGGCTTTTTTACTATTTTTAAAAATTAAAACGCAAAAAATAGCGATAACAATCAGTAAAATTATATTGATCATAACTCCCCTTTTTCATCTTCTGAGTCGTGGTCTTTTTCGTCGCTGTTATCGCCATTAACAATATCAGCAATGTCTTTTAATCGCGCTAATGCGATGCCATTAACCGAATCTTCTGGGTAGTGTTCATCAACCATATCACCCGCTTCGATATCCATTAATAAGTTTAGTGCTTGGTCAACGGTTTCCACAGCATAAATATTAAACTTACCTAACTCAACGGCATTGAGTATTTCGTCATCAAGCACC
The DNA here is from genome assembly GCF_048318575.1 of Pseudoalteromonas sp. RW-H-Ap-1. Lineage (GTDB taxonomy): Bacteria > Pseudomonadota > Gammaproteobacteria > Enterobacterales > Alteromonadaceae > Pseudoalteromonas. The sequence continues at coordinate 2,153,264 of NZ_CP166996.1, forward strand.
AAATTAACTTGGTTCGATTTAGGAATAATAACCCCTTGCTCACCCGTTAAGCCGCGCATTTTACATAGCTTAAAGAAGCCTTCTATTTTCTCGTTTACACCACCAATGGCCTGCACATCACCATGTTGGTTAATTGAACCGGTTAGAGCAATAGACTGACTGATAGGTAAGCTCGTAATGGCCGAAATGAGCGCACAAAGTTCAGCAAGAGAGGCGCTATCACCATCTATGTAGCCATAACTTTGTTCAATAGCGATATTGGCACTGAGTGTTAAGCTAAAGTGTTGCGCGTATTTGTTACCTAAATAACCGGTAAGCAGCATTACCCCTTTTGAGTGAATTGCTTTACCCAACTCAGCTTCGCGTTCCACATCAATAACGCCGTCAGCGCCAGCATAAACGGTTGCAGTAATGCGTGCAGGTGTGCCAAATGAGGTGTCACCAATGTGCAGTACCGTTAAACCATTAACTTTACCTACGGCTTGCCCGTCGGTTGCTATTAAAGTGTGCCCTTCTTTTATATCGCTGAGCATGTTTTCGCTAATTTGCCCTGTACGGTACTGCTTGCCTTGTATGGCTTCGTCAATATGGCGAGCATCAATCACCGTCAACTTATCTTGCTTAGCGTAAAAACTGGCCTCAGCCACAAGCTCTAGTACATCGGCAAAACGAGCTGATAGCTTATTATGGTGCTCAGCTTGGCGATAACTAAATTTAAGTAATCGCACCATTGCGGATTCGTTTAACGTGCACTTTAATGTTTGTTCGCAGTAATCGCTCACCTTAGTAATAAACTGATACTGCAGCTTATCGCTACTTGGTAAGTAATAATCAAAATCGGCAAGTACTCTAAATAACTCGGCAAACTCTTCATCGTATTCACCTATGGTGTAATAAAGTTCACGTGAGCCAAGTAGAATAATTTTTACATCAAGCGGTATTAACTGCGGGCGAAGCGTAAAGCTACTACCAACGACACTGTCTTGGTATGGTAAATCATTTTTAATTTGATGGGTTTTTAGCGATAGTTTTAACCCATCCCACACTTGGGGTTGAGCCATTACTTTTTCAGCGTCCATAATTAAATAGCCGCCATTGGCGCGGTGCAGCGCACCTGGCTGAATTGAGCGATAGCTGGTAATTAACGACCCTTGCGATGTGGCATATTCAATTTTACCAAAAATATTACCAAAGGTTGGATTAGGTTCATACACAACTGGTGCTGCATCGCCTTCTTTGTGTTCAACCAAAATATTTGGCGCAAAAAAGTCGGTAAGCATGCCTTTACGGTCAAAGTCTTCTTTGTTTTCTTCGCTTTCACCTTCATCATCAAGCCATTCGAGCACGGCATCAATAATTTCTACACGTATGTCTTTTAAATAACGCAGCACACCAATATGGCTGGCGTATTTATGTTCTAAATCTTTTAATAACGGTTTAGTGGCTTGCTCAGCAGTAGATTTTTTAAGGTTGCGAAGCTTTTCTTTGGATTCACGTTTCCAGCGCGGTAACTCAATAAGCGCTTCAATGAGGGCATCTTCTAATTTTTCTATACGCTCAAAAAACATCTCGCGTAAATCATCTTCCAAATCAGAAAATTCATTATCGGTAAGTTGCTTACCATCAATTAGCGGTGCAAAGCCGACTACGCCTTTTTCTTCAATTAGTGCCACACTTTGCTCAAGCGCAGCTATTTCTACCGCGGTAATTGCGCCATCGTAAGCATCGTTAAACTCACGGTCTATCGATTTTTTCTTGCGCTGATAAGCTGGGTTATCAAATGCAGCAGGAAAGGTGTCGAGTACTTCATCAATAAATGAGTCAATATCATCGGCTAATTGTTTGCTTTGCCCTGCATGCATAAATAACGCAATAGGCTCACGGTGATCGTCGTAGTTATTAACATAAAGCCATTCATGCGGTGTTGTGCGCTCTTTAGCATGTTGTTTTAATTTGTCTTTTACTAAGGTAAAACGCCCGTGTGCCGCCTCTCCCATTACGTAAACATTATAACCAGGTAGGTCCATTCCTAAAGAGAAGTCCAACGCACTTTGCGCACGTTGTTGGCCTATAAAGGTAAGTTGCTCAGGGTATGGGTTGCTCATGCAAGTGCTTACATGGCTCGAAGAAATACTCGGTGCAAGATTTGATACGGTTAGTGGCAGCAGTTTTTTCGTCATTCTAACTTCTTTTTTTACCAGCTTAATTGCTAGATTTGGGCATATTGAGTGGCCTACAGCCACTCAATATTTATATTTAGGGTTGTAAAGCCTGGCGGCTGAAATAGATGCCATCACACTGTGTACAAGGAATAATTTGCGTTGCATGGTAAACATCATAACTATGGTTGCAATTCTTACATACTAATGTGCCCATGGCTATCCATTCACCTGCGTGATAAACACCATTATGCTTAAAATCTTCACTTAATGACCGCCATTCAAGCTGTGTTTTGTCTTCAATGTGAGAAAGTTCAAACCACAACGACTCTTTAAGCTCCTGCCATGCAAGCGAATTATAGTAGCTGTTATTTTCTTGTAGATGAGAGATATCACGCATTAAGTAATTACGATAAAGCTGATATTTTTCTTCACCTAAATCTTTAAGTGCCTGCTCAGATTCAATAAATCGCTTTACTGCAGCTTTAACCTCATGCTCTTTGACATCTTTTAACCAATCGGTTAAATCACTAAGCCATGCTCTGTAATCTGCCATTTTATACTCCTTCAAAACGTCTACTAATTCACTCTATATCATAGATAAGTATAGGTTAACCTGTACTGAAAACTAATTTACTCGCAAATTTACAAAAAGCGCCGCTTTGACGCTGTGAATAGCGCTTTATTTGGGGTATCCTATCGACAATTTTTTATTAGTATGCAAGAAGTTTGGAAACGTAAATGCAAGAGCAATATAACCCACAAGACATAGAGTCAAAAGTCCAACGCTACTGGGAAGAAAACCAAGTATTTAAAGCCACAGAAGATGAGAGCAAAGAAAAATACTATTGCCTCTCAATGTTTCCTTACCCAAGTGGTCGACTGCATATGGGTCATGTGCGTAACTACACCATTGGTGACGTGGTTTCTCGCTTCCAGCGCTTGCAAGGCAAAAACGTAATGCAACCTATGGGTTGGGATGCGTTTGGTTTACCTGCAGAAAACGCGGCTATTAAAAATAAAACAGCCCCTGCCAAGTGGACTTACGAAAATATTGATTACATGCGTAACCAGCTTAAACAATTAGGTTTTGGCTACGATTGGGATCGCGAAATTGCAACCTGCCACCCAGAATATTACAAATGGGAACAATGGTTTTTCACTAAGCTTTACGAAAAAGGCCTAGTGTACAAAAAAATGTCAACGGTTAACTGGGATCCAGTGGATCAAACTGTATTAGCTAACGAGCAAGTAATTGACGGCCGCGGTTGGCGTTCGGGTGCGGTAGTTGAACAAAAAGAAATTCCACAGTGGTTTATTAAAATTACCGACTACGCACAAGAGCTATTAGATGATTTAGACAAATTAGAAGACTGGCCTGAACAAGTTAAAACCATGCAGCGCAACTGGATTGGTCGCTCTGAAGGGTTAGACATAGAATTTACACGTACCGATAACAACGAAAAATTTAGCGTATACACTACGCGCCCAGATACATTTATGGGTGTAACATACCTAGCCGTTGCCGGTGGCCACCCTATTGCACAAGAAGCGGCTAAAAATAGTGACGCGATTGCAATGTTTGTTGAAGAATGCAAAAACACTAAAGTTGCCGAAGCAGACATGGCAACCATGGAGAAAAAAGGCATCGCAACGGGCTTTTACGCTACTCATCCATTAACGGGCGAGCAAGTACCAATTTGGGTTGCTAACTTTGTATTAATGCATTACGGCTCAGGTGCGGTAATGGCAGTACCTGCTCATGACCAACGTGACTTTGAATTTGCAACAGCCTACGGCCTCGACATTAAACAAGTTATTGCCCCTGCTGAAGGCTCTGAACTTGAAGTAAACCTAGCCCAAGAAGCATTCACCGAAAAAGGTGTATTAGTAAACTCGGGTGAATTTGATGGCCTTGATTTTGAAAATGCCTTTAACGCTGTTGCCGACAAACTAGAAGCATTAGGTGTGGGTGAGCGTAAAGTAAACTTCCGTCTACGCGATTGGGGCGTAAGCCGTCAGCGTTACTGGGGTTCGCCAATTCCAATGCTGAGTGATGAGAACGGTAATGAGCTTGCTGCCACTGAAGATATGCTACCAGTGCGTTTACCAGAAGATGTGGTAATGAATGGCGTTACCTCACCAATTAAAGCCGACCCAGAATGGGCTAAAACGACTGTAAATGGTGTACCTGCCACTCATGAAACTGATACTTTTGACACCTTTATGGAATCATCATGGTATTACGCTCGCTACTGTAGCCCGCGCCATGACGAAGGCATGTTAGATCCAGCAGCCGCTAACTACTGGTTACCAGTAAACCAATACATTGGTGGTATTGAGCACGCAATTTTACACTTATTGTATTCGCGCTTTTTCCACAAATTATTACGTGACTTTGGTTTAGTTAATTCAGACGAGCCATTCGACCGCTTACTTTGTCAAGGTATGGTATTAGCTGAAACGTTTTATCGTAAAGATGAAAAAGGCGGCGATGTATGGATTTCGCCAAGCGATGTCAATACCGAAACCGACGATAAAGGCCGTGTAACCAAGGCATGGCACGTCGATGATGGTGAACCAGTATTCTCATCAGGCATGAGCAAAATGTCTAAGTCGAAAAATAACGGCATAGACCCACAAGAAGTAATTGCTCAATACGGTGCAGATACCGTGCGTTTATTTATGATGTTTACTGCACCACCGGAGCAAACGCTTGAATGGTCAGATTCAGGGGTTGAAGGCGCGCACCGTTTCTTAAAACGTGTATGGAAATACGCAGTAGACGTTAAAACGGTTGGCTTCCAAGCACTTGATAAATCGGCGCTTACTAACCCACAAAAAGTACTTCGCCGTGAGCTACATAAAGCGATTGCAAAAGTGAGCGATGATGTTGAACGTCGTCAAACATTCAATACGGCGATTGCCGCAATCATGGAGCTATCTAATAAGTTATTAAAAGCGCCATTAAACGACACTCAAGATGTTGCCATTGCTAACGAGGCATTAGAAGCATTGCTTATTATGCTAGCACCAATAACACCGCATTTATCGCATCAGTTATGGCAAGAGCTAGGTAAAGAAGGTGATATTTTAGATGCAGCATGGCCAAAAGTTGACGAATCTGCCCTAGTTGAAGATGAAAAATTAATCATCGTACAAGTAAACGGTAAATTACGTGCAAAACTAACGGTTGCAGCTGATGCAACGCAAGAGCAAGTAGAAGCACTCGCGTTTGCAGAATCTAACGTCACTAAATTTACTGATGGTGCAACAATACGCAAAGTAATTTATGTAGCCGGTAAATTACTTAACGTGGTAGCTAACTAATATGGCTGCTTTAAATGCCATTAAAAACGGACTAGCCTTAGTGCTAGTCTGTTTTTTGTTATCGAGCTGTGGCTTTCACCTTAAAAAAGCATCAAGCCTACCCGATGATTTAAAACAGCTAACCTTGGTGGGTGATGATCAAAAATCAGCGTTGTTTAGCTATTTGCAAACAGAACTTGCTATGAGCGATGTCACTTTAGTCCCTGCGAGTAAACAATCAGCGCAACTTTATTTATTTAAAGAGCAGCTAGAGCGCCAAACCTTGTCGTTGTTTCAAAACGGACAAGTAGCTGAATATGAACTGGCATACAGTGTAAGTTATGTTGTAAAACGCCCAAAGCAAGCAGCCATTGAAAAACGTTTTGAGCTTTACCGTAATTACCAAGATGACCCTGACAACGCACTAGCTAAAGCAAAAGAGCTTGAACTGCTGATCAGCGAAATTCGCCAGCAAGCGAGTCGTCGAATTGTTAGAGAGTTGTCGCAACTATAATGCGTTGTTATGCAAATCAGCTGCCTAGCGAATTAAAAAAGGGGTTAAAACCTTTTTATTTGGTTTTTGGTGAAGAGCCTTTTCAAGAAGCGCAATGTGTACAGCTCATTCGCGACAGCGCAAAAGCGCAAGGCTTTGATGAAGTAATTAAATTCACTTTAGCCCAAGGCTTTGATTGGCAGGAAATCATAGCGCAATACCAAAGTATGTCGTTGTTTAGTGCGCGTACGATTATTGAGCTTGATTTAAACCAGCAAAAACCTGGTACACCCGGCGCAAACACCTTTAAAAAGGTCGTTGAGCTTGAAAACCCTGACACCATTTTAATTGTTAAAGGCGCCAAAGCAAGCCAAGATGTGCAACGCGGTGCGTGGTTTAAAGCACTCGATAAGCAAGGGTTATTTGTACCTTGCTATCCGCTTAATGGTAATCACTTAAAACGTTGGCTTGATGAACAGTGCCAACGCTTGTCACTTAATTTACAAAACGAGGCTAAGCTCAGTTTAATTAGTGCCACTGAAGGCAATTTACTGGCTTGTTTCCAAGAGCTTGAAAAGCTGTCGCTAATACATGGTGACGCTCTCATTACCCAGCAACTGGTAATGCAAGGGCTACTAAACCAATCTAAATTCGATATTTTTGATTTAAGTGACGCCCTGTTAAACGGCCATACTACACAAGCAATAAAAGTATTAAATAAGCTTGCCAGTGATAACACTGAAGTAGTGAGTATTTTATGGGCCATCAATAAAGATTTAAATACCTTAATAGGTGTACAACAAGGGTTACTGCAGGGTGAGACATTAGCGACCCTGTTTAAGCAAAAAGCGATATGGAAAAATCAACAAGCGCCAGTACAAACAGCCATTAAAAGGCTAAACATTCATACCCTAGAGAATATTAGCAGTGAACTGGCATTATTTGATGCAAGCTACAAGCAAGGCGTATTGATTGCCCCTTACCAAGCATTGGCGCATATTTGCATTAAGTTCTGCCAACCCCTCGATATTCCACTGCCGTGTCATACTAACTGTCAGTAAAGGAAAAATACCATGATTGCAATTTTTGGTGGCACTTTTGACCCCGTTCATTTGGGGCACCTTAATATGGCGCAGCAATGTGTGGCTACTTTTGAATTACACTCACTTTATTTTATGCCCTGTGCAATACCCACGCACAAAGCGGCACCGGGGATCAGCACCAAGCATCGTATTGCTATGCTTAAAGCAGCAATTACAGCTTACCCAAAGTTTAAGCTTGATTTACGAGAACTAAAACGTAGCGGTCCGTCGTATTCTTTATTAAGCTTGCAAGAACTAAGAGCAGAAAATCCCGATACCCCTATTTTATTTTTAATTGGTATGGATTCATTCAACAACCTTGATAAATGGTATAAGTGGCAAACGATAACGAGTCTATGCCATGTAGTGGTGTATCAACGCCCAGGTCAAAACTGTGATGTACAAGGTGAACTTAAAAACTACAAACAACAGGCTGTGACCAAAAATATTTCCTTACTGAACGAAAAAAATGGCGGACACCTTTACTTTTTAGAAGGTAAGCAACTGGATGCCGCATCCAGCAATATCCGTCAAGCTCTTAAAAAAAGTATTAAAAAGAGTGAACTATTACCCGACACCGTGAGTCACTATATTGAGCAGCACCAGCTTTATCAAGAGTGATTGGTATAAACCCCTCGGCGTGTTAAAATAACCGCTATTAAATTTTAAATTGAGACAAAACCTTGGATTCGAAACAACTACTCGCTTTTGCACTAGACAAAATTGACGATATGAAAGCACGTGATGTGATTCAACTTGACGTAACTGGCACTTCAGACGTAACCGATTACATGATTGTATGTTCAGGCACATCAAGACGTCATGTATTGTCAATTGCTGATAACTTAGCAAAAGAAGCTCGTCACGCTGGTGAAGAGCCATTAGGCTACGAAGGCCAAAGTGATGGCGAATGGGCATTAGTTGATTTAGGTGATGTGATTGTTCACGTTATGCAAGATCAAGCACGTAGCTATTACGATCTAGAAAAGCTTTGGGGCTAACAGCTCCCTATTTTAGACAACGCTTGGAAGTAACGTCGTGAAAATACAAATGATTGCTGTTGGTACAAAAATGCCAGCATGGGTAGAAACAGGTTTTGCAGAATATCAGCGCCGCTTTCCCAAAGATATGGCACTGGAACTAATCGAAATACCTGCAGGTAAACGTGGCAAAAACGCAGATATAAAGCGTATTTTACACATCGAAGGTGAAAAAACCTTAGCCGTCATACCCAAAGGTAATCGTATTGTCACACTAGAAGTAACTGGTAAACCACTGGATACTCACCAGCTAGCAAAAAACATGGAAAAGTGGCAACTTGACGGCCGCGATGTCAGTTTACTGATTGGCGGTCCAGAAGGCTTAGCTCCCGAGTGTATTGCTGCCTCTGAGCAAAAGTGGTCGTTGTCTAATTTAACGCTCCCGCATCCTTTAGTACGCATTATTGTTGCTGAAAGCCTTTACAGGGGCTGGAGCTTAAATAACAACCACCCTTATCATCGCGAGTAGTTTCTTGCCATGCTAAAACGAAGACCCACAATTCGCGACCACTCAGCAGAAGCTAATTTATTTGCTCGGCGTGCATTTGTGGGTTTTATATTTATATTAGCCCTAGTAGCCATATTATTGTCTAACTTGTACACCATTCAAGTTGACGATCACCAAGATTATCAAACCCGCTCTAACGACAATCGTATTAAAGTAATTCCTATTGCACCTAATCGAGGTTTAATTTACGACCGAAACGGTGTTTTACTAGCTGAAAATAAGCCCGTTTATAACCTTGAAGTGATCCCCGAAGAAGTTGACGATTTAATAGCCTCTGTAAAATCCGTCAGTAAAATTATTGAAATCACCGAGCAACAACAAGCAGATTTCCTTGATGATATAAAGCATACTCGCCGCTTTAAAAGCCAAGTTCTTAAAGCTCGCTTGAACGAAAACGAAGTAGCGATGTTTTCAGTAAACCAACATAAATTCCCAGGGTTTAGTATTGAAGCGCGTCTAGCGAGATACTACCCTTTTGGCGACACCTTAACTCATGCCTTAGGCTATGTTGCAAAGCTCAATAGAAAAGAACTAAACAAACTTGAACAACAAGGTGAAGCCACCAATTACAGAGCGACTCATGATATTGGCAAGCTAGGTATCGAAAAGTATTACGAGCCGTTACTACATGGCCAAGTTGGCTCACAGCGAGTTGAGGTAAATAACCGTGGCCGTATCATTCGTACCTTAAGCATGGATCCACCACTGCCGGGGGATGATCTAGTACTTACTCTCGATATTGGTTTACAACAAATAGCCCAACATACACTTAAAGATATGCGCGGCGCTATTGTGGTCATGGATGCGAAAGATGGTGGCGTCTTAGCGCTTTATTCAAACCCTAGTTATGACCCAAATTTATTTGTTCACGGTATTAGCAGTAAAGACTACAAAGCCCTACTTAATCCTGATCGTCCACTGATCAATCGCACGACTCAAGGGCGCTATGCACCAGCTTCGACTATTAAACCACACATGGCTATTTTGGCATTAGAAGAAAATGTAGTGCAAGAAACCACCACCATGTGGGATCCCGGTTTTTTTCAAATACCAAACGTAGAGCATAGATGGCGCGATTGGCGACGCTGGGGCCATGGCCATGTTGATGTTTACAAAGCCATAGAAGAGTCATGCGATACTTATTTTTATGATGCAGCATACCGTATGGGGATCACTAAAATAAGTAACTTTATGGCGCGTTTTGGCTTTGGTGAACTCTCAGGTATTGATATACATGAAGAAGCAACCGCTATTTTACCCTCAAAAGAGTGGAAAGAAGATCGTTTTAAAGAGTCATGGTGGCGTGGCGATACTATTTCTGTTGGTATTGGCCAAGGTTATTGGACTGCCACCCCGATTCAAATAGCGAATGCGACAAATATTTTAGTTAACAGAGGGATAAATCATCCACCTCATTTAGTGCAAGTGGCTAAAAAAGAAGATCAAATTACTCAGCTCAATAATGAAGAAAAGCCACCTGTTGTTCTTAATAACGAGGATAACTGGCGAATTGCTATTGATGCTATGCATAACACGGTTAAAAAGACCACCGGTACAGCACACCGTGCGTTTAAAGGGGCTACCTACGACCCAGCAGGTAAAACCGGTACCGCCCAAGTAGTCAGTATTGCACAAGGCGAGCGCTACGACGCCGATGCACTTAAAGAGCGCCAGCGTGATAACGCCATTTACGTCGGTTTTGCCCCATACGATAACCCTCAAATCGTTGTCTCTATTGTGGTAGAAAATACCGGAGGCGGCAGCTCAGTAGGCGCCCCAATTGCGCGCCAATTAATGGATTACTATTTTGCTGCTAACCCCATTCAATCATCAGGGAGTAAAGTTCCATGACGGCTTTACATGATAAGCGTTCTATTTGGCTGCGCTTGCATATTGATTTGCCGCTTTTTATTGCTTTATTACTAATGATGGCAGGCAGCATCACGATTGTTTACAGTGCCTCTGGCCAAGATTCTGCAATGATGATGCGCCACGGTACCCGTATGGCTGGTGCTATTATTGGTATGTTTGTGTTAGCACAAATCCCCCCAGCAACTTTAAAACGCTTAGTCATCCCTATGTATTGCTTAGGACTACTCATGCTGGTTGGAGTATTCCTATTTGGTGTGAGCTCCAAAGGTGCGCAACGCTGGTTAGATTTAGGCATCACCCGCTTTCAACCCTCAGAGCTGATGAAATTAGCGGTTCCTATGATGGTGGCTTGGTATATTGGCCGTAATCATTTACCCCCTCGAGCGCTGCATTTAGTGATTGGTTTTGCCATTGTTATGCTACCTACCCTACTTATTAAAAAACAGCCTGATTTGGGCACCTCAATTTTGATTGCCAGTTCGGGTGTATTTGTGTTGTTTTTATCTGGCTTGAGTTGGCGTTTAATTGGCTTCTTAAGCTCTGTTGTTGCCTTAGCGGCATGGCCTTTTTGGCACTATGGTATGCACGATTATCAAAAACAGAGAGTGCTGACCTTTTTAGATCCAGAGAGCGATCCGCTTGGTTCTGGCTATCATATAATCCAATCAAAAATAGCGATTGGTTCAGGCGGTATAGAAGGCAAAGGCTGGTTGCAAGGCACACAATCACAACTAGAATTTTTACCTGAAAGACATACTGATTTTATTTTTTCAGTACTGAGTGAGGAGTTTGGCCTGTTCGGTGTGTGTGTTTTACTGAGCCTATACCTATTCATTATTGGTCGCGGACTTTATATTGCCGTTAATGCCCAAGATGCCTTTGGCAAGTTACTCGCGGGCTCACTCATTCTGACATTTTTCGTTTATATTTTTGTAAACATTGGCATGGTTTCGGGCTTGTTACCCGTTGTAGGTGTGCCATTACCATTGATTAGCTATGGTGGCACCTCAATGGTTACCTTAATGGCTGCATTTGGCATTATTATGTCGATTGCCACAGATAAAAGGATGCTCTTAAAATAATGCGCCTTTATAAACAACTTATAATCATTGTACTCTTTAGCCTTTTTTTGAGTGCGTGCAGCAGTTCAAATAGCCGTTATAGTATGCGTCATGATGCCGCACCACTGCGGGCACCGACCGAATTAGAAATGCAAGATGCTATTGTCACTCAAGTAATAAAAAGCGCAAGCACCACACGCCCTTACGAAGTATTAGGCAAACGTTATACCCCTATGCTCGATGAAACGGGTTATTCAGAAACGGGAATTGCTTCATGGTATGGCCGAAAGTTTCATGGTTATCATACCTCTAACGGCGAAGTTTACGATATGTTTGCTATGACGGCAGCCCATAAAACCTTACCATTACCGAGTTTTGTACGCGTAACAAATACAGCCAATGGCCAATCTGTTATAGTACGGGTTAATGATCGTGGGCCCTTTCATGATGATAGAATCATTGATCTTTCCTATGCTGCTGCCTATAAACTTGGTTATCATAAGTACGGTACAGCAAAGGTTAAGCTTGAAGCGATTACCCTCGCAGATACCCATGCACGAAAAACCTATGTTCAAGTAGCAGCCGGCAGTACCTTAGCCAACATAGAAGCATTGGCACACACACTACGAGAGCAGTATAAATTACCAACAAATATCGTCGAAAAAGACGCTATTTATAGATTGCACTTAGGGCCGATAAAAAATGCCCAACACGCGCAACAAGTATTAGAAACATTAAAACAAAATCAATTTCAGAACGCGTTCTTGCTTTACACTCAGTAAGCCCTTTAGAATAGGGAGAATGCATATTTTTAACTTTAACCATTAATGAGTATGATGAAATCTATTAAACATAAAATTCTTACTGGTGTTTGCGGCTTAGTCTGTTCTGCCGCCGTCTTTTCAGCCACCGCACAAATTATTCCAGCCCCTCCTCAAGTTAATGCTAAAGGTTACTTTTTGGTGGATTTCACCACAGGTAAAGTGATTGCAGAAGGTGAAGCCGATACAAAACTTGCCCCTGCTAGCTTAACTAAAATGATGACTAGTTACGTAATTGGTACAGAAATTAATGCAGGTAATATAGCACCTACCGATATGGTGACTATCAGCGAAAAAGCATGGGCAAAAAACTTTCCTGAATCATCAAAAATGTTTATTGAAGTAGGTAAGCAAGTTAGCGTAGATGATCTTAATCACGGCATTATTGTGCAATCGGGTAATGATGCCTGTGTTGCTATGGCTGAGCATATTGCTGGCAGCGAAAGTGCGTTTGCAGACTTAATGAACGCTCATGCCGAAAAAATAGGCATGACGAATACTCATTTTGTTAATAGCCACGGCCTTGATACGGATGCGCATTACACTACCCCACGCGACATGGCCACATTAGGCGCTGCCCTTATTAAAGATGTGCCAGATGAATACGCTCTTTATAAAGAAAAATCTTTTACCTTTAATGGCATAAAACAATATAACCGTAACTCGTTGTTATGGGATGAAAGTTTAGATGTTGATGGTATCAAAACAGGTCACACGTCTGATGCCGGTTACAGCTTAGTCACCTCGGCGACAAAAAACGACATGCGTTTAATTGCGGTTGTTATGGGTACTTCGAGTGAGCGCGCACGTAAAGTTGAGAGTAAAAAACTACTTAACTACGGCTTCCGCTTTTTTGAAACAATTACGCCTTACAAAGCGGGCGATAGTTTTGCAGAGCAACGCATTTGGATGGGTAATAAAGAGAATGTCTCTTTAGGTATTTTAGAAGACACCCCTATTACGATTCCTCGTGGCCAACATAAAAACCTGAAAGCAAACTTTGAGCTTGACGATACGCTTGAAGCACCTTTAGCTAAAGGCACTAAAGTGGGCACACTGTTTTTACAACTTGAAGGCGAAGATATTGCACAATATCCGCTAGTTACACTTGAAGAAATACAAGAAGGTAGCTTCTTTAGTAAAATATATGACTACTTACGCTTACAAATAATGTAAGCATCAGTAAAGTAATATGAACGCCTCCTTTGTGAGGCGTTTTTTTTGCTTGAAAAGTGCTAGAATGCGCCCCATATATACCAATCGTATTTAATGACTATCGTTGGCTTAGGTCAAAAATAACATCATTTCAAGATTGTCATTAGCCTGTCAGTTTAAAGCTTAACGTATAAGTTAAGCCAACACTTTTGTTTGAGGAGTTCCCGTCGTGGTTGAACCTGTTAAAAACACTAAATTTGATGAGTACTTAGAGTACCCTTGCCCGTTTACATTTAAAATAATGGGCCTTGCAAACGTAAACTTAACTGATCAAATTTTAGAAAAGTTACAACCTATCGCTCCGGGTGATTATGCACCAAAAGTAAAACCGAGCAGTAAAGGTAACTATGAGTCAGTCACTTTAGTGGCCACAGTAACCAGTGGAACTCATATCGAAGAAATTTATAACGTGATCAGCAACATCGATGACGTACGCCATATGCTTTAAGCCATAGCTGAGATTGATTGTGAACGAAAACACCTTAATCGTACGCCAACTTGGGCGCCAACGTTACAAGCCAATATGGCAAAAAATGCAAGATTTTACCGACACCCGCGATGAAAACAGCGCAGATGAAATTTGGCTGGTAGAACACGAAAGTGTATTTACTCAAGGTCAAGCCGGTAAAGATGAGCATTTATTATCGCCAGGTGACATTGAAGTGATTAAAGTTGACCGCGGTGGACAGGTAACTTACCACGGCCCAGGTCAGCAAATGATGTATGTATTATTTAATTTACGTCGTTTAAAAATTGGGGTGCGAGAGCTAGTTACTTGGCTTGAAGAGTGCATCATTGAATCCCTTGCAGAGTATGGTATTAACGCATACGCGAAAGCGGATGCCCCTGGTGTTTACGTTAACGACAGCAAAATTGCCTCTTTAGGTTTACGAGTTCGTCGTGGCTGCTCATTTCATGGCTTAGCATTAAATGTTAACATGGACCTAAGTCCATTTTTACGCATCAACCCATGCGGTTATGCGGGCATGAATATGGTGCAAACTAAAGAATTAAATGGCCCTCAAAACCTTGAAGCAGCAGGTCAGGGGCTGGTAAAACACATGATCAAAAAGCTTAATGCAACACAGGTTAAGCATACTGAAGGGTTTGAAAACGAATGAATAAACCAGTCAAAATGGAACCAGGTGTAAAACTACGCGACGCAGAAAAAATGGCGTTGATCCCCGTTAAAGTTTTACCAACAGAAAAAACCGAAATGCTTCGTAAGCCAGAGTGGCTTAAAATTCGCTTACCTAAGTCAACCGAGCGGATTGACGGCATAAAACAAGCAATGCGTAAGCATGGCTTACATTCAGTGTGTGAAGAGGCCTCGTGCCCTAACCTATCGGAGTGTTTTAACCACGGTACGGCGACCTTTATGATTTTAGGAGCTATTTGTACACGTCGTTGTCCATTTTGTGACGTTGCTCATGGTCGCCCATTAAAACCTGATGCCGCTGAGCCTGAAAAGCTGGCACTTACCATTAAAGACATGAAGTTAAGCTATGTGGTTATTACTTCTGTAGACCGTGATGATTTACGTGACGGTGGTGCTCAGCACTTTGCTGATTGTATCCGCGAAATTCGCAAACATAACCCAGAAATTACCATTGAGATTTTAGTGCCCGATTTTCGTGGCCGTATGGACAGAGCGTTAGAAATTTTAATTGAAACGCCGCCAGATGTATTTAATCATAACCTAGAAACGGCGCCACGTTTATACAAACTTGCGCGCCCAGGTGCTGACTATAAATGGTCTCTTGAATTATTACGTCGCTTTAAAGAAGCCCATCCTGAGGTTAAAACAAAATCAGGCTTAATGGTTGGACTTGGTGAAGAAATTAGCGAAATCGAGGAAGTACTTCGCGATTTACGTGCTCATAACGTCGATATGCTTACTGTAGGACAATACCTACAACCGTCTAAGCATCACTTACCCGTTAAGCGTTACGTGCCACCAGCTGAATTTGACGCATTAAAAGAATATGCTGATGAAATTGGCTTTACACACGCCGCTTCAGGCCCGTTTGTACGTTCAAGCTATCACGCTGATCAGCAAGCTGCAGGTAAAGAAGTAAAGTAACCTCTCGCAATATAAAAAACCGCCATTAGGCGGTTTTTTGTTTTTTTAGCGGTTATTTTTACTGTTTATAAAATAACGTTAGGTTAAAGCAAGGTTACTTGAGATAATTATGCTTGAACCCATTATTTAGGTTATATATGAAATTATTAGTTCGTAACTTATCACGTGCCACTACTGAGCATGAACTTCGTACGTTATTTACGGCTCACGGTAAAGTGACCACCTGTAACTTGGTACTCGATAAAGAAACAGGCCAATCTAAAGGCTTTGCCTTTGTAGAAATGCCTAATGACATTGAAGTTAAAGGCGCAATTAAAGCGCTTAATCAAACCACAGTAGACAAAAGCAAAATCCGTGTAAAACTAGCGGATGCTTAATAAGTAAAAAATTGAGATGTTGGAAGTTAACACATACTTTCAATGTTTAACCTCAATTTATATTGCTCAAAGTTTTAGTTATAACGCTTTGAGCAATATAATTAATTGGGTTTATACCTGAGTCAAAATCTCCTTTAAGACCTGCTGCTTACTTACTATATCCTTGTATAAGGCAAATTGGTTTTTTGCGCGATCTAAGTTGTGTCTCTTATGCTTAACGCTAAAGTAATTATCACCATCTATATAATCAGTTAAAAAGCGTAAGCCAATCATAAAGGGCATTACTTTAGCACCTAACCAAAAGCTTTGTTTCTCGGCGGGCGTTAATACCCCCTTTAGTGGCTCAACATAGCCTTTAACAATCGCTGCAAAAATATCTTCACGAACACCTACCTTTTCAAGCGCCGTTGAATCTTCTTGCTCTGCAGAGCAGAATGTTCTAACCATATCGCCAAAATCATTAAGCCAATAACCAGGCATACAGGTGTCTAAATCTATCACCGCTTTTGCATTACTAGAGTCTAAGCAAAATAGCATGTTGTTTATTTTTGTATCGTTATGGCACACACGAATAGGCAATTTTCCTTCGATGGCATTAAGCTCATCAATAAGTGAAAGCTGCGACAGGCAAAAATCAACTTCATCCTGACAATTAGCCAAACGTTTATGAGGATCGGTGCTAACAACTTGCTTGAATACTTCTGCACGCATGGCCAAGTTATGAAAATTGGGAATAACCGCATGTAATTTGTTAGCATCAAAGTCTTGTAGCGCTTGCGCAAATTGACCAAATGCATTAGCTGCTGTTTGCGCCTGGCTAGCAGTATTAACCACATCTTCACTGTAACTGCCCCCAATAAACTCAAGAGCTCGCCAAGTATCATCATTATTGTTAACTAAATAGTTATTTTGAGTCGTCGCTACATGGCGAACTATTGTTAGGTTGAATTCACCTACTTGTTGTTTTTTACTTAAGTGTTGCTCTATTAATCTTGCATTATCAACAAGTAAATGTGGTTTTGGAAACACCACCGTATTGAGCTTTTGAACAACCAGTGACCGCTTCGAAGTACTTAATAACATGGTAGTATTTATGTGCCCACTGCCAATAGGTTTTATGCTCGCATGCTTCTCGTCAAGGCCAAAACTCTCAGATAAATAAATTTCTATAGGAACTGTATTCATTTTCTACTTCACTCTTTTCGCCCAAGGCGATAATAATTTAATAGCTACGCTTGACGTAATGCGCACAAAGTAGCCGCAATGCTTGTCAGTTCTGATTTATAGGTAACACCAAACCAAGGCTCTTTTGCAGTGTATACAAATACAGGCTGTGCTTTTACATTAATAGCTTTCTGGATTTGATCAGGTAAGTAGTATTCTTGCTGAGTATTCACGTTATATTGCTGTAAAAACGTTTCAAAGCCTTGTTGCAAATAGTCAAAAAAGCAGGGAGTGATCCCCCAAAAACTCATCGAGCCTAGGGAGTTGGGGCTAATTTTCTCACGTAAACCCTGTGGGTTATCGCCAAAAGTATGCTCAGACTGTTGTTGAATATTCAAATACTCGGTTACGGCAACAAGCTTTCCATCCGCAATATTACATACCCCACGATTAACACCACCGTGCTCAGAAAGAGTATCAATAATCGGATACCCTACCATTGCCCATTCAGCGCTTCTTTTAAAGTGCTCACTCAGTAATACAAACGAAGATTTGCCATAATAGTCATCGGCAGTGATCACAATAGCGGGGTTATTAATGTGGGCTTTGGCACACAACAGAGCATGACCTGTGCCCCAGGGTTTTTTCCGTTGGGCAAGTGTTGCTTTAAACTGTTCGGGAACCTGCTCAATGTGTTGCTCCACCAGTACCACATCAAGATCACTAGGCAAGCGTGGCAAAATAGTACGCTCTATTTCACTGCGTACCGCTTGGTTTATTATCAGCACCACCTGCGTCACGCCTGCAGCATGCGCATCAATAATACTCAGCTCCATAATAGTGCAATTTAGCCCTGGAATCTCTGCAATTTGTTTATTGCCACCAAAGCGACTACCTAAGCCACCTGCAAGCACAATTAAACTCAGTTTATGTTTTTTCATTTAGAGTCTGCGCATTTAAGAGGGTAATTTACCAAGCCAAGTTTGTAACCAAGGCTCGGTGACAGGCCAAGGCTCAAAGTCTTCACAGGCATCAATTTCTAGTCGGTTACCCACAGGTTTAGCTTGTAAGTCACGTAATAGTTCATCAAAGCTACGCCCTGCTGCGCAAAACGTATCACCGTAGCTTCTGTCACCCATGGCTACAATGCCAAATGTTTTATTGGTTAACATTGGAAACGTACTGTTAAGCTGATTATAAAGCTCTGCCAAGTTAGCGGGTATATCGCCTTGTCCTGTTGTTGAAGTAACTATTAAAATATGCGTCGCATTTTTTAGATCTTCTAAACTTGGCTCTGCAAATACGCTTACCTGATGGCCAGTTTGCTCTATAGTATCGCTTATTTGCTCACTTAAACGTTCAGCACCACCGTACACGCTGCCTACAAAAATACTAATATGTGCCATTAATAATCCTTTTCTTCACTTGGCCACCCTAACTGTTTGCAAATACTCAACATTGCATCACCTAGTGGCGCTTTAATTATTATCGATTCGTTACTATAAGGATGTACAAAGCTAAGCTCTGTAGCAAATAACATTAATCGCCTAAGAGAAAAGTGTTCTCTAAAAAACTGATTGTGCTGGTTATCACCATGGTTAACGTCGCCAATTATTGGTAACGACAAATGTTTTAAATGGCGACGAATTTGATGTTTACGCCCTGTTTTAGGAAAACACTCTACCAAAGAATACCTAACCGTTGGGTATTTTCCTATGGGAATAGGCAACGCAGCTTGGTGCAAACAGTTAAACTGAGTTTGTGCTTCTTGAGCATCTTTATCCTGATCGGCAAATTTATCAGCGATTTTGTCTAGTTCTTCTTTTAACGGTTTATCTAAAAAAATAGATTCAGGCGCAAATCCGCGTACTAAAGCTAAATAACGCTTTGAGATCGTACCCTCAATAAACAACTGATTCATATCACGCGCGGCTTCTGAGCTTAGAGCAAACAGCAACACACCCGATGTCGGCCTATCAAGACGGTGCACAGGAAACACATGCTGACCGAGTTGATCGCGTAGCATTTGCATTGCAAATTGAGTTTCATGTTTATCTAAAAAGGAGCGATGAACGAGCAAGCCCGATGGTTTATCAATCGCTACATAGTTTTCATCTTGATAGAGGATATTTAGTTCACCGTATTCAACTGGCGCTGGACGTTCGGTCATCAGACTCTCCTAGCAATGAATCTATTTGCGTCAACAAAGAAATAATCTCTTCGCTTCCGGATTTATCAATGAGTGTCATTTGCGCCATAGGAGCAATTGCAAAATTACGTGGCAACGTTTGTTTCATTGTAATAATCTGCTGAATTTTTTCTATAAATACAAACTGTAACCACTGTTCAAATGTAAGCGTATCATGGCAAAAAGGCACGCTTGAATGCAACAATGCAGGATCAATCGGTTCATTTTGCCAAAGCTGATGCTTTTTAAGTAGCGCCGTTAATTGTGTTAAATAGAGTTGGGTTTGCTCAGTCATAATCACCCTTTACTTTGTATATTGCACAATTATACCCTGTTCCCTCAACAGTCGCTATGGCGTATAATTAGCGTAATTTTGTAGTAAAAACAGTTGGAAATTCATGAGTGAACATATAGCCACATTAGGCCAGCTTTTAGACGGTGCAGGAACTCAATGGCGTGCTTTTGACATTGGCAGGCATATCACCAAGCTTGATAAACAACAATTTTTAGCTGTTGAACAAGCGCAAGTTCCTTACCCTTACCCATTAGCAGGCCATGCATGGCTAGCGATTCAATTTTGGGACAGTAAAGCTAGCAAAGAACCCTATGTGTGGTTTTTAAAATTCCCTCTTGATGAACAAAGTAAACTCGTTAGTGCCAGCCGCGACCACTTTGCAGACATGGTAATTCAAGCACTAGGAACAGAAATAACCGGCGAGCAAGCCGATGGCAAACTCGATAATAACCCGTACGTATTTACTCCTAATGCTAATAAATTAGCGGCGTTTAATGCACAAGTTAAAGTGTTATTAAAACAACCAGCCTCACAGTATTATGAGCATGCCCAGCTTTATTTTAGTGGCCAGATTGGTTTTGATAATTGGCAAAGTATGGCACTACAAGGCATTGCTGATTTTGCTTATCGCCTCAACAGTGCTGATAACTTAAAACACTTACACGCTGCGTGGCCTAATTTACCTGTTGAAGTATTACAACCATTAAGCGCAATGCTTGAACACATCGAAATACCACCCACGTTAAGTGAGTTAATGTTAAGTTATGGACAAACCGCTCTTAACAATAATGATGTGGTTACGGCTTCTGCCGCGCTTCGCGCCATATCATCAGGGCAAGCAACTGGGCTTAGCGCACAACTGGTTGACTGCGCTTTAGAATCTACGCTTGGGCAAGACTCAGACATTTTATTAACTATTGCAGGTCGCTGCTTTAAACAATTAGAAGAGCCACAGCGTTTGCATGTATTTATGGATAACTGTGCGCACCATGAGAAAATAGCTGAGTTATTTCCCAGCATTTTTGCAGATTTAGTTGCAATTCCAACTATTCGCCCACATTTATTAGCATTACTACGTAAAGAAAACAGAAGCGAGACGTTAGCTCGCGCAATTGGAAGGTTATTCTCTTAAATGGCTAGTTTATGGACGTTCATACTTATTGGGGCTGTAATTTATTTTTTTGGCTAAATCGTAAAATAGCCGAAGCTGCGAACGTCCATGCCAAACGCCAAAGTGAGCAATTGCAGGTACAACTAATGAGTGTGGCTTGTAGCAAGCGTCGGTTTGGCATTTTAAAAAGTGGTAAACCGGGCATGAAAAGCGAATTTATTTTTGAATTTTCAAGCGATGGTGAAAATGCTTATCAGGGAGTGTTAATCATGGAAGATGAAAAGCTAAAAAGTGTGGTTGTGCCACCACATAAGATATAATTTTTGTAATACAAAAAACCAAGGCGTAACCTCAGTTACGCCCTAATTGCCAACATCCTGTAAGGTATCCTTTACCTGATCCTTGTTTATCATCCACTGAACGAGCAAACTACCCTGTTAGCCCTCCATTGCATCCTGCAATATCCTCTTGCCGTCTTGGCCGTCCTGCGTAAACTAACGCTCCTGCAATATCCTATCGCATCATCCTTGGTATCCTTTAAATAGCTCCTAGCTATTTTAGTACTTCATGTACTTCCTGTTTCATCCTTGCATCCGTGTTAACTTGTCCTTTGCGCTTCCTGCTAGTCACTACTATGCTGCCTAATTCCATATCCATGGCATTAGCTCAGTCATTGAGCTATGTCGTCTTGACAAAGTAAAGTTTAAACCAAACGGCTGGGTATAATAGTGAGGAAAACTAAAAAATTTAATGTCACAAAATTGAAAAAACAAAAATAGCTATAAATAACAGAAGCTTGATGATTATAAACGGATAAATAATGGATTTAAACTGACAAAGAGCACACTAATGTAGGATATATCTCACACTGGTGTGCCCGATTTGGAACATAGGCTTACAGATACGCCATTATGAACAACTACCTTTATTGAGCATTAGCAACTTTAAATAGTAATTCACCCTTAACTTGGTTAAATGAAAGTTGTTTAAAGTGCTCAAATCCTTGCGATTTAAAAAATTTCGTATGCTCGTCACGAGTCACAAATACCGCTATACCAGAAGACTCAGGATTATCGTGTATTAAGCCATCTAAACCTTTAAGTAAAGTGCGACCAAACCCTTGCCCGTGAAAGTGTGGATCAACCGCAATAAACGCTAAAAAGTAATAATTCCCTTGCGGCTTTAAGGCGTCACGAATGGTTTTTTCTTTTTCAATTAATTGATTCGTTTGTAAATAACCTGCACTTAGCATCAGCTTTAATCGCCAATGCCAATAACGCTCAGCTTGTAATTGGCTATTTGACTCAAACACACAGGCAACCGCTTTTAATTTATCATTACGGTAAAGGCCAATTAAAGGCTGCTTCTCTTGCCAAAAGCTACTGAGCTCTTCACGAATAAGTGCACGTAGCTTTTTTTCATAATCGAGCGGGTTATCTTCGTTATACCCTAGCAGAGTTTGTAAAATAGGATCGTTTTGGTATGCCTGATATATCAGGCTGGCTGCTGTGCTTATATCCTCTGGTGCAATATGCTGAACACTAAAGGCGTCTGTCGATTCTGCTGTGGCTGTCATTTTATTTCCTTTGTTATTTTACACCCCCATCGTTACGCCAAGTAACGCATAAGGGATTAATTTTGAACTACAACGATGACCAAATGCTTATATAACTATATACCTAAGTGAGACAAATAAGCGAATTTACATTTTAGTTAGTACGCTCATCCATTGCATTGAGTCAGATCATGCTTTAGCGACTTACTATTGAGTAAATAAAGCATAGATTCAGTAAGGGTTAAACTGGCTAGATATACCATTTCCCCCTAGAGTTAATACATATTAATTCATTTAGGAGCATTATTATGGATACAACAAAACATACTATTAATACCTTGTTCGCCCAACTAGGACTGCCGGATTCGGATGCGCAAATAGATGCATTTATTGCCTCGCACTCCATTGCCGATACAACCTTGTTGCAAGATGCTCCCTTTTGGGATGAAGCCCAACAACATTTTATTGCCGAATCGCTAGCGGTTGATGGCGATTGGAGTGAAGTAATTGATGAACTAGACGTACGTCTTCGTCAAAAATAATTAGGGCCTGTTGATCTTTGCGGATTAAAATTTGTTCAAACTAGGGGCGGTTTTATCGCGGCGCGAGGTTTGTAACCTAGTGGGCTAAGTAAAAACCGAGCAACAAAGAGTAAATCGCCCCTAGGCAGAACCCTTCGGGCAGCGCCTGTTTGGCATTGATGTTGCGTTATCGCCTATTTATCGGGAATAACCACACCACATAGGCTCTGCCTTGCCTAAATACCAAACAGACTGCTGCAAATTTAACCTTGAAAGGTCAACAGGCCCTAATTTAATGCGCATTTTAATGTGCCTTAGCCACTTTATTGATACCATACCCGCTCGCAGCGTCAATGTTGCGAGCTTACTTTATAAAAGAGTTATAATTGAATGAATGCTGCTGTATTTGAAGCTATTAAAGTCCTTCTTGATGAAGGCAAAGTTCCCACTGTTGCACTAACTAAAAGTCGTTTAACAACACCGACCCCAATGCCGGTTATTATTGCTGCGGTGAGTCAATATAAGAATAATCCTGATTCAATTTATAATTTAATGAAACCCCCAAAGCAAAGTGCCAGTAATGAAGATCAAAACAACTCTCAATTAGATAGAATTGAGCAAAAGTTAGATCAATTACTTACACTGCTCGCGCCAAAATAATTTGAGACTATAAATGTTTGTTGTTGATTTAACATTTGACTGCTACCAAGACACCACCTTGGAGCAAGCCGAGCAAGCAATAAATCGCTTGGTAAATGCATTACGCTTTAATGGCCAAATCATTGGAGAAGAATTTCCAACGGTGTTAAAAGATGGCTATTTTATCACTCGCGTTATGTGTCCGACCGAGGACGCTATGCACCCTCTTAACAACAGCGCATTTGTAAAGCACAGTGTTGAAAAGCTCCATGATGCAGGCTTGTTAGCACCAAAGGTGAAAATAATAGGTCAAGACATTCACTCAAACGGTGCCGATGGTTGTAAAGAGCCCTCAAGCTATATTTTATATACTACGTATGTGCACACCTGCAGCCCGCTGTATTGTGGCGATGACTTTTTACCCGTTCCGCTATTCAATATTCCAGCAATTGCCAATGGCGATTATAAAACCCTGATTAAATGGCAAGAAGACTGGCAAGCGTGTGATCAAATTCAAATTAATGGCGCAACTCGCTGTGAATTTCCTGCATTAGAGGAAATAGCCAGCACACAAAGTGATTTGTATCGCCGAGGTAAAGATATAAGCAAACGCATCAGCTTTTTAACTAAAAAGCCTGTTTACTATTACTTATATCGTGTAGGTGGGGTCGATAAAGCCTCGGAGCTTAAGCGTAAATGCCCAAGTTGCCAAGGTGAATGGAAATTACCTGAGCCGTGGTTTGGTTTATTTGATTTTAGGTGTGAGCCGTGTGGTTTAGTGTCTAATATTTCATGGGATTTTCAATAAATCCCATACTTAAGGTGCTATGTCTAAAACATCACACCTTAAAATTACCTTATAATTATACTGCCAACGACGCTATAAATTCACTGAGGTTTTTGGCGAGTACATGATGTGGCTTTTTACCTACATACTCTAGGCACACCTCACCTGTTTCCACTAATACCGTAACAAGTAAATCATCTTGATCAGTTAAACCAATAAAAACACTTGGCGCTTGCTTTAGCTTTCGCTTCATTAAAACATGACCCGTGATATTTTGTTGCAGTAAGTCAAAATCATCCTCATTCCACGCTTGTAATAGTTCCACTTGATGACCATCAACGCTGGCTAAAATACTGCCAGCAAACATATGCCCATAAAACTGGTTAAGTTCATCAGGAAATTCAAGCTCTAATGCGTTAGCGAGATCTGCCAAAGAACCTGCAGGCTCTCTCACTATCGCTTGCCATTGAATCATACCGTGCTCATCGGCTGTGCCTATTTCACAAGGACTTGGCCATTGCTCATCGTGGGCGATGAGTGGCTGCTTTTGTGTATTTTTGATAGTTTTTTCACTAAAGCGTTGGTGAAGTTGGGCTAATTGCATTGCAACAGACATACTGTGAAACTCATTTAATTTAGATATAATGTCCCCATTGTAACTATTTAAGAGCAAACATGACAGATTACAGCAATTCTCCCGATCTTAAAGGCAGCGTACTTGGTCAATCTACTGAGTATGTAGATCAATACACGCCCAGCTTGCTTTTTCCTATTGCTCGCAAGCTTAATCGCGACGCGTTGAGTATTGATGAAGCCGCATTACCATTCAAAGGCCAAGATATTTGGACCGGTTACGAACTATCTTGGTTAAATACCAAAGGCAAACCACAAGTTGCGGTGGCTATATTTACTTTCGAATGCCAAAGTAGTCACATTATAGAGTCAAAGTCGTTTAAGCTTTATCTGAACAGCTTTAACCAAAGTCGCTTTGGAAGTATTGACATTGTTAAGCAACATTTAATTGACGACTTATCAAATGCGGTAAACAGCCCGGTAAAGGTAACCTTATACAGCGCTGATGATTATAATTGTATTCCTTGCACACCGCTTCCAGGTGAGTGTATTGATGAGTTAGATATTGAAATAGATAACTACCATATTGATGCACATTCTCTAAAATCACAAAGCGATAAAGTGGTTAGCGAAACCTTGCATAGTCACCTGCTTAAATCGAACTGTTTAATTACTTCACAGCCGGATTGGGCCAGCATTATTATTCGTTATACTGGTGAGCAAGTGTGTCGTGAGTCATTATTACGCTATTTAATTTCGTTCAGGACCCATAATGAGTTCCATGAGCAATGTGTGGAGCGTATTTATAGCGACTTAACCACTCAATTGAATATTAAAGAGCTTGACGTTTATGCGCGCTATACGCGTCGTGGCGGCCTTGATATTAATCCATATCGCTCAACGCATCATAACGATACCCCTTTTGCGGTAAAAATAAACCGTCAATAAGCTAAACAAAAAAGGAGCCTCAGGCTCCTTTTTTAATCGTTAAGTTGCTTAGTTGGCACAGGCATTCCACACACATCAATGTAATTATGGCTATACGCAAACCATTCCTCGCTACGGCTACCTCGTGCTGAGATTAACTGTTTAAATGCATCTGAGTCTGTTTTCATTACTTGAAATCGGCTGTTATCGCTGCTAACGTCGGCTAATACTTGTAAGTCTGTAATAGGGTTAAACTCGCTACCACTTTTAGGTGTGCGCGCTAACTGGTGAAAATGCGCCATACCTGTCAGTACTCGCCCAAATACGGTAATATTTTTATCTAAATAACGCGGACCTTGCCCTATGGTGACGAAAAACTCTGAGCTGGCACTATTTATATTGTTGTCGCGTGCCATAGCAAATACACCATGGCAATGAATTTGCCATGTTTGATCACGCGTTTCATTTTGAGCTACCGCAAAACCATTTAAAAACCCGGTTATTGGTGCATAACCATCTCCACCCATTTCAGTGATCATAAGCGGCTCGTTGGTGGTTAAATAAAACTCGGCAGGTACTGTGCTATTTTTGGTTTTAGTTAACTTTTTACCCGTGCTATCACCACCTTGAGCAACAAACCCTTC
This sequence comes from Pseudoalteromonas sp. RW-H-Ap-1, assembly GCF_048318575.1. GTDB lineage: Bacteria > Pseudomonadota > Gammaproteobacteria > Enterobacterales > Alteromonadaceae > Pseudoalteromonas. Next base: position 2,179,688 of record NZ_CP166996.1, read on the forward strand.
CACAAAACGATAAATATGAGTGCCCTGATAAAAGCCCTGTCGTGCCAATTTTTTAATATTAGCACTGTGTTTTGGCGCAAGCGCTGGATTGAGCTCAATATACGCAGCACCGGTAGGTAGGGTTAGTTTTAAAATATTCTCAGGATCAACCCATCGCCATTGCTCATCTGTTGTAGCAGCAATAATCTCACTACTGGTTAGGCTTTTAACTGGCGTTGATGGCAAAGTGCTTTGCTGGACACATCCGCCGAGCAAAGCCGACGCTATAATAGTGATTACGAATTTTTTCATACCTTTTCCTTTTTATTATTGGTATTGGTATTGGTAAATAAAGGTTAATCCCAATTGAATTTATACAATATGTCGACATTTTGATACAGGCCACTGGTTATTTCTATATATAACTTCGACATTAGCTGATAACGCACCGCCACTTCGCTGAGCGACTCAAATACCCCCACGCTATATTTAACCTGCAAACTAGGGGCGAGATAACCTGATATTTCAACCTTTGTTTGCTCGCCACTACCTTTAGAGCTTAAGCTCACATCTGACAAGCCAAACGATTCACCGACTTTAGACACTAAGCTTTCGCTTCGGCTCACTCCTTGAGAAAGTAGTAATTGAGTTAACATTGCATCCGTTGAACTGTCGCCCTCCCCTAATGGTTGACCATTAAGCAAATACGCTAGGGCTTGTGCTTGGTCCATGCCCGGCTCTGAAAATACTTTTAAATTTGGTTGCTCAACACTGCCAGTTAAAGTAACACCGGCAATCACACCGTCGGCAGTATTATTTGGGTTGCGAATAGCTTTAATATTTAAATGAGGCTTATCTATTGCGCCACTAAAACCAATTTTCCCGGTTCTAATTATTAAGTCTTGACCAAATGCCAAGTAAGTCCCTTCAATTAAGTTAAGCTCACCAATGGCAATAATGGGTGAATCTTGGCTCATTTTTATATCCATATCACCCACTACTTTAGACTCAAGTCCAAATGAGGCTACTCTGACATCATTTTTAACTGTTACTTTTAAATCAATATCGTAGTTAAATGGCGCTTTTTTAGTATTTTGCGTAGTTTGATCTAAAATTATTTCATCATCACTAACCTGTACAGCCCCCTCTGGCAGCTCTTCAATTTCTATTCGACCATAAGGCACCACAACATCACCTACCAGCTTAAGTGCATTGTCAGCTAAACTTATTTTTAACTCAGGCGACACTTTAAACACAACGCCTTGTTGCGCTCTTACAAAAAACTCACTGCCGACTACATTCATATTTACAGCTGGTTGTTCACCTTGCCAATCAACATTCCCCGTTAATTTTACCTGTCCGCCTTGAGGGTCATTTAAATCTCCCTCAATGGTGGCGGTGGACTTATTAAACGCCACATTAATGTTCGAGTTTTTAAGGGCAACAGGCAGTTGTTCACCTTCTAGGTTGATATTCTCTATGTTTAAATTTCCCTCTAACAAAGGGTCTTTAAGTGTGCCTGCTAATGCAACTTGCCCACGAATGGCGCCATTAAGCTGCTCGAACGTATTTAAAAATGGCTGTATATCAGACAATAAAATTTTATCAATTTGAATATTACCGTTAAGCGTTTGCTTATTTTGAATATCATCAATATCAACTTTAGTCGTTACTTTACCCAAAACACTCGATTCTATGTTAGCTTCTATTTGACCAACCTTAGCATCAGAAAAAGCGCTTATGTTTAGCGTTTCTATAGGTAGCTTAAATCGATCTTCTTCGTTAATAAGTACCGCGTTAAGCCCTGATGAATTTAAATTAGCGCGTAGAGTTTTAAGTGTGCCTGCTTGCCAATTAGCAGCAAAGTCTCCCGCTATATCACCACGTGTTATTACATTCTCTGGTAACCAATGTTTTAGCTCTCGCAATGCAAGATTGGCCAGTTTTACGTTAAGCTGACCTAATTTGCGGGTTTGATTTAATCTATCAATACATAACTTACTATTACTCGATTGCCAACAATGCGCACTCACATCAAAGTCGCCCGTTTTCGAATCTATAGTTACAGCTATATCTTTAGCATTTTCAAAGCTAAGCGTTTTATCACTTACGCTAATATTACTGAGTTCACCTTGCCAAATCGCGTTAGCGAGTTTGCCATTTAGTTCAAACGAGGCTGCCCCAGCATCAGCATCAATAGATGCACTCAGTTGATGATCGGTTTTATCACCACTGCCGACTATTTCCACTTTATTAATTTGATGATGCATAACACGCGCTGAATCAAGACTAACGCTGATATCTGTTTGCCAATCGGTAGCGGTGTCTAACTGTGCTTTTAACGCCAACTTATTAATATTAATTTCGTCATAAATAAACTGCTCTAGCTTTAACACTAAATCAACTGCAGGCGTCAACCGCTCGCCTCTTATACTTAAATCGGCTTTACCATTAGCAATAAACGGAAGCTTTGCATCATCATTACTTTGCAGCGCAATAGCCCCATTAATCTGCCATTGCTGATCAACTTCGCCTGTTAAGGTTAACCTGTTTGTGCCGCTGCTAAGGTTAAATTTATTTACAGTGGCTTTAAGTTCATCATTTAAGTTAAATTGAGCAGCAAAATTAAGCGGTACATCATTTAGTAACCCGCTTAATTGGGTGTCATCCATACTTAATTTCCAGCTATTTGAACTGGTAACAAATGCCCCATTAAACTGCCCTGAAATATCACTGGTAAGTGTGTCAGTGAGGTATTGCGCTTTTAAACTCGATAGCGCGCCGCTAAAGTTAGCACTAACCCCATTTTGCCATTCGATATTCGCTTGGATAGTAGCCTGACTATCATTCGCCTTAAGGGCTAATTTTTTTAAGTTTGCTTCGCTCAGTGAGCCATTAATTTGACTGTTAAAATTCACACTTGGATACGCACCTAACTGACTATTCCCAAATAACGATAATTGGTAATCGTTGGCATTGCCTTGCGCGGTTAACTTTACGCCGGTTATCTTTAACTCTTTACTTGCTGTGTCGATAATCCACTGCTCTGCACCGCCATTGATACTAAATGGATAATTTGGTTGTTTGAGATTAGCCGTAGCAGCAAGTTGAAAAGGAAATGATTCACTGCTTTTTATATCTACATTGAGCTTTTCTAAGTCTCCGCCTATTTGCATGTTGGCATCATAACCATGCCCTTTTAGACTAATATCGCCATTAATTGGTAAGCGGCCTTTAAGCTTTGCGTTTAGTGCTGTATTAAGCTGCCACTGCTGATAATTTGCAGACAATGAGGCAACGTTAATCTCAGAACCTATTAGCTTCATTTGTAGCGCAATATTATTTATTATATTTTGCTGTTCGCCCTGCTTTACCGTGAACTGCACAATATTAAACTGTTCTAGATAAATATTGAGTGGCGACATAAATGCGATATTAGGGAGTGCTGGTAACTCAGTAATTGGGGACGAACTGGCTGTATTTGCCCCAGACTGCTCTTTTAACGCGATTAAAACACTCGGAATATTCACGCTTTTAATTTGAATATCAGCACCTTGTGCTTTTGCAGCAAGCTCCAGATTATTAACATCTACGTTTGCACTTGGATGATTTAACACAAACTCAGTGACCGCTAAACGCTTAAGTGCAATATTAAATGGCAAACTGATTTGTTCCAGCGGTTCGCTAGGTGTATCAGGGGAATTAGATGGGGATGCTGGTAAATTTAGTTTTATAGACCGAGCACTTAAGTTATCAATACACACACCATCGCAGTGCCACCAAAATAAATCTAGTTTAAGCTGCTCGGCATTAAGTAATAAACCGTCACGCTCAAAACGCAAATTAAACGGATCATTATATAAAAAACGCCCATTTTTTATTTCAATTTTTAAGCCGTCAACTAACTTATTAGCGCTATAAGCAATTAGCTGATTACCTGGAGCTGTAAAAACAACACAAAACAATGTCACTAATACAGTAACAATTAAGGTACTAAGTGCTGCCGTGACTTTTTTAAATACAGACATTAAATTTCAGGCCCTATGGTAATACTTAAACGAGTGCTTTTACTTTCTTTAGTGAGCCCCCATGCATGATCTATTCTTATTGGTCCTATAGGCGTTAAATAACGAAAACCAAACCCTGCACCAACTTCAAATTGCTCAGAAAAATCATTGGTTGCAGTCCCTCCATCCACGAACAACGCTGCTCGCCAGTTTTTGGCAAATTGGTAATTATATTCAGCCGTCGTCACAATTAAATATTTACCACCGATGCGATCGCCATTGTCATTTTCTGGTGAGATTGATTGATAAGCAAAGCCACGCACACTTTGATCGCCACCAGCATAAAATCTTAATGAATATGGAACATTGTTAATGTCGTCAACTAACATGGCACCTAAGTTTGCTTTTAAAAACACAAGGTGCTTATTAAGGTAAGTGCGCAACCATGCATGCTGTAATTGAACCCTAACAATATTGGTACTAGAGAGCACACTATCAAGCCCAAACTCTGCCGATATAGACCATTGCTCGCCCGAATAAGGGGTGGTGCCACCCTTCGATTGTTTTCGGGCATAACTGATACCTGGTAATAACATTTCTGTGGTGCGCTCTACCCCGTCGCCAATCCGATAGGTTTCTTGCTCGCGTCTGATAAACGCAGTTCTAATCCATTTTTGCTCGGTGAGCCATTGCCTTTGCAACTGCGCGGTTAAAATTTCACTGTAAATATCGTCGGCTAATTCATCCTCAAGTTTATAACCTGCTGATAAGCGCCATAAATCATCATTAGGATCATTAACCGGAATGGTATACGCCATAGAAATATCTTGTTGTTTTTTTGCAACATTAAGATTACTTTCTAGGTAGTGTCCCTGCTCCGTGATCCATGGTTTACTCCACTTAAACCGTACCTTTGGACCGAGCTCGGTATTAAACCCGCCACCAATTTCATAGCTATTAGCGGGCTTATGTAATGCGTCGACTTTTATAGGTACTTGGCTATTTTTTCTAGCTGAAATATCAGCGTAAACACGCACGCTAGTAAAATAAGGAGTACTCGATAAATCTAGGTTATAGTCAGCAATCTTAGATGCTTTATAGTGCTCACTTATTTTAAATGGGGCTAAAGAGCGAATGTATTTTTCTGCGGGGCTTTGATTGGTAATTAACACATCGCCAAAGCGATAACGTAAACCACTTTCAATGGTAAAGGTAATAACGGCGCTATGTTTTTTTAATGACACTTCAAATTTTCGTGCTGGCCATTTAGCATCAAAGTAGCCATGTTCTAACAGAACTGATTCAATTCTTTTATAGGCTGCGCTATATACTCCATGATTTAAAATATCGCCTTGCTTTAACCCTATGCTTTCAATTACTTGCAGAATTGATGGGTCGTGTTTAGCTTCCCCGTTAACGCTAATATTAAGCGCCTCTATACGAGTTGCAGAGCCGCGCTCAATAGTGGCAACAAGCTCTCGCTCATCTTTATTAAATTCAATAGTCACATTTGGACTGTAATACCCTAATGCCTTTAAGCTATCCTTAACTTGCGTTTTAGCGTAACGACGCAGTGAGCGTGTTGATTTTTCACCCACTAAGGGTTTTAAATAAAGAGCAACGTTGTTTTCTAACTCTCCACTAATTCCTTTTATTTCATAATCTTCAATTGTATTGTCAGCTGCAATAGCGAAAAAGCTCACAAATAAGCAAAAACAAATAACGGATTTTAAAAACTGATTGAACAAGTAATCATCCTTACTATGTACCCATAAAAAACAACACACTAACGACAGAATAATAGCATAGCGATAATGAGCCTAACATTAACTTAATCATTATCAGTGTCTAAAATATTAACTGGCTCTATACGAACCCTTTAAATCGCTTTGAGGTTAACTAAAAATTCTTGCGCTTTAATGATTTATTTTGGTTACAATAGCACTAATGAGTAAACACTAATTTTATGAGTTTTAAATGCAATTTCCTGATGATGATAATGGCCAGCTTCTTGCTGAAATTTCCGCCGCCGGTGTAGATTTAAGTAAAATGCAACAAATTGATTTTTACATTTTATTTGAACAACAGGCTGATGCCGAAAAATTTGCAACTGAGATTGTAAACGATGCATTAGTGCAAACTGCTGATGTTGAGAAATGTAAAGATACCGGTGTTTGGGAAGTAATTGCCCATGTACAGATGGTTCCAGAGCATGCACTTTTAGGCCAAGCAGAACAATATATTGAAAGTATCGCTAATAGCTTAAATGGTTATGGCGATGGTTGGGGATTAGACGCAGAAGAAGCATAATTTCATAACGAATGAGATATCCAGCTTAGCCTATCGGCTTAGCTGGTTTGCTTTTCTAAAGCTGCCTTTATAATCAAAAAGTTTGTCTGCTACTTTCCAGCCATATTTTTTACTTTTTCGAGCAATCACAAAATCTGGTGGTATTAAATCAAACTGGGCTTTTATAGCTTGATCTGCACTGATAAATTCAACTGGAGACTGTCCCTGTCCTACACGCTTACCAAATTGCTTATTAAAATAATACAGTGATCCTTTGTTTGCTAAATCAAAAACTTCATCACAACTGGCTCCGTCTTCATCAAAATAAGTAACTTTTAACAATTGCTCTTTAAGTTTAGTCACACTCAAGCCACTACAACGAAGGACTAATGCATCTTTAAGGTTTAACGCATTACGGAGTTTATCATCAGGATCGGCCATCACACCGCCACAGTCATGACATTTTCGAGCAGCAATATCATTTTGTGCACCGCACTGCTCGCACTCTTTAAAACGAAAACGATAATCGCATTGCTCGCTTCCCCCATTATCATCTTCTAATAAGCCTTGGCAGCGCCTACCAAAGTGCTCAACTACTTTGCCATCAGCGTCTGTTTTACCCCAAAATATATTGGCAAAGCCACATCCGGGACACAGCACTTGCACGGGTTCATTATCGCTATCGCCTTTTTTATCACCCACCTCTGGATAAAATAAATCAAAGCCATTGCCCGCATAGTCAATCACTAAACAATCATCTTTACCCTCAGCCAACCTTAAACCTCTACCGACAATTTGCTGGTATAAACTTACCGACTCTGTGGGGCGTAAAATAGCAATAAAATCTACATGGGGTGCATCAAAGCCGGTAGTAAGAACCGATATATTCACTAAATACTTCAATTTTTTAGCTTTGAATTGTTTAATTATTTTATCGCGTTCGCTATTAGGAGTATCTCCGGTGATCAGCGCACTTTGATCCTCGGGTAAATAAGTCATTATCTCTTGTGCATGCATAACCGTAGCTGCAAATATCATCACGCCATGGCGGTTCTCACTATATTGAATAACTTGCTGTAAAATTGTTTGAGTTGCACGGGTCGATTTTATTAACAGCGCATTCATATCCTCATTGCTATATTGCCCAAATGCATTGCTACTTAAAGATGAAAAATCATAATGACTAATTGCAGCATCAACCTCTTTAGGGGGAGTTAAGTAGTTATGCTTAATCATATAGCGCAAAGGTAATTCAAAAATACAGCGTTTGAATGGGCTTTCCTTATTGCCACGCACAAAGCCATGGTAATGATGCTGATAAATCCAGCCTAACCCTAGTCGGTAAGGCGTCGCGGTTAAACCTAACACTTTTAATTCAGAGTTGTGAGATTTAAGTGCATCAATAACTTTTCCGTATTGGCTTTTCTTTTCGCCATTTACTCTGTGACACTCATCAATAATAAGTAATGAGTAGTGCTCATTAAGTTTATTTAGATTACGCGATAACGACTGCACGCTGGCAAAGGTAACTTGGTGGGTTAACGATTTCTCTTTGAGACCTGCGGAAAATATACTCGCCTCAAGACCAAAGCTTTTATATTTTTGAGCATTTTGCTCCACTAATTCTTTTACGTGCGCCAACACCAATATTTTTTGTTTAGCAATACGCGCAAGTTCAGCTATCACCAAACTTTTACCAGCACCTGTAGGTAAAACAATAACAGCAGGTTCGTTAGTTTTTCTAAAGTGTAAAACGGTGCGTTCAACCGCTTCGCTCTGATAGGGTCTAAGGGTGTAGGTCATTTAGATATTAACTTAGTTTATGTAGTTAAATTTTAACAAACAAACCACTTTTTAATAGCCATTTATAAATATTTAAAAAGTTTTAATTATATTTCCTTTAAAAATAAAAAACGGCCCCAGTATCTGGGGCCGTTTAACTTTTAACTTAGAACTAATTATTAGTTTAATAAGTCCTGAAAAGTAACATTAGAACTTTTGAGAAATACCAGCAAAGAACTGACGACCATAAAGTCTGTAGTTACTTTCATCAGTGCTACCATTAGATGCAGTTTCGATGAAAGGAGGTAACTCATTAGTTAAGTTACGAACACCAAACTGTACTGTAGTATCAGTGCTGAAAGTGTATTGACCTGACAAGTCATGGTAAACCTGTGAGTCTATAGTAGCTTTCATTCCCTCAAGCTCACCTGCAGCATTGAAGAAAGAAAGGTCAGCATATTCTAGGCTTGAAAGGTAGTTAGCTGCGTAAACAACTCTTAAGTCATCTAACATGTAAGTTGCATTAAATAATACTTTGTCTTCAAAGTAAGACGTATCATTTTCAAAACGACCAGCTAAATCTTCAAGATTAAACGTTGCTGTTTCTGCGTTGAAGTTTTCTTCACCTCTTTCTAAGAAATGAGTCCAAGCAAGGTTAAGGCGTAACATACCTTTAGGTAGCTCATAGCTGTAGTTTACATCTACGTCTATACCTTTAGCTGTCATACCAGCAAGGTTAGTTGTACGGCTATCAACTTTGTCGATAGTACCATCTGCCGCACGAGTGATTTTAGCACACTGCTCTTCTAGAAGACCTGTGTAACAACCATTCATGATGTCTGTAGTATCTAAAGAATCGATTTTACCATCGATGTTGATATCCCAGTAATCAACTGTGATACCAAGGTTATCGATAAAGTTTGGAGCCCATACGAAACCAACAGTGATTGTTTCACCTGTTTCAGCTTGTAGCTCTGTGTTACCACCTACGCGAGTACGAATTTGAGAGTCAGTGCTTGAGTGACCACCTGTTGGTACACCTTGAGTGCCACATAATGCTTGACCTGCAGCTGATAAATCACCGTATCGAGCAGCGCCACATGGATCAGATGCTGTTTCAAAAGAATCCGCAGCAGGAGAATATAGATCATCTAATGTAGGTTCACGGTATACTTCTGAGTAGTTAGCACGGAATTTCAAACCATCAAAAACGCGCGACTCTAACTTGGCATTCCAAGTAAAGCTAGTACCTGTTGTACTGAAGTCATCGTAACGACCGCCTACTGTAAGATCAAGAGTTTCAACACCCATGTCTGCAATTAACGGGATTAAGAATTCAGCTGTTGCTGCAGTGTAATGTCTGCCAAGACCTGTAAGTGGTTGACCAGTATTACCTGTCACTTCGTCAAAGAATTTACCTGAGTCAGTTACATCTTCAAATTCTGTCTCGTAATACTCGAGTCCGAACGCGCTGCCTACATAACCTGCAGGTAGTTCAAATAACTCACCTGACACGTCTATGCGAACTTGGTGGAATGAATCGTTATAAGAATCACCAAGAGGAGCCGTAACATAATCAAGCATTTCTTGAGTCACAGTACCTGGACCACCAAATACATTTAGCGATACACAACCAGCAATTGGGTTAGCTTCTGTACCACATACGATGTTACCGTCAGCGTCTTTAAATGAAGGACCCATTGCATTTGATAAGTTAGGACCATATAACTGACCAAAATCAGTATCATTTAAGCTATTAGCGCCATAGTTGTAGTAAGCGTCATAGGTCCAAGAATCATTAATATCACCAGTAAGACCGATCACGTTTTGGAAGCGAACATAATCTTGCTCAAATGAACGACCGCCTTCAAGCATACGACGACGTGAACGAATTACATCTTCGCCAAATGGGTTGTAGTAGTTATCTGCAGAAACACCATTTACCATGTTACCAGCAGAGTCAGGTACTAAGTATCCTGGATCAAAACGAGTATCGTAAGGAACAGCGGCAAGCTCTTGACGAGATTCACGTTTGTTGATACGAGTTTCTGTATATAGGGTTACGCCGTCAAAAACTTCAAATGACGTGTCAACAAAGAAGTTTACTACTTCATAAGGTGTTTGCATTAGGTTAACTGGAGCGTAGTTATATGTATCGTTATTCGCACCACCACCAACGAAAGGTCTCATGTCACCTGCTGCAGGTTTACCATCAGCACCTGTTGGACAATTACCATTTGTGAAACTACCTGGTTGATTTCTAAGGTAGAAGTTACCACATGGAACAGAGCCTGAACCTAAAATAATTACGTTTGCATTATCTGGATCATCTTGTGGAGTGATTAGGCCATTTTCATAAAAGCTTTTAGCTTGATCTGTAGAACCTACGTACCAAGGGTATTGGAAGAAATCTACACCCTTTACATCGCCTTGATAGATTGGGTCTTGTTGAGAGTAATCAAAACCAACAGTAATATGACCTGAGTCAAATTCTTTACCAGCTACAATTTCAAAGTTTTCTTGCTTGCCTGCGCTGAAATCGTCGTACCAAGAAGTATTAGCTTTTAGTTCAATACCTGTAAATTGCTTTTTAGTGATAACGTTAACAACACCTGCCATAGCAGCTGAACCGTAAGTTACAGACGCGCCATCTTTAAGAATTTCGATTCTTTCGATCATTGCAGACGGGATGTTTTGGAAATCACTTGAAACAGGTTTGCGACCATTAATTAGTACAAGTGTTCTTGACGAACCTAGACCACGAAGCTCTACGAATACACCACCGTTACCGCCGTTGTTTGTACTTGTAGTAGCTGGTGAGCCCGACATTACAGGGTTTGACTGAATGAATTCACCAACATTACTGATACCCATATCACCCATAGACTCGCCAGAAATGGTAGTGATTGGAGCAACACCTTCAAGATCAGTTCTTGTTAAACGTGAACCGGTTACTTGAATTCTTTCAACTTGTTCTGCACCCTCTTCTGCAGCAATTGAGCTTGCTGAGAAAGCAGCAGTAGAAGCTGCACCAAAAGCGATCGCTAAACGAACTGCTTTTGAAACTTTGTTATTTAACATTTGATTCTCCCTAGAATACTATTTGTTTTTTTATTTTTGACCACTTTTGTTAATTAAATTGTGATCATGCCCTAGATGATAATACTTTGATCACAACACGGTCAACATTAAATTAACCTTAAAAACACTTTAAGTGACTTCTCGTTATCATTTTTAAGTTTATTTGGTTCGCTTTTTAAGCTTTTTTTGGATTTGATTTAGAAACAACCTAAAAACAAAAAGATAAACACCTGATTTAAATGATAATTATTAATTTATATTAGATTTTTATTTTGTAGTGATTTAAAACAATTTTGTAATCATGATCACAAATGTTAACTTTAAAATTTACAATTTTTATGCGAAATAGGAACTAATAATCGAAAAAAAACCTACAAAGCACCTATTTTGCTCATAGCTAAGTTAAAATAATGTAGCTTGAGTAGATTCAGTTGATGTGTTTAAAGCGCTTAATATCATTTGCGCTACGGGTTCAAGCTGTCTTTGAATGTATAGGGGGTAATTAAGGGTGTTTTTACCTGTATAAAGTTCGGCGCCAGTTATTGCGTAAACATATTCGATTACTTGCCCGCGTTTTATTTCAAACTCAGGATGGCTCGCTTTGTGTTTTTTAACTGCTTGAACGTGAGGTGGGATATTTTTAATATAATCGCTCAGATGCTGCCCTAAACGCTTTCTATAAACGAGCTTGTGGTCAAGGTCACCGCTGTATAATTTTTGCGTGTAGCTGTTTATTATATTGTGCAGTTGCTGTATTTCGAAGTGGCTAGAGAAAAGAGTTTCAAACAACTGAGTTTGGAACTCCTGCGCAAACTCAGTCCAATCACTGCGAACGGTTTCCATACCTTTAAAGACCAACTTTTTTTCATTTTTTTTGGTTACTTGACCAACATAACGTTTTTTAGAACCTGTTTTTTTACCTCGTATAGTTGGCATAAAAAACGGACTGTAATGGGTTTCAAATTCAATTTCTAAATAGCTTTGTAAGTCATAACGCTGCCTCAAGTCGACCTGCCACTTTTCGTTTATATGTCGAACAAGTTGGCTGCCAATCTCGTTGCATTGCTCAGGACTTGTATCTTCACTGAGTTTTACAAACGTAGAGTCGGTATCACCATATATCACCTCAAAGCCTTGCGCTTCTATCCATTTACGAGTTGTTTGCATTATTTCATGGCCACGTAAAGTGATAGAACTAGACAAGCGCGGGTCGTAAAACCGACAGCCTTTAGAGCCCAGTACGCCATATAAGCTATTCATAATAATTTTAATCGCTTGCGAGAGCATAGGTTGATTAGTGTCTTTTGCCTTTTGACGAGTTTGTGTCAGGTGTTCGATTAATTTTGGCAGGTGGTGTTGCGTTCTTGAAAATAATGCCTGATTAAATCCTTCAACCGCTTGCTCTGGTTCCTTCAACCCTGCGATTAAACCTAGCGGGTCAATACAAAACGTACGCATAATTGACGGATATAAGCTTTTAAAATCAAGTACCAATACGTTTTTAAAAAGCCCTGGAGTCGACTCCATCACATAGCCACCAGGGCTTTCAAAAGATAGCCCATGATCGCCTAAGTTGGGAGCAACATAACCACTGCGATGTAACAGCGGTAAATATAAGTTTGTAAATGCGGCAACCGAGCCACCCATGCGCTCAAGTTCTAGCCCGGTGATTTGAGTTCTGACTATGGCAAATTCAAATAACTTTAGTTTTTCGAAAATCTGATTAACCAAAATGCAGTCTTGACGATTATAAGCCGCTAAAGAAAGCTTATCTTCATTAAATTGACGAACAATTTCTGTTAATCGGTTATCGGTTTTTATTAATTTAGATTCGTTAAGCACCCGCTCTGCAACACTGGCTAACGAAAAGCTGTCAAATCGATAAGTGGCATTCTTCAAGGTATCAATGCCATCAATGACGCACCGCCCTGGAAGCGTTAATCGAGTGTAATGACCTTTATTAATATATAAAGGTTGATTATCTCGGCCAAAACTCAGGGTAAGTCCTAACGCCTCAGCGCGTTCTTGCAATAAACTAAAATCAAAATCAATAACATTCCAACCAACAATAACATCGGGGTCATTATTTATAATGTACTGCTGCAGCTTGGTGAGCAGGTTAATTTCGTCGAAGCACCAGTCTATTTCAAATATAGAGTCGTTCTGCTGCTGTGGCTCACCTATCATCAGTACACAATCTAAGCTATTTCCCACCAGTGCAACACTAAATAGCACGCCATCGGCATTGCATTCTATATCCAAAGAAACAGACTTAAGCGTTGGCGTATACTCGTTGTTTGCTTTTAGCTTTGCATCACTAATTTCAATAAAGCCGTTTTGAGCTTTGGCGTTACCGGTTACCCATACGCCCCCTTTAATAAAGCGCTCCATTAAAAAGCGGTCACTGTGGCGCACATCGGCTTCATAAATTGGCATTACTTGCTCTAAAAGAGCTCGTGCAGTGTATAAACTTTTTATATCGTTAAAGTAACAGGCCACACATTCGCTACCACTAAAGTGACAAAGCTCAACATTTTTAAACTGCGTTTTTATATTTGCCTGAGTCAGTAAAGCACTTGCAGTATCTTGCTCTGTCAATGGGATGAAAAACAGCGCTTGCTGGTTTTCAATCGTCACTTTTATCGGGCCCTGCTCAGAGCTTAGCCAATAGCACAAAGTAATACCTTGTGCATTTTTAGCAGTGTATTGTTGCCTTGATAAAATAAAGCCCTGATAGATTGCTTGTGTCAATGTTCGATCCCACTTAATATATACACTGTAATTATATACATATTTTAGGTTAATCATCACATGCTATCGAGCTCACTTAAAAAAACAATTAGACAAGTACACCAGCATGTTGCAAATAACCTAACCGATTACCGCCCTCGTAGTAGTCAAAACTATTTAGTTGCTGAAATAGCAAAAACATTAGCCGGTGAATATCATAAAAAACAACGTATTTGTGTTATTGAAGCAGGCACAGGCACCGGTAAGTCATTAGCTTACTGTCTAGGCGCTCTACCACTGGCATTAGCACAAAAAAAGAAACTAGTTATTTCTACGGCTACTGTAGCTCTGCAAGAGCAATTAATCGCTAAAGAGCTACCATTTTTTAAAAAACACTCAGGGCTCGATTTTAAATTTGATTTAGTAAAAGGCCGCCAACGTTATATTTGTGCACACAAACTTCATAATGCGCTAAACAGCGATAGCCAAACTCAAATGGAGTTTATGCCTACCCTTACATCGCCATTAAGTGACATGGAAACTAAGTGCTTAAAGCAACTTTACGATGCCTATGTCAATAAAAAATGGCAAGGCGATAGAGACAGCTGGGCTGATACCATTCCTGATAGGGTATGGGGACTAATCGCCTGCGATAAACATGCCTGCCAACGCCAGATGAAAGCACACCAAACATGTCCTTTTCAACTCGCCCGCCAGCAGTTAATGCAAATGGATGTATTGGTTATAAACCATTCGTTACTGTTAGCTGATTTAGATTTAGGGGGCGGAAAAATTTTACCTGAGCCCGACAATACTATTTATGTAATCGATGAAGCGCATCACCTTGCGCATATTACCCGCGATTTTTCATCTGCTGCAGCTACAATAAAAGGCACGATAGATTGGCTCGACAAACTCACTAAATTTAGTGGCAAAATGGCCAAAGTGTTAGTTGGGCAAAAAGGTATTGGGCAAAACTTTAAGTTATGCGATAGCGTTAACGATGCTAACAAAGATTTAAAAGTAGTGCGCGATATTCTAGACAACGCCGATTTTGAATATTCAAAAGACGATACCTATCGCTTTGAACATGGTGAAATTCCTAAATCGCTACACGCTAAGGCAAAAGACATTAGCGAAGCCACGCTTGATGCATTACGGTGTTTGAATAAAATGCACGACACCCTCACACAAGATGTAAGCGACGGTGATATTAAACCTTATGTTGCCGACCCCATTCTGGCTGAAAGTGGGCAATACATAAATCGCTTAGAACAACTTAATAAATTATGGTTTAGTTACGCTACTAAAGGCGAAGGCACGCCGCATGCGCGTTGGATAAAACGACTTGAATATAAAAGCCATCATGATCACTTGCTTAGCGACTGCCCCATTGAGGTCGGTTACTATTTAAAAGATAAGCTGTGGAGCGAATGTGCTGGAGCCGTGTTATGTTCAGCTACCTTGAGCGCACTAGGCTCATTTGATCACTTTGCTTATGAAAGCGGTCTTGCTAAAGAAGAAGGGGTAAAGTTTATAAAAGTCCCCTCCCCGTTTGACTACCCTAAACAAGCCACTCTGCGTATTCCGACGTCAAGCATAGAGCCAACAGATAAAGAATTTAGCGATCATATTGCTAAAACATTACCCGAATATCTAAACACTAAAAAAGCTAACTTAGTGTTATTTGCCTCTTACTGGCAAATGGACCATGTAAGTAAGTTTCTTAGAAAAAAAGGATTTAACTTATTAGTACAAGGTGAAATGTCACGAGAAGCTTTACTCAAATTACACACTAAAAATATTGATGAAGGCAAAGGCAGTATTTTATTTGGCACCCAAAGCCTTTCTGAAGGACTTGATTTACCTGGTAAATATTTAGAAAACCTAATTATTACAAAAATTCCATTTGCGGTGCCCACCTCGCCTATCGAAGAAGCACAAGCGGAGTTTGTGCAAAGTAAAGGCGGTAATCCGTTTTTATCGATAACCGTGCCAGACGCAGCAAAGAAATTGGTACAAAGCTGTGGTAGACTGCTGCGCAAAGAAAGTGATATTGGCACAATAACTATTTTAGATAGACGCTTAATCACCAAACGATATGGCAAAGCCATGCTTGACACCTTACCACCTTTTAAAAGACAAATAGATTACTGATGTTTGAACTTGCACTCGACCCAACAACTTGGGCTATTTTATGTGGCGTTGCACTTTTAGCGGGCTTTATTGATGCTATTGCTGGCGGCGGTGGATTACTTACTGTACCGGCACTGTTAACGGCGGGATTGCCTCCTCACTTGACGCTCGGCACAAATAAATTGGCCGCCAGTTTTGGCTCGTTAACTGCCAGTATCACCTATTATAAAAAACAGTTATTTAACCCACGATTTTGGTTTGCTTCTATTATGGCTACCGCCATAGGTGCTTTGTTAGGCACACTCATTGTTGATCATTTAAGCATTGAGTTTTTAAATAAGCTCTTACCTATTATTATTATTTTAGTGGCTTGCTACAGCTTGTTTGGTAATTTAAGTACCACACGAAGTGACGACCTGCCTAAGTTAACCCCAACCATAAAACTAAAACAGTGGCTACAAGGATTAAGCCTAGGTTTTTTTGATGGTTTAGCTGGGCCTGGAACGGGAACTTTTTGGACTGCCTCAAACGGTATGCTTTATAAAATGAGTTTGCTACTTAATTGTGGTTTGGCGCGTTCAATGAATTTTGTTTCTAACTTTATCTCGCTGATCACCTTTGTTGCACTTGGCCATGTTAACTTTTTACTGGGAATTACAATGGGCTTCTTTATCATGCTTGGTGCATGGTTTGGCGCACATTCAGCGATTCGTTTTGGCAGTAAATTTATTCGTCCAGTATTTAATACTATGGTTATACTTTTAGCATTAAAACTAATTTACGAGGCATACTTTTAACATGCAACCTGCCGCTTTAGATAAACTACGCCAACAAGTTGCCACGCTTAAGCAACAGGCAGAGCAATTTGACAAAGCAAAGCTCTTTTCTAAAAACCGGTATATGCAGGCACAGCCGAGCCTATTTGACAGAGCCGTGTTTAGCACCAAAAGTATGAACTTAGCCGACTACGTAGTAGAAATAGAAGATGAAATAGCTAGCTTACCACCGAGCGAACACCGTCATGCATACACCTATGCACTTGAGCGTATTGCCAGTCAGGTACAAGCGGTATTTAATGTTATTAAATCGACCCCTATTTGGGTGAAAGAAAATAAAAGTCATTATAAGCCTCGTGCTAAACAGCCTGTTTATAAACAAGCGGTGCAAAAAATCATGCAATCATCCCATGAGTTATATGATGAGCTTAAACAAAACCATGAATTTGAACGTCGCCTAGTACTGATGATTGAAGAGCGTAAACTACAAATGGAAAAAGCATCGCCTGCGCAAGCACAAAAGCTTAACCAAGAAATTTTAACTACTCATGCACGACTCGGCCGTTGTAGAAAAGCGATTTCTGCCACCGAAGACAAAATTCAACAAGTAGAAAAACAACAGCTACGCTAATGCAGCTTTTTTATCACCCTCTCTACTCTGCTTTAGCGCTCCCTGAGCGCCATCGATTTCCAATTAAAAAGTATCAGCAGCTTAAACATGAAATAGAGCGTTTAGGCTACACCCAATTTATATCGCCTTCGCCAGCAACTAAAGCGCAGTTAAGCTTATGCCATAGCTCAGATTATATTGCTGACTTTTTAAACGGGTCGTTAACTGACAAAGCGGTTAAAAAAATGGGATTTCCTCACTCTTATAAACTTGTTGAGCGAACTCTTTACTCTGTTGGTGCCAGTATTCAAGCCGCTGAAACAGCACTTGAAAGTGGTTTAGCGGCTAATTTAAGTGGCGGCTATCACCATGCTTACAGCAATTACGGCAGTGGCTTTTGTATTTTTAATGATTTAGCCATTGCGGCAGCGCATCTTATTGCAACGGAGAAAGCCGACACTGTATTAATATTTGATTGTGACGTGCATCAAGGTGACGGTACCGCGCAAATAACCCAACAGCACGAGCAGATAATTAGTTGCTCAATTCACTGTGAACAAAACTTTCCTCGGCAAAAACAGCTCTCAAACTATGACTTTGGCTTACCTGCAAACACCACAGATGCAGAGTATTTAACAACACTAGAGCAAGCTCTTGAGTTATGTGTTCGCCTCCACCAGCCCGATATTATTTTATATAATGCGGGCGCCGATATTTACACCAAAGACGAACTCGGCTTATTTGATGTTTCCTTAGCTGGTATATATGAGCGCGACTTTACCGTTCTTAATTTTTGTAAGCAGCGAAACATACCGCTGATGTGCGCTTTAGGTGGCGGTTATCAACGCAACATCAACAATTTAATTAGGGTCTGTTGACCTTTCAAGGTTAAATTTGCCGCAGTCTGTTTGGTATTTAGGCAAGGCAGAGCTTATGTGGTGTGGTTATTCCCCATAAATAGGCGATAACGCAGCATTAATGCCAAACAGGCGCTGCCCGAAGGGTTCTGCCTAGGGGCAATTAACTCTTTGTTGCTCGGTTTTTACTTAGCCCACTAGGTTACAAACCTCGCGCCGCGATTAAATTGCCCCTAGTTTGAACAAATATTAATCCGCAAAGGTCAACAGACCCTAGTGTCCATAAGCAACTATTTAAAGCGGCTCTCGATTTATAACAATCCTTGGTATAGACTCATTACAGACAATAAAAAAGAGTGACAGGAATATGCGATTAGATGACGACATACACAATTTTTACGAAAAACTCGTTTTAGAAGAAATAGAAAAACGTAAACTTAATGAACGTTACAACGACGATGTAATGGCTGACTTTTGCTGCACCGTTCTCAATCAATTACCCCCCGCTATATTCGTTACGATGTAGATATGGCGTTTTATTTGACTCAAACAGATCGTTTAGATATGCAGCAACGCGTAGAAGTTGCCATTAATTTTGCGATTGATCAAATAGCTAAAAAGAAAGCGCTCCATGAGTAACCCACTAGAAGAAGCTCCTACACACGTGAAACTGGCTGTTGATTTAATTATGATATTAGAGCAGCATGATGTAGAGCCAGAAGAAGTATTAAAAGCGCTCGATATCGTAAAAAGTGACTTTGAAAATAAAGTAACAAAGCGCACTTAGCGCTTTTTACTTCCTAAACGCAAACCCTATTTGTAGATTGTTGTACCAGTAACAATAACTGCGCGGCCGCTTTAGCATCATCTAATGCACGGTGATGGTTAGTTAAATCTAAATTAAAGTGTGCAGATAAATTCCCCAGTGAGTACGACTTTAATCCCTTAAATGCTTTACGTGATTCAACAACGGTACATAGTTTTGGCATTTTAAAGTTGATTCCCAGCCCCTCAAGCTCTTTTTTAATAAAGCCATAATCAAAATTAACATTGTGAGCGACAAAAATACTACCCGAAAGCTTATCTAATAAAGTCGAAGCAATGTCGCTAAATATAGGCGCATCACTTACCATGGCGTCGTTGATACCGGTTAGTTTAGTAATAAAACGAGGGATAGGCCGCTCTGGGTTTATCAGCGTAGTCCATGTATCAATAATGTTGCCTTGCTGTATTTTAACAACACCAATTTCGGTAATTCGGTTCCCCCCTTTTAGGCCCCCTGTTGTTTCAATATCTACCACACTATAAATCCGCTTAGGATCTACATACCAGTTTACCGCTGCAATATTTACGATAAAGCCACAGCTTTTTAAATTATCGATACTCACTAGCTGGTTTCTTTTAAGCTTATCTCCTGGCGCTTTAACCTCTTCAAAATGAACGGCATTATTATCAACAATCATTAAATCGGGGTAACCATCTTTTAGCTGTCGGTAGTTCTTTGCCATGTTTTTTAAATGCTGAAGTAAAACGGTTATTGGGCTCTTTAATATAAGCATCTCTACTGGCTTTAATACATCTGGGTGCCATCTAAATAAGCCATTTGGTTGCTCATAATATCTTGCGGCATGGTTACACACTAAACGCAGCAATTTCTGGGCACTATTACACGCAGCTAGCCGCGCTTCTATTTGTGAGGATTGATTTAAATAAAATGTGTCTGTTTTTAACGCTTGCGGGAAAATATCAAATTCGTTACAAGGTGGTGTTGGGGTTTCAATAAACAGCTCTTGCCAAAAAACCAGCGCAAATAAGCTTTGCCACAAAGTATTTTCAGTATAAAAAACCTGTTTGCCTTGACGAGTGTAGTGATCGCTCACACCTAACTCAACATCGCCACGGTAAAGTTCATCAACTTCTATAATGCAGCGTGTACTGGCTAACATTTCACTGAGCCGCGAACGGGTTTGCTTGTTAAATTTACGCATTAAAAAGTCATCTGCAAAGTACAGTAACTCATCGGTAAGCGGGTTTTCTATAATTTGCTCAAGATGTGCTTTTACCCATTGCTTATTGCCCTGTCGATATTGCTCCCTTATTTGAATTTCTAAGGCTTGTGCATCGTCTTCGCAGGCATTAAGTACATCAAACGCAAGTGTTGGGTTAGTTGTTTTTAGTTGCTTATAAAGCATAACCAGTAACTTGTTTTTTAACTCTTGTGCAATAACCCCTACCGCTACTTCATTCATTAACCACTTTGCTAGTCCCTCTCTTTCATTGTCATCTTTTGTATTTTTAAGCGTTAGTCGCAAACGGTTTAATGCATAGTTAGACTGCGCTTCCTCTATTGAATCAAAGCGCGACAAGCTTTCACTATGCTCTTGCCTAACAGGTGTTACGCCTAAATCTCGCAGTACAAATCGATTTTGATGATTAATATCGCCAGCACTGAGTCTGCCAATATATAAAAACTCAAAATACTCGTAATACTCTTCTCTATTATTTATCACGTACTGGTTATATAAATGCACAAGGCACTCTGGCTTAGATTCAAAGAATGAGATGGCTACTTCAACTAAGTTACTTTTAGCTGCACTTTTTTTAAATAATGGCGGTTGTTCTTGCTTTTCTAACAGCTCGATTAGCGCCGGTTTTGTTAGGTGACTTAGTAGTTGCCTATGATCTTTATTAGAGGGTTCTACAATTAACTTTGCCGCTTTTAATTTAAAAAGTGCTTGGTATGGCGAGCTAATTTCTTCGTAGTTTAATGATTGGGTTTGAACTAAATAAGGCTTACGAGAATAAATGCGCGCCAACATACACTGGCTCTGCTCGTCGAGCGTATTTATTTTACTAATAAATGAAATATGCTTTTGCTCGAGTAAATGCATGCATTTCTCGCTCACAAACGTTAATAGCTCTCTAAAATGTGCCAAATAATATTTCGCTGGTAACTCTTTTTTCATAAAACCGCCCACACTGTATATAAAAACAGTATCTAGTATCTCGTTATTTTTATCAACCCAATAAATTTTTATGCATACGTATTACTATTGAAATATCTTTTTTAGCGTGATCACTCTGTGCTAAGGTTGCCAGCAAATTTAGTGCTACTTTAACTACATTACACATAATAAAAATTAGGATTGAACAACATGACGACACAGCATACAACTAAAGGTGAGCATAGCGCACAGACGAAGTGCTCGCTTTTATATGTTATTTTTATATCGGCCGTTGCCGCTATTGGTGGCTTTTTATTTGGTTTCGATTCGGGCGTTATAAACGGCACCGTATCGGCATTAGGTAATACATTTAATTCAAGCAGTGTTGCAACTGGTTTTAATGTTGCATCTGTATTATTAGGTTGTGCGCTGGGGGCATTAGCCGCTGGCCCATTAGCTGACAAATTTGGCCGTCGCGCTATTATGATTGTCACTGCTATTATATTTGCAGTTAGCGCTTTTGGCTCTGGGGTTGCCGACAGTTCCGCTGAGTTTATTTTTTACCGCTTATTTGGCGGATTAGGCATAGGTGCAGCCTCTGTTTTAGCACCTGCTTATATTGCAGAAGTAGCACCAGCAAGTTTACGTGGCCGTTTAGCGACATTACAACAACTCGCTATTGTTCTTGGCTTATTTGCAGCCTTTTTAAGTAACTATCTAATTGCTAACGCTGCTGGCGGTGCAGAAGGTATTTTAATGTTAGATTTAGCCGCATGGCGCTGGATGTTTTGGGCTGAACTTGTTCCTGCAGGCTTATTTTTAATTGGCGTACTTTTTATTCCTGAGTCACCGCGTTACCTAGTCGCACAAGGTAAACTTAAACACGCTAAAACTGTATTTAATAAAATCTCAAATGACGATGCTGATACGCAAATCAATGACGTGAAACAGTCTCTGCAAAGTGATAAAAAACCAAGTATTCGCGACTTATTTATTGATGGCAGTAAAAAAGTACATCCTATTGTTTGGGTGGGTGTGGCTTTATCAGTTTTCCAACAATTTGTTGGTATTAACGTGGTATTTTATTACGGCTCAGAGCTATGGCAAGCCGCTGGTTTTGATGAATCACAATCACTGTTTATTAATGTACTTGCAGGCACCACCAATATTTTATCTACCTTTATAGCTATTGCCTTAGTCGATAAAGTAGGCCGTAAGCCACTATTATTGGTAGGTAGCATAGGTATGTTTATTAGTTTAAGTGCACTTACCTACACCTTTGGAAGTGCAGGCCTTGATGAAGCGGGCAAGTTAGCACTTAGCGAAAATATGGGTACCTTTGCATTAATAATGGCTAATTTATTTGTGGTATTTTTTGGCTTAAGCTGGGGCCCTATTGTATGGGTACTACTTGGTGAAATGTTTAATAACCGTATTCGCGGAGCAGCTCTTGCTGTTGCAGCTAGCGCACAATGGATAGCTAACTTTGCTATTACTATGACCTTCCCGATTATGCTCGACAGTATCGGTTTAGCAGGTGCTTATGGCTTTTACACCCTTTCGGCATTTATTAGCGTATTTTTTGTAATCAAATACATCAAAGAAACGCGCGGCATGAAATTAGAGTCAATGTAATTATATAGCCTGAGTAGCGCCGACTTTCCATTAGTTTACTCAGGCTAATCCCCCATTCTATTATCTTATTTTTCTGCTCATAAAACTAATTAGATACATTTAACCATTTGGCAAGCGGATACTCTCTGGCACGGTGTAAGCTTTTGCCTGTTGAACTATTATCAGCTGAGAATGTTACCAATCACAGTGTATAAATCATCACTATTAATTGGTTTGGCGATAAAGTCATCCATACCTGCTATTAAACATCGCTGTTTATCTTCTTCATAGGCATTAGCCGTAATCGCTACTATAGGCACTCGCAAACCTGTTTTAACTTCCATAACTCTAATTGTGCGTGTACATTCATAGCCATCCATATTAGGCATTTGGCAATCCATTAAAATCAAATCAAACGATTGCTCTTTTAATACATCAAGAGCCTTAACACCATCTTCGGCCATAACTATCACCGCTTCAGTCGGCTCCAACATTTTTGAAATAACATGTCGGTTAATCGCATTATCTTCAACTAACAGTATGTGCTTACCCAACAGGTTTGGTTGCATAGCTGTTTTTTTAGGTAACGTTGATGGGGCATCTGCTGATTTTGGTGCACTAATGCTAAACGTAAATGTACTACCTTTACCCTCTTCGCTATGTAACTGAATTTCACCGTCCATCATTTTTATCAGCTTTTGAGAAATAGCCAACCCGAGCCCTGTTCCTCCATATTTACGAGCAACGCCCACATCAGCTTGAGTAAATTCGCTAAATAACAGTGATTGCTGTGCCTTCGCAATACCAATACCACTGTCTTCAACGCTAACTTGAAGCTTATTATCGTGATAATCAAACGATAAATTTACAAAGCCTTGCTGCGTAAATTTATACGCATTAGAGAGTAAATTTATGATCACCTGATTTAAGCGTAATTCATCAATACTAATACACTGTGGCAAATTATTAGTTTGAACAACCGTAAATTCTACCTCTTTGGCAGCAACAATCGAGGAAAATAAAGAGCGTATATTTTCGATAAATGGAGTTAGCTGCGTGGGCCTAATATTTAGCTCCATGGCATTTGCTTCAATTTTAGAAAAATCTAAAATATCGTTAAGAATATTAAGCAAGTTTTTGGCACTTTTTTGCTGTGTGATTAACAATTCCTTTTGTTCGGTACTCAAGGACTGATCTCGAAGCAAAACCTCTCCCATACCTAATATGCCATTCATAGGTGTTCGAAGTTCATGACTCATGTTTGCTAAAAATTGTGATTTAGCAATATTTGCCTCATTGGCGAGTTTTACCGCTTGTGTTAATTCAGTGGTTTGCTCTGCGACTTTATTTTCTAATTGCTGATTAAATTGGCTAAGCTGCTTATTGAGTTCTTCATTTTCTATATTAGATGCTTCTAAATTGCCAATTGAATGCTGTAACGCACTGCCCAACATGTCAAATTGATACTGCAATTGCAGTACTTCATACCAACTAGATTCCGTATTGAATACCTGCTTTTTGGTTTTGCTAAAATCTTGAATTAAATTAGTCAGCTCTCTAATTGGCTTGGTAAGTAAGTGAGTAAATTTATAAATAAACAGCACAACCAATACCATCGAAATTAAGCCTAGTAGCATGGTTGGTAACCATGTACCTACGACCACTATGGTTATGTACTTTCGATTATAAAAAGAAATAACCTGCCAACCATTTTTGTCATCAATAAACTGACTGGTGTGATACATTTCATTATCAGCGGAGCGAAATAGTTGGCTGTTAGGTTGACGCTGAGCTTTAAAAGCTTGCAGGTTAAAGTCACTCAATGCAGCAAACTGATTTAATGAACTAAATACTACTTTTTTGTTGGCATCTAAAATTACTAACTGCCCTTTATATTCAAATAAGTCCGGAATAAATCGCTCTAGTCGGTCTAGCTGGAGCGAGCCCTCAACAACACCATAAAATTCATCATCTCTATAAATAGGAGCGGAAAGTGCTACGATCGGTTGATTCCCTAATCCCCTTCCTCGAAATACACCACTGCTATAACCGAGTGGGTACTGCTGAGCTTGAGAAAAATAAGAGCGATCATTAACATAACGCTGCTCTTTAGTTAGTCCACTTAGTAGCTCGCTCGGCATGCTGTTTTTAACAAGACCCTTTGGACTGGCATAAAGGCTAGTTAAAAAACCTGGATATAAAGCCATCAACTGCTCTAACTGAGGCTGAATTTGTCCACCGACGCTAATTGCATTACTGGTCATTACAACCGCATTTTTATGAAACTGTAAATAATCATTGAGCTGAGTGCTAATTGATTGAGACTGTTCTTTGAGTTGCGTATTCACTTCGTATTCTAAGCGCGAATAATGCTGATTAACCAAAGAAACACTGGTGATCAACACCACTAAAACAATGATAACGCTAACAATATAACTTAAAATACGTGCAAGAGGTTGCCCTTGATAGACTCGACTGGCATGAGGAACAAACAGACTGGCTAAGTCGACCAAAGCCAACGCAATCATGGCATTTATTAAGTATTTTGAGGCAGCCACAACAATTGTGAGCCAAGGCAGGCCTATAACAAAGTGACCCAACACCCAGACCAGTGGTAAGCCAACTAAAAACCAAAACACAGCACCTAAAGGAAGTATTGGCTTGGAGCGCTTTAAACAAAAGGCATAAAGCCAAAACAACTCAAGCACATAAACAACACTGTTCCAGCTATGTCCCCAGCGATAAAATAAAAAACCAGTTACAATCGCTAAGCTAAGGAGAGAATAACGAAGCCCAGCAAACACTAGGCTAAGTATTACAAACGTCTGACCAAATAAAAATTCAGAACTATCAAAAAAATACAGGGGTAGAAGGTTAGTGCCCCCCCAATAAGCCCAAGTAATATTGCCAGCGCCCATTTATTCCTCTGAAATGTCATATTGACCCTTAATAGCTTATTGAACTCTTGCGGCGTATGTATAATTACAAGTTTTAATTATTACTTACCCACTAGCTATTGTCTATAAAGGCAAAAAATCAGCTCAGTGCGTAAGCGCAAGAATTAGCGTAGGAATAATAAAAATAAAATATTAGAAAGTAAATAAATGGAATTTTAATACACCCAAATGTTGTTTGAAGTGTAAGTTGGCATAAGAACATACGCTTTTACTGAGCTACAGCGTAGCAAGTGAAGTGTAAGTTGGCATAATTTTGAAGCGTATAACGACATAAAGTTACAATATACGAGCTCTTTAAAACCAACCCCACAAGAATAATGACTAGTTTCGTTGGCTGCGATGTGCTAATTGCAGACATTGATAACGCTTTGCTCATCGGAAAATTAGAAGCATAGCGAGTGATTTTTCTGCGTGCAGCAATTTGTTAGTGCAGAACATTTATATATTCATAAGTTACTAACTTGCCATCCTTAGGTTCTTCGAAAGCATATTGAGCACCTTTATATGCAAATACATTGAGGACAAGACGATAAAAGAGACCAAGACAAATTATTGTTCGGTTAATATCTTTGCGCCTTCGACCTTCATCTTGCTTCATCAATTTGGGGTGTGCTGAAGAGTTTCTCAAATCTACCCAATTTTTTATTTGTCTTTTTTCAATTACCTTAACACTTTCAAGGTGGTCCAACACTTTTTTAGGGTGTACATTACCCCACCTAGCAATAAACTTTCGTATGGATTCAATATGCTCTGCAGAAATATCAGCTAATCCATCAACTAAAAGAGATATTCGCTTTTTCTCTTCCTCAAGCTCTTGATCTTTAAGGTCATCTACTATCGCAGGAATAAAAATATCATTTAAAACACCTTCTACTGCTACGGAGATAGTTAACATTGTAACGCTGAACTCAGAGGACAAAAACGAATGCCAAACGCGTTTCCATTGAGAGTATATACTTTCAAACGCTCTAGGATTGCTTTCAATAATTTCGTATATTTTATAAAATAGATCGAAATGATCCTGGTCCAATCGTTTACTGTTTTGATCAAGAACCAAGTCGCTAATCGGTGCAGGTATACTATCGTATGATTTTTTCTTATCAATACTATTTATGACTGTAACTTTGGATTTAGAGTCATTTCTGTACTCGAAATATGGTTGAATATATTTCCCAGAAGAAAATCCCAAATAGAATACAACTGCATCCCGTAATACCTCCAAATCATATTCGGATCCATTCGCGTATACTTCAGTGAACCCCTCATGGTATATAATATTTATCTCGCCCCCTAATAATTAAGAACTGTTTGATTCCATGAGGAGGAAGATGTGCCTAAAGTCGATTCTATCTTATTAAGTTTATTTGTCGGCGCTCTACACTTTTCGTTAAATTCTAATAGCAAAAATTTATTATCGGTATCTGAAGTGTCTGATCTTTCCTCGATTTCAATACTAGACAGGCCGATACGATAGAAAGAAGGGTCTGGTCTTAATAAGCGTTGAAAGTCCGTATTTATTCTTAAGCCTTTGGACATAACACAAATACCACCTATTGATATTGCGGTCATCGTAATAGTCTGTTTTGGATCTAGCGAATCTACAGGTATTGGCGTTCTGAAATCTACTCTTTTGTTAGATTCTAAACATATGAAATCTAAGTAAAGCCTACCGTTTTCATGACTTTTTATAATTCCATAACCTTTGAGTTCATAACCATCATCCAACTCATTCTGAGAGATTGTAACTTCATGGCAGTGCCATTCTAACTTGCACTCCCTTACTGTTTTTCTTTCTTCTTCACTAAAAAACATGATTGCATCCGGTTCCGGGGTTGGGCACTAACAGCTTATTGAACACCAGTTTAGTGGTTTATAACACACCAAAGTGGCGTATATTACATACCCTGATAATTTCACCAATAATTACTTTTGTAAATTAGTAACTAATATAGCAAGGGATTAAACTTCTTATTTTACAACTAAACGGCGGTTAATAATGTTATCGGACAAATTAGCAGCCAACTCATTAAAGCAGGAATGAGTTTAACTTCCTAGTGACCGGTTATCGCTCTTTGCCGAAGTTCGGCTCAATGTATTTAGGAGATAATTGTAAGAACTGAGCAAAACCAACCAATCCGGTTCTGAGATTAGTAATTTTTTTGATTTATAATATAGCTGGTATAAACTAAAGGTATAACTTAGATTCCCCCAGTTTTTGTACCCGAATAGCAAGACCAAGTATCTGGACCATGGTGCAGAGCTGGTACAAACTTGCAATATGCGCCAACCGTTTTTTGCTGTGAATTCTTATATATTAATTTCGTCGCTGTTTCGCCATCAAACTCAACTATAAGTTTTTCATCTAGAGATATAAATAGCGGTAATGGGATACCAAGCCCAATAAAAAACCCATTGATCTTTTCGTCTGTGGCTTCGTAATACCAAACTTCTTTCTTTTGATCAGATTTTACTTTTAAAGGTTCACCAAATTGTTTTTTTACTTCAGATTTTGTTAAAGAAACACTTTCCTCTTCATCATGAGAGTACACAATACCTGCACCGATGCATCCTGAGATAGATATAACAAAAATAACAGTGAAAAAATTCGTAAAAGAGCCATTCATCAATCCTTTATTGGCTAAAATTTCCATTATTAAATGGTCGTTATTCAATAATGACATATATTCAACTGAGTTGTACCTTTTAATATAAAAGGTCAGCAATAATTTATATTTGTCATTGGTATCAATTGTCCCTACACAAAAAGAATATAACTTTTAGCAAATGCGAGAGCCTCAGAACGGCTATTGGATAAAATCAAAATCCTCTTTTCAAACTGATATGTGGACTACTACAAATTTATTATTTAATTTTTATGTAAGAAGGATTGTTAAAAACCAACCACTAAAGGAGCTGTTAAAATTTATTCGTACATAACCCCAATATATTTCAGGCTTTAACGAGAACAACTTCATGATTTACTATCCCAATTAGCATTTTTACGCATCATAACTCTGGCTGGCATCTTATGATTTTTTATTTTCTCGCCACATAATGTATTTATAAAATTGAGCTTATATATTTTATTTCTTGAATTAGTAAGTGCCATTCTGTTATGCAATTTTTGAAAGGTCTTTAATGAAGAAACCGTGCCTTCAAATGTTTGATTTGTAGCAAAAAACATAATTATTAACATTAATTTCTATGAAATTTATACTTTCAGTATTTGTATAAGAAATAAAACGCTGTCGGTTGGATTTGCTTTGTAAAAACATTAATTGAAAAGAGTTATTCTGATATAAGATTTTAAGTAAAATCGCTTAAATTACATGAATTATTATTTGAAGGATTGTGAGCACCCAAATGAGGAATTTGGGTGGCAGTCTTACCAGCCACATCTCGGCACACACGTCACAAACTGTGGCTGCTCCCTTCCGGGCCTGACCAGGTTCGCCTGCTAGTGTTGCGAGAGGACCAATAAGACTACCATTGAGGGCCTTGGTTGGCGCGATTGAGATTATCTCTACTTTTGCTCTGTTATTCAAGGGGTAATCAAAAAAGAAAGTGCGATTGCATACTTCATATACAATCGCGGTCTATTTAAGTGTGAAAGCGATTATTAATTGCTCTCTAACTCAGCTTTTATGTTACGTAGTGCCGCTTTTACTTTTTTCATGTTCTCTGGGCCCATGCGTAAAAGTTGCTTTTGCGCAGCGGGTAATTGCTCCCATTCAGAAAACGCATACTGATAGGTCACTGAATCACGCAATAATGGTAAGCTACCTTTTGGCTCAGGAGTATCAAGTAACAGGTCAATGGCATCTTCAAGTGTTTGAGTAAACTCATCATCACCATACCCAATTTCAGTGTACGCGCTGTTGATCAACGGTTTATACTCATCATATAAACGCACAGCTTGAGCTGCACTCATACTTGTGAGTACTTTTACATACGGGGTATAGCGTTCATAACTATTAGGATCAATTGTTAAAATATCCCCTTCGTTTACACTAAAACCCTCTTCTAATTTTGCAACTGGGGTATGCTTGGTAGCCACTTTACCTTTTGCTAAATTATCGACAAACACTACGCCACGACGAATAACATCATCATTTAATATTAAGCTCATAGCAACATCACCCAAATATTCATCTAATTTTGCGATGACCACTGGGTCGCTATCGTTTAGCGTAGGTAAAGGCACAACTTCAGCTTCAGGCTCAACTTCTGGGCGCTGAGTTGGAACATCTAATTCCGCAGGTTTTTCTGGCTTAACAGTGGGCGCACCTACCACAGGGTCGTTTTCAGGTTTTAGCTCCATAATAGGTTGCTCTTTTACTGGTTCTTCAACCTGCATAACTGTTTTTGGAGCTTCAGTTGGCTTTAATAAAACAAACGCAGCGGCAATAATGATGATTAATAAAATAACCCCTGCAAAGATAAGGTTGTTATTCGGCGGACGTTTTTGAACGTCTGATCCTGATGGTTTATCTGACATACGAACTCCATAAATATAAAAATGCGATACTGTTTAGAGTACTCTAAACAGATTTAATTCATAACTTACACTAATATTTATTAATGTAGCTAATGTATCCTTTGATTCTTCTAGCTTAAAGACTTACAGTGAATAAATAAAGTAAAGACAGTGAACAGTTTAAATACGTAATATGAAAATTAAGCAAGTCGATCCTAGTAAACCAAAAGTGGCTTTATTACTTACCGGTGGTGGTGCCCGAGCGGCTTACCAAGTGGGCGTGTTAAAAGCATTAGCGCAAAGTATGCCCAGAACTGCCCCACTGCCCTTTAGAGTGATAAATGGAACCTCTGCTGGCGCAATTAATTCTGCGGCGTTAGCGTGTTACGCTTCATGTATGCATTTAGCCGTTAGAAAGCTAGAAACAGTATGGAAAAACTTTTCCACCTCTATGGTATACAAAAGTGACTTTCTGAGTGTGTTTGGCCATATTACTCGTAATATTTTAACTAGTTTTCAGTCTGAGCATATAAACCATCCACCAGCGAGTTTGTTAAATAATCGGCCACTTCGAAAGCTATTAAACGATATTCTTGATTTACATCGAATTGAACGTAACTTACATCGTGACTATTTAGAGGCGCTGTCAATTACAGCATCTAGTTATACTACTGGTGATTCAGTTGCTTTTTTTCAGTCAAATACGCAGCATTCTTGGCAACGAGCAAAGCGCGAAGGTCGCGCTACGCGTATCAATGTTGAGCATTTAATGGCCTCAAGTGCTATTCCTATGGTGTTTCCGAGTGTAAATATTTATAACCACTATTTTGGTGATGGTTCAATACATCAACTTTCACCTTTAAGCCCGTCTATTCACTTAGGCGCAAACAAAATATTTATTATTGGTGTTGAGCAACCCAAAGAACCTCATCCTCCAGGTTACTCTGCGCATTTTCCGGGGCTTTCTGCGGTAGCAGGTCACTTACTCGACAGTGTATTTACCGACACCATGCAGTCTGATTTAGAGCGCTTAGATAGAGTAAACCGTACATTGGGGTTATTACCCGATAGGCAAAAGCATCAAGAGTTAAAACAAATAGACAGCTTTATCATTAACCCTTCGCAAAACTTTAATGCAATTGCAGCGCAATACTATGATGATATGCCTTGGGCAATTAAAGTGTTACTGCGTATGATCGGGGTAAAAAAACGTTCTCAGTCGAGTTTAACCAGTTACTTATTATTTGAAAAACGCTACACCCAGCACTTAATTCAAATCGGATACGAAGATGGCATGAAGCAACTACCCGAGATGAGAAAGTTTTTAGAGCTAGACTAAGAAGCCACTCCTACTCAATGCCATCGAGTAAGTAATGTTCAACATGCTCTACTCGCCTAGGTTTACCTTGCAACACTAGAATATCATTTGCGTATAATATGGTATGCTCTTGTGGCATCTCTATCTCCTCGCCTTCACGTCGAAGCGCCTTAATTAGCACCTTTCTTTTAGCTAAATTAAGCTCACTAATAGCCTTGTTTACCGCAAATGCTTTATCCGGCAAGGCAATGACATGTAAGTACTCTAAGCGTTCGGGCAAATTGGTATCGCTTTCGATGTTTTCGCCTGCAAAAAAGCTTTGCAATAGCTTATAGCGGTTACGCCTCTCACTACTGACGCGGCGAATTATTCGGCTCATTGGTACACCCGACATAGACAACACATGTGAGACCAGCATTAAGCTTGCCTCTAATGCCTCAGGAACAACCTCAGTGACGCCTAAATCTTTTAAACGCTCTAGTTGACTGTCATCACGGGTTCTTATGAGTATTTTTACCCCAGGAGCAACCTGCTTTATGGCATCAATCACTATTTGAGTTTGCTGAAATTCCGTAAAGGTAATAATCACTAAGCGTGCTCGCTCTACCCCTGCGCACTTTAAAATATCTTTTTGCTCAACGTGGCCAAACAATAACGGTTCACCCGCCGCTTTTCCTTCTTGCACTAGTATGGGATCGCTTTCAATGGCCACATAATCAATAGCCTCTGGCGATAAAAAGCGGGCAATAGTTTGCCCTACCCGAGAAAATCCACATATAACGACATGATTATTATAAAGCGTACTGCTTTGTGGCTCGTCTTCATAGGCAAACTTAGCGCGCTCTAACATACCTAGTCGCTTTAAAATAAAGGGAGTTCTATCGATTAAATACGGGGTAAGTGCCATAGAAATGACGCCCATGGCAATTAAAAATGATACTTGCTCCACACTCAGTAAGTCATGCTGTGCTGCGAGTGCTATTAACACAAAACCAAACTCCCCCATTTGCCACAACATAATAGCGCAGGCTAATGCGTCCTGTTTTCTCTCCCCCATAAATAAAGATGATACGGTCACTACGGCGATTTTTAATATTAGAATTCCTAGTAAGGCAACAACAATAATACCTGCATGATTAACAACAAAACTTATGTCTAATTGCATACCTACAGTGACAAAAAATAGCCCCATTAAAATATCACGAAACGGGCGAATATCCGCTTCTAGCTGATGGCGATAATGGCTTTCACCAAGCATCATACCCGCTAAAAATGCCCCTAATGCCATTGATAAGCCAAATGAATAAGTAAGTAAACCCGCAAACAAAGCAACTAATAGAGTCGTTAACACAAATAGTTCATCACTTTTTGCTAATGCCACCTCATTAAAAACTTTAGGTAAAACCCATTTTCCAATAGCCCATAACAAAAGGCATACAAACGCCCCTTTAGAAAGTGCGAATAACAAAGCCCAACCAATACCATTTGAGTCATTGCTGGCAAGCAAAGGCAAAATAATCAGTAATGGCACAACGGCAATATCTTGAAATAATAAAACCCCAATTGCCAATTGCCCTCGGCGTTTATTTAAATCGCCGCTCTCTTTTAATAATTTAGCAACTACCGCAGTAGAGGAAAGCATAATAATAATGCCCATTGTAAAACTGGTTAATAAATTAAAATTTAATAAGTACAGAATCACAATCAGCAGAATACTACTAACAAATACTTGCAACGACCCTAAACCAAATACAATGTTACGCATTGCCATTAGGCGCGATACTGAAAACTCCAAACCTAAGCTAAATAGCAAAAATACAATACCTAGCTCTGCAATAAAGTCTATTTCATGGCTTTGTGTCATCCAGCCGACACCATGACCACCCGCGAATAAACCCACAGCCAAGTATGCCAACACAGGGGGAAGCCCTATGCGCTTAAATAGCCATACAAATAAAACCGCAGCGACTAAAAGTCCAAAAATCTGAGCATTAATACTTTGCAACGCAAACCTTAAAACAATCTATGGAGTGTGACTTAACTATAGCAACCGCATAACTTTCAGCCAGAATAAAAATATGGCACGCAATCTGCTTATTTATTAAAAGTAATACTATAGGGGGAATAAATAGTGGAAAACGTTCATATTTTGACACAACGTATCTCTGGACGCGGTGAATTTTTGCCGTTCTCAGCGGAGCAATACAATAGCAATACACCAACAGCACTGCATGAGCTGGCGGCCAAACTACAAACCAGCCTAGTGCTGGAAGATATTTTAGGTACATTTGCAAGCTTTGCAAAACAACTGCTTAATTTTTCTGGGGTGCACTTCCAATCAGCTCATATTGATGTGAAAACACCTAATAGTGATGTTGAAAACCCAGCCTACTCATTTGATCTAAAAGTGGAAAATGAGCATTTAGGCACACTCACTTATTACACCAAATATCCGCTTAGTGCGGCTATTGAAAAAGTTGCAGCACTTTCACAGCGTATTAATATACCCACTGCGAAATGCCATAATGTACAGCCGTGTATTAAAGCTAGCAACTAAAGACTCTTTAACGGGGTTAAACAACCGAAGTCAATTTAATGACATGTTACAACAAAAGCTTGAAAATCATAGACGTAACGGCCATCCATTTAGTTTGATGCTGCTTGATTTAGATAACTTTAAACAAGTGAATGATAACTATGGTCATAAAATTGGCGATGACGTTTTAATAGAATTTGCTTCGGTTTTATCTAGTAGTATTAGAGGCACAGATTCGGTATTTCGTTTTGGTGGCGATGAGTTTTCAATACTAATTGAAGACCCCGCTTTTACCACTAATAAAGTGATCGCTGAACGTATTATGCGTTTAGTAAGAAACTCACCGATTATGTCTAAGTACAATGTAACAACCAGTATTGGTTTTACCCTAACTAACAGCGATGATTGCCAAAACGAGATATTTTCTCGTGCGGATAAGGGCTTATATAAAGCAAAGGCATCTGGGCGAAACTGCGCAAAAGCTTACTAAGCAATAAAAGAGCAAAATATTAGAAAAGCCCAGCCTCCCCCGCTGGGCTTTTTTACGCTACTTTTTTAGTATAAAGTATTTGTAAATTAGCAACATGACGCAAAAGCCAAAAAAGAAGCCACTGAGTAAATTAAGTAGTGCGGCAATTGTCGCAAGAGGTGTAAAAAGCACTAACAGTAAAGGCATACTCACCCCTAGAATGAAAAATATCCCCCCTTTACCTAACCAATAGGCAAGTAAAATGGCGGCACATACCATCCCGCCCAACACAGCGTAGCCGAGGGTAATTATATTTAGGGTTAAAAATACATTCGCTAAAACCGCGATCAATAGCGTAATTAATATTCCAGTGGGCGCCTTATTAATAAGCGACAGTCCAACATGAGGTTGTTGACTCATAATTTATACTCCCAAATTACACCATGTTCATCTTTATGGTTATCACTAACAAAATAACCAACCACTTGCACTAGCTCATCGTTGTAAAAAATTAATGGAATATCAGCACGGAGCCAAGGCGCTACTTTTGCATCTTTAAACCAATGTTTAAGTGTATTACTACCTGGTTTTTTGAGTGGTTTAATACGCGCACTATTGCAGTTAAAGCGCACACTAACTTGTTCATCAGTTTTAGGGGCTCGTATACCCACTCCTTGCTGACATGATAATATTTTTCCGTCACTCAAAACCAGCTCATTACTTATTACCTGCTCAATATTAACGGCTAATGGCTTTGGTTGCACAAAATAAAGTAAACCTTGATGGCGACGTATTTGCCCATCGCTTAGCTCAATTTTTATTTGTGCATCAGCTTGTGCATGAATGGTTTGGCTCATTATTTGTGTTAATTGCTTTTGTGAGGGCATAGAGTGGCTAAATAATGCCAGCCACACGCGTAATACATTAGCAATGCGGCCAGCGCTGTAACCAGACAGCTTATGTAATTCAAGCGCTTGATGTTGATTAATGCACTGAGCGAGATCTTGCTGGGTATACTCATCCAGTAGTGCTTGCTGCTGCTGTAATAATTCAATACTTCGTGCTGTACACTGCTCAAATCCAGTAAAACGCTCTGCCAACTTAGGCACTATTTGTTGGCGCAAAAAGTTACGATCAAAGTGCTCATTGGCGTTGGATTCATCGGTAATATGGCTAATATTAAATTGCTGGGCAAACGCTTCTATCTCGCTGCGTTTTACCGCCAATAATGGCCTATAGCACTCACGGCCACTTTCAAGCACGCGAGTTTGCTGCATAGCGCCAAGACCTTTTAAGCCTGAGCCGCGCTTTAAACGAAGTAAAAATGTCTCTATTTGGTCGTTTAAATGCTGGCCTAGCAAAACGACACTACCACTGGGGCTTAACTCATCAAGTGCTTGATAACGCACTTTGCGGGCTTGTGCTTCAATACTGGTTCGCGACTGTTGCTTTACCGTGACTTGCGCCGCTTTAAAGTTAATTGCTAGCTGCTGACAACGTGCATGACAAAATTGCTGCCAATGAAATGCGTTTTCACTTAAACCATGATTTACATAAATTGCGCTTAAATTTAATTGCGGGTACTGCTGTTTTAACCCATGCATTATGTGTAATAACACCACCGAATCTACGCCACCAGATAAGGCCACAGTAAATGTGAATTGCCCGTTTTCTATATACTGATTAAGGGCTTGTTGTACCTGCAAATAAATTTGTGATGTGTGCATTAATATACCCAATGAGTAAATTACTAATAGCCCTGATAATAAAGGCTCTACGTTAAGGCATTTTAAAACAAAAAAAGCCGCATAGGCGGCTTTTTTCTCTATTTAGCTATGTTTAGCTATGTTTAGCAATAACCAAACGACATTAAACGCTTGTAACGTTGATCCAGCATCTCTTCAAGCGATAACGCTTGTAAGTCTGCTAAATCGCGTTTAAGGCGAACTTTTAAGTTACGTGCCATGGCATCATAGTTACGGTGTGCACCGCCCAACGGCTCATCAACTAGATTATTAATTAAATCTAGCTCTTTAACGCGCTCAGCTGTTACACCCATTGCTTCTGCTGCAAGTGGTGCTTTATCAGCACTTTTCCATAAAATAGAGGCACAGCCTTCTGGTGAAATAACTGAGTAAGTGCTGTATTGCAGCATGTTTACCCTGTCGCCTACACCTATCGCTAACGCACCACCTGAACCACCTTCACCAATAACAGTACAAATTGTTGGTACTTTAAGTGCGGCCATTACTTTTAGGTTACGTGCAATTGCTTCAGACTGACCACGTTCTTCTGCGCCAACACCTGGATATGCACCTGGGGTGTCGATAAAGGTCATAATTGGCATTTTAAAACGCTCAGCCATTTCCATTAGGCGCAATGCTTTACGGTAACCCTCTGGTTTTGGCATGCCAAAATTACGTTTAATTTTTTCAGCAGTACCACGGCCTTTTTGCTGACCGATCACCATAACAGGTTCACCATCTAAACGGGCAACGCCGCCTAAAATTGCAGGGTCGTTAGCAAACGTACGATCACCCGCGAACTCGTCAAATTCTGTAAAAATACGCTCGATGTAATCTCGAGTATAAGGACGCAGCGGATGACGTGCTAGCTGTGATACTTGCCAAGCGCCAAGTTCAGAGAAAATTTTCTCCTTCATTTGTGCGCTCTTTTCTTTAAGTTTGCTGACTTCCTCTTCTAATCCAAGGTCTAATTCGCCAGCGCGGCTTACATTTTGTAATTCTTCAATTTTTGCTTCTAATTCTGCGATTGGAAGCTCAAAATCAAGATAATTGAGGCTCATGCTCTAAACTACCTAATTAGTTAAATTCTAGTTCTACATTTTGCGCTGCCATCAGCGATAACTTATGAATTAAGTCGTCACTTGGCGTAACACACCATTCGATCCCTAGGGTTAATTGCACCAACGCATCGGGGCGTTGATAATATACCTTGATCGGACACGTTCCCATTTTGTATGGTTCGAGTACTTTTTGTAATTTATCGAAGAAACCAGCCTCGATCTGCACCATATTCAGCGTCATCTTAATCGCTTTTATACGCTTTTCACGCGCCTGAGCAATGGTGTTTATTTCTCTGGCGGTCATTGTAATACCACCAGAGAAGTTATCAAAGCTGACCTGTCCGGATATCACCAAAATATTATTGATTTGCAACATATCTTGGTACATTTCAAACTGTTCTGGAAACAAGCGTACATCAATTCGGGCGCTTTTGTCATCTAAAGTTATTAAGCCCCAACGATTTCCTTTTTTATTAATTAAGGTTCTCGCGGCAATCACCAAACCTGCCCCAGTTGAGACTACATCACGGTTAGTAGGTTGCAAATCAATGAGTCGACCTGAGGTGTAATGCCCAAGCTCCCGTCGATACTGATTTATAGGGTGACCGGTTAAATAAAGGCCTAAGGTATCTTTTTCACCATCAAGCCACTGATTATCTGTAAGCGGTGTGGCTTTAATAAATGCTTGTTCTACTTCGTCAGGCTCTGTGGCCAGCAACCCAAACAAATCACTTTGCCCTAATAGCTCAGCTTTGTTGTGCTGATCGGCTGCGCGCATTGCATCTTTTAAACTTGCCAGCAGCGTTGCTCGCCCTGGTTGGTTTTTTTCTGGTCCTAGCTGATCTAATGCACCTGCATAAATTAATTTTTCGGTGACACGTTTATTCAAGCGCTTTAAATCAACACGCGCACAAAAATCAAATAGGTCTTTAAATGGGCCGCCTTTCGCCCGCGCTTCTAAAATGGCATCAACGGGGGCTTCACCCACGCCTTTAATTGCTCCTATACCGTAAACAACTTCACCTTGAAGATTAACAGTAAACTTGTATTCACCAGCGTTTACATCGGGCGGTAACAAAGTGAGTTTCATGTTTTCACATTCATCCACCAGCGTTACTATTTTGTCGGTGTTATCCATATCGGCCGACATTACCGCAGCCATAAACTCGGCCGGATAATGGGTTTTCATCCACAGCGTTTGATACGATACCAATGCATAAGCTGCTGAGTGAGATTTGTTAAAACCATAACCCGCGAACTTTTCAACCAAGTCGAATATCTTTATCGCAAGCTCGCCATCAATGCCATTATTACGCGCACCCTCTTCAAAGGTTGAGCGCTGTTTTGCCATTTCTTCGGGCTTTTTCTTACCCATGGCACGACGTAACATATCGGCGCCGCCCAGTGTATAACCGGCCAGCACCTGCGCTATTTGCATAACTTGTTCTTGATACAAAATAATGCCGTAAGTCGGCTCAAGAATAGGCTTTAAACTTTCGTGTTGATACTGCGCATCGGGATATGAGATTTCTTCTCTGCCGAGCTTTCGGTCGATGAAGTTATCTACCATGCCTGATTGCAGTGGACCTGGACGGAACAAAGCAACAAGGGCTATCATATCTTCGAAGCAATCGGGCTTTAATCGGCGAACTAGGTCTTTCATGCCGCGTGATTCTAGCTGGAATACGGCGGTGGTTTCAGCGCGCAGCAGTAGTTCTATACTTTTTTTATCATCCAGTGGAATGGTGTTGATATCAACCGGCTGTTTGCCTTCACGCTTTAAGCGTTCATTGGTCATATCCACTGCCCACTGCAAGATGGTCAGCGTACGTAAGCCTAAAAAGTCAAACTTAACCAAACCGGCGGTTTCTACATCGTTTTTATCAAACTGAGTAACCGGAAACTTGCCTTCATCATCACAATAAAGCGCAGCAAAGTCGGTAATCGTGGTCGGCGATATTACAACGCCCCCGGCGTGTTTACCGGCATTACGGGTACAACCCTCAAGAATACGACACATGTCGATTAAGTCTTTAACTTCTTCATCGCCGTCGTAGGCTTCTTGCAAACGGGGTTCAACTTCAAACGCTTTAGCCAAGGTCATTCCCGGATCGCCCGGAATAAGCTTAGAAATACGATCAACAAATCCATACGGATGACCAAGTACACGGCCTACATCGCGTATAACCGCTTTAGCCGCCATAGTACCAAAGGTAATAATTTGCGATACCGCATCACGGCCATATAAAGCCGATACATGATCAATTACTTCATCACGTCTATCCATACAAAAATCGACGTCAAAGTCGGGCATAGAAACACGTTCTGGATTCAAGAAGCGCTCGAATAGTAAATCGAACTCTAGTGGATCAAGGTCGGTAATCTTAAGCGCATAAGCTACTAAAGAGCCCGCACCTGAACCACGCCCAGGACCTACAGGAATATTATTATCTTTACTCCATTGAATAAATTCCATTACGATCAAGAAGTAGCCTGGGAATCCCATTTGGTTAATTACATCGA
Organism: Pseudoalteromonas sp. RW-H-Ap-1; assembly: GCF_048318575.1. GTDB lineage: Bacteria > Pseudomonadota > Gammaproteobacteria > Enterobacterales > Alteromonadaceae > Pseudoalteromonas. Next base: position 2,219,580 of record NZ_CP166996.1, read on the forward strand.
GCTCAATTTTTAAACGCTCATCGTATTCGCCGCGTTTTTCTTGGCGTTCTTGTTCATCAGGGAATAAAAACTGCAGTCGTTCTTCAAGGCCATCTTGTGAGACTTTAACCAAAAACTCATCAATTTTTAGTGAGCCTGTGGGGTAATCTGGTAGGAAATACTCACCTAGTTGAACGGTTACATTACAGCGTTTTGCGATTTCTACGGTGTTTTGTAACGCCTCTGGAATATCACTAAATAGCTCTGCCATTTGTTCTGGCGTTTTCAGGTATTGCTCTTGTGAAAAACGCTTAGGTCGGCGTTTATCATCTAGGGTATAACCATCAAAAATAGCCACCCGAATTTCATGGGCTTCAAAATTTTCTGGCTTTAAAAAAACCACTTCATTGGTAGCCACTACAGGCAGTTGCTCTGTGGCTGCAAGCTCCACTGCCATGTGCAAATAATTTTCTTCTTGAGCACGGTTGGTGCGAATAAGCTCAATATAATAATGATCGCTAAAGTGCTGCTTATAAAAGCTTACCACCGACTCAACAATAGCGGGGTTGCCTTTTATTAATGCTTTTCCTAAATCGCCATCCTTAGCACCCGAGAGTATGATCAGCCCCTCTTTTAAATCAACTAACCATTCACGGTCAATTACTGGGCGATGAAACACATGACCACGTTGGTAAGCTTTAGAAATCAATAAAGTAATATTTTTATAGCCAGTGTTATCTTTAGCTAATAACGTTATCCGGCTTGGCTCATCAGGAAACTCAGGACTACGTACCCAAAAGTCAGCGCCAACAAGTGGCTTGATACCTGCGTTATGCGCTGCGCCATAAAAACGCACTAAACCACAAAAGTTCATTTGATCGGTAATTGCCAGCGCTGGCATTTCAAGCTCTTGTGCTTTAGCAACAATTGGTTTGGTTTTTGCCAAACCATCAACCATCGAAAAGTCTGAGTGCACTCGTAAGTGAACAAAATCAGGAGCTGACATAATTACTCCTTACCCGAAAGCACACGCTGCACCGGTTTAAAGCTCTTACGATGCTCATCTATAGCGCCGTATTGCTCAAGCGCTGCAAAGTGTGCTTTAGTCGGATACCCTTTATGCCCTGCAAACCCATACTGTGGATAGCGCGCATCAAGTTCAATCATTTCATCATCACGGGCCACTTTTGCTAAAATAGACGCGGCTGATATTTCAGCTACCAAGCTATCGCCTTTCACCACCGCTTGGGCGGGCATAGCTAATTTAGGCAGGCGGTTTCCATCTACAAACACAAATTCAGGCACTGTGCTAAGTGCTTCCACCGCGCGGCTCATGGCAAGCATAGTGGCTTGTAATATATTTAGCTCATCTATTTCGCTTGGGCTACAACGACCAATGGCGTAACACAGTGCTTTTTCTTTTATTTCAGTGGCTAATAACTGGCGTTTTTTATCCGTTAATTTTTTAGAATCGGCAAGGCCTGCGATTGGCTTAGCGGGATTTAAAATAACAGCGGCAGTAACCACGTCGCCCACCAGCGGTCCACGACCCACTTCATCTACACCGGCAATTAGGGTTACATTAGGTCGTTCAATTTGCATTTATTAACTCCGCCACTGCGTTTGCAGCTTGTTTACTTGCATCTAATCTAATTTTTTCATGTATGGCTAAAAAGCGGGCTTTTAATTCTTTATTGTCACTATTTAGCATAGGGGTAAGTGCTGCGGTTAAATTAGCGACATTACACTCGCTTTGCAAAAACTCTGGCACTAATTCTTCGTCTGCTAATAAATTAGGTAACGAAAAATATTTAATATTAAAGGTAAATAAGGTTTTAAAAATCCAATAACTCATGGGTTTAATTTTATAACCAACCACCATTGGTTTTTTATATAACATGCCCTCAAGCGTTGCCGTACCTGATGCCAGTAATATGGCATCAGCGGCTTGCATGGCTAAATTTGATTGGCCGTCTAGTAAGTTAACATTAAGTGAGGGCGCTGTGGCATTTAAAATAGCAATAAACTGCGCTTTACGCTTTTCATTCACCAGTGGCACAACGACTTTAAGCGCTGGGTTCTGCGTTTGTAACTGCGCCGCTGTTTTTATGTAAGTTTCACTTAATAAGCCCACTTCTGAGCCCCGGCTCCCGGGTAATAACGCTAACACCTTATCATTAGCACTTAAGCCTAATTGGCTGCGGGCTTGGCTATCGTCGTGCTCAAGTGCAATGTCGTCGGCTAACGTATGGCCTACAAAAGTACACGGTACTTGGTGCTTGTCGTAAAATTCTTTTTCAAAAGGCAATAAAGCCAATACTAAGTTAGTGGCTGCACTTATAGTGTGAATGCGTTTTTCACGCCACGCCCATACCGAAGGGCTAACGTATTGCACAGTTTTAATACCCGCATCTTTTAACGGTTTTTCTACACGTAAATTAAAATCGGGCGCGTCAATGCCTATAAAAACATCAGGAGGATTATCAATAAAGTGCTGTACTAACTGCTTGCGGATTTTTAGTAAACGCGGTAATCGCCCTAGGACTTCAACCAACCCCATAACCGACAGTTCATCCATATCAAACAGCGTTTTACAGCCTTGTGCTTGCATTTTAGGACCTGCAATACCTTCAATGATTGCATCAGGAAAATGCGCTTTAAGCGCTTTTATGAGCCCTTCACCTAAAATATCGCCCGACAGTTCACCTGCCACAATACCAATTCGTAGTTGTTTTTTATCTTTTTTCATTTGCTATTTTTTCACAAGTAAACCCGGCGTTCATACCGATTAGTTTACCGTGTTTTAAGGCCAGGTTAAACGCTTAAAACGCACCACTTTTTTCTAGCTTACTCTTAATTGATGATTGCGTATTTTATAGACTGATGTAATGTCATAGTATATTAAAGTTTTCTAATATACATATTGACAAAAATTGTACAAACACTAATAATGACGTAAACTTTCAGAAATTACTGAAAGTTCATTAAAACATTAACAATTGCTTTGTGCTGTCACTGCATCACAACCAAAGGAGCCAAAAATGATAGATGAAACCTTTGTGGATCTATCGCGATTACAGTTTGCTGTCACCGCTCTATTTCATTTTTTATTTGTGCCGTTAACAATCGGTATGACCTGGATTTTAGTTATTATGGAATCGGTTTATGTTATGACCGGTCGCGAGATTTATCGTGATATGACTAAGTTTTGGGGCAAGTTATTTGGTATTAACTTTGCTATTGGTGTGGCTACCGGCCTCACCATGGAATTTGAGTTTGGTACTAACTGGTCGTATTACTCTCATTATGTGGGTGATGTATTTGGTGCACCACTAGCTATTGAAGGCTTAATGGCCTTCTTTTTAGAATCAACCTTTGTGGGGATGTTCTTTTTAGGTTGGGACAGGCTCTCTAAACGCCAGCATTTAGGGGTAACATTTTTAATGGCGCTGGGTACAAATATGTCTGCGCTGTGGATTTTAGTTGCTAATGCGTGGATGCAAAACCCAGTCGGGGCAGAGTTTAACTATCAAACCATGCGTATGGAAATGACTAGTTTTGCAGAGTTGGTATTTAACCCTGTAGCGCAAGTTAAGTTTATTCATACAGTGTCTGCAGGTTATGTTGCGGCGTCTATGTTTGTGCTTGGGATTAGTAGCTGGTACATATTAAAAGGACGTGATTTGGCATTTGCTAAACGTTCGTTCTCGGTGGCATCAGGCTTTGGTTTAGCCTCTATTTTATGTGTTATTTTACTCGGTGATGAATCTGGCTACGAAGTCGGTGAAGTACAAAAAGTAAAACTCGCGACCATTGAAGCTGAATGGCATACCGAAGAAGCTCCCGCAGCTTTTACCATGCTAGGTATTCCTGACTCTGAAGAGCAAGTAACTCATGCTGCGGTAAAAATTCCTTACGCATTAGGTATTATTGCAACGCGCTCACTCGATGAGCAAGTAATTGGTATTTCAGATCTTGAGAAAAAACACGAAAAGCGTATTCGAAATGGCATGATTGCTTATGAATACCTAGAAAAACTTCGCGCAGGTGACGATACCCCTGCAAATATCGAAAAGTTTGATAACGTGAAAGATGATTTAGGCTATGGCTTATTACTTAAACGTTATACCCCTAATGTAGTAGATGCCAGCGAGGCACAAATACAACAAGCCGTTAAAGACTCCTTCCCTAAAGTGGGCCCTATGTTTTGGTCATTCAGGATTATGGTTGGCTGTGGTGTAATTATGCTTGGCGTGTTTATTCTCTCTTTTTATTACAACGCCCATCGTATTATTGAACAAAAACGTTGGTTGTTATGGGCGGCGGTATTGAGCATTCCTCTGCCTTGGATTGCTATTGAATTTGGTTGGATTGTGGCTGAATATGGCCGTCAACCATGGGCTATTTCTGAAGTATTACCGACCTTTTTAGCAACGTCATCGCTGACGGTTAATGATATTTTAATTAGCTTAACTGGTTTTATTATTTTCTATACTGGACTGGCGATTGTTGAAGCATGGTTAATGATTAAATTTATTAAGCAAGGACCAAGCTCCCTTCATACCGGTAAGTACCATTTTGAATTACCTGATCACAGCACGGCTGCTAAAGGAGAACTATCATGATTTTTGATTATGAAACATTAAAAATGCTCTGGTGGTTAATTATTGGTGTGCTGTTAATTGGTTTTGCCATTACCGATGGTATGGATATGGGCGTTGCTATGTTGCTACGCTTAGTCGGCAAAACAGATTCTGAACGCCGTACCGTTATTAACACTATTGGCGCCCATTGGGATGGTAACCAAGTATGGTTTATAACCGCAGGTGGCGCTTTATTTGCAGCATGGCCTATGGTGTATGCGGCAGCGTTTTCTGGTTTTTACTTTGCCATGATGCTGGTGTTATTTGCATTATTCTTTAGACCGCTAGGCTTTGATTATCGCTCTAAAGTTGACTCTAAACGCTGGCGTAATAACTGGGATTGGGGCTTATTTGCCGGCAGTGCCATACCTGCGCTGGTATTTGGTGTAGCGTTTGGTAACTTGTTTTTAGGCGTGCCGTTTCATATCGATAATTTATTAAGAGTCAGTTACCAAGGATCGTTTTTTGCCTTACTTAATCCGTTTGCGCTTATTGCCGGCTTGGTTAGTATTACCATGTTAGTGGCACATGCGGGCATGTGGTTACAACTGCGCACAGCTGATCAAGTTGCTGAGCGCTCAGGACAATACGGTCGCTACTCATTACTTGCCTTTATAGTTTTATTTGCGGCAGCTGGTGTGTGGGTTGCCAATCTAACGGGTTATCAAATTGCCTCTATGGGTGACACCCAAGGTCATGCAGATCCACTGGCTAAAGTAGTTACCACTGCTCAAGGCGCATGGCTTAATAACTACAGTGAACGCCCATGGACAATGACCTTCCCTATTTTGGCATTTGCGATGGCACTGTGTGCACTGCTGTTTTCTAAATTGAATAAGCCCGCTTTGGGATTATTAGCAACCAGTGTGATGTTAATTGGGGTGATTATGACTGCGGGCGTTTCGTTATTTCCGTTTATTATGCCTTCAAGCAATAACCCTGATATTAGCTTAACAATTTGGGATGCGGTATCGAGCCACAGAACACTCAATGTTATGTTTATTGCTGTGGTTATATTTGTGCCACTCATTCTAGCCTACACCACTTGGTGTTATGTGAAAATGTGGCGCAGAGTGACCGTTGATGAAATTGAAAATAACCCTCACGGCAGTTATTAAGGAGACTAAATTATGTGGTATTTCGCGTGGATTTTAGGTGTACTGCTTGCTTGTACCTTAGGCGTTATAAACGTGATGTGGTATGAATTTCATCAAAATAAAAACAGCATTGCTGATGATGAACAAGCCACCCATGATTTATTAAACGAGCATAATACAAATCACAATGACGACTAATCCCCGACCAAATCGCGCGCAGCAACAACCCCTGCGCGCTTTTTTAAAACAGCAGAGTAAACCGGCGGCAATGTGGTTAAAGCTAAACATTGCACTTGGAACAGTTAATGCGATTTTAATGATTGCAGGTGCTTATTTACTCGCGCAAACCATTCATGAGGTGATGTTTGAAGGGCATAGTTTAGCCCAAGTGACCCACTATTTATGGCCTTTAGCGGGTATTATTTTACTGCGCGCCATTTTCTTAGCGTTAAGTGAGCGCTTGAGCGCATTTGCTTCACTTAAAATTAAATCGGCTATTCGCCAAACCTTACTCGATAAACTCACACAACTCGGCCCAAGTTATATAGAGCAACATGGCCAAGGCGCTACGCTCAATACGCTGCACAATGGTGTTGAGGCACTGCATGACTACTATGCTAAATACCTACCCGGTGTTGCCTATAGTGCGCTAATTCCTATTGCAATATTAGTGGTTATATTTCCGACCGATTACAAAGCAGGATTAATATTTTTATTAACCGCACCACTTATTCCTTTTTTTATGATTCTAGTTGGCCACAAAGCCGAGGCGCTTAATCAAAAACGTTGGCAACAACTGGCAGTATTAGGAAACTATTTTTTTGACCGTGTACAAGGGCTTACTCAACTAAAACTATTTAATGCCACGCGCAAAGAGCTTAAACAAATCGCGCGTATTTCCGATGATTTTAGGCACGCAACGCTAAACGTGTTAAAAATTGCTTTTTTATCCTCTTTTGCGCTGGAGTTTTTAGCCACAATAAGTGTGGCACTGGTAGCGGTAATTATTGGTTTTAGATTGTTTTTTGGCACTCTGGATTTTGCTACTGGCTTTGTAGTGCTGTTACTAGCACCTGAATTTTATTTACCCCTTCGCCAATTAGGCAGCCATTACCATGCGCGCCTACAGGGAATTAGTGCCGCCGCAGATATGCTGATCATTTTAAACGCACCATTGCCATCAAATGATAATAATCACAAAACAAAGATCAATATTGGTGCTAACAATACTATCAGCATCCATGATCTCAACTTTAATTACCCTAACAGTAATGAGGGAATTAAGACTATTAATTTAACCCTGCCAAGCACAGGACTAGTAGCCATTGTCGGAGCTAGTGGCTCAGGTAAGAGCACCCTACTTGATTGCATGCTTGGTTTTCACCCAGAAGTAATACAACACATATCCATTGACCAACAACCATTGACGACTGCGAATATAAGTCAATTACAACAAAGCATTGCATGGATCCCACAAAAGCCAACCTTATTTTACGATACCCTAGCCGCCAATATAAAACTCGGTAACCCTGGCGCTTCACATGAAGCACTTGAACATGCTGCAAAGCAAGCAGGCGCGCTGGAATTTATTAACGAGCTGCCCGATGGCTTTAATACCTTAATAGGTGAGCAAGGCGAAGGACTCTCTGGCGGGCAAAAACAGCGTATCGCTTTAGCTCGTGCATTTTTAAAACACGCCCCTATTTTAATGCTCGATGAGCCAACCGCTCATTTAGATAGCCAAACCGAGCAACTCATTCAAAACGCTATTGCTGAATATGCAAAAAACCACTTGGTGATCACCATTGCACATCGCTTAAATACGGTAAAAAATGCCAAGCAACTTATCGTTATGGAAAACGGCTGCATCGCTCAACACGGCGATTTTAAAACGCTCAGCCAGCAAGCTGGCGAATTTGCAAAGCTACTGCAAACAGCAGAACAAGGGGTAACTAATGGCTAATTTTATTCGTTTACTCAAATTGTGCCGCCCTCATTATAAAGCGATGCTTTTAGGGACGTTTCTAGCGTCACTCACGGTGCTAGCTAATGTAGGCTTACTCGCTATTTCAGGCTGGTTTTTAGCTTCTATGGCAGCCGCAGGAATTGCAGGCGTCCATATGAACTACTTTACCCCGGCTGGCACCATTCGCTTTTTAGCGATTGTGCGCACCGCCTCACGTTACGCTGAACGCTTAGTCACTCATAACGCCACTTTTTTATTGTTAAGTGAAATACGAGTAAATATGTTCGCTACACTCAGCAAACTTAATAACTTGGATTTGGCTATGAGCCGCAGTGCCGATTTAGTTAATCGCTTACAAAACGATGTAGACGCACTAGATAAGTTTTATTTAAATGTGTTACTGCCAATGTTAGTAGCCTTACTGACTGTGCCTATTATTATGTTGTTTATGTCTGCTTACAGCCCAAGTGTAGCCTTAATTTGCTTTACTGGCATCGTTGTTATTGGGGTGGTTATACCGGCAATACTAAGTAAGCAGTTAGATAGAAATAGCCACCAAGAAACCTTATTCAGTGCGCAATTAAGAGCTGAGCTTTCAGATACCTTAACGGGCCTTAGAGAGCTAAATATTTACCAAGCTCGACACCAACAACTCACTAAGTGTGATCAGTTAAGTGAGCAGTATAATCAGCAATTATTTATTCGTCATAAGGCTCTTGGCAACGCTGATGGTATGAGCTTACTCATAGTGCAATTGGCTATGCTTGCCAGCATTGTTACTATTGTGCCGCTAGTGTTTAGCGGTGCTATGGTCAATGTAGAGCTGGCGATGTTGAGCCTGTTTGTGCTTGCCAGTTTTGAGAGCGTATTGTTACTGCCTAATGCCTTTATTGAGCTTCCTAATGTACTAAAAGCAGCTGAGCGACTCTTTATTCTTGAAGACAAAACGCTTAGCAAAAATGCCGAATCTACAACAGATATTGAGCTATTAAATAAGCACTGGGCTTTATCATTAAATAATGTCAGCTATCACTATGGCCAAAAGCAGGCATTAAATAATGTGAGTTTTGAGCTCCCCGCGAAGCATAAAGTGGCTATTGTTGGTAGAAGCGGCAGTGGTAAAACTACCTTAGTGAATTTGCTCAGTAGTTTATGGCCACTGCAGCAAGGAACAATAAACTTAAAAAACGGCAAAGAAATCATAAGTCTGCATGATTTAAATAATGAGAGTCGTGCAAAGACATTAAATATTTTAGCTCAGCAGCATCATATTTTTGATGGCACATTAAGCGAAAACCTTGCTTATGCAGCTCCCGATGCAACCTCGCAACAAATGATAGCAGCATTAACACAGGCAGAACTTGGTGGTTGGTTCTCTGAGCTAAAACAAGGGCTAAAAACCCGTTTAGGTACCGGCGGGCGAAATGTATCTCAAGGTCAATCAAGACGTATCGCCTTGGCACAGGCCCTGCTACAAAAACCCGCCATTTTAGTACTCGATGAACCGACTGAAGGGCTCGATAATATTTCTAAACAAGCTGTTATGAATAGTGTTTTACAGCTAAAAGAGCATGCAAGTGTATTAACAATTACTCATGATCCAGCGTTGTTATCGCAAATGGATAGTGTCATCTGGTTAGACAGCGGACAGATCATCGCTCAAGGTTCACATCAACAATTGCTCAATGAACACCCTGACTATGTGGCGTTAACAACCCGCTTTTAGGGTCTGTTGATCTTTCAAGGTTAAATTTGCAGCAGTCTGTTTGGTATTTAGGCAAGGCTGAGCCTATGTGGTGTGGTTATTCCCCATAAATAGGCGATAACGCAGCATCAATGCCAAACAGGCGCTGCCCGAAGGGTTCTGCCTAGGGGCGATTTACTCTTTGTTGCTCGGTTTTTACTTAGCCCACTAGGTTACAAACCTCGCGCCGCGATTAAACCGCCCCTAGTTTGAACAAACTTTAATCCGCAAAGGTCAACAGACCCTAGTCCTTAGCAGTATTACTTATTATCAATAACGGTGACCGTTACATCAATAACGCCGACTTTAGAGTCGGCTATTTTTTCAAACATAGCTTTTGATAAATCTATAATTCGCCCCCGAATATAAGGACCCCTGTCGTTAATTCTGACCACCACTGACTTATTATTAGCAATATTAGTAACGTTTACTCGTGTACCAAATGGGAGTTTTAAGTGAGCAGCTGTTGCCGCTTGTTGACTAAATCGCTCGCCACTGGCAGTAGTTCGGCCGTGGTATTTATCAGCATAAAATGATGCTTTACCTTGCTCTGCAACATCACGTTGTTGATTATTTATATTACTTGGCGCAGTACTACAGGCGGCCAAAATCACCGACAGTACTGAAAGCAATACTAACTTTATAAGTTTCATTCTTTATACTTTATTGAAAAATGTAGAGAGAGTGTAATAGGACGATACTGAGTAGAGACTGAATTATTAATCAGCTAATAAAAAACCACCTTGATTACTCAAAGGTGGTTTTAAAATCTGTTAAAAATGCTATTTTTTAACGCACAATACCGCGTTCAGAACTTTTAACGAAATCAATCATCAATTGCACTGCTGGAAACTTTGCAGCATCTTCAGCAAGTAATTCAATCGCTTCATCAACACCTAAGCTCTTGCGGTAAAACGCTTTATAAGCGCGGCGTACTGCCATGATTTCATCACTTTCAAAACCACGGCGTTTCATGCCTTCAGTATTGATTGCTGCAGGGCCTGCTGGCATACCAATGGTGGTAACAAATGGAGGTACGTCTTTGTTTACCCCCGAATACATACCAACAAATGCATGCGCACCAATTTTACAAAATTGATGCACACCGGAGTTACCCGCTAAAATCACCCAATCACCAACATGAACGTGACCCGCTACACTGGCATTATTTGCAAAAATAACGTTATCGCCAACAACAGCATCATGCGCAACATGAGTGTAAGCCATAAATAGATTATTGCTGCCTATTTTAGTGACGCCCTCATCTTGGATTGTGCCGCGGTGAATAGTCGCACACTCGCGAATAACATTATTGTCGCCAATAATTAAGCTGGTTGGCTCGTTGTTATATTTTTTGTCTTGGCAGGCTTCGCCTACAGAAGCAAACTGAAAAATATGGTTACCAGAGCCAATGGTAGCAGGCCCTTTAACAACAACGTGAGACTCAATTATACAGTCATCACCAATAACAACATCATTACCGATGTAACTGTATGGTCCAACTGACACATTGTTACCAAGTTTTGCACCCGGTTCGATTATTGCCGTAGCATGGATCACAATTAAAACTCTCTTCTAGCACACATGATTTCGGCGCTACACACTGTTTTGCCGTCAACTTTAGCTTCAGCCGCAAATTTCCATATGTTACGACGCTCTTTTAAAAACTTAACATGAAGATGCATGGTATCACCTGGCACAACCGGCTGCTTAAAACGAGCATTGTCTACGGCTGCAAATAGGTAAAGTTCGTTCTCGCTACGATTTTCAACCGTTTTAAACCCTAATAGACCCGTTGCTTGCGCCATTGACTCTAATATTAGCACACCAGGAAAAATCGGCTGATTTGGGAAATGGCCAGTGAAAATAGGTTCATTAATCGATACATTTTTAATTGCATGCAACGATTCACCTGGGGTGAAATCGATTACACGATCAATTAGTAGCATCGGGTAACGGTGCGGTAATAAACTTAAAATTTCTTGAATATCAAGGCTATTTAATTCGTTTGCCAAAATAGCATCCTTTTTAGTGTTCAACGATCATGACTTATTCAATGCTTCAAGCGCTTTTAGACGTGATTTCATGTCTGAAAGGTTGCGCAAATGAGCAATTGATTTTCGCCACTCTTTGTTAGTCGTATGAGGCATACCAGATGAGTAAATACCTGGTTCGGTGATTGATTTGGTCACCATACTCATGCCGGTAATTATAACACCATCACACACAGACATGTGACCGTTAATCGCGCTCATGCCGCCAATCTGGCAATTTTTACCTATGGTGACACTGCCTGCAAGTACAGTACAACCGGCGATAGCGGTGCCTGAGTTAACTTCGACGTTGTGTGCTATTTGGCACTGGTTATCAATAATAACGTTACTGTGGATAATAGTATCATCGAGCGCACCACGATCTATGGTGGTACTTGCGCCAATTTCTACTTTATCGCCAATGATCACAGAGCCTAATTGTGGAATTTTAAGCCACTGACCGCGTTCGTTTGCATAACCAAAGCCATCACTACCAATAACTGTGTTTGCTTGCAATAGACAGTCTGCGCCAATCTCAACATCATGATAAATGCTCACACTTGGCCAAAGTTTGGTGCCTGAACCTATTTTAGCACGTTCACCAATAAAACTGTTCGGACCAATTTGTACGTTATCACCAATTACAGCATCAGCTTCAATTACAACATTAGCACCAATAGCTGCACTTTTGCTCACTTGTGCATTGGCATGTATAACCGCACTTGGATGCACATCGTGAGATGCGCTACGCGGGGTAGTATCCATTAATTGAGCTAGTTTGGCATAGGTAACATAGGGATTGGCAACAATGATTTTATTGCCTGAAAAATAAGGCGCATCGTCAGGGCTAAGTATTACTGCACTGGCTTTTGTTGTCTCAAGCTGAGAGCGATATTTCTTGTTCGCTAAAAATGCAATATGCCCAGAATGGGCATTTGCAAGTGTCGCTATTTTTTTAATTTCTAAAGCGCCATCACCTTGAAGCTCGGCGCTTAGAAGTTCCGCAATTTGCGAAAGCGTATAATTTTGCATAGATTAATTATTTCTTACTTACAGCTGTAACTACTTTTTCAGAAAGATCAGTTACTTCTTTAGGGTTGAAGTAAATAGTTGTGTCTTTTACTTTAACTTCATCGAAGTCGCCTTTTTTAGCAATCTCTTGGATAGTTTCAATGATTAAAGTCTGAACTTTAGCCAACTCCTGATTTTGACGTGCTTTAATTTCTTGCTCTAATGGGCGACCCTTTTCAGCAAGGTTTTTTTGCATACCCTGAATTTTATCACGTAATGCGTCTTTTTGTTCTTGACTCATTGTGGTGCTTTCACGCTTAAACTTTTCTGCTTCAAAGCGAATATCACCTTGTAACTTTTCAAGCTCTTGACGACGCTCAGCAAATTCCGTTTGTAGAGACTGTTCGATTTTAGCCATTTGTGGAAGCTGCTTGTAGATTTCTTGCATATCTACAATACCTACTTTATGAGCAAAAGCATTAACTGATGTACCCATCATAAGTGTAGCTAAAACGGCAACGGCTGTTGATTTGAATAATTTTTTCACAAAAAACTCCTTTAGAAAGTGTTACTAATATTAAAACTGATGGTCTTGGTATCGTCATCTTCTTCTTTTTGCAACGGATACGCAAAGCTGATCAGCATAGGACCCATAGGTGAGATCCATTGTAAAGATAAACCGGTTGCAACCCTAAAGCGCATTGGGTCTGAATAGTCATCTAATTTTGCACGCTCATCAATACCCAAATTTTGATAACGATCAACGTTAAACTCGGTATCCCAAACGTTGGCAGCATCAACAAAGAAACTGGTACGTACTGAACTGGTATTTTCTTCGTCTAAGAACGGTGTAGGAACAATAAGCTCCATACCTGCAACGGCCTTCGCATTACCACCTATACGACCTTGTGGGAAAAGCACGTCAAATTCTGGAGCGCCACCAATATTGCCTGTGGTTGTGCCATCACCTGATGGCGTACCAGGTATAGGTAGTGGCTCTCTTGATACCGCACGCGGTAAAATAGTATTTCTGTCAAAGCCACGTAGTTCCATTTCTGTAATACGGAAGTATTCTTGGAACGGTAACGTCTGATCATACCCGTTGGTAGAACCATAGCCATTACCATAACCTAATGCCGCACGGGTCGAAAATACCCAGCGATGATCGTTTGAGATAGGCCAGTAAAAACGTGAATCATAATTTAACTTAAAGTATTTTAAATCTGAGTTCGGCGTTGTGGCTGTCAGGTTTAATGTTTGTCTTGAGCCTGCTGTTGGGAATAAACCACGGTTAACCGTTACACGCGACCAACCCACACTTAACTCATACTTGGTAAACTCAAAGCCCGCATCTGGGTTCTCTGGGTCTAGGAAAGTTTCACGTAGAACACGTGTTTGCTCATATTCTGCAATATCAGATAGCTCTTCTTCTATCCAACGAGCTCCAAAGTTAATACGGTTTATAGCATCAATTGGAAAACCAATGTTAGTTCCAAGACCATAACTCTTTGACTTATAGTCAATCAAGCTAAACTGGCTAGCATCGTAGTTACTATAAAAAATACTGCTACCTTGCGATACACCATCTGGCGTAAAGTAAGGGTCTGTGTATGACACACTAACGCGTTCAGAACCACGCGAGGTATTAATGTTAAAACCAATTTGATTACCCGTACCTAAAAAGTTAGATTCGGTTACACCAATATTAAATTGCAGACCTAAGTATGAACCATAAGCAAGACCGGCGTTAAAACTACCTGCAGATTGCTCTTTAACAGTAAAGTCAACGTCAACTTGATCATCAACACCCGGAACAGGCACTACATTAAAGTCAACCGATTCCATATAAGGTAAGCGTTGAATTTGCAATTTAGAACGCTCTAAGTTTTGGTTAGATAACCATGCCCCTTCAAGCTGTGTCATTTCACGACGCAGTACTTCATCAGCTGTATTTTGGTTACCACCTACAATGATTCGACGTACATAAACACGTTTACCAGGGTCAACCGATAAAGTCAGTTGTACCTCTTGGTTTTCATCATCAATTTCTGGAATGGTGCGTACTTCAGCGTTAGCATATCCAAAACGAGCTAAGTAACTTTTTATAAACTCTTCTGAAGAAGTTACCACTGAGCCGTTATAAAGCTCTCCGGTGCGAAGCGGGATAACACTTTTGATTAGTTCTTCTCGGCCGAGTAAATCACCGATAAAATCAAAACCTTTTACCTTGTATTTTACGCCTTCGGTAATATTTGCCGTTACATAAACCGATTCACGCTCAGGACTGACTGACACTTGAGTCGAATCAATATTGAAGCGTAAATAGCCACGGTCTAAATAAAAGCTACGAATTTTTTCTAAATCGCCTTCAATGGTTTGTTTTTGATAGCGATCGCTACCCATAAACTGCCACCAAGGTAAATCTTGTTGCGATTCAGCAAGCTGTAATAACTCTTCGTTTGAAAAAAGTTCATTACCAACTAAGTTGATTTGACGAATAGAGGCAGCATCGCCCTCATCAAACTCGAGTCTCAGTTTAACCCGATTACGTGGCAGCTTAGTGATGCTAATGTCCACTTTTGCATTGTATTTACCAATACTGTGAAAAAACTCAACTAAACCTTTTTCAATATTATCGATAACCGTTTTATCCAGCGGCTCGCCTTGACGAATATCTTGTTGATCAAGCGACTGGTTTAACTGCTCATCTTTAATGTCTTTATTGCCTTCAAATTCAATAAAGCTAATTGTTGGACGTTCAGTTACTTTAAAAATTACGTTATTGCCATCACGCAACGCTTTTATATTGTCAAAGTGACCTGAGCGATAAAGTGACTTAATTGTTTTTGAAATTGTGTATTCATCAACATTGTCGCCCACGTTAATAGGAATATGCGTTAATGCGGCACCAAGTGCGACACGTTGCAATCCTTCAACTTTTAAATCTTCAACAATAAAGGAGTTTTGGCCTAGGGCTGCAAAACTTGCACCCAATAAACTTGAAACTACCAAATGTTTTTTTATAGCCATTTTATTATCTTTATCCTTTACAACTGTATTACCGCTTAGCATCGAAAACTAAATAGTTACGAGCTTTACAATCGTGTTCTAATTTGTCGTTACCACGCTTAAACAACTACAAGCGCGATACATCATTGAACAAAGCGAAACATGTTAGAAAAATGAGTAGCAAGGCTCCCACTTTAAAACCAAACTCTTGTGTCTTTTCAGAGACCGGCTTTTTACGAAAAAGTTCAATTATGTAATACATTAAGTGCCCACCATCAAGCACCGGCAGAGGAAGTAAATTAAATACTCCCAAATTAACGCTGATCAAAGCTAAAAAGCTTAAAAATGCGACTAATCCGTAACTAACACTTGTGCCTGCACCGACTGCAATGCCGACAGGCCCACTTAAATTTTTCACTGACACTTGACCAGTAATTAAGTTACCTATCATGTCAAAACTCAGCGTAATTAAACGCCATGTCTCTTTTGTGCCCAGCACAATACTATCTAGTGGCCCATAATGTCTAGTCTCAACAAAATCATCAGGCCACTGCTCTACAACTGGAGCAACACCTAAAAAGCCTTGTTCAACACCATTACTAACAACTCGGCTCTTTGGGGTAACTAATATGGTTTTTATACTATCTTGTCTTTTTACACTAAATTGTAAGGATTTGTTAGCCGATTGAGTAATAAGATTAACTAATTGCTGCCAACTGCTCATTGTTTCACCGTTTACAGCCAAAATAACGTCGTTAACCTGTAAATTTGCCTGTTCAGCAGCAGAGTCTTTGGTAATTGCAGCGATGGTGAGTGTTGCTTGAGGGCGAAACGGCACAATCCCCAACGAACTTAATGGCGGTACGTCTTGCTGATCAAGCTTCCAGCCATCGAGGTTAAGAGTTTGCGTTGTTTGTTGATAATTTTCGTTACGTAAAGTAATAGCAACGCTTTTATCACCCAAGTGCGACATCAAAGAGAAAGTCGCATCTTGCCAATTACTAATATCGTCATCACCAATTTTAATTATTTGCTGAGTAGGCAAAATGCCCGCTTGTTCTGCTCTGCTGCCTTCAACAACATTGCCTACAACCGGTTTTATGGTTTGTACACCCACCATATACATGACCGCTAAAGCAAAAATAGCGAATAAAAAATTCGCCATGGGCCCTGCTGCTACAATGGCTATTCGCGCTTGAACAGATTTAGCATTAAACGATAAATGACGTTGATTGGCAGGTACTTCATCAACACGCTCGTCTAACATTTTTACGTAACCACCCAGTGGTATTGCCGCAATCACATACTCAGTATTGTATTTATCGTGCCATTTTAATAGGGGTTTACCAAAACCAATTGAAAAGCGTAGTACCTTAACGCCAGCCTTGCGTGCTACCCAAAAATGACCATATTCGTGAACGGTCACTAAAATACCGAGCGCAAGTATAAACGAGCCTAAATTCCAAAAAATCGAACATTTTAATGTACCACTTTTGTTATAAACTGCGTTGCGCTTATGCGTGCTAAACGATCACACTCTAAAATTTCATCTAGAGTTTGCACATTAGTAAACTTTGCAGTCTCTAACGTTTGCGCATTCACTTTATAAATATCAGTAAAACTAATTTGACCTTGTAAAAATGCATTTACAGCCATTTCATTGGCAGCATTCACCGTAGTTGTTGCGCCCTGTCCCGCATCACACGCAGCAATTGCCAATTTTAAATTAGGGTAGCGCGAGAAATCAGGTTTGGTGAACGAAAAATCACAAATATCAGAAAAGTTTAGCGGTTTAACTCCCGCATCAATTCGCTGTGGAAAAGCAAGCGCATGCGCTATTGGGGTGCGCATATCGGGGTTTCCCATTTGCGCTAAAATAGAGCCATCTTGGTATTGCACCATAGAGTGAATAATACTTTGTGGGTGGATCACCACATCAATGTCGCTGGCATCACAGTTAAATAACCATTTAGCCTCAATAAACTCTAAACCTTTGTTCATCATCGTGGCTGAATCTACCGATATTTTTTGTCCCATTGACCAATTAGGGTGAGCAACCGCTTCACTGACGCTAACACTAGCAAGCGTATTAATGTCACGGTTTAAAAACGGCCCTCCAGAGCCTGTTAATAAAATTTTGCTAACACCATGCTGCTCAAGCCGTGCTTGTCCTTGGGTGTTTTGTAACGCACTAGGTAAACACTGAAAAATAGCATTATGTTCGCTGTCGATGGGTAATAAAGTTGCTTGGTGTTGTTTCACTTTATCAATAAACAACTGACCCGACATCACCAATGACTCTTTGTTTGCCAGCAGCACTTTTTTACCCGCTTCGACTGCGCTCAAGGTGGGTAGTAATCCAGCCGCACCAACGATTGCTGACATCACAGTATCAACATCAACATGCGCACAAAGCTCACTCATAGCTTTCTCGCCATGCATTACTTGTGTTTTACTCATGCCTTTTAAAAGTTCACAAAGCTGCTTAGCGGCTTGCTCTGAAGCCATAACAGCATAACGAGGTTGATGAGCAAGACACAACTCAGCCATTTTTTTTGCATTTTGCCCAGCGGCTAATGCGAACACCTTGAACTGCTGTTGATTTCTTGCAACAACATCTAACGTGCTAAGACCTATCGACCCCGTCGCACCCAAAATAACCAGTTGTTGCACTGCACTCATAAACTAAGTGTCCAAGCAAAGCAAATAACAAACATCGGCGCTGCTGCAGTTAAGCTATCAATGCGGTCTAAAATACCGCCGTGTCCAGGTAGGCAACTGCCGCTATCTTTAAGACCCGCTTCACGCTTAAACATACTCTCGAGTAAATCACCTACCGCAGAGAACAAAGCAATAAATGCTGTCATTACCGCATAAATAGGCCATACAGAAGTATCAACATTAGTGTAAAAACAAAAAGCCAATACAAATAACACCGCAGCAACCACGCCACCAGCAAGGCCTTCTATGGTTTTATTTGGACTAACTTTAGGCATTAACTTATGTTTACCGAAACTTTTACCGGTAAAGTAAGCGCCAATATCGGCACTCCATACAATACCCAGTACCACTAAAATCAGCATAGAACCATAGTGTGTTGATTCTGTATATTGCGCACTGCGAAGCGTATTAAGCGCAAGCCACAGTGGTACCAATGTCAGTAAACCGGCAATACCGCGCATTACAAGTCCTTCGTTCCAGCCTTTAGCCATAGCGGGGTAACGCCACACTAAATAACTTGCAACCAGCCACCACGAAAACGATAAGGTAAATAAGTAATTGGCATCACCTACAAGCTTGCCGTTCTGCCATAGGGTTTCTATCGGCCAATGTAAATTAAGTAAGCCTAGTAAAACTGCAACTAACAATACAAACGCACCGCGCTTTAGTTTATCGCATAGCCCCATAAAAGCAGACCATTCCCATGCGCCCATTAATACAATAGCACCCGCAAAATAACTAAATAACGTTAGTGGGGTGTAAAAAACCAAAGCCAGTGCTAATGGCGCTAGCACTAGTGAGGTTAAAATACGTTGTTTTAACAAAATGATGACCCTTAATCTATTTTAGGTTTGAGCGAGTAATTGTTTTATTTGTTCGCCCGTGCAACCAAAACGTCGCTCTCTGGCAACGTAACATGCAATGGCCTCTGCAAAAGCAGCTTCGTTAAAGTCAGGCCAAAGTGTATTGGTAAAATAAAGTTCAGCGTAGGCTGCCTGCCAAAGTAAAAAATTACTAATTCTGACATCGCCACCAGTACGGATCAGTAAATCAGGCTGTGCCTGATCTGCCATACTCATATGCTGTGCAATATGTTCTTCTGTAATGTCTGCGGGATCAATTTCCCCATTTGCTACTTGTAAAGCAACCAGCTTAGCAGCATGGGTCATATCCCAGCGACCACCGTAATTTGCCGCTACATTTAAGTGCAGGCCGGTATTATTCGCTGTTAGTTCTTGTGCAGTATGTACTTTCGCGCGCAAGCTTTCAGAGAATCGAGATAAATCTCCAATGATGGTTAGTTTTACGTTATTTTTATGCAGCTTTTTAACTTCTTTACTCAGTACAAATAAAAAAAGCTCCATTAATGTATTTACTTCGTCTTCAGGGCGGCGCCAGTTTTCACTACTAAAAGCAAATAAGGTCAACGATTGTATCCCTAATTTAGTACAAAACTGCACAGATTGACGAACTGCATCCACGCCCTTTTTATGCCCATATACACGAGGCCTATTTCTAGCTTGTGCCCAACGCCCGTTCCCATCCATGATGATAGCAACATGTTTAGGCAAACATTGCTGTGAAATTGTATCAGCGTCTAGAACCATAAATTTTGTGTATTCCATAAAAAAACGCCGCCTAGTATACCCCAGACGGCGTTTCAAAACTAATAAATTTAACCTGTACCCGTGATAATAAATCTACTTTAAGCAAATAATTATACAGCTAACAACCTTGTATTTACTGACAACTGAGTCGTCACTAAAGAGCAGTCACAATCTGTTACCCTTTAAAATCACACTATTAAAATAAAGTGCGAAGACTGATAAGCAGCGACTTAAATATCTAACCAAAGCTGTTTACTTGGGTCTAGAACAGTTATTAAATTTCCATCAACTCAGCTTCTTTTGCTGTTAGTTGTGTGTCCATTTCTTTAATGAACTTATCAGTGATTTTTTGAATTGCATCTTCACCTTGACGTGCTTCGTCTTCAGAGATGTCTTTATCTTTTAATAAGTTTTTAATATCGCCATTTGCATCACGGCGAATATTACGAATAGCAACACGTCCGCCTTCTACTTCGCCACGCACGATTTTAATTAAATCTTTACGACGCTCTTCAGTTAATGGAGGAAGTGGTACACGAATAACCGTGCCTGCAGACATTGGGTTTAAACCAAGGTCAGAAGCCATAATCGCTTTCTCAACTGCCTGAGCTAAAGATTTATCAAATACACCAATAGCCAGTGTACGTGAATCTTCAATAGTTACATTTGCAACTTGGTTTAGAGGCGTTGGCGCGCCGTAGTACGACACCATGATGCCGTCTAAAATTGCAGGATGAGCACGGCCAGTACGAATTTTAGATAATTGACTACCAAGTGCTGCTACACTTTTTTGCATGCGCTCTTGCGCATCTTTTTGAATATCGTTAATCACGGTTTAATCCTAATCTAGTTACTAACTTCATCTGAGGCTTGTGAAGAAATAAGGGTTCCTTCTTCTTCACCCATTATTACGCGCTTTAATGCGCCTGATTTATTCATATTAAATACGCTCAATGGCATATTATGGTCGCGAGCAAGAGTGAATGCCGCTAAATCCATTACTTTTAATTCTTTATCAATAATTTCATTGTAGCTTAAGTGACGGTAAAGTGTCGCTTCAGGGTTTTTCACCGGATCATCACTAAATACACCATCTACTTTAGTCGCTTTAATTACCGTATCAGCTTCAATCTCGATGCCGCGTAAACACGCCGCAGAGTCAGTTGTGAAGAACGGGTTACCTGTACCAGCGGCAAAAATAACAACGCGACCTGTTTTTAACAAGCTAATTGCTTCAGCCCAGTTATACGCATCACATACGCCATTTAATGGGATAGCTGACATTAAGCGACAATTTACAAACGCACGGTGTAGCGCATCACGCATAGCTAGGCCGTTCATTACGGTTGCAAGCATCCCCATGTGGTCACCAACAACACGATTCATTCCCGCTTCGGCTAATGAGCCACCGCGTAAAAAGTTACCGCCACCAATAACCAAACCCACTTCTACGTCGAGTTCTACGAGCTCTTTAATTTCTTGTGCCATACGATCTAAAACTTTTGGGTCGATGCCGAAGCCTTCGTCTCCCATTAAAGCTTCACCACTTAATTTGAGAAGAACACGTCTAAAAATAGGTTTGCGATTGATAGTCATAGTTTTGGGGCCAACTTTTATTGAATTATGGATAAAAAATAACCGCGCTTATGTTAAACATAAAAGCGCGGTTATTTTAAAGAATTTCTAAGCGTGACGCAAAAGCAAATAGTACTTTAATTGCATGTATTTTCCTTTTGCATCACAAATAGTATGTCTTACTGACCTTTAGCAGCTGCAATTTGAGCAGCAACTTCAGCAGCAAAATCTTCTTCTTTCTTCTCGATACCTGCACCAACTTCCATACGTACAAAGCCAGTAACTGTTGCGTTTTTCTCTTTAAGAATTTCGCCAACAGATTTTTTCGGTTCCATGATGAAAGCTTGACCAGTAAGAGAAACCTCACCAGTAAATTTCTTCATACGACCAACAACCATTTTCTCAGCGATTTCAGCAGGCTTGCCTTCGTTCATCGCGATGTCGATTTGTACTTGCTTTTCTTTTTCAACAACATCAGCAGGTACGTCATCTGGAGTTAGGTAATCTGGGTTTGAAGCAGCAACGTGCATTGCAACGTGCTTAAGTGTTTCTTCATCAGCAACACCCGCAACAACAACACCAATACGCTCGCCATGACGGTACTCAACTAGTTGCTCACCAGTGATGTACTGAAGACGACGTACATTGATGTTTTCACCAATTTTAGTTACTAGCTCAACACGGTCTTCTTCGAACTTAGCTTGTAAGTCTTCGATAGATGTAGTGTCAGCGATAGCAGCATCTGCAACTTTGTTAGCAAATGCTAGGAAGCTTGCATCTTTAGCAACGAAGTCAGTTTGACAGTTAACTTCTACAAGTACTGCAACACCCGCGTTTTGCTTGATGATGATAGTACCTTCAGCAGCAATGTTACCTGCTTTTTTAGCAGCCTTTGCAGCACCGCTCTTACGCATGTTTTCAATCGCTAACTCGATGTCACCATCAGTCTCAGTTAACGCTTTTTTACAATCCATCATGCCAGCGCCAGTACGCTCGCGTAATTCTTTAACTAGGGCAGTAGTTACAGCCATTAGTAAATCCTCAAATCTGAAATCAGGTTTAGATAAGCGGGTTACCCGCTCCACAAGAATAGCAAGTCTTCACCTTTAAAAGATGAAGACTTGATGACAGCTAATTACTCAGCTTCTACGAAGTCATCTTTTTCAGCTTGAGCAACGATGTTACTCTCACGGCCTTCAGTGATCGCAGCTGCAACAGCACTAGTGTAAAGGTTGATTGCACGGATAGCATCATCGTTACCAGGTACGATGTAATCAACACCGTCTGGGTTAGAGTTAGTATCAACGATTGCAACAACTGGGATACCTAGGTTGTTAGCTTCACGGATAGCAATGTGCTCGTGGTCAGCATCGATTACAAAGATAGCGTCTGGAAGGCCACCCATGTTTTTAATACCACCAAGGCTCTTTTCAAGCTTGTCCATTTCACGAGTAAGCATTAACGCTTCTTTCTTAGTTAACTTCTCGAAAGTACCGTCTTGGCTTTGAGCTTCAAGGTCTTTAAGACGCTTGATTGATTGACGAACTGTTTTCCAGTTAGTCAACATGCCGCCTAACCAACGGTGGTTAACGAAGAATTGATCGCTTTGTAAAGCAGCTTCTTTTACTGCTTCGCTTGCTGCGCGCTTAGTACCAACGAAAAGAACTTTACCTTTGTTTGCAGCAGCACCAGATAAAAACTTAAGTGCAGTGTTGAACATTGGTACAGTTTGCTCAAGATTGATGATATGTACACGGTTACGTGCGCCGAAGATGAAAGGCTTCATCTTAGGGTTCCAGTAACGTGCTTGGTGACCAAAGTGAACACCAGCTTGAAGCATATCGCGCATTGAAACGTTTGCCATTTTGTAAATCCTCTAAGTTGTTTAGGGTTAGGCCTCCACATATCCCATAGCACCAACACCGCAGTTAAATGAAACTGAAATGCACCCAAGTGTATGTGACGATACGTGTGTGTGTTAAAATAAAATTGTGTTTGCCTTAAATACAAAAAATCATTTAAGAATTTATTTGTAAAAAGACGGCGCGCTTTATACCATATTAAAAATAAATACTCAACGTCTCGTGCAAAAATTGTGCGACGATAATCATCTAAAAACGCAACTTTGGAGCCTCAATGAGCGCTGTGATTAAGACCCCTGAAGAAATCGAGAAAATGCGTGTAGCCGGCCGTTTGGCTGCTGATGTGCTAGAAATGATCGAACCACATGTGGTACCAGGTATCACCACCGATGAGCTAAATACAATTTGTCATGATTATATTGTTAATGTGCAAGATGCTGTTCCTGCTCCTCTTAATTATCATGGTTTTCCAAAATCAATTTGTACCTCAGTAAATCATGTAATTTGTCACGGTATTCCGAATGACAAAGCATTAAAAGATGGTGATAGTGTTAATATTGACATCACTGTTATCAAAGATGGTTACCATGGTGACACATCAAAAATGTTTCATGTAGGCACGCCTAATATCCAAGGTAAACGTCTTGCAGAAGTCACTCAAGAAAGTCTTTACCTTGCCATTAAAATGGTAAAACCGGGTGTTCGCCTTGGTGATATTGGTGCCGCTATTCAAAAATATGCAGAGAGCTTTAACTACTCTATCGTACGTGAATACTGCGGCCATGGTATCGGTAGCGAGTTCCATGAAGAACCACAGGTAATGCATTACGGTAAAGCAGGCACTGGCGAAACATTAAAAGCAGGTATGTGTTTAACTATTGAGCCTATGGTAAATGCGGGCAAACGCCAATGTAAATTACTCAAAGACGACTGGACTGTGGTAACAAAAGACCGTAGTTTATCCGCTCAATGGGAACACACCTTACTAGTAACTGAAAATGGTGTTGAAATTTTAACACTACGATCAGATGATACAATCGATAGAATTATCGAGCACTAATTAAGTGCGCGCTTAATCGCGGTAGTAACAGGTTTTGCCTGTATATCGCTTAAGTGGTTTGCTGTAAGGGGCTAACATAACTTATTGCCCTTACAGCAAATATATTATAAAAATAAATCTCAAACTTATAATGCAGTCCATATATAGGAGCCAGCCTAAGTGGCATTACCTAACAAAGTAAAAAAGTTGCTCAATGATGCTGAGCAATTAAGCGATTACCGCGATTGCTCCGCCTATTTCTATAAATGGTTGCATAATGAATTCTCAAAACAACCGGTTGGTAAATTAATTAATGCCCGTGCAGAATTTATTGACCGACTGCTGATCAAACTTTTCCAAGTTTATGATTTAGCTCACGAACCAGATCTCGCTTTGATAGCAGTAGGTGGTTATGGTCGTGGCGAGCTACACCCCTACTCTGATATAGACTTTTTATTACTTGTTACGAAACAGCCTAATGATGATATTTGCGAAAAAATCGGTCAGTTTGTCACTATGTTGTGGGATCTTAATCTCGAGATAGGCCACAGTGTTCGTACTATTGAACAAGCCATCGAGCAAAAACGTGAAGACGTTACCTTTGCCACCAGCTTATTAGAAAGCCGTCTCATTTTTGGCAATCATATTGAGTTTGAAAAACTCAAAAACCATATTATTGAAACACCGGTTTGGGGCTCAGGTGAATTTTTTGTTGCAAAAATACAAGAACAAAATTTGCGTCACAGAAAGTGCCACGGCACAGCCTATAATCTAGAACCAAATATAAAAGAAAACCCAGGGGGTCTGCGCGACCTGCAAACTATTATTTGGGTGGCTAAAAAGCACTTTAGAGCCGAAACTCTGCAAGAGCTAATTAATCACGGCTACCTGACCCACGAGGAATATCAAGAGCTGTTAGAGTGTCTTGAAAATTTATGGAATATTCGTTTTGCGTTACATTTAGCTGCAGAACGTTCAGAAAACCGTTTATTGTTTGATCACCAACCCCAAGCTGCAGAAATTTTAGGCTTTGGTAGCGATGGTAAGGCTTCGGTTGAGCGCATGATGAAACGCTTATTCAGAATTATGAGCCGAGTACGAGAGCTCAACCAGATGTTGCTTTCGTATTTTGAGCAAAGTATTTCGCCAGACAGTAGTCAAGCGACCGTTGAAGAACTCGATCTCAACTTTGAGCGCGTTGGCCATCAAATTCGAGTAAAAAGCCCATCAGTATTCTTTAGGCGCGATCAACTTTTTGTATTGTTTGAGCATATTGCTGACCATCCAGAAATCACCCATATATACCCGAGCACTATTCGCACTATTCGCCAAGTTCGTCGTCGTTTATTGGGCGACCTACAAGACTACGCGGCCTGCCGAGAAGCTTTTCTACGAATCATAAAGCATCCTAATGGTATGGGACGTGCTTTTACGCTGATGCACAAACACGGCATGATTGCCGCTTATTTGCCGCAGTGGCGAAATATTTTTGGCCAAATGCAGTTTGATTTGTTTCATGCCTACACGGTTGATGAACACACCCATAAGCTAATTAATAATATTTATCAGTATTTTGATAAAACCGGGATTAGCGAATTCCCAATTTGTAGCGAAATTGTCACGCGTATGGATAAACCGGAGCTACTGTATTTAGCCGGTATTTTCCACGACATTGCCAAGGGACGTGGGGGGATCACTCTGAGCTGGGCGCTGTTGACGCCATTGCTTTTTCTAAATTGCATGGCTTTGCATCATCCGATGGTAAGTTAATTTCTTGGCTTGTTAGCAATCACTTACTTATGTCAGTTACGGCGCAGCGTAAAGATATAAACGACCCAGATGTAATAAAAGATTTCGCATCGCGAGTAAAAACAGAGCGTCAGCTCGATTACCTCTATTGTTTAACGGTCGCCGATATACGCGCTACCAATGACAACTTATGGAATGACTGGAAAAACACGCTACTTCGTGAGCTATACTTACATACACAACGCGCTTTGCGTCTTGGGCTTGAAAATCCAATGGATCAACGCGACCAAATTCGAGATAAGAAGCATCAAGCTAAGCAACGCCTGATTAATTTGCATTATCACGAGGAACAAATTGACTTAACTTGGAGTCGTTTTAAAGCGAATTACTTTACCGCCTTTAGTGAACAACAAATTTCGTGGCATACAGAGCATTTACTAAAATGCACTGACTTGAGCCTACCTAGTGTTATTGTCTCGAATAAAGCAATGCATGGCGGTACTCAAGTATTTGCATACAGCCCTTACTCAGGTGGACTATTTGCTCGATTAGTCAGTGTTATTGGCTCTAAAAAAGCACAAATTCAACACGCCCAAGTACTGACCACCAAAGATGGCTACGTACTGTTTAACTTTGTTATTTTAGAAGTTAATGGCGACCCAATTGCCAGTAGCCGTGCACAATCTATTAAACGCGGATTAGAGCAAGCATTGAATGATCCGCGTAAAAAAATACGTTTTAAAAAGAGCCGCTCACAACGCTTTAAAGACTTTAATATTAAACCAAAAATTGTACTGCGCCCGCACCCTCGTAAGGACCGTAGTTTAATAGAAATTCAAGCGGTTGATATACCCGGGCTATTAACTAAAATAGCCGAGGTTTTCCAAGCTTACTTACTCCACATACATGCCGCACGCATTACCACGGTAGGCGAGCGCGCAGAAGATTTCTTTGTGGTATCTAATAACGAATATCAAGCGCTGACTGATGAAGAGCAAGCAAAAATTCATCAGGCATTACGTAAAAAACTCAACGCCGAAATTGAATAAGAGGACACTATGTCAGATTTAAAAACCATGATTGAAAATGCGTGGGATAACCGCGACAGCATTAGCCCAGCAACCGTATCAAGCGATGTTAAACAAGCAATTATTGATGCACTTGAGCTATTAGATAGTGGCGCAGCGCGTGTTGCAGAAAAAATTTCTGGCGAATGGGTTGTCCATCAATGGCTTAAAAAAGCCGTGCTGCTTTCATTTAGAATTCGTGAAAACCAACCAATGAATGATGGCGTGAATCAATTCTACGACAAAGTACCACTTAAATTTAGCGACTATACGCCGGAGCAATTTCAGCAAGGCGGCATGCGCGTGGTACCAAACGCCGTAGCGCGTAAAGGTAGTTTTGTAGGGAAGAATGTTGTACTAATGCCATCGTATGTAAACATTGGTGCTTACGTTGATGAGGGCACTATGGTTGATACATGGGCCACTGTAGGTTCATGTGCTCAAATTGGTAAGAATGTACACTTATCAGGCGGTGTGGGCATAGGCGGTGTTTTAGAGCCGCTACAAGCAAATCCTACCATCATTGAAGACAACTGCTTTATTGGCGCACGTTCAGAAATTGTTGAAGGCGTTATTGTTGAAGAAGGTGCGGTTATTTCAATGGGTGTTTACATTAGCCAAAGTACCCGCATTTACGACCGTGAAACCGGTGAAATTCATTATGGTCGCGTACCTGCTGGTGCTGTTGTGGTTCCAGGAGCTCTGCCTTCAAAAGATGGCACTCATAGTTTATACGCTGCGATTATTGTGAAAAAAGTTGATCAACAAACACGCGAAAAAGTAGGCATTAACGCTCTGCTTCGCTCAATTGATGATTAATGAGCCGTTGTAAGTTTTTAGCTGTAAGCACTGAATAATTTGATGTTAAACGTAGGTTAGGTAGAGTAAAACGAAACCCAACGACACATTAAAGTTAAGTGTATTCGCTAAAATTTAATTACATACAAAAAGCCCCAAGCTTGTATAGGTTTAGGGCTTTTTTAATGCTTTTAAAATACCTCATCACAAATCTGTACCCTTTAATCGCATTGCTTTGTTAGATACCAGCATCTATATTGAATGAACCATGATTGGCTTGTTGGGGATAAGTTGTTGCGCCTTTTCGTTATAGGTTGGTTAGTGTTATTAGGTTCAACACAGGCTATGGCTAATGATTTTACATCGTTTAAAGCTAAACTTAACGAAGCCGAAGATTATCTTGTTGTTAATCCTGCACAATCAATAATTATTCTTGAAAATCTCACAGAACTAAATACAGCTCCTGCTGCGCTATTTATACGCTGGCATCTGCTTTATGCCCGAACAGCGGTGCCCACGAGTCGCTATGAACGGCTTTATCAATCGATTGACGCAATATTTCAGTATCATCAAGATGACTACTTCAAACATAAATTGACCACCATAATGAGTGCCTTGGGAATATGGCTGCGCCATGCTGAATATTTAAACGATGCCCAGCTCTCATTTAAATGTGCTTATAAATATGCGCAAAACGATCGCCAACGATTAACACTCACCAACAGTATGGCACTGGTTGCTCGCTCGCAAAACGACTTTGCTAAAGCGCGTGCTTTATACTTAAATAATCTTGATCTCACAACACAATTAACACTTCCTAATGTAACAGCACTTATAAAAAATAATTTGGGCTCTTTAGCACTTGATGAAGGCAATGTTGCTAACGCTGAACGCTACTTTAGAAGTGCATTAAGCCTTAACCAAAATCTTGATAAACGCGCAGGGCAAATCTCAACCGGGCTTAATTTATTAATGGTTTTTTTAATTCAAGAACATCAGCTTAACTTTGATCGACTCTATACCCCAACGGCAACGTTGACTCATGCATTCCCCAACAAGTCTAAACAAGCACTGCTAATTTGGCTTGAACTAGGCTACAAAAATTTAACTGGCGAGTTTATAAGTCAAAAAGATAAACATCAGCTTCAAGCTGCATATGAGCAATTAGAAAGCGATAAAATGAAACAGCTAGTAGCACATTATCTAGCTAAAAAACTTGATGTTACTTTAGCACTACCTGAGCCTATTACGGCTAAAGAGTTTACCAGCCCTTGGTTTAACTTAGTAAAGCAATGCAATTGGGAGAAAAGTTTATAGCTTTAAGTCACAAACGTTCAGCTAAGCTTAGTTAGAAGCCTATAAACTAACTTTTATCTACTTTTTTACTTCTAATATAAGTATATAAAACAAGCTACTGAATTGGCTAACAAACGGAATATATAATAAGATAGGCCAGAGAAGATAAAAATAAATGTCATTTTAATTCAATACCTTACAAAGCCTCTTGACCAATACTCAGGTTAACTTAATAACCACAAAAATAAAAAAGGCACTGTGAAGTGCCTTTTTATTTACTCAAATCTAATTAATTACAGCGCGTTAAATACATCATCTGTTTTAGCAGCGCAAATGAAGTCATTTTTATGCAGACCTTTAATTGAATGGCTCCACCAAGTCACGGTTACTTTGCCCCATTCGGTTAATAAACCCGGGTGATGCCCTTCGTCTTCAGCCATATCACCTACCTTATTGGTAAACGCAATGGCTTGTTTGAAGTTTTTAAACTTATAAACGCGCTCTAACTGCATAATACCATCGCGTACTTCTGGCACCCAGTCAGGGATTTTTTTAATTAATTCAGCCAATTCAGCATCAGATACTTTTGGCGCATCTGCATGACAGGCTTCACATTTTTGTGCACTTAATGAAGACATTTTAAATCCTTAGTTTAGCGTTACTTTTTTCAAAAATTAACTAGCTAATTTTTCTTTTGGAGGAAACTTAGGGTCGTGCAAACCAAGTGATTTAGCTTGCTCAACTAAAGTCATTATATCCATTTGAGATATTTCAAACAGATCATGAATCGAATTAATCGTGTAATACAATGGTTGCATAATGTCTATACGGTAAGGTGTACGCAGCACATCTAGCACATTCATTGGATTAATCTCTGGTGTATCTGAATACACGTATTGGGTTTCCCCTGGGCTTGATAAAATACCGCCACCGTAAATACGTAATCCTTTTTCAGTTTGCATCAAACCAAACTCAACGGTAAACCAGTACATGCGCGCTAAATAAACGCGATCTTTTTTCTCTGCCGCGTATCCTAGTTGCCCATACTTATGGGTAAATTCTGCAAAGTCAGGATTGGTTAGCATGGCACAATGACCAAATATCTCATGAAAAATATCGGGTTCTTGTAAGTAGTCAAATTCTTCACGGCTACGAATGAAGGTAGCTACAGGAAATTGCTTGTTAGCGAGTAACCTAAAAAACTCATCAAAATCGATAAGTGCAGGTACAGGTGCAACCTGCCAACCTGTGGTTGCTAAAAGTACTTCGTTTAGCTCACTCAGCTGTGGGATACGATCATGAGGCAGATTGATTTTTTTCAATCCTTCCATGTACTCATCACAGGCTTTGCCTTCAATGCACGCAAGTTGGCGTGCTACAAGCTCAGACCAAATTTTATTTTCTTCATCGCTCCAATGTATAACCCCATTTTCATCAGGTGTTTTGGAGGTGTAATTACTTGCTTTAGCCATAAATACCTTCTTTGGGATAAAACCCTAAATCGGTGTCAAAATAACAGCCAAATGCTTGGCTATTCGATGTAGCCATACTATGCAAAAGTGAACAAAAGTTTAATAGCTTGACGCAGATCAATACTTTTGCAGATCACAAAGATCGTAAATATATAATTACAGAAAAGCAAAGATAAAAACACACACCATATTCATTGGAACCTACAGATAGAAATTTGCGTAAACATTAAATTACACCTCAAGATATTTTAGTAAATGCTTGGTTGAGATCGTTAATAATATCGTTAACATCTTCAAGTCCAACTGATAAACGAATTAAACCATCACTAATTCCAGCAGCTAGTCTTTCTTCGGGAGTGTATGGCGAATGCGTCATCGATGCAGGGTGTTGAATGAGCGTTTCAGCATCGCCTAAGCTAACCGCTAATGTGCACAGTTGCATGCTATCAATAAACTGCTCACCGTCGGTTAAGCTCCCTTTAATTTCAAAGGCAATAACACCACCTGCCGCTTTCATTTGCTTACCAATATACTTGTAACCTGGGTGCGATTTAAGCCCAGGGTAATACACTTTATTTACTTGCGGATGGGCTTCTAAGTATTCGGCAATCGTTTGCGCACTTTGGCAATGGCGTTCTACGCGAATAGCTAAAGTTTTTAAACCTCGATTTATTAACCACGCATCGTGAGGACTAATAGTGGCACCAATATCTTTAAGCACGGTCATTTTAATCTGTGTAATATGCTCAAGTGAACCACACACAATACCCGCAACAACATCGCCGTGACCATTTAAATACTTGGTCGCGCTATGCATTATAATATCAATACCGTACTTTTTTGGTGACTGCAGTAGCGGGGTCAAAAAGTATTATCAACCACACTCAGTAAATTATGCTGTTTAGCCACGTTACCAATAAGTGCTAAATCAATCACTGCCATGGTTGGGTTGATTGGTGTTTCTACAAATATCATTTTTGAGTTAGGCTTAATGGCAGCGCGCAGTTCACTCTCATTAGTCATATCAACAAAGGTGACTTCAATTCCCCATCGCGGCAACATATGCGCAAAAAAAGCAAAGGTGCAGCCATACAGTGCGCTTGATGCAATTAAGTGATCGCCTTGCGATAGAAAGCTTAGTACCGAAGCGGATACCGCCCCCATACCTGTTGCCGTGGCGGCAGCGGCCTCACAGCCTTCTAATTGCGCCACTTTTTGCTCAAGTTCAGTCGTGGTTGGATTACCTAAACGCGTGTAAATATAACCGGGCTCTTCACCTGCAAAGCGGGCAGCACCTTGTGCGGCATTTTCAAAATGAAACGTAGACGTTTGATACAAAGGTGAGGTTAATGCGCCATGCGGATCGTTTGCTTTTTGTGGGCCATGGATACATTGGGTATTTTGATGATGCTTGCTCATTGTGTGTTCTCGTTTTTATTATGTGTGTCAATAGCATAAATAAAACGCACCGCACTTAAAATCACAAGCATGCCGGATGCTCAGATGGCTATTTGTGCAAACTTTACCCAAAAAGCTGTACACAAATATTGCCAACGAAGTCTCACTACTTAGTTTCAGCTCCCTTACGGCTCATAATTTTACTCGCAATCCCTTGGACTGTGCCTTTTAACAAGCTGCGCTTGTTTTCAAGACGCGGTAAGGGTCGGCTTAATTCCATGGCTTTATAACCAATACGCGCTGTAAATATACCGGCACTAACACCTTGTGCAGCTCGCCCAGAAAGCTTGCCTAATAATTCAGCACTCAGTGCCGTGGCAGCTAAATCAGATACGAGCTCTGCACTGCCTACAAACATTACTTGCTTAATAAGCATGCGGTAAAGTTTAATACGGCTGGCATAACCAAAGCCAATGCCATATATGCGGCCTATTTGCTCTATTAATTTAGTGCCACGCCACAGTACAGCCATCATATCCACCAGCGCAATTGGGCTTAGAGCAACTAATAAAGCTGATTCTGTTGCAAAACGGTTTATTAACTTTTTAGCTTGATTGTCTTGCGTTATCAATAAGCTATTCGCGTACAGGGACATTATTTCTTTGTCACTGTGGTGCGTAGCGACCTGATTTTTAAAGTTTTCGAAATTATCTAATTGCTGATGTTTATTAAGCTTTTCAAGCCAAGGTATCGCCCCGCCTACCTGCTCACTATTGAGCAAACGATTAGCTTCATGGCGGTGCAGCTGATTACGCTTTAAGCTGCGTAACATTCTATATTCACGCCACAATAAACGCGATATCAGGAGTAAACCGGTTATTACAGCGGTTAAGTACACCCCACCTAAAATAACAGACTGCTGAAACGCCAATACAATTGAAAATGCGAACTCAAGTAATATTAAAACAATAAAGCTCAGTGCAAATAGGCCTTTAAGGATTTGCCACTTAGACTTTTTATATACAGGCTCAATATCGATTTCAGGTTCAATTAGCTCGTCGCTATCTTTGCTAGGCTGCTCACTTTGTCCCTGCTCTACGACTTTAGCCGCTAATAAATCTGGTTCATTTTGCTCAATATTTTGGGCATTAATACGACGCCCAGCTTGAAATTGGTGTGTTGACTCACTCATGTTAACTTATCTCCTAACAAGTACTGCATCACATGGTCTAAGCGAATGTGCTTAAGCTGTTGATCTGGGCTTGGCATAGGTGCAAATGATAAAAACTCAAACCCATGTGCTGGCCACTCACTTTTATTAAGCATTCTGCTCGGCGGCTGAGGAGGCAGGTAAGTTAGCCACTGTTGTTCATTCAATGGCTTGCCATAGATACAGTCGAGTGTTTGCCCTTTATCAACCACTTGGCGAGACACAGTGGCAGCGATTGACGACATCGCCAGTGTTTCTATTTTAACCCCATCAAATTTTAAGTGATTGCTTTGCTCTTTAACTAACGAATCGAGTAACAGTGCAAGATCTTTGTGATACTTTGCACTGATGTGATCGGACTTATTAGCAGCAAATAATATTTTATCAATATTAGGTTTAAACAAGCGTTTAAAAAAACCAGAATCACCATAGCTAAAGTGTGACAATAGTTGATTGATAACTCGACTTTGCTCAGCTAGCGTTTCATAGCCTTCATTTAAAGCACTAAGTACATCTACCAAGACGATTTGACGGTCAAAATGGCGAAAATGCTCATTATAAAATGGCTTAACAACTTCTTTAACGTAAGCATCAAAACGTTTAATTAAATGCGCTAAGTTAGAACCTGCTACTACATCGTCACTTATTTTTTCAGGGCTAATTGGAAAAAATAATAATAATGGTGCACCTTGCAAGTCGCCCGGCATTAACATTCGCCCTGGCTGTAACATGGCAAGCTTAGTGTCTTTTTTTAGCCCTACCAACATGGTTTGATAACATTTTGCAATATTAGCCAGTGCGTTTTCATCTACCGGTGCATCTAAATCAAGCTGCTCTATGGATTGTAAAAATTCAGCTGAGCTTTGGTTACGTGGCGTTTGGCTTAGCAATGGATATTGTTGCTCGCACCATTGCTCAAAGCTTTGCGCGAGCATAGGTAGGTCCAGCAACCACTCACCAGGATAGTCAATAATATCTAAATACAGCGTCGATTGTGGTGAGAAATGACCGCGCAGACCCGCGTTGCTTTGATATTTAATCGCCAAACGTAAAGTATTTATTCGTTCGGTAGAAGCGGGCCATGCAGGGTCGCCTTCACTTGGCAGTAAAGCACTTATTGCGCGGTTATAATCAAAGGTAGGAACGTTCAATGCCTCTTGCGGCACAATTTTAGTAGCAATGTGGCGATGTTCACGCATTACATCAAAAAAAGGTAAGTTGTTGTCATTCGCCTGAGAGGTTAAATGTTTAACTAGCGCGCTAATGAACGCAGTTTTACCACTGCCGCTCAGCCCTGTTACGGCAAGTTTAACGTGTTGATCTAAACTACGGTGCAGGGCCTTTTGGGCTTTGCCTTTAACGCTTTTAAAGGTCTTTTTTGCAAATGATTGGCTCATAAAGTGTTTTGCACCTTAGTTGCCGTCATTGATCACGCTGCAAACAAGGTGCTTATCAATCCCTTAAAGTTTATTAATTTCACGGCTAACCGTAAACTCGCTTGAAGTAACGTAGCGTTCCATGTTTTGAAGGCGGCTATCTACACGGGTTAATCGCTCTTTTAAGTCTTGCAGCGCACGACGCGGTGGCTCGCCTTTTTGCCATACTTTAAATTTTACTTCTAGCGGA
Organism: Pseudoalteromonas sp. RW-H-Ap-1; assembly: GCF_048318575.1. Classification (GTDB taxonomy): domain Bacteria; phylum Pseudomonadota; class Gammaproteobacteria; order Enterobacterales; family Alteromonadaceae; genus Pseudoalteromonas. Next base: position 2,254,482 of record NZ_CP166996.1, read on the forward strand.
TCACCGCCATACGTTGATTGTGTTTTATTTACAGCACTGGGTTGTTTTTTATCTAAAATAAACCACGCTGCAATATACGCTACCACAAATAATGGGCCACCGGTTAGTAGTACAGCACTAACAAAAATAATGCGAACTAACCATAACTCCATATTAAAGTAGTCACTTAATCCCGCACATACACCGGCAATTTTACCGCGTTGTGGGTCTCTTAATAATTCGCGTTTGGTGTTCATACTTTTTGTCTCCACTGCGGTGACTCTTGATCAAGTAACGCTTCTAATGTCTCGATTCTATCAGTCATTTTTTCAGCTTTTTGAGCAAGCTCCAATAACTGGTGATGCTCATGCTCGCTTAACCCTTGGCTTACCTGCTTTTTGCTTCGGTAGTGTAAAATTAACCACAGTGGTGCAACAAAAATCATAAACAAGATAAAGGGTGCAACTAGTATCTCTGGATCAAACATAATCCTCTCCTGACAATCCGTATTCAATGTTGATGTCAGGGGCACAAGGCCCCTGTTTTATATTTATTTATTCGAGAGTTTCTTTTTAAGTTCAGCTAACTCGTCGTCAATTTTTTCATTCTTTTGTAAATCAGCAATTTCATCTGCTAACGTTTGTTTACCCAAATCATAAGACTCTATTTGAGATTCTAGCCCATCAATTTTGGTTTCGTAACGTTCAAAACGATTAAGTGCATCATCCACTTTAGAACTATCAAGTGCTTTTTTAACCTCAAGGCGCGACTCAGCCGAGCGTTGACGTAAAATAATAGCTTTTTGACGTGCTTTAGCGTCCGCTAGTTTCTCTTGTAGCGTAGTCACTTCTTGCTGTAGTTTCTCGATATGAGATTCTACATGATCAAGTTCACTTTCTACTGCAGCGACTGCATCTGCTGATTTTTGCTTTTCAAGTAAAGCTGAGCGAGCTAAATCATCACGATCTTTGCTCAGTGCTAATTCGGCTTTATCTTGCCAATCGCTTACTTGGGCTTTTAGTGTATCTACGCGACGTACTAATTCTTTTTTCTCAGCAAGGGTTTTTGCTGACGTAGAGCGTACCTCTACAAGTGTATCTTCCATCTCTTGGATAATAAGACGAACCATTTTTTCAGGATCTTCTGCTTTATCTAAAATGGCATTGATATTAGAATTAACAATGTCTGCAAAACGTGAAAAAATTCCCATAACATATACCTCTATTATTTAATCTAAATGTGTCTGCTTTTATTAGTATCAATATGCTTGCCAACTTTTATAATTTTAAAATACCATTTATTTTCAATATGTTAAATGTATATTACAAATTACTTTTGTTATCTCTCATAATGAAATACACTAACTGTTAGTAAAAATGACTAAGAGTTAGGAAATATGAGTCAATATCGCCAACAGGACAATTTACTTGGCCAATCAGACAGCTTTTTATCGGTGCTTGATCAGGTTTCGCAACTGGCTAACCTAGATAAACCCGTACTCATTATTGGTGAGCGTGGCACGGGTAAAGAGCTAATTGCTGCACGTTTACACTTTTTATCCAAGCGCTGGGATCAAAGTTACGTCAAGCTTAACTGTGCGGCATTAAACGAAAACCTACTCGAGAGTGAATTATTTGGTCATGAAAGTGGTGCTTTTACAGGCGCAAGTAAACGCCATGAAGGCCGCTTTGAACGTGCTAATAGCGGCACCTTATTCTTAGATGAGTTAGCAAATACCTCTGCCATGGTTCAAGAAAAGCTACTAAGAGTGATTGAGTATGGTGAATTTGAGCGTGTTGGCGGCAAGCAAACCGTTAAAGTAGATACTCGCTTAGTCTGTGCAACCAATGAAGACTTGCCACATTTAGCCGAGCAAGGTGAATTTAGAAGCGATTTACTCGATAGGCTCGCGTTTGATGTGATCACCTTACCGCCACTGCGTGAACGTCAAGATGACATTATGTTACTGGCAGAACAATTTGCGATGAATATGGCACGAGACCTTGAGTGGGAGCTATTTAGTGGTTTTACCCGCAGTGCACAAGAAAGTTTGCTCAGTTATGAGTGGCCAGGTAATGTCCGTGAACTTAAAAACGTGGTGGAGCGAAGTCTGTATCGCCACGGCAATGAACATATTCCTGTACATAAAATTATTTTAGACCCATTCGAAAGTCGCTTTAGACCTAAAGCCCGCATAAAACATGCACAAGCACCTGCTATAATACAATCTGAACCGACTACTCATGCTCAACCTGCAGAAGCGCCTGTAGCATTGAGTTCAAGTATCAAAGAACCTGAGTTTCCATGCGACTTAAAAACGCTCTCTAATGAATTTGAAATTACATTAATAAAAAAAGCATTAGAACATAGCCAATTTAATCAAAAGAAGACTGCAGAAGTACTTGGTTTAACGTATCATCAACTACGTGGTTATTTGAAAAAATACAATTTGCTAGAATAGTAGAGGTTGTGCGGGTGCATAAATTATTACTTGCTTTAATATCATTGAGCTTAGTAGGTTGCATTGATAGTAAAGAAGAAATCTTAGAAGAAAAAAACCAAGGTCTTGTTTATTGCGCCGAGGCTAACCCTGTGTCGTTCAATCCACAAGTCACAACCACAGGGTCAACTATCGATATTATTGCTAACCAGTTATACGACCGGTTAATTAGTATTGATCCCATAACCGCTGAGTTTAAGAGTGAACTTGCCACTGATTGGAAAATCAGTAAAGACGGTAAATCGGTTACCTTTACTTTGCGCAAAGGAGTTAAGTTCCATACCACCTCTTATTTCACTCCTAGCCGTGAATTTAACGCTGATGATGTGATATTTACTTTTAGCCGATTATTTGACGTTTATAACCCTTATCACTTTATTGGCGATGCTAATTACCCTTACTTTCAAAGTGTGGGGATTGACCAGCTAATTCGTAAAATTGTTAGAGTATCTGATCATCAAGTCCGGTTTGAATTATTTAATGCCGAAAGTAGCTTTTTAGCCAATATGGCGACCGATTTTGCTGTAGTGCTTTCTAAAGAATATGCCATGGCGCTTAAAGCTAATAATCAAGAAAACTTATTTGACCAATACCCAATTGGTACGGGACCTTATATTTACAAAGAGTATCGACGCGATCATTTAGTACGCTTTTATAAAAACGCTGATTATTGGAAACATGATGTTGCCCTTGAGCAATTGGTGTACGACATTACTCCAAATGGTACCACCCGTATCGCAAAAATATTGACCAAAGAATGTGATGTAACTGCACACCCAAGCAGTGCCCAATTAAGTATCTTAGCGCAGCGTGATGATATTAATGTTGAAAGAGAAACTAACTTAAATATTGGTTACTGGGCATTTAATACCGAGCGTCCACCTTTTGATAACCTAAAAGTACGTCAAGCATTAGTTCATGCCATTGATATAGATAAAATAATGCAGGCGGTGTATTACGGTAATGGCTTGCGTGCACAGTCTATTCTTCCGCCTACGTCATGGGCGTTTGAACTACAAAAAAACATGCCTATTTTTGACCCACAGTTGGCAAAAAGGTTATTAACTGAAGCCGGTTTTCCAAAAGGCTTTGATATGAGCATTTGGGCTATGCCCGTAAGCCGTATTTATAACCCCAACGCCCGCAAAATGGCTGAGCTAATGCAAAGTGATTTACGCAAAATTGGCGTTAACGTAAACATTGTAGAATATGAATGGAACACCTTTATTCAACGCATTGGGGAGCATCGCCACGACAGTGTGTTATTAGGTTGGGCAGCTGATACGCCTGATCCCGATAACTTTTTTAGCCCATTATTAAGTTGTACTGCGACATTCAGCGGCAAAAACCCAGCAAACTGGTGTAATCCAGAATTTGATTTACTGCTAACCAAAGCGTTAGACACCACAGATTTAAATTTACGTAAACAATATTATGACGCAGCACAGAGCATGATCATCAAACAATTGCCTCTACTGCCAATTGCCCACGGCATGCGTTTTCAAGCAAGTAGCGCAGACGTTGAGGGTATTACCTTAGGGCCATTCGGTGCTATTTCGTTGGCTAACGCGAGGAAAAGATAATGATCTTAGATTATATTTTACGCCGCCTCGGACTGTTATTTTTTATGGTGTTACTACTAAGCATTTTTACCTTTTCGTTGAGTTACTTATTTCCCGGCGATCCACTTAGTAATTTAAGCGGCATACCAGATACTAACTTTACCCAAAATGCGCAGTTAGAAGAAAAGTACTTGTTTAACAGTAACTACTTTATGCAGTACATCGCCTTTGTAGGACGAATTTTACAAGGGGACTGGGGAATGTCATTCGCCTCGGGGGGCAGTGTTTTCGCCCATGTAATTGATTTAATCCCTGCAACGTTAGAACTAAGTATTTACGCGTTAGTTATCTCGGTGGTAGTGGGTGTGCCTATGGGTATTTTAGCATCGGCATATAATAAACAATGGCCTGATAAATTTATTAGCTCTACAGCGATGATTGGCTATTCTATGCCAATTTTTTGGCTGGCATTATTATTAATTATGGTTTTTTCGCTCAAACTTGGCTGGTTTCCCATGTCGGGGCGAGTGAGCTTGTTGTATGAGATACCTGCGAGCACAGGGTTTATTTTACTTGATATTTTACTCGCTGATTTTCCTTACAATGGCTTGGCCATGTTAGATGCGCTGCATCACCTTACCTTACCCACTATTGTACTTGCTATGTATCCAACCACGGTATTAGTGCGCTTTACCCGCGAATCAATGTTAAAAGTAATGGATCAAAATTTCATTAAAACGGCTCGCGCCAAAGGGCTTACTCGTGGACAGCTTATTATTCATCACGCCCTAAGAAATGCCTTACTACCGGTTATAAAACAAATAGGTTTGCAGTTTAGTACCTTGATCACCCTAGCGATGATTACTGAAGTTATTTTTTCATGGCCTGGGATTGGTCGTTGGTTAATAGACAGTATTTATCAACGTGATTATCCTGCCATACAAGGTGGATTAATGGCTGTCTCTTTATTTATTATTATTGCCACAATTATGGCCGAACTGACCTACACCCTACTCGATCCTCTGTCTCGGAACCAAGCGCATGGCAAAGTTTAACTTATTTTCAGAAGATTCAAATAAGTCGCCATTAGCGAGACTCTGGCGAAAGTTTAAAAATAACCACCCTGCACTGGTTGGTTTGTGGGTGTTTATTGCCTTTAGCTTGTTAGCGGCTACCGCGCCTTTTCTTGCACCTTATGGGGTAAACCAACAGCACAGTGATGCACTACTACTGCCACCCTCGTGGAATGAAATGGGCGATGTGCGGTTTATACTTGGCACCGATGATTTAGGCCGAGATGTGCTCTCTCGTTTAATGAATGGTGCCACATATACATTTGGGTTATCGGTTGTAGCTGCACTGATCACCACTGTTATTGGTGTGTTGGTAGGTACCTTTGCTGGGATCAGTAAAGGCATACGTTCTAGTTTTTTGAACCATTTACTGGACGTAACGCTTTCAATTCCCTCATTATTACTGGCCATTATTATTATTGCCATACTCGGCCCTGGATTAATGAATACCGTATGGGCAATTATTTTGGCCCTGTTGCCTCAATTTATTCATTCGATTAGAAACCTGATAGTTGACGAACTTGGCAAAGATTATGTTACAGCTTACCGCTTAGATGGTGCCTCTAAATGGCATATTTTATCACGCGGAATTTTCCCTAACGTGTATGAATATATTGTGGTTATTTTTACGATGGCGCTTTCTACTGCTATTTTAGATATTGCAGCGTTAGGTTTTTTAAAACTGGGTGCACAGCCACCGACCACTGAATGGGGCGCTATTTTAGCAGAGAACTTAGGACTTATATATTTAGCACCCTGGACGGTAGCATTGCCGGGCGTACTGCTATTTTTAGCGGTTCTTTCAACAAACTTAGTGGGCGATGGACTTCGCAAAGTTTTACAAGCGCGTAAGGCCGATTAAATGCAGTTACTAGATATTCGAAACTTAACCATTGAACTTCAAACGTCTGAAACTGCCATTCGCGCTGTTGACCGCGTAAGCTTTAGTTTAAAAGAAGGTGAAGTACACGCTTTAGTGGGCGAATCAGGCTCTGGTAAAAGCTTAATTGCAAAAGCCATTGTCGGCGTGCTTAATGAACGTTGGGTGATAACCGCAGATAGAATGCATTGGCGTGGTGTTGACTTAATGCGCTTAACACCAGAGCAACGCCGTAAAACGGTTAGCCAAGACATTGCGATGATTTACCAAGATCCCAGTCGTTGTCTAGATCCGACTGCAAAAATATTCAATCAAATCGCTGAAACACTACCTGAAGTGGCTGCTAAAGGGTTTTTCTTAAAACGCAACCGAGAGCGTAAAGACCGTGTTAAAGCTTTAATACATAAAGTAGGTATTAAAAATCATGAAGCGGTGCTTGATAGTTACCCGCATGAGCTCTCTGAGGGCGTATGCCAAAAGGTCATGATAGCCATGGCAATTGCCCGCACACCAAAGTTGCTCATTGCAGATGAGCCTACAACCGCACTAGAAAGCACCACCCGTGCACAGGTGTTTAGGTTATTAAAAAGTTTAAACCAGCTAAAGAACATGTCTATTTTGATGATTTCTCATGAACTAGAAGAAATTATTAATTGGTCGCATGGTATCCATGTACTGTACTGCGGGCAAATGGTTGAAGCTGGCCCAACACACCGCATCTTTAGCCAACCTCGTCATCCGTATACACAAGCTTTATTAAAAAGCCTACCTGATTATGAGCATGGTTTAGCCCATAAAGAACCCTTTTATGCGCTTAAAGGCACTATTCCAACATTGCAACATTTACCGATTGGTTGTCGACTCGGTCCACGTTGCCCACAAGCACAAAAAGAATGTGTGGTTGCGCCTAAACTTTCAAAGCATCATGGTCATAGCTACGCCTGTCACTTTCCGCTGATCAAGGACATTAAATAATGCAACCTCTGTTGAAAGTTCAAGCCTTATCAAAAGCCTTTAATATGCGAGCGGGTCTGTTTAGCCGTAAAAAGTTTGATGTTTTAAAAAACATCTCATTTTGTATTGGTAAAGGTGAAACGATAGCCATAATTGGTGAAACAGGCTCAGGAAAAAGTACCCTAGCTAAATTATTAGTGGGTGCATACAGTGCCGATAGCGGGCAAATATTATTAGAAAATAACACCATTGAAAATAATGGTAATCGTGATGCGCAGTGTCGTTTTATCAGAATGATTTTTCAAGACTCCGCCACCTCATTAAACCCAGCAGTGACCATTGCTGAAATGCTGGATGATTGCCTAAAATTTAATACTGATTTTGATAAAACTCAACGCAGTGAAAAAATAGGTAGTACGTTGCTTAAAGTGGGTTTACTGGTTGACCACCAGCAATACTACCCGCATATGTTTAGTGTGGGGCAATTACAGCGTGTAGCGCTCGCTCGCGCGCTTATATTAGATCCTAAGGTCGTTGTGCTCGATGAGGCACTTTCATCGCTTGACCCCTCTGTAAGAGCGCAAATAGTTAACCTATTACTTAAACTACAGCTTGAAACTGGCTTAACTTATATTTTGATCACCCATCATTTAAGTTTAGTGCGCCATATTAGCGACCAGTTGGTGGTACTCAATAAAGGTGAGATTGTTGAATACGGTGCTACAGAAACTATTTTTCAAAACCCGCAGTCAAAGGTTACCCAGCGCTTGTTGAGTTGTTAATGTGTTAAAAAACAAAAAAGGCGCCAATTGGCGCCTTTTTTAATTTAGCTATTACTTATTCAGCCGGTTGAGCTGCTTTTGGTACATTAAGCTCTGCTTGTTGCTTAAGCGATTCAATGAATACCGTATAGTTTTTCTGTGCTTGCGCCATGGTAATGTTTTGCTTCATTTGTGGCTCAATGTTATCACTCACTGGTACATCATTTACCGCATTAAGCGCAACAATCGCGGCATCACCATTATTTAAGTTAACCACATCATACACAGCCGCATCACCAGGATGTGCCATTTTGAATACTTGGGTTACAATAGCAGGCGAAACTGCAAAGCTTTCACGAGTAAGTTGCGACTCTTGACGAACACTTAGTGATTGCTCAGCAGCCACATCGTTTAAGCTCTTACCCTCTTTTACTTGTGCAAATAAGGTGCGTGCTTTTTCTTTTGCAAGGTCTGACGCTTTTTCATTTACTAAGCGTGTTTTAATTTGCTCACTTACCTCGCTTAATGCTTTGGTTGCCGCAGGTTGGTGCTCATTTACACGCACCACAATTACGTGCTCATTACCAAGCTCAATCACTTCTGAATTCACTTTATCTTCGAGTAATTCAACTGATGATAATGCAGTAATTACCGCCGGATTATTAAGCGGCTCAGGAAGTGCGCTAAGCGCAAGCAAAGGAGTAGACTGTACTTCAACACCCGCCACTTCAGCAGCATCGTCTAAGCGATCAGAAATCTCAAAGGCTAATGCTCCCATTTCTGTTTGCTTATCGTAAAAAGCATCTACTTTTTCAGCTTGCTCAAGTTCAGCACGTAAATCAGCTTTAACCTCATCAAACTGTTTAACTTGTTGAGTTTGCAGATCAGTCAGTTTGATGATGTGATACCCAAACTCAGAGGCAACTACGTCAGAGTAATCACCTTTATTTTGTAATGCGAATGCTGCATCTTCAAATGCAGGCTCCATAACATCACGTTCAATCCACTCTAAATCGCCACCCATTTCGGCACTAACAATGTCATCTGAAGATGTCTCTGCTAGCTCAGCAAAATCAGCACCTGCATTAAGCTGGGCAAGTAAAGAGTCAGCTTTCGCTTTAGCCGCATCATCATCTTCACTATTATCGATTAGAATATGCGACACACGACGTTTTTCTGGTTCAACATATTGCGCTTTACTCTGCTCGTAATATGCTTTCACATCGTCTTCGCTTACCGTTGCTACATTAATATCATCTGCATTTAGTTCGATGTAATTAACTGAAATTAACTCAGGTGATAAAAACTGACCTGCATTTAATTCATAGTAATCTGCAACTTCTTGCTCTGTAACTTCAACATCAGCTTGCATTGTTTGTTTATCAATTACTAAGTAATCAATGCTACGGGTTTGTTGTTGCAGTGCAATGGCTGATTTAAGCTCATTTTGAAGCGCAAAGTCAGTACCCGCAACAGCAGATACTAATTGGCTACGCGTCATATCATCACGCAAGTACTCACGAAATGCGTCAGGTTGAAAGTTCATTTGACGAATAACTTGTAAATAACGGTCGTTATTAAACTTGTCGCCAATTTTAAAATAAGGTAGCTCTAAAATTGTTTTGCGAACACTATCATCACTTACGCGAAGACCAAGCTCGGCAGCTAGCTGGCTTTGTAATTCTTGTTGTACTAAACGGTCAATCACGCCTTGACGGATTTGAGCCATGTAAGTTGGATCAGCTGCTATTTGGGTAAAGTACTCACCAAATTGTTGTTCTAAGCGGCTACGTTCATTTTGAAACGCACGGCTAAATTCTGTTTGGCTAATTTTAATTCCATTTACTTCAGCAACGGGTTGTTCTGTGGTTTGACCTAAGTAACTACCGATCCCAGCTAAGGCAAAAGATAAAATCACCGCGCCTAAAATGACTTTGGCTACCGGCCCTTGCGAACCTTCTCTGATTTTCTCAAGCATTTGTTTATCTCTTTTCTGAGCAAGGTATTTTCTACCTTGTCATATGTAAAAAAAGCGTATCTTACCAGATACGCTTTTTCACTTGAAGTAACTGGCGGTTAAGTAACTTAATTTATCGATTGCAATAATTAAGCGGATCTTTACTCGCCATAACTAAATTGTTTACACAATGATTAGTTTACTGCGTCTTTAAGCGCTTTACCGGCTTTGAAAGCTGGGATGTTAGCTGCAGCAATTTGAATCGTTTCACCAGTTTGTGGGTTACGACCTGCACGAGCAGCACGCTCACGTACAGAGAAAGTACCAAAACCAACAAGTGCAACTGAGTCGCCATCTTTTAGCGCGCCAGAAACAGATTCGATGAATGAATCTAGTGCACGACCTGCAGCCGCTTTAGAAATGTCAGCATCAGCTGCGATTTGATCGATTAATTGAGATTTATTCACAATATCATCCTCTTTCATTGTTGTTATCAAGAGCGATTGTTTTTTAAACTAACATCACTGTTTTGAAATTTTTGAGCAATTTTTTTAAAGCTCATATGATTATATTTTTCTTAAGCCTAGGCCCTGCAAGGGCTAGGCTTGAAAACCAGTGCTTAACTTATCATACCGTTTAGATTTGAAAAGCCCCTAAAAGCACTTTTTTTGGCTTTTTTACTTCTTTTTCGGTGTTTCGACTGAAAAACTATCAACTGGATGCACTAAAGCAAGCTTCAATACTTCGTCAATCCAAGTAACTGGGTGAATCTCAAGGCCCGCCAATACGTTGTCAGGTATCTCTTTTAAGTCACGTTCGTTAATTTTAGGGATCACTACCGTTTTAATACCACCACGATGAGCCGCTAATAATTTTTCTTTTAAACCACCAATTGGCAGTACTTCACCACGTAGGGTAATCTCACCCGTCATGGCCACATCAGAGCGCACTGGATTGCCCGTTAGGCTTGAAACCAAACACGTAACCATTGCAATACCGGCACTTGGACCATCTTTAGGAGTTGCGCCCTCAGGTACATGCACGTGAATATCACGTTTTTCATAAAAGTCGCTATTAATACGTAGCTCATCAGCACGATTACGCACAACTGTCATTGCCGCTTGAATCGACTCTTGCATTACATCGCCTAACGAGCCGGTGTAAGTCAACTTGCCTTTACCTGGTACCGCAGCACATTCAATAGTCAGTAAGTCACCGCCTACTTCTGTCCATGCTAAGCCAGTTACTTGGCCAATACGGTCGCCATCTTCTGCTTTACCATAATCAAAACGTTGCACACCTAGGTACTCTTCAAGATTATCTGCATCGATAGTGACCGTTTTGGTGCCTTTTTCCATTAAAATATTTTTAACCGCTTTACGGCATAATTTAGACACTTCACGCTCTAAGTTACGCACACCCGCTTCACGCGTGTAATAACGAATAATCCCGATAATGGCACTGTCGGCAATCTCAACTTCTTTCTCTTTTAAACCATTACGCTTAACCTGCTTTGGAATTAAGTGTTCTTTAGCGATATTTAATTTTTCGTCTTCGGTATAACCGGCTAAACGAATAACTTCCATACGATCCAATAAAGGCCCTGGAATATTGAAGCTATTAGAGGTAGCAACAAACATTACATCAGATAAGTCGTAATCGACTTCTAGGTAATGATCAGCAAAATGGCTGTTTTGCTCAGGGTCGAGTATTTCAAGTAATGCTGATGCAGGGTCGCCACGCATATCTGCTGACATTTTATCAATTTCATCTAACAAGAATAACGGGTTTTTAACGCCCACTTTAGTCATGTTTTGAATCAACTTACCAGGCATAGAGCCAATATAAGTACGACGGTGACCACGTATCTCAGCTTCATCACGTACACCACCCAGTGCCATACGAATGTACTTACGGCCAGTTGAACGCGCAATAGATTGCCCAAGAGAGGTTTTACCTACCCCTGGCGGCCCAACTAAACACAAAATAGGCCCTTTAAGCTTATTAGTACGCTGCTGTACCGCGAGATATTCAATAATACGCTCTTTAACTTTATCAAGTCCGTAGTGATCGCTATCTAGTATTTTTTGCGCGCCTGCTAAATCTTTTTTAACTTTAGAGCGTTTTTTCCACGGTACGTTAATTAGCGTATCTATGTATGAGCGAACAACACTAGCTTCTGCCGACATCGGCGACATCATTTTAAGTTTATTAAACTCTGCCGTGGCTTTTTCTTTCGCTTCGTTAGGCATACCTGACTCTTCGATGCGTTTTTTTAGCGCTTCGAATTCATCTGGCACATCGTCAATTTCACCAAGCTCTTTTTGAATCGCTTTCATTTGCTCATTGAGGTAATACTCACGCTGCGATTTTTCCATCTGCTTTTTAACGCGGGTACGAATTTTTTTCTCAACTTGCAATAAGTCTATCTCACCTTCCATCAGCGCCATTAAGTACTCTAAGCGCTCTGTAACGCTTGATATTTCAAGTACTTTTTGTTTTTCAGGCACTTTTAATGGCATATGCGCAGCCATGGTATCAGCAAGACGCGCTGGCTCATCAATACCAGAGACCGAAGTCATCACTTCAGGTGGGATTTTTTTATTTAATTTTACGTAGCCTTCAAACTGGCTTAATGCACTGCGAATAAAAATATCTTGTTCTTGCTCGTTTACTGAATCAGACTCAATAAACTGTGCATTGGCAACAAAGAAGTCTTCGTTATCAACAAACTCTTCGATATTCGCACGCTGCGTGCCTTCAACTAATACTTTTACTGTACCATCGGGTAGCTTTAATAATTGAAGTACAGTCGCAATTGTCCCTACACGATAAATATCGTCTTTCTCAGGCTCATCTACAGTTGCATCTTTTTGTGCAACTAAGAAAATTTGTTTGTCTTTATCCATTGCCGCTTCAAGGCATTTTATTGATTTTTCACGGCCTACAAAAAGCGGGATCACCATGTGTGGATACACCACTACATCGCGCAGTGCTAGCACAGGGATTTCGACTCGATCGTTTCTCTCAAGCGTCATTGTATTTTCTCTTTGCACTTCATTTATTTAAAGATTACTCAAGTATATGGGGATAACCTAATTAAAGTTCAACAATTTTTGCCAACTCGATTAAATTAATTATAAAAAAAGGAGCCATTGGCTCCTTTTTTTACAACTTGCTCAGAATTCAATCTGCTGCGGCTTGTTCTTGATTGCTGCTGTCATAAATCAAGATTGGGTCAGACTCACCTTTAATAACGGTTTCATCAACAACCACTTTACTTACGTTATCAATTGAAGGCAGCTCATACATAGTATCAAGCAATACACCTTCTACGATTGAACGCAGGCCACGTGCACCGGTTTTACGTTCCATTGCTTTGTGAGCAATAGCACGTAGTGCATCATCACGAAACTCAAGCTCAACGTCTTCCATCCCAAACAATACTGAAAATTGCTTAGTAATAGCGTTTTTAGGCTCACTTAAAATTTGTACCAGTGCAGCTTCATCAAGTTCAGTCAATGTAGCAACAACAGGTAATCGGCCAATAAACTCTGGAATTAAACCATATTTTACTAAATCTTCTGGCTCAACATCTTTAAATGTTTCACTTAAAGAGCGGCTCGCTGCCGACTCTTTAACGTTAACGCCAAAACCAATGCCAGTATTTTTGTGGCTACGCTGTTCAATAACTTTATCAAGACCAGCAAATGCGCCACCACAAATAAACAGAATTTTAGAGGTGTCTACTTGCAGGAACTCTTGCTGTGGATGTTTACGTCCACCTTGTGGCGGAACAGAAGCAACGGTACCTTCAATCAATTTCAGTAAGGCTTGTTGTACACCTTCACCTGATACATCACGGGTGATTGATGGGTTATCTGATTTACGTGAAATTTTGTCAATTTCATCAATGTAAACAATACCACGTTGTGCTTTTTCTACGTCGTAGTCACATTTTTGTAAAAGCTTTTGAATGATGTTTTCAACATCTTCGCCCACATAACCGGCTTCGGTTAACGTAGTGGCATCGGCCATTGTAAACGGCACATCTAGCAAACGTGCTAACGTTTCGGCTAGTAGTGTTTTACCACTCCCCGTTGGACCAATTAATAAAATATTACTTTTACCTAATTCAACGTCTTGTTTAGTTGATTGGTTGCGTAAACGCTTGTAGTGATTGTAAACCGCTACAGACAACACTTTTTTCGCATGCTCTTGGCCAATTACGTAGTCGTCTAAGTGGTTACGAATTTCTTTTGGCACAGGTAATTTGTCAGCGGCATCATGCTTAGGCGCGATGTCTTTAATTTCTTCCCTGATAATATCATTACACAGCTCTACACATTCATCACAAACGTATACTGAAGGTCCTGCAATTAATTTTCGAACTTCATGCTGGCTTTTGCCACAAAAAGAGCAGTATAACAATTTATTACTTTTGTCGCCGTCTGTAGGAGTGTCAGACATTCAGCTACCTCATTTTATTACGTTGGCCACCAAAGCTTTGGTGGCTATTTTAATACGCTTTAACTATACCAAAATTTAGGCTTTTTCGCATAGTAACTCTCATTAGCAAGCATTACTGCTTGCAGGCATACTTACTTGCTACCGCGATTAGTAAATACTGAGTCAACAATACCGTAATCTACAGCTTGGCTTGCACTCATAAAGTTATCACGGTCTGTATCGCGTGAAACAACATCAAGCGGTTGGCCAGTATGCTCAGCCATTAAGCGATTTAATTTGTCTTTAATAGACAGGATTTCTTTCGCGTGTATTTCAAAATCAGATGCTTGACCTTGGAATCCACCTAATGGTTGGTGAATCATTACACGTGAATTTGGTAAACAAAAACGTTTACCTTTGGCACCACCAGATAGTAAAAACGCACCCATGCTAGCCGCTTGGCCCACACAAATAGTACTTACATCAGGTTTGATGAAATTCATTGTATCGTAAATAGCCATTCCCGCAGTGACCGAGCCACCCGGTGAATTGATATATAAGAAGATATCTTTATCTGGGTTCTCTGATTCTAAAAAAAGCATTTGCGCTAAAATCAGATTTGCCATGTTGTCTTCAACTTGGCCCGTTAAAAAGATAATACGCTCTTTTAATAGTCTTGAATAAATATCAAATGAGCGCTCGCCTTTAGCTGTTTGCTCAACAACCATTGGGACTAATGCGTTTAGGGGATCTGTCATACCAGTGTTCATACTTATTTAATTCCTTATGCGCTTATACTTATTCTAAGAAAAGCATAATGATCATTTTTAGCTAATTAAGAACCACAAACTAAAATGGCCCGGGCACACTGCATAAACAGAGTAACACGAGCCATTTAATCGTTAGCGAGCGCTTAAGTCAATGACTTATTATGCACCTTGCTGTGGATTCATGATGTCATCAAATGCTTTTTCAACATCAGTCACAGTTGCTTTAGCTAAAATAGCTTCAACAGCTTGCTCTTCCATTGCTACATTACGCATTTGTTGCATTAGTTGATCATTTGCTTTGTAGTATTCTACTACTTCAGTTGGATCTTCGTATGCAGATGCTACAGTAGCGATAAGTGCTTCAACTTTAGCGTCATCAACTTTGATGTCGTTCGCTTTGATCACTTCGCCTAATAATAGGCCAGTTTTAACTCGTGTAACTGCTTGCTCATGGAACAATTCAGCAGGAAGCTCAGGCATATTTTGACCGTTGCCACCAAAACGTTGAGCAGCTTGCTCACGTAAAGCGTCAACTTCTTGGTCGATTAATGCTTTAGGCACTTCAACTTCGTTTTGCTCTAAAAGACCTTTGATAGCTTGGTCTTTTACGTTAGCTTTAACCGCTTGGTCTAGCTCACGTGTCATGTTCTTTTTAACTTCTTCTTTAAGCGCGTCTACGCCGCCTTCGGCAACACCGAATTTAGTTGCAAACTCATCACTTAATTCAGGTAATTCTTGCGCTTCAACTTTCTTCACTGTGATAGTGAATTGAGCCGCTTTACCTTTTAAGTTTTCAGCGTGGTAATCTTCAGGGAAGTTTACGTCAGCAACAACTTCTTCGCCTGCTTTTTTGCCAACGATGTTGTCTTCAAAACCTGGGATCATACGACCTTGGCCAAGTTCTAATGGGAAATCTTCAGCTTTGCCGCCTTCGAATTCTTCACCATCGATAGTACCAACGAAATCAACCGTTACACGGTCGTTTGCGCCAGCAGCTGCATCAACGTCAGCCCAAGAAGCGTGTTGCTTACGAAGTGTTTCTAGCATGTTTGCTAAATCTTCGTCAGTTACTTCTACAGCTGGTTTTTCAACAGCAATTTTCTCTAAACCTTGAACTTCAACTTCAGGGTAAACTTCAAATGTTGCTGAGAATTCTAAATCTTTACCTGCTTCAAGTGCTTTTGGAGCAAATGTAGGTGCGCCAGCAGGGTTAATTTTTTCAGCAACAATTGCTTCAATGTAATTACGCTGCATTACTTCGCCAGCAACTTCTTGACGAACAGCTGGTCCGAAACGCTTGTTGATTACTGATACTGGTACTTTACCAGCACGGAAACCGTCGATACGCTGCGTTTTTGACAGTTGTTGTAAGCGTTTTTTTACTTCGGTCTCAACGTTCTCTGCAGGAACGGTGATGGTCAGACGGCGCTCAAGGCCTTGAGTCGTCTCAACAGAAACTTGCATGATTTACCTCAATATTCAATTTTGGCGACTTTTCGCCTTCATTACAAACAAAGTAATCTATAGGCGTCTTGATAAAATTCAAGCCTTAGAGCTTAAAAAAATCCGTCGCTACCAGGAGATACCATTGCTGCTCTGCCCTAGGGCACTATATTTTTAAACAAATAGACGCGGCATTATAACCTAATATTCATGATAGTCGAGTGTGGGGGGCAATTATTTGGGGTAGATCAGCGCAGATAACGACTAAGCGAATAAAAAACAGGCTAATTAAATTATATAGAATGAATAGGAGCAGAAAAAACAAAGTTATTTTAAATAAAATAGAGGTTTAGAATATGGAACTTAAGGGGAAATGGTCGGCGATGCAGGATTTGAACCTGCGACCCCTTGGACCCAAACCAAGTGCGCTACCAAACTGCGCTAATCGCCGATATACATATTTTCTCGAATACTTAAACTTAGGATTTAAGACCACTTATAAGAAAGTGGTCGGCGATGCAGGATTTGAACCTGCGACCCCTTGGACCCAAACCAAGTGCGCTACCAAACTGCGCTAATCGCCGATATTCTTTTTGTAAATTGGGGTGACTGATGGGGCTCGAACCCACGACAACCGGAATCACAATCCGGGGCTCTACCAACTGAGCTACAATCACCACGGCATTACAGTGTTTTCAAAATGGCGCACCCAGAAGGATTCGAACCTTCGACCGACGCCTTAGAAGGGCGTTGCTCTATCCAGCTGAGCTATGGGCGCATCGAAAACTTCATAGTTCACTAGTAAGTTAAATTGTTATGAGTAAACATAAAAATGGTCGGCGATGCAGGATTTGAACCTGCGACCCCTTGGACCCAAACCAAGTGCGCTACCAAACTGCGCTAATCGCCGATACTTACTATTGTCTGCGAGTGACCTCGTTGACAACGGGGTGCATAATAGTGATTTGACCGGGTTAGGTCAAACGTTTTTTTAAGAAAACAAATCAATTGCTCATTTTTAGTTCATAATGGTCAAATATTACGATACAGGGATAAAATTTAAACTCTTTTTTATAATTCGGGGGCTTATAATTTAAAAGCAACTTGGCGCTCAACCGCTTTTCTGCGAAAATAGTCGCCGTATTAAAAAATGAGTGAGGTAAAGGTCTTTTTTCTTTATCGGCATTTTAACCCCTATATATGCATTCGTTTTTTAAATGTATCGGTATCAAGTTAATTAACCTAATTAAAGGTCACCCATGACGGCAAACATCATTGATGGTAAAGCAGTAGCAAAACAAGTACGTAGCGCAGTGGCTGAACGAGTTTCAGAACGTGTTGCACAAAATCTTAGAGCCCCAGGATTAGCTGTAGTGCTTGTTGGACAAGACCCAGCCAGCCAAGTTTACGTTGGTTCAAAACGTAAAGCCTGTGAAGAAGTTGGTTTTATTTCTAAATCATTTGATTTGCCCGCAGACACAACAGAGCAAGCGCTATTAGCATTAATTGATGAATTGAATGTTGATGGCGAAGTTGACGGTATTTTAGTGCAACTTCCTCTACCTGCAGGCTTAGACGCAGAAAAAATTCTTGAGCGTATTACCCCGCATAAAGATGTTGATGGCTTTCACCCTTATAACATTGGTCGTTTGGCGCAGCGTATGCCAGCCCTTCGCCCATGTACACCAAAAGGTATTATCACCTTATTAGATTCAACTGGCGTGCGTTACAAAGGCATGCACGCAGTGGTAGTGGGTGCCTCTAACATTGTGGGTCGCCCTATGTCACTTGAACTGTTGTTAGCTGGCTGTACTACTACTGTTTGTCATAAGTTCACACAAGATTTAGAAACCCATGTTCGCCGTGCTGACTTATTGGTTGTTGCTGTAGGCAAACCAGAGTTTATTCCGGGTGACTGGATAAAAGAAGGCGCGATTGTTATTGATGTGGGTATTAACCGTTTAGACAACGGTAAGTTAGTGGGTGACGTTGAATACGCCGCTGCAGAACAAAAAGCTGACTTTATTACCCCTGTACCTGGCGGCGTAGGCCCGATGACAGTTGCTAGCTTAATTGAAAATACGTTAGAAGCGTGTGAGAAATATCACAGCTAGTAAATAAAGTAATGCAAAGCCCGCTTAATTGCGGGCTTTTTGTATCATCATTCTTTGTTTTATTAAGTCCAAGCCTTGTGGCAAAACCGAAAACACAATCATTAATAACATAATCGCGTACTGCCAATTTGCATACTGCTCGTTAATTAATATTCCTGCACATAAAATACCGGCAATTGGGTTGGCTATAGTGCCAAAAGTAAATTCAACCACTGACATTCGCCCTAATAACCAAACATATAGGATGTAAGCCAAAGCAGTATTAGGTACCACCAGCCACAATAACGCCAGCCATTGCGTGGTATTTATTGATGCAGTTAAAAATTGATACTGTTGTGGAGCAAAATAAAAAACTTGAAACATAGCGGCAATTGCTAGCAAACTGCCACCAATGATTAGCTGCCACGTGAGTACCGTCCACCAGTGGACTTTAGCAGTTACTTTTTGTACCAACGTACTGCCTATCACAATAGTTAATAGCGCCCCTATCAGTGCCAATACTCCCAACACATTAAGCGCTATATGTTGTGGATCAAATAAACGCCATGCCAAAACCACTAAAGCAAGCGCACAAATACCTTGCACGAGCGCTGGCTGTTGTCGTTTAACGAGCCAGGCATACAATAATGCCACTACCGGTACAGACACCATACCCACACCAGCAATAGCTGCTGGTAGGTTAATTGCCATTACAAAAATAAAACTAAAAAATAGCGCAATATTAATCGTGCCGATTAAAAAGATGCCAGGCCATTGCTTTGCTGTTGGCCAAGAGGGTTTAAATAACAACAATAATAAACCAGCAGGAAGTGCACGTATGGCCCCTAATAAGATTGGCGGCCACTCTGGGGTTGCGTACTTAGTCACTGCATAAGTCGTGCCCCATAAAAAAGCAGGGATCATGGCAAGTAAAATATTCATTAATTTTCCATTTTTAAATTGATGAATGCGAGTTTAAAACCTCAACCATAATTGAGGTCAACAATATCAATTTTATTAAAAACATAATCAATTTAATGCAATTGATATAACAAAAAAGGGTTACCCAATGGCAACCCTTTTTTTGGTGATCCGCGTGTTGTGGCTAAGCTTTACGCCACGTTGTTTTTCCCGCTGAATCTTCAAGTATTACACCCAGTGCATTTAAAGCATCGCGAGCTTCATCTGCTGCAGCCCAATTTTTACTGGCACGTGCGTCATTACGTTTGACTATCAGTGCCTCAATTTCAGCCACTTCATCGTCGTTTTGACCGCCTTGTAAAAATGCCTCAGGTGCTTGTTGAGCAATACCAAGTATTTCACCTAAGCTGCGTAGAATAAAGGCTAAATGTCCTGCTTTTTCGCTATCACTTTCTTTTACTCGGTTTAACTCTTTAGCAACTTCAAACACAACCGGTAATGCTTCTGGCGAATTAAAGTCATCATTCATAGCTTTTCTAAACTTAGCTACATACTCATTACCCTCAAGCTCACATTCAACTGGCTCAACACCACGTAATGCCGTGTAAATACGCTCAAGTGATGAACGTGCTTGGTCTAAGTTTTCTTGCGAGTAATTAAGTTGACTGCGGTAATGACCAGAAATTAAAAAGTAACGAACCGACTCAGCATCGTATTGCTTTAATACTTCACGAACGGTAAAAAAGTTATCTAATGATTTAGACATCTTTTCTTTGTTCACTTGAACCATACCGGTGTGGATCCAAGTATTAACGTATTGGCCGTTGTTAGCACAGCATGATTGCGCAATTTCGTTTTCGTGGTGCGGAAACTGTAGGTCTGAACCACCACCATGAATATCAAAGTGCTCACCTAGGTGCTTTGAACTCATTGCTGAACATTCTATGTGCCAACCAGGGCGCCCATCTCCCCAAGGTGATGACCACGATGGCTCCCCTGCTTTAGCTTTTTTCCATAAAACAAAGTCTAGAGGATCGTCTTTATCTTGTGCTACTTCCACACGTGAGCCCGATTGCAGCATGGTTAAATCTTGCTGTGAAAGTGCTCCGTATTGCTCAAAGGTTGATACATCAAATAAAACGTCGCCATCGGCTGCAACATAAGCATGGCCTTTTACAATCAAACGCTCAACCATGGCAATAATTTCATCCATATGACCCGTTACCGTTGGCTCTACATCAGGACGCAACATATTTAAGCTGTCAAAGTCTTCATGCATGGCTTTAGTCATACGCACGGTTAAGTCGTTAATGGCTTCACCGTTTTCATTTGCGCGCTTGATAATTTTATCGTCTACATCGGTAATATTACGTACGTACTTTAAATCGTAACCTAAGTGACGAAGATAGCGAACAATCACATCAAAACCCACAAATGTGCGTGCATGGCCAATGTGACAGTAATCATAAATGGTGATACCACACACATACATGTCTATTTTTCCATCGACCATAGGTTTAAATTGTTCTTTTTGGCGTGTCAGTGTGTTGTATATTTGTACCATTTAGTTGCTTTCCTTCACGATTAACAGAAAAGCTATGTTACCACTTGCTAAGCATGGGCTCTAGCGGTTTATCAAAGCACTTTGTTAATCTGGGTCAACTACGATAAAATAGCGCCAATATTCAAACCAGCTATAGGAAACCTCATGGTTGTTCTACACACAAATTTTGGTGATATCACCATTAAAATGCACGAAAGCGAAGCTCCAAATACAGTAAAAAACTTTTTGGAATATGCAAACTCAGGTTTTTATAACGGCACTATTTTTCATCGTGTAATTGATGGTTTTATGGTTCAAGGCGGTGGTTTTGCATCGGGCATGGAGCAAAAAGAAGTAAACGACCCAATTGAAAATGAAGCTAACAACGGCCTATCTAACAAAGTAGGTACTTTAGCAATGGCGCGTACGCCTGATCCACACTCAGCAACAGCGCAATTTTTCATTAACGTGAATAACAACGACTTTTTAAACCACAGCAGCGAAACGTCGCAAGGCTGGGGTTACTGTGTGTTTGCTGAAGTAGTAGAAGGCATGGACGTAGTAAATAAAATCAAAGGTGTTGCTACAGGTAGCAATGGTTTTCACCAAGATGTACCACTTGAAGATGTGGTAATTGAAAGTGTAACTGTAAGCTAAAACCCCCTTCACTCTTTACAGAATACATAAAGCGGGTATTCACCCGCTTTTATTTAACTGGAATCACCATGACTCGCCAAACCTACTTTATTGCCGATTTACATTTGAGTGAAAATCGCCCTGATATTACAGCGGCATTTTTTAAATTTTTACACTCCTATATTGTTCCTCAAAAAGTAGACGCCCTATATATTTTAGGTGATTTTTTTGAAGTCTGGGTTGGTGACGATTATGTTAGCGAACTATCCGCAGCAGTGGCCAAACAATTAAAAGCAGTTAGTAACTCGGGTATCCCCATTTACTTTGTACACGGTAATCGCGATTTTATCATGCGTGAAAAATACGCCAATATGGCAGGAATGACTCTACTCGATGAGCAAACAGTGATCGACCTTTACGGCACACCCACGGTAATTTTACATGGTGATGAAATGTGTACTCAAGATATTGAATATCAAAAGTTTCGTAAAAAAAGTCGTGGTTGGTGGTGGCCCAAATTAATGCTTGCTATGCCCTTATGTTATCGAAAGAAAATAGCCCGCGATGCGCGTGAAAAAAGTAAACTTAGCCAAGCAGACAAGCCTATAGAAATACTGGATGTGGTGCAAAGCGCGGTACTCGCAACCTTCGCCAAACATAACGTGGCTAATATGATCCATGGCCACACTCACCGCCCTAATTTACATACCTATGAAGTTAATAACCAAACCCTAACTCGCACAGTATTGGGCGATTGGTATACTCAAGGTTCGTATTTAGTGGTTACTCCCGAGTCACAACAATTAATTTCAACGCCTTTATAACGTTCCTAGTAATTAATCGTAATGAGACTTTGCGGTTAACTCAGGCAAGGTAATAATAAATTGTGTTTTAAAATAAGCATCGCTTTGTGGTTCTGAATGAAGTTTGATGTCTCCTTTCAAAACTTGTGTTACCCATTGATACACCATATATAAACCTAAACCCGTATTACCTTTACCCCGTGCGGTTGTATAAAAAGGCTCAAATATATCTGCTTTAGTCTCATTATTAACCCCTTTACCATTATCTGACACACTTAGCCTTACGCTATTATTTGTCGCTTGCTCTACTTTTATTTCTATCACTCCCGCCTGCTTTTCATCAAAAGCGTGATTTAACGCATTAATTACAAGGTTTTCAACCACCTGAGAAATAATCCCCGGCAAACTAATCACCTGTTTATTAAGCAAGAAAATAGTTTTCACTTTTATCGGTGAATTTTTTAATCTGGAGTTTAATGACAATAATAGCTCTTCAATAATTTTTTCAATATCACATGCAATAAATTCATCATTATGGCGATCAATGGCCATTTTTTTAAAACTTTTCACTAATACTGCGGTTTTATTTAAATTAACTTTGGCCAGCGCTAAGTTCTCTCCAATGCTGGTTGTTGTTTCCTCTAGCGTTGATTTAGTCAGCCCCTCCTTCATCGCCACATTTAATTTAGCTAATGCCATATCTGCATTAGAAACAGAAATAACGGCTCCACCAATGGGTGTATTCATTTCATGAGCAACTCCTGCTACGAGCAATCCTAATGAGGATAGTTTTTGCGCTTCAATTAGTCCTTCTTGTAGCTGTTGTTGCTGTTTTATGGTGGCATCAAGCTCTCGGTTCACTATATCTAGTTCTATCTTTTCTATATGTAATTTATGCGAGAGGGTTAACAGCTTATTTTGAAACTTATACTCACGATAAATAAAGCCAAAACTAATTAAACACAGTAATCCACTACACAAAAACGCAAACTGTAAGGCTTTCACCTGTCCAGCTATTAGTAATTCATCAGGACTACTTATTAAAATAATTAACTCTTTATCGGTGTCACTAATTCTGCCTTTGTTCTCACGCAGTGAAAAAATAGAAAAACGGCGGTAGGTATAAAGACTATGGTCAAAAAAGTGCGAACCATATTCTACTTTGTCATTAATAATTTGCTGCCAAAGCTCCGGTTTTTTTAAAGCGAGTGTTTGCTCATTTTTACCATACATAAACCCCCACTCTAAATCTGTATCACCATTTAATAACCAAAAACCATCATGATTCAAAATGCTGACATGAGTACTTTTTTGGCTATAGCTTTTGATCTGATTAAATAAATAATCTAAGTTAAAGTTAATCACCAATAGGCCATCTAATAAGTAATTTTCTTTATTGGTACGATAGGTTACGCGGATTGTTGGTTGATGAGGCTTTATGATTTTGTTGCGTTCAATGTTTAAATCTATTTCTGTGGCAAAAATGTCAGGCGCACTGACCTGCATCCCTTTTTGAAAGTAGTAACGGTTTTGCTTATTTTGCAAACCATCAGGCGATACAATTTTGCCAACACCATTCACTGCGTTAATGCGGTATTGCTCTTGCCCTTGCTTATCTAGCCAGCGAATTTGCGCTATGTTAGTAGAGATAGCCGCAAAATTTAAAAAATAATTATTTATTTCATCTCTGCTTCGCATTTGTTGCAAAGGCGTGTTTTGTGCATCGCTTTTTAAAACTGGGCCTTGAGCCAAAATACGAGTTAGCTTTTTAATGCTGCTGAGCTCTTTGGAGAAATCACTACTAATTAGTACTAACTTTTCATCTTGCTGAGCTTTAATGGTGTTTATTTTTTCTTGATATATTTGTTCGTATATAAGCCAACCAATAAAGAAGGTAATGAATAAACTGAATAGCAATTTAACTAGCACACTTTTTTTGAACCAACAGGCAAACTATTAATACTATTCATTATCAGTCACTTCATGCTGCTTTAACCATACGAACAGGTCTTTTAGAGATAGAGGTTTAGAAAAATAATACCCTTGAGCTGTTTCGCAGCCTTGTTGCTGCAACCACTTGGCCTCAAACTCATTCTCAACACCTTCAGCAATCACCGAAAAGTTAAATTGCTTTGCCAAAGACAATATCATCTTAATCATGTATTGATTATTGTCATTAAACTCAAGGTCACTAACAAAATAGCGATCTATTTTTATCGACGTAGACGGTATTTCATTAATGTGAGCCAAAGACGAATACCCTGTACCAAAGTCATCAATGCTGACTTTCATACCCAAAGAAATAAACCGCTCAAGCGCCTTTTTAATTAAGCTGTAATTACTAATAGCTTGTGTTTCGGTCACCTCAAGCTCAAGCATAGAAGGCAAAATACTGTATTCTTCAATTTTATTTTTTATCTGTTCAAAGTAGCTTGGCTCAACTAAATCATAAGAGGACGCATTAAATGCAACGGGTAAGTTACAGCCTTGCTCTTTAAGTTGATTAATAGCCCCTAGTATTTTCTCAAAAATCACATGGTCTAGTTCATTAATTAATCCGGCTGTTTCAGCTAATTCTATAAATTCGTCGGGGCGTACAAAGCTGCCATCGGCTCTTTGCCATCTAGCAAGCGCTTCAAAACCTGCTGGTTTCAAGGTTGATAAGCTGATTTTGGGTTGTAACGCCACCTCTAAGCTTTTATTACCTATAGCCGTTCTGAGCTCAGCCATCAGCTCATATCGACGAGTTATCTGATCTGTTTTTTCCTCGGTATGCTGAATATACTTTGCTTGATTTACCTGCGAAGAGTTCAAACTTGACTCTGCCAAGCTGATGACTTTTTCTGGGGGAAGGTTTAAAGCTACACTTAATTTTAATTCTAAAATACGCACATCAATGTATTGTTTTACCTGTTCGATTTCGAACTTTTGCTTATTTTGAAAATCATTTACTGCAGCTGATATGTCAAGATCAATGTTGATTAGCATACCCAATGCTTTGCTACTAATAAGAGCTATGCGTGGTTCATATTTAGAAAACGAGTCAACAATACGTTTGTGAACTAGTTTTATTAACTTATTACAAAAATCATGTCCAAAGGTGAAGGCTTTTTCATCAAACTGATAAATGTCAAAAATGATTAATCGTGTTTTTACACGCTCATGCGCATTCATGTTCTTTATTTCACGGGTTAACCAGTTCCTATTTGGCAAATTAAGTGATACGTCGGTATAAGCAAGCTCGGTTAAGCGATTTAATAATGAAATATTAGCAAATCCCGTGCTCACATTTTCGCTAAATACCTTTAGTAAATACTCATTTTGCTCACTAATTGGATTATCTGATTTAACGACCGTTATATAAGAAATATCTTGGTCTTGAGCTAAGGGAGTTTCGAAAAAAATACACTGTGGTGCTTTGAAAAAATATGGCAGCGCTGTTTAATCGCTTGTTTAAAATCTTGCTGCATTTCTGCAGGCAGGTTAGGTTCAACAGGTTGCCCTTTAGTGCCACTAAAGCAACCATAGGTAGAAAGTATTAAGCATTCAGAGCTTGAGCTTGTATTACTCGAACAAAAAATACCGCCGCCTTCGGTTATTTTTAAAATATTACTAATTTCTTGAAGCACTGCATAAGAGAAAGAGGCCATATCATGCTTACCGTTAATACTTCTAGATGCATCAAGCACCAACTGTAAACCTTGCTTAGCTGACCTAATTTGTGAAATATACTCCCATGTACGAATGTTACTATTAACAATTGATTGCAGCTTCTCTGCTGTAATATCTGATTTATTCCAGTATTCATCGATATCGAGCATTTTCATGATATCACTCTCTGGAGCAAAACCAGGTTGACCAGTTAACAGCACAATACGCATTTCTGCGTTACCTATAACCTCTCGAATAGTATTCACTAAACGCAGGCCTGAGTCATCCTCTTCCATCACTACATCTATAAAAATAAGTGCAATATCAGGATGCATGCTCAACGCCAAAGCAGCCTCAGGTACAGTATTTGCTGTTAACAGCTCATATTTATAACCATCCTTGGCTTTTAATTCTTTTAGGCTGTTAACTAACGCGTTTTGATAATCAAGGTCATCCTCAACGGTTAATATCTTCCATGCTTTCAGATCTGTATCTGCTTGTTCTTCTTCAGCTGCAAATACAAATAATCCCTCTTTATCTTGCATATCTTCTCACCCAATAATAAATAAGGTATGACCTTGTTATTAAAATGAATTACAAAGCAATAAGTTAAATAATTTAAATAGCTATTCTAATATTAGGAGAGGGTATTGGATGTGTCTAATTTAAAAAGAATTTAATTAAAAGTGGCTGCTACAACAGTTTGCTGTTTAACTGGTAGCAGCTTCATGTGTAAATTATGCGAGTTGTTGGCAAGCATTAATAGGCACGCCACTGTGAAATTTAAAGTCTTCATCGTCCGATGTAATTAGTTGCGCTTCTATTTCAGCAAATTCTTTTACCCGCTCGGTAATATCAAAATCAGCAATTTCTTGAGCAAGCGTTAAGTAGTCTTGATAATGGCGAGCCTCTGAGCGTAACAATGAAATATAAAAGTCACCTAAGCGTTTATCTACATGCGGGGCAAGCGCAGCAAAACGTTCACATGAGCGCGCTTCTATGTACGCACCTACAATAAGTTTATCAACTAAGGCATTGGGCTCAAACGTTTTAACATTACGTAACATGCCTTTGGCGTAACGACACGGCGTAATGCTTTTATACTCAACGCCATATTCATCCATAATTTCCAGCACCTGATAAAAATGATGTAGTTCTTCTTTTATTAACATCACCATTTTATCAATTAAGTCTTGTCCATAAGGTGAGTTAGATTTAGGAATAATAGATTTAGTGAGTTTATTTTTAGCCGCTAAATCACGCCAGTTTCCCTCACGTTTATAAATAAGCGTTTCAAACGGTTTTAGCCACTCAAGCAGTGCATCACTGCTGTCTTTATCTACCGCATACTTACGAATTAAAAACATCGCACTTTGCGCCGCTTTTAGCTCACAAATTAAGTGATCAATTAATATGATGGGTAAATTTTCTTTTTTAATTGCCTGTTCAACCCACTCATCAGGGGTACGGCATAATAAAAAGTTGTTAATTGGCTCTAAAAGCTGACTATGTGGCACGCTGACTACTCATTGCTAAAAATTGCGATTACGTATTTTAACACGAAATAATGTCCTGAATAAAATAAACACACGTGCCTCTTACAAGCATGTGAATAACTTGACTTTGTTTAGTTACTGAACCATAAATAAATGGACTGTATAAAAAACAAACCAACTATAACCAAACAGTAACTTATCCTTTTATGGAGAGCACGCAATGATACTAAATCACCTATGGGGCTTATACGCCCACCCACTCGAAGAGTGGCAAACAATTGATAACCGTCACGAAAGCTTAACCTATAGCTTATCGCACATTTTAATTATCGCTTTATTCCCCTCAGTAATGGGATACTACTCATCGGTTTACTTAGGCTGGAGTATAGGCACAGGCACCCCCGTTTTTTTAACCCATGAAAGCGCACTGATGATTGGCGCAGCCATGTATGTTGCTTTAATTGGCGGTGTATTTGCACTGGCCTATTTAGCGCATTGGATGGCGGTTACTTTTGGTGCTAAACCGACCTTTACACAAACTATCGAGCTGGCAGCGTATACCGCTACACCGGTGTTTATGTCAGCATTGGCTGCTTTTTGGCCTGAGTTATGGTTTGTGGTGTGTGTTGGATTAGTGGCGCTCGCTTACTCAGTTTATTTACTGTATACCGGCGTCCCTATTTTAATGCACATTCCGCAGGAGCGCGGCTTTATTTATGCAAGCTCTGTTGTCACCTGTGGACTCATTTTGCTGGTTATTATTTTAGCACTTACCGCCATGCTATGGACCAACGGTATAATCAGCCCTATGTTTACATAATAAATTATGTTTTTGAAAAACAAAAAAGGAGCGATTAAGCTCCTTTTTTATTTACAGTTAATATAACTGTTAGACTGTAACTACACTATTAATCAGATTCGTTTTCATCTTGGTTATGTATTTCTAAACCAGACGACATGGCGTTTTCGCGGGTGCTTTTAGCAGAATCGTTGCGTAGCTTATCAATACGATTTAGGTAGTCTTGATCAACGTCGCCAGTAATGTATTGTCCATCAAACACTGACGTTTCAAACTTCGTGATCTCAGGATTTTCTTGGCTAACTGCTGCAATTAAATCGCTTAATGATTGAAAAATTAAACCATCAGAGCTAATGCTTTGGTTAATATCTTCAACTTCACGGCCGTGTGCAATGAGTTCAGCCGCCGATGGCATATCTATACCGTATACATTTGGAAAGCGTATTTCCGGTGCAGCTGACGCAAAGTAAACATTTTTAGCACCAGACTCGCGTGCCATTTCAACTATTTGTGCTGAGGTTGTACCACGTACAATTGAATCATCAACAAGTAGGACATTTTTACCTTTAAACTCACGGTCAATTGCATTGAGTTTTTGACGTACTGATTTTTTACGTAGCTCTTGGCCTGGCATAATGAACGTACGGCCAATATAGCGGTTTTTAACAAAGCCTTGGCGGTAAGGTAAGTCAAGCACGCGTGCCATTTCTAAAGCGATATCACAGGAAGTCTCTGGGATAGGAATAACGACATCAATGTCTTTATCGGCCCACTCACGTGCTACTTTCTCGCCTAGTTTAGTCCCCATATTTACACGTGCAGCATAAACCGACATACGATCAATGGTTGAATCAGGGCGCGCAAAGTAAACAAATTCAAAAATACACGGTGAGTAAGACACTTTATCCGCACAGGCAAAAGAATGAAACTCGCCTTTTTCCGTCACATAAATTGCTTCGCCTGGGGCAACGTCACGTATAAACTCAAAACCATCTGGCTTTAACGCCACACTTTCTGAGGCAAACATATATTCAGTACCCGCAGCAGATTCACGTTTACCAAATACTAGAGGACGAATACCATTTGGATCGCGAAACGCGACAATACCATGGCCGATAATCATGGCAATAGTGGCATAACCACCCGTCACTTTATTGTTAACTTCAGTAACCGCGGTAAAAATATCTTCAGGGTCTAATTTAAGCTTGTCTGACTTACTTAGCTCATGTGCCACGATGTTAAGTAAAATCTCAGAATCAGAGGTGGTATTAACATGGCGACGTGCCTCTGAAAATAACTGCTCTTTTAACGACTCTGCATTGGTTAAATTACCATTATGGGCAAGTGCTATACCAAAAGGAGAGTTCACGTAAAACGGCTGAGCCTCTGACGAGCTTGAAGAGCCCGCCGTTGGGTAGCGCACATGGCCAATGCCAATGTTGCCTTGCAAACGTTTCATATGACGAGTGTGAAATACATCTTTCACTAGGCCATTTGCTTTGCGCAAGCTAAATGTATTGTTCTCAATAGTTATGATACCCGCAGCATCTTGGCCACGGTGTTGCAAAACGGTTAAGCCATCATAAATCGCCTGATTAACTGGCGATGTTCCGACTATTCCAACGATACCACACATGTAATTTATCCTCGCCGATTAACGGTTTACTGAATTTAAAAAGCTCGAGTTGTTTTCTAGGTACGAAAAGAACCATTCAACTACAAAGCCAAATTCTGGAATCAAAATGGAGTTGCCCCACCAATGCGTATTTGGCGCACCAGTAAAAGCATCAAGAAAGAAGAGTAACGCGCTCACGACCAACACGCCTCGAAGAGCACCAAACACCACACCAAAAACACGGTCTGTGCCAGATAATCCGGTTCGCTGTACAAGCTCACCTAAAATATAGTTTAGTAAACCGCCTAACAATAGCGTCGCAAAGAATAATATGGCAATGGCCGCCGCATTTCTTAAAAGGGGTTCAGAAATGGATGTTAGGAAGGAAGCTAAATATTGATAAAATAAGCTGGAGATGATGAAAGCCCCTGCCCATACCGCTAATGACATAGCTTCTTTGACAAAGCCGCGTATTAAACCGATGATGGTAGAGAGTGCAATAATGCCAAGAATGGCGTAATCAACCCAGATCATAAGAACCAATTAGTCGCTAATTTTGGGCGCATTCTATACCTAAACCTCCCAGTGATGCAAGTTTAAGCGTGAGATTACAGGTGAGTAAAAACATGCAGTTTTTAGATAAAAAATAACGTGAAATATACAGGCTAGAAGTAGGTGGAGATCTAGTCTTAACTTATGGAGTATAAGTTAAGTAAATGTGCAATATTAAGTTATGAGCACACTCACCTATTAGCGACTAAGTTATTTTGCCACTTCAAATTGAGTAACTTTACCGTTTAGTTTAGTTAGCTCTTTCAGTGCAGGAAGCTGAGACTGCAGCTCATTTTTACTTAATGACGGCCCTACAAATACTTTAGTTAACGTACCATTTGGCGTTTTAATTGGCCTAGTAAAGCTTTTAAAACCTTTCGTTTTTAGCTTTGCCTGCAACGCTTTTACATTTGCCGCATGAGAAAAACTACCAAGCTGAATGACATACGCCATACTTGTTAAGTTTTCATTAGTATTACGCGTAGCGTTATTTTGCCCAGTAGTGACTGTGCCTTGTTTTGTATCGGCTATAACTGCTTCAACCATTGCTGGCTGTGCAGTAACGTCAGTTTCAGCAGAGCTGTTTTGTTGCTCAAATGCAGCATCATCAGGCTGAATATCTTCAATTTCATCCTCTTTTAATGGTTCTGCATTTGCAACTTGCTGATCAATTGATTCTTGTAAATCAATGGTCTTGAACTCAGAGCGTTCTGGAATCGCTTTAAAGCCTTCTTTATAGTGCACTTTTTCACCATCGAGTATATTGGGAATAAACACAATTGCTGCGATCACCACAATACTTGTACCGACTAAGCGATTAATAAAACCTGAGTTCACCGACATCCTCTCTATTTTTTAAAGTAATGAATAGCGCCAGCCACGGTAAAAAATGAGCCAAATATAATCAATAGTGTATTGCTTGGCTGGCTTGGCAAAATAGCATCCAATGCTACCTCTACGTTGCTATAACTCTGTTTAAAATGACTATTGGGTATACTTGAAAGCGCCTGTTGAAGATGAGCGGCACTATCCCCTCGCGGGCCGTCTAAGCTCGCTAAAGACCATTCATCGACTACATCAGCCACTTCTTTAAGCACACCGACTTTATCTTTATCAGCAAGCATAGCGGCTAATGCATGAATTTTAAAGCCTTTATCTTTATAGCTTGCTAACTTAGTTGCTAAATAACGTGCCGATTCAGGGTTATGTGCCACATCGGTATACACTAATGGTGACTCACTTAATTGTTGAAAGCGCCCTTCTACTACTAAGTTAGCTATGCACTGAGTTATCACTTCATCACTTGGTAATAAATCTAGCACCGACAAGGTCGTTAACGCAGTGGCCACATTTTGACACGGGATGGCCGGTTTAGGTAACTCGAGTTTATGTGCTTTAAATTGCCAACTAAAACTCTGCGCATACTCTTTAAAAATAAAGTCGCTACCCGATAGCACCATATTAGCGTTAATTTCTTTGCCATAATCGGTCATTGTATGCGGAATATTTAAATCCCCAATAATTGCCGGAGTACTCTCTCTAAAAATTCCCGCCTTGTCATAAGCCACCAACTCACGGGTATCGCCTAAGTATTCTTTATGATCTAAATCGATGGTGGTGATCACACTAGCAAAAGGGGTAACAATATTGGTCGCGTCAAAACGCCCGCCTAAACCGACCTCTAATAGCACGTAATCAACCTCTAAACGCTTGAATATTGCTAACGCGCCTAAGGTGCCATATTCAAAATAGGTTAATGGTGTGTCTCCACGCCCTTGCTCTAGTAAATTAAACGCATCGACATGGTATTGATCGTCAAGCTCAGCGCCATTAACGCGTACACGTTCGTTGTAGCGAACTAAATGAGGAGAAGCATAAGTACCAACACAATGACCCTGGGCTAATAATAATGACTCTAAACAACGTGCTGTTGTTCCTTTGCCATTGGTACCTGCAATAAGAATGATTTTAGTTGAGGAGGTTAAAAGCCCTATGTTGTTAGCAATACGAGCAACGCGTTCTAAGCCCATTTCTATATTGGCAGGGTGAACACTCTCTAAATAACAAAGCCAATCATCAAGGCTTGATGATTGGCTAGGAATTGTTTTTGTCATAGCATGTAATCAGTAAAGCTGAAATTTACGCTACTCTATGCTCTTGTTCCGTAGAAGGCAAGTTCATAAATTTTGCTAGGATACGTGCTAGCGTATCGCGCATTTCTCGACGGTCAATAATCATGTCGATTGCGCCGTGCTCTAATAAAAACTCACTACGTTGGAAACCCTCTGGCAGTGTTTCACGCACGGTTTGTTCGATAACACGCGGACCGGCAAAACCAATCAATGCTTTTGGCTCTGCAACATTAATATCACCAAGCATTGCCAATGATGCTGATACGCCACCCATTGTTGGGTCAGTCATTACCGAGATGAACGGTAGGCCTTTTTCGGTCATTTTAGCCAATGCAGCACTGGTTTTAGCCATTTGCATAAGTGACATTAGGGCTTCTTGCATACGTGCACCGCCCGATGCAGAAAAACAAATCAGCGGCATATTATGCTCTAAACATTGGTCAACCGCATCAACAAAGCGAGCACCTACAACCGATGCCATTGAGCCACCCATAAATGAGAATTCAAATGCAACTGCAGCAACAGGAATACCTTTTAGGTTTCCTTTCATTGCAACCAGTGCGTCTTTTTCACCGCTTGACTTTTGAGCTGCATTAATACGATCTGAGTATTTTTTAGAGTCTCTAAATTTAAGCACATCTTTGGGTTCGTGTTGAGCGCCTAATTCATGACGGTCACCGTCATCTAAAAATTGTTCAAGACGCTTACGACCACTAACACGCATATGATGGTCGCACTTAGGGCATACATTTAGTGATTTTTCTAATTCTGCTTTATATAAAATTGAATCACATGACGTACATTTAGCCCATACACCTTCTGGAATTTCTTTACGACCTGAAGATTTAGTCGTTTTTGGTAAGATTTTTTCTAGCCAACTCATTTGCAACTCTCTTAATGCTGTTCTGTGTCGCGAGTCTACATGTTAACCATGCAAACAAATTTTTCCAATTAAAACATGAATTACGCTATCACGGTATAAAAAACTGGTCTTAGTAGTTAGCACTACGAATAATAGCGTATAAAAATAACCACCTGATTACCTTTTAAATATCGGTATCGGCTAAAAACAATGGCCCCAACGGCGTTCTAGGAATATTAAAGTGTTCTGGGTAATCAACATCTACTAAATATAAACCCGCCGCTTTTGCTGTGGCGCTCGCTTTGGCCCGCTCTTTAACATCTAACAGCTCTTTTAACCAAATTGGTTCATGTTTATGTAAACCGATATCCATTAAACACCCGGTAATATTACGTACCATATGATGCAAAAACGCATTGGCTTTAATATCAATAATGACATAAGCACCTTGGCGCTGTACCGATAAATGATGAATCGTTCGCGTTGCCGTATTAGCTTGGCAGTGAAGCGCTCTAAACGAGGTGAAATCGTGCTCACCTAATAAATATTGGCAAGCCTGCTGCATTTTCACTTCATCTAAAGGATGATGAAAATGGGTAACACCTTCATTTAATACCGCACCACGAAATGCATAATTATAAATAACATAACGATAACGACGAGCAGTTGCACTAAAACGAGCATGAAAGTCTTCAACCACTGGCTGGGCAAAACGAATAGCAATGTCTTTTGGTAATAAGGTATTCATGCCTAATGTAAAGGCCACCATTTCACGCTCAGCATGGGTATCAAAATGCACAACTTGACCAGTGCCATGCACGCCGGCATCGGTGCGCCCTGCACATACAATTTCAACCGGATGATTACAAATGCGCGACAACGCTTTTTCTACTTCTTGTTGTACGCTATTTACATGAGATTGACGCTGCCAACCACTGTAACGCGCGCCGTTGTATTCTACTCCAAGTGCTACTCGCATAATTACTGCTTTACCTACTGTGCTAATCGACGCTGCATTTTATGCTATATGGCGTTCCAATAAAAGCAGCGAACTAAGGTTCCTAACTATGCGATACAAAAAACCCGTTATTAGTGTTAGCCAATAACGGGTTTTAGTGCTTAATTATCCTTTCCAGGATTAGCTATTGTTAGTTTTTCAGCTTAGCTTTTAGATTTTGTGCTTCTTCTTGCACATCGTCTGGGCCATTATTAATAATCTCATCTAAGATTTTAACTGCCGAGTCAGCATCATCAATTTCTATATATGCGTGAGCAAGGTCAAGCTTGGCCGAATAACCGCCACTTTGCGTATCAACATCCATAGGATTATCACCAGCAAGTAATGAATCATAGTCACCCAAACCAACATCCATATCGACGTCGGTGTAAGGTTCATGATCTATATCCGCTTCATCACTTTGCTCTAGTAATGCGTCAATATCAACAAAGTCATCTTGTTCTAATGGCTCAGTAACTCCAGGTTGCTCAATGGGTGCTTGCAACGATGGTGCTTTATCGTCAGCTAAATCTTCGTTAAGTAAACTATTAAAATCAACATCAAACTCACTGCTGTCGCTTAAATCAACATCATCAGGTTCAGCCAACTCATTCAATAATGAATCAAAATCTGTTTGTGTTAAATCAGCCATGAACTCGTCATCTAGCTCATCATCTGAAATCATTTCTGACTCTGATGGTACTGAGGTTTGCGTTAAATCAGCTTCACGATCAGCATTTGTTTGCTCATCGGTAAATTCTGCTGACTCTGTTAACGCATCAAGTTGATCATCATCAAAATCATCGTTAGTGCTAACAGCCTGCTCATCGTCAGTTTGTTCAATCAGGTCTGTAGACTCTGAAACTTCATTATCTAGAGCTTGCTCTATATCTAACTCTGAAAACTCAGTATTAAGTAATAGCTCATCATCAAAATCATCTTCTAGGCTATCGAGGTCGTTACCTGCTGATAAAGCATTAGCGAGATCTTGCTCTGCCTGACTAGGTGACATACCTGTAGCATCGCCATCTAAATTATCACCTTGTAGCTCTTCTGGAGTTAGTGATTGTTGCTCCTCATCTGATAAAGGCAGTTCATCATCAAACTCTAACTCAGGATACTCCTCAAGCTCTTCACTTGGGGTGATTATTTCAGGCTCATATAGCTCATCGTCTTCTGTCGATAAATCGTTGCTCTGGATATCGCCAGCAAGCGGGTCATCGCCTAAATCAATTTCTTCTTCATCGAGATCATCGTCTAAGTCATCAATTGACCAATCAGGTACTTGTTCATCTTCATCGCCTGTTTGCTCAAGCTCGCTTAAAAGGTCATCAACACTTTTGAAGTTTTCATCATTGTATTCGTCAAGTGCATCTTCTGGGTCGAGTAAAGTAGAAGACGTATCGGTAAAATCATCTTCTGATCCAACATCGAGCTCTGGTTCAACTTCAAGCTCTGCTTCAAGCTCTGGCTCAGCTTCAAGTTCTGGTTCTGCTTCAAGCTCTGGCTCTGCTTCAAGTTCAGGCTCAGCTTCAAGTTCTGGCTCTACTTCAGGTTCAGGCTCTACTTCAAGTTCTGGTTCTGCTTCAAGCTCTGGTTCTGCTTCAAGCTCAGGCTCTGCTTCAAGTTCAGACTCTGCTTCAAGCTCAGGCTCTGCTTCAGGCTCAGGCTCTACTTCAAGTTCTGGCTCAGCTTCAAGTTCTGGCTCTACTTCAGGTTCAGGCTCTACTTCAAGTTCTGGTTCTGCTTCAAGCTCTGGTTCTGCTTCAAGTTCAGACTCTGCTTCAAGTTCAGACTCTGCTTCAAGTTCAGACTCTGCTTCAAATTCAGACTCTGCTGCAAGTTCAGGCTCTACTTCAACTTCTGGCTCAGCTTCAACTTCTGGCTCAGCTTCAAGCTCTGGTTCTACTTCAAGTTCTGGCTCTGCTTCAACTTCTGGCTCAGCTTCAAGCTCTGGTTCTACTTCAAGTTCTGGCTCTGCTTCAAGTTCTGGCTCTGCTTCAGGTTCAGGCTCTACTTCAATCTCAGGTTCTGCTTCAAGTTCAGACTCTGCTTCAAGCTCAGGCTCTGCTTCAAGCTGAGGTTCGGCTTCAAGTTCAGGCTCTGCTTCAAGTTCAGGCTCAGCTTCTGGTTCAGGTTGCTCGTCTAAGCCATCGACTGACCAATCAGGTGTTTCTACATAATCATCACTTGTTTGTTCTAACTCACTCAGTAAATCATCAACGCTATCAAGGTTTTCATTGTTGTACTCATCAAGCGCGTCTTCTGGATCGAGTAAATTAGAAGACGTATCGGTAAAATCACCTTCTGATCCAACATCAAGTTCAGACTCTGCTTTAAGCTCTGGTTCTGATTCAAGTTCAGGCTCTACTGTAACTTCTGGCTCAGCTGCAACTTCTGGCTCTACTGCAATTTCTGACTCAGCTTCAATTTCTGGATCAGCTGCAACCTCTGGCTCAGCTGCAACTTCTGGCTCAGCTGCAATTTCAGGCTCTGCTGCAATTTCTGGATCAGCTTCAATTTCTGGATCAGCTGCAACCTCTGGCTCAGCTTCAAGTTCTGGCTCAGCTTCAGGTTCAGGCTCTACTGCAACTTCTGGCTCAGCTTCAACTTCTGGCTCAGCTTCAACTTCTGGCTCAGCTGCAACTTCTGGCTCAGCTGCAACTTCTGGCTCAGCTGCAACTTCTGGCTCAGCTGCAACTTCTGGCTCAGCTTCAACTTCTGGCTCAGCTGCAACTTCTGGCTCACCTTCAATTTCAGGCTCAGCTTCAGGTTCAGGCTCAACTTCAAGCTCTGACTCTACTTCAATTTCAGGCTCTGCTTCAAGTTCAGGCTTTGCTGCAACTTCTGGCTCTGCTGCAACTTCTGGCTCAGCTTCAACTTCTGGCTCAGCTGCAACCTCTGGCTCAGCTTCAACTTCTGGCTCTGTTGCAATTTCTGGCTCAGCTGCAACCTCTGGCTCAGCAAAAGATGAAGCGATAGATTCTACATCTTCACTATTTAACTCTTCTTGCGCGTCAGTTAAATCTTCGATTGAGTCCGCCAATGCATGATCTATTTCAGAATCATGAACATCACTTTCAGGTTGTTCTGCATCAAGCAATTGGTCAATATCAACTTCATCGTCTTCATCAACTAGGCTATCGATATCAGGCTCTTCAATTTGAGCCTCAGTAGCTGGTTGCTCAGCATCGAGCAATTCATCAATATCAACTTCATCGTCTTCTTCAACTAAGCTGTCGATGTCTGGCTCTTCGCTTTGAGTTTCAGTAGCTGGTTGCTCGGCATCGAGCAAATCATCAATATCAACTTCATCGTCTTCATCAACTAGGCTGTCGATATCTGCCTCTTGCGTTGCAGTTTCAGTATCCGGTTGCTCGGCATCGAGCAATTCATCAATATCAACTTCATCGTCTTCATCAACTAAGCTGTCTATGTCTGGCTCTTCAGTTTGAGCTTCAGTAGTTGGTTGCTCAGCATCGAGCAATTGGTCAATATCAACTTCATCGTCTTCTTCAACTAGGCTGTCGATGTCTGGCTCTTCGCTTTGAGTTTCAGTAGCCGATTGCTCGGCATCGAGCAAGTCGTCAATATCAAACTCATCGCCTTCTTCTCCTAAACTGTCGATATCAGGCTCTTTGCTTTGAGTCTCAGCCTCCGGTTGCTCAGCATCAAGCAGGTCGTCAATATCAAACTCGTTATCTTCTTCAACTAGACTATCGATATCAGGTTCTTCGCTTTGAGCTTCAGCTGCTGGTTGCTCAGCATCGAGTAAACTGTCTATATCAAACTCATCGTCATCATCAGCTTGTGCTGTTACATCATCTGCTTGTTCATTATTCTCATCAAGCAAGTCGTCAATGTTAAAGTCTTCGCCCTCTTCAGCAAGTTCTTCACTAAGTGCTGCCATATCATCATTCGATTCACCTTTAGGTTCATCTGGCAGAGCATCGTCATCTTCTTCGTCAAACAAGCTATCTAAGTCATCCGAACTTAAAATGTCATCTGACTCATCAAGGTCGATAGCATCACCTGTATCATCGCCATCGGAACTATCAAAGTCCTGTTGCATGAAAACATCAAGTTCATCGTCTTCAGTATTTTCGTCTTCAAAAACAACATCATCATTGAGTAAGCTTTCTAACTCATCTTGATCTAGTAGACTGTCATCATCGAGATCATCATTAAATGCCACATCATCATCGAGTAACACGTCATCCATGTTGTCATCTAATTGCACGCTTATATCATCAAGCGGATCGGGAGCTGGCGCTTCTTCTTCAAGAATGGGCTCTGGCTCTTCATTTATTGGATCAGTAAATGCTGGAGCTTGAGGAATAAACTCATCATCGTCACTTTCAGGCTCTTGATTATTACTACGCTTGCGCAACCACATAACAACGGCAAAAATGATCAATAAAGCCGGAATAGTCATTAATAAAATCAGCACCAGAGGGTTCGAAAGTAATGCGGCAAAGCTAAATTCACTCTCTTGCTCTACCTCTTTTAATTTTTGCTGTGCAATAATCTCATTTTGCTTAAGGATTAATTCTTTTAATTGTTGCTGTATTTCACTGTCTTGACCAAGCTGTAAGCGAACGTTTTCTAACTCGTTTGAAATACCTGTAAGCTGTTTTTTAAGATTGTTGTTTTCAACTAAAATCTCTTCTACGTTACCTACTGAACTTTTAAACTGCTGCTGAAGCTCAACTAATTTATTACCTTGATCTGTTTTTATCGCTTTTAATTCTTGTTGTAATTCTTTTTTTGCTTCATCAACATCAGCTTTGCGAGCTTGCGTTACTTGTGTTTGTGCTGAGTTAATTTCTGCTTGCGTTAACGTGCCATTTTTCTTTTTTTCCCACAGGTCATCATCTTGCTCAGAACGCTGCTTAGCTAATTGTGGGTTTACTCGTCTGATTTCTGCCAAAGTAGGTATCTTTAAATAAGAACCGCTTCGCATATGATTTAAATTTTGTTCTAAAAATGAGTTGGGGTTTTTGTTATACAAGGCCTGCATAACTTGGTAAATGCTAACTGAATTATCAGGACGAACCTTAACGGCAATGCGCCAAAGTGTATCGGTTGGTTTTATTGGTCCAATAGAACGCCCCTGTGCGCCGTAATCTGCGCCTTTAGGCCCTCTTAATTGGGTACTGTCTTGAGAGTAAACAGTCGTTACCATCAGTGCAGACGCTAATATAATAAGTGAAACGAAACCGCGCATGCTGATCCTTTAATGTTTAAATGTTAACACAGCGCTTTAAATTGGCGCTTAAACATTGATTATTCTTGCCGTTGTTAGCCACGTGGCTAACGCACATTTTTATTACAATCTATTTTTATTGCAAGCTCTATTCCAGTTACAAACTATAAACCAGTTAAGCCATAATATCCATCGCAACGCATTGAAAATAAATACCTTAAACATCTAGATAAAAATAATTTTATGTTGTTTATCAAAGTGTTTACACAGCTGTTGGTTATAAGTGGCAAAAAAATGGCAATTAAAGCACAAAAAAACGGCAAACCACTTAGGTTTGCCGTTTATTGGATTATCACTATCTTCAGGCTAATTACATGTAATTAGCAATGAGTTCTTCTGCTATTTGCACACTGTTGGTTGCAGCCCCTTTACGGGTGTTATCACTTACTACCCACATATTTAATCCATGTGGGTGTGAAATATCGGCACGTAAACGGCCAATGTAAACAGTGTCGTTACCACTGGCATCTGAGACAGCCGTTGGATAATCACCCGCATCATCAATTAGCTCAACACCCGGTGCATCGCTCAATAATTGCTTAACATGCTCAAAGTCATAAGGCATACGCGTTTCTATATTAATTGACTCAGAATGACCGAAAAACACCGGTACACGAACACAAGTCGGGTTTACTGCTATGCTCGTATCGCCTAAAATTTTATGCGTTTCGTTTACCATTTTCATTTCTTCGCGTGTGTAGCCATTATCTTCAAAGCTATCGATTTGCGGTATTACATTAAACGCAATTTGCTTAGGAAAAATGTCGTTTTCCATTGGGCGCGCATTCATTAAGTTGGCTGTTTGTTTTGCTAGTTCATCAACCGCTTCTTTGCCTGCACCCGACACTGCTTGGTAGGTTGAAACGTTAATACGATCAATACCGTAGGCATCATAAATAGGTTTAAGCGCAAGCATCATTTGAATAGTTGAACAATTAGGATTTGCGATTATATTGCGGTTTCTAAAATCAGCTAAACTCGCTGCATTCACTTCTGGCACAATCAGCGGTACTTCAAAGTCATTTCTAAAATGTGAGGTGTTATCAATAACAATACAGCCAGCGTCTGCAGCAATTGGCGCGTACTTTTCAGACACACTACCACCTGCAGAAAATAGGCCGATATGCGCTTGGCTAAAATCAAAGCCTTCAACATCGCGTACTTCTATGCTCTCACCACGAAACTTTATATCTTCGCCAGCACTGCGGCTGCTTGCTAATAAAAACAGCTGATCGACCGGAAATTTACGATCTTCTAGAGTTTCAATGATTTGACGACCTACAAGGCCGGTAGCGCCGAGTACGGCAACATTATATTTTTGCGACATATTTCATCCTCTGTAAGCACGGTTAAAACAACCGCGCTAATTAAATTAGTTTGCTGTGGTAAAGCCAAGCTGGGCAAGTACGGCAAGCTCAGTGCTATCACCTTCAACCATCACAGTGCTAAATTCACGGCGGGTTGGATAGTTTTTTCGTAAGCTGTCAAAGCCCTCATCGGCTAGGTGGCGCAGTAAAATGCCATCATCGCGACGAACATCGTAAGTTAAGTGCACTAAGCGAGCGATGTCTACCTCAGTAAAACTTGGCGCAAGGGTAACGCGTCCAATGGCTGCTGGTGGTAAAAAATCGCTGAGTGACTTATTTGCCTCCACCCCTTTGAGTTCACATAAGCGCTGGTACAACATTTTCGTACCTCGCGCTTTACCCTCAAGGGTATGCCCTGCAATGTGAACACTGGCATAGCGCACGTGCTCAAGTAATTCAGTTAAAATGTTAGGTTCATTTTCCCAAACATCCAGCACTAAATCGAGCTCTGCTCCTGCTTCCATCACTTCAAGTAAGGCTTGGTTATCAATCACATCGCCTCGGCTAGCATTGATTAAAGTCAGCCCAGATTTAAGTTTAGTTAAGCGTGTTTTATCAAGCATGTGTAAGGTTTTGTGCTTACCCGTTTTAACTAACGGCACATGAAAAGTGACAATATCTGACTGCGCTAGTAACTCATCAAGCTCAACATGCTCGGTTAATAGCCCTTGCTCATG
This sequence comes from Pseudoalteromonas sp. RW-H-Ap-1, assembly GCF_048318575.1. Lineage (GTDB taxonomy): Bacteria > Pseudomonadota > Gammaproteobacteria > Enterobacterales > Alteromonadaceae > Pseudoalteromonas. The sequence continues at coordinate 2,296,220 of NZ_CP166996.1, forward strand.
CTTAATTGGGTCGCACAATAGTAAATTAACGTTAAGCGCTTTTAATTTTTGCGCGAGGCAACTGCCAATATTACCTACACCCACAATACCGATTGTTTTACCGCTTAACGGGCTGGCATTTTCTTGGCTTAATGCAAATAAGCTACTTATTACATACTCAGCTACGGCTATGGCATTACAGCCAGGCGCACTGGTAAAATCAATATTTTTTGCGTTGAGTAAATCGGTATCAATATGATCAACACCAATCGTAGCGGTACCTACAAAGCTTAACTTGTTCGCCTGTGCTAATAGTTCACTGTTAACTTGAGTAACAGAGCGGGTAAGCAGTACATCAACGTCGATAAGTTGTTCAGGGGTTAATTGCCTGCCATCAAATCGTTCAACCTTACCCATATCTTTAAAGAATTGCTCAACTAAAGGCATATTTTGATCGGCAAGAATTTTCATTGTGAGTCCGTTTGGCGAAATGAGGCGCTATTGTAACGAACAACCCCCTATTAGCACAAACGAAAAAGCCGAGCATTTTGCTCGGCTTTAAAATAGTTAAAGGTTAACTTAACCTTTGTATTTGCTCATTACTAGCGTGGCATTGGTACCGCCAAAACCAAAGCTATTAGACATAACCGTGTTTAGTTCAACGTCTTTTGCTTCAGTTACAATATTCAAGCCTGCCGCTTGTTCATCTAACTCATCAATATTGATAGATGGCGCAACAAAACCGTGCTCAAGCATTAATAATGAAAAGATAGCTTCGTGTACACCAGCCGCACCTAGTGCATGGCCTGTCATTGCTTTAGTGGCACTGATCATTGGCGAATTACCACCAAATACTTCTTGAATAGCGCCAAGCTCTTTAACATCACCTACCGGTGTTGATGTACCGTGGGTATTTAAGTAATCAATGCTGTCAACGTTTTGCATAGCTTGACGCATACAACGTGCTGCACCCTCGCCCGATGGGGCAACCATGTCGTAACCGTCAGAGGTTGCGCCGTAACCGGTAATTTCAGCGTAAATATGCGCGCCACGAGCAAGTGCATGTTCAAGTTCTTCAACTACCACAATACCGCCACCAGCTGAAATTACAAAACCATCGCGGTTTGCATCGTAAGTACGTGATGCTTTTTCAGGTGTGTCGTTGTATTTAGTAGAAAGCGCGCCCATAGCGTCAAATTCCATTGCTAACGTCCAGTGAAGTTCTTCACCGCCGCCTGCAAAAATAACGTCTTGTTTGCCTAATTGAATTTGTTCCACCGCGTGGCCAATACAATGCGCAGAAGTTGCACACGCAGAACTTATAGAGTAGTTAACACCTTTAATTTTAAACGGTGTTGCTAAACATGCAGAGGTGGTACTTGCCATAGTACGTGGCACCATGTAAGGACCAACGCGCTTAACGCCTTTTTCACGAAGAATATCAGCCGCTTCTACTTGCCATTTTGATGAGCCACCGCCAGAGCCAACTAATAAACCAGTACGCTCGTTTGATACTTGCTCGTCGCTAAGACCCGCATCTTCAATCGCTTGCGCCATTGAAATATAAGAGTAAGCCGCCGCATCGCCCATAAAGCGCATTGCTTTACGATCGACATGCTCTTTAACATCAATATCAATTTTACCTGATACATTGCTACGCAATTTGTAATCAGCAAATTCTTGATTAAAAGCAATGCCACTTTTACCCGCTTTTAGTGACTCTAATACTTCTTGTTTATTATTGCCGATGCTTGATACAACACCGATGCCTGTTATTACGGCTCTTCTCATGGGTAATTCCCTTAGCTTAATACTTAATTGTGTTCTATTTTACGCGAATTTAATCATCTAAGTGGTCAGCTTTCTAGCGTACACTTGTACTCTGAAGCTACAGCTTATAAATAACGCCAGACTATTTCAAAGAAAACACGTAAAATAATTAAAAAATTATCTATAAATTGAATTGGTCATGATAAAAAACGCCCATATACACTTTAACGACTTAGGCACACCGGTTGCCAATGACTTTGACGATGTTTATTTTTCTAATGACGATGGCCTTGCCGAATCGCATTATGTGTTTTATCAACAAAACAGTATAGATACACGGTTACAAAATCATGACCGTGAACACTTTGTTATTGCCGAAACCGGTTTTGGTACTGGGCTTAACTTTTTAAATGCATGGCTGCAGTTTTCTGACCACTTACAGTGCTCACAAGTTCAAAATGAACAGCCAAATAAAGTGCAACGATTACATTTTATTTCTTTTGAAAAATATCCACTTAGCGTAAATGATTTAAAACAAGCCTTGCAAGCTTGGCCTAGTTTAAGCCATTTAAGCAAGCAGCTCGTTGCCCACTATCCGATTAATTTAAATGGCTGCCATCGGTTAGAGTTTGCCAATGGTCGTGTAGTACTCGACCTCTATTTTGACGACGTACTGGAATGTATTAATAGCATGAGCTACCCACAAAGCGGGCTGGTTGATGCGTGGTTTTTAGATGGCTTTGCGCCAAGTAAAAACCCCGATATGTGGCAGCAGAGTGTATTTAACGCCATGGTTGATATTTCTAGATGCAATGCCACATTAGCCACGTTTACCGCTGCGGGCTTTGTGCGCAGAGGACTAAACGAGGCAGGCTTTAGCATGCAAAAAGCCAAAGGCTTTGGCCGAAAGCGTGAGATGCTAATTGGCACACTCGCTCAAGCCAACCCAAAACAATCAGCCCCCGCCTATTTTGAACATCACCCCTCTTCGCTTTCAAGTGTGGCTGTTATTGGCGGTGGTATAGCGAGCAGTTGCATCCTTTATAGCCTCGCAAAGCGTGGGATAAAAAGCCACTTATTTTGCCAAGATGAAAAACCCGCAATGGGTGCATCGCACAATGTGCAAGGGGCTGTGTATCCGCACTTACAAGCAAAAAACTCCCCACATAGTGAATTATTTGCCCACAGTTTTTTATACGCAAAGCGGCTTTATAATCAGTTACTCAACAATGGCTTTTTGTTTGATCACCAGTGGTGTGGTGTACTGCAACATGCAGTAAAACAGCCATTGGCAGATCGCCATCAAAACCTCGCTGATAAACAACTGTGGCCAGAGCAGCTAATGCGAAATGTGACTGCTGATGAGGGTGATGCTATCGCTGGGGTTAAAACAGGTTACTCAGGAGTGTTTTTTGAACAAGGCGGCTGGGTTAATCCCCCGCAGTTAGTTTATGCAATGTTAGATGCCGCACAGCAATTAAATTCGTTTGAAAGCCTATTTAACTGCCATATTGAGCAATTTAATAAACAACCCGATGGTTGGTACTTAACCACGCAAAAGCAAACATTTGGCCCCTTTAGCGATGTGATTATTTGTACTGGTGAGCACAGTGATGCATTTACGCAAACCAAAACACTTCCCATTGTTGGCGTTCGCGGCCAAGTGTCACATGTTCAAGCAAGCGAGCAATCACGTAAACTTAATACCGTGTTGTGTCACAAAGGCTATTTCACTCCCGCTTATTTAGATCACCATTGTATGGGCGCCACCTTTGAAAAAAATAGCAAAAGCCGTGAAGTGACCGAGCAAGACAACCACACTAACCGCGAGCAATTACTGAGTTTTTATAACAACACTGAATTTGCCACCAGCTTAGGCGATATTAGCTCAGCCAAAGCCGCTGTTCGCTGTAGTTTTATTGACCACTTACCTATGGCCGGTGAATGGGTGGAGCAAACTGATTATATACATGCATTTGCTAATTTACGTTTAGGCAAGCGCTATCAATATCAGCCGTTAGAAAAGCCACAACAGGGCCTACATATGTTCACCGGCTTTGGCGCGCGAGCATTATGCAGTGCACCGCTATCTGCCGAGCACTTAATTAGTAGTTTAAACAATGAACCTCGCCCACTAAGCGAGCGTGTGAGCCAAGCAATTCACCCAGGCCGTTTTATTGTTCGTGACCTTATTCGTAATAAAATTTAGAGGTAATAATACCTACAAAACCCTTTATTGTAATTATCAAGAACGCAATGTACGTATTAGCTTATACCACCGTAACTATGTAACCGAAGTAAGTATAAGGATCGACTAAAAGTTCTAAAAAACACCTTTAAAGCAGCTAATTTTAATACTCAGTTAAGTAATGACTTTTTAACTAATATGTTTATTTAAATTAGCTCATTTATATCCCATTTACCCTTTAAAAATAATTCCCTACCCCAAGGTCTGTTTGTACGAACAATCTTTACACTATATTGAGAAGGAATTAATTATGAGTAAGACTTTAATTATTGGCGCAAGTGGTCAAATTGGTAAAATGGCTACCAAACTACTTTTAGAAAATGAGCAAAATGTTGTTGCACTTGTAAGAGACAAAAGCAAATTGCATGATTTAGATAGCCCATTTTTAAGTATTGTTGAACAGGATTTAGAAGGTGACTTTTCAAATGCCATTAATGGCTGCGACCAAGTTATCTTTGCGGCAGGTTCCGGTGGAAGTACAGGCACAGATAAAACCGTACTTATTGATTTGTGGGCAGCGACAAGAGCGGCAACTTATTCTAAAAAGCAAGGTGTAAAACACTTTATTATGGTCAGCTCTATTGGCGCAGACGATCCAGATGCAATTCAAAGCGATTTAAAACCCTATTTAGTAGCTAAGCATATGGCAGATAGGCATTTAATTAATAGCGGGCTCAATTATACGATTGTACGTCCAGGCTCACTCACAAATGAGAATGCCTCAAAACTTATTTCTACCGAACGTCCCAAAGATCGCGATAAAGCAATCATTAGCCGTGAAAATGTAGCCCATGTTTTATTTACTATTGCCACAGAGCAAGGCAGCAATCGCTGCATATTTGAAGTATTTGATGGCGACAAACCAATAAAAGCCGCTATTAAGTAAACATTACACTCACCCCTTGCCATGCAAGCTGTATGGCAAGCAGGGTTAAAATAACTTTAAAAATAACCCTAAAACGCGCCACCGATAACTGCTTAAGTAACTTAATCCCTAACCATGTGCCAATGGCTCCGCTTAAAATCATCGCTAGTGTTAACGGCAACCATTGCCAAAAGCTAAAGCCAAGCCCCGCATAAACAACGGCTTTTAAACTATGCTGCAAGGTCATAATACTTGAAAAAGTCGCGGTAAATTTAAGCTTATCGTAATGATTAATATGTAAATAACTCGCTACCAAAGGCCCACTTGCTCCGACAAAAGTCGAGATAAATGCGGTTATTAAGCCCGCTAGTAAGCGCCCTAATCGTGAGTCTTTATTAAATTCAGGAATTGTTCCCCACAATAAATAAATCACAAATAAAGCCACAAACAGCTTCATGCTATCAAGGTTAATATCGCTTACTACTTGGCTTGATAGCCCCGGCCAATTAATCCACCCAGAGTAAAATACAACAACATCGGCTTATCAAGATGGGCAATACTTAACAACAACCGATTGGCATTAGAGCCCAACTGCACTAAACCATGAACCGGCACCACCACCGCCATAGGCATCACCGACGCCATTACCACCAACAGCATTAAACCACCGCCCGCACCAAAAGCCGCCGATACAAACGAAGTAAACCCCGCCAGTAAAATGAGTAACAGCGAAATTAAAGGGGAAATGTGTTCAGCTGTAAAAATATCCATATCTATGCCTGCTGTTAATCATTGACTCATGATACAAAAAATAGGCAAGTAAGCGACTAGTCTTTTAGTGGTATGGGGTTCGGGGTTCGGGGTTCGGGGTTCGGGGTTCGCAAGATAGACCAAAGCACAATAAATTCAATAATTTTAGCCATAAAAAAACCCGCGGCTTGACTGCTCAAGTTGCGGGTTTTTTAGGGTTTTTAAACAAACGAATTTAAAAACCGTTATTGGTGGGCTGGGGGAATTTGAACCCCCGTCCGAAAAGCCTCGATTATTACATGCAACCAGTAAAAAGAGGTACTTACTTGTAAATCATAAACTTAGTTACTTATAGTACCTTTTAAAGTCTTGTGTAATCTTTTAAGTTTGGGCATTATATGGGCATTATCGCTGGGCTAAACGGTACTACAACTACTTGTAGTCAAAAAGGCCTTTGCAGCATGTTAAAGATATAAATTAATTGCTACCCTAAAATTATTACTAGATGCATTAGCTATAACTGGTTGCTTTATTTAGCAGAAGCCAATTTAATTTAGAATAACATTGATAAAATTCGTGAAATAAGTTTAATGATAAAGGAATAACATTATGAATAGTAGTAAAACCACATTAGTTAAAAAAGAGAAACTAGTTGTTAATAGTAATCAAAAAGCACAACTTAGTGATTATGAGTTAAGTAAAATAGCCTCAAGAATTGAAGATGAAGTAAGCGCAAGCCAAAATACTAAAGCGACAGTTAAAATTTTTGAAGTGGAGTAAAGTATATGGATATACGCGTTTTTGTAAGTGAAGAAGTAAAAACAAGCTCCTCACAACCAGTATTAAAAAAAATTGTTGATGAATTTAAATTATACAAAAGTGGACAAGGAAGGCCAGCCCACTTTGGTCGAGATGTACCTTATGACTTTCCATTTTCAGTCAGAGAGTCAGGGCTTGCTCATGTTCACTTAAAAGATTCAACATCAAAAAATTGGCATTTGAAAAAAGTATCATTTAGCAAAACGAGCAATACAGCTTTAATTTACTGCCAAGGTGCTGTTCAGAAAAACTGTTACTTCCTAATCTCAATTTTAGAAAATGCACATGAAACATATCGAGTTAAACCTTTATATTTAGAGTACTTAGCAGAGAGAGCTGAAGTGTTTAGAGAAAAATTTTAAATAGGGAGTATTTATGAAAAATATCAATTGGTTTACTGATGAACCATCAGAAATAGGTCTTCACTTTGTAGCTGTAAAATATGGTGAAGGAGCTGGCACATTCGATTTTATAGAGTGGAATGGTACTGAATGGTTAACTGAATATGAAGGTGAAGTTATCGCATACACTACACTGGAGGGTTTAATAAGAGATAGCGATATTGCATGGCCTGAAGAAATAAAAGAAGTGACTACCAAAACAGACTCAAACTTAGACACTAGCAGCCTATGGGAAGAGATGTAAAGAAAAAGTTTAATAAAGCATATGGGGTTAATATAAATCCTGATTTATATCTTTATCTTAATGAAACAGGTTTCGAGCAAACGATGCAATTAACACAGGGCCAAATATTACTTTTTGATGGTCATTCCATGAAAAATAATTGGCGCACTCTGGGAGTTAATTGGCTTATTGATGAACATAATAAAGATGCCGCACTTCAAATACCAGATATTGCAGGATTAGGCTCTACGTCTTATGTTTTATGTTTTATGTTTTATGTTTTATGTTTTATGTTTTATGTTTTATGTTTTATGTTTTATGTTTTATGTTTTATCAAAAGAAGTTAAAGCAATAATGGAACCTAGTTTAGGAGACAATATTGAGCATCTTAATTGCGATTTAAATGGTGAAACTTGGTACGCGCTAAACCTCATTGGTTTTGAAGATGCTTTAAACCACGAACTTACTGAACATAATTATAATAAACGGGGTGAAATCAAGATGATAAAACCGTTTAAGCGCTTAGTAATAGACAAGTCAAAAATAGAAAATACAGCTTTATTTCGCACGAAAGAAACGGGATTAAGTTATATAACTACAGATGCAAAAAATAGTTTTTACTCTTTAGTTAAAGAACATAATCTTACTGGAATTGAATTTCATGAGATAGAAGTTGTTTAATATCACAACTAATGGTCAATTATTCTAATTCATGGAGCATAGATTTAAGCTTGTCGATTTAATAATGTTAACTTATAAATCTAGCTCCTCATATACCTAGGCGTTAAAATGGAAAGAAATCAATTCACTTTCATGCAAATGAACACACCTTCTCATCTACTATATGCATATGATGAGCTTGCACTCACAATTAAGAAAAAAGCACGAATGCCTGATGTGGACAATATTTTCTCTGTTTCTTATGACAAACATGAGCTTAGTGGGGAGTTTATAGGGCTAAATTTGGCTTTAATGAATATGAATGCAGCGATTTTAGAAGGGAGCCTTCGCTCTCTACTTTGTGAAGTAATCCAACGTAATTCCGAATCCTTAGGAGAGCATTCCATAGCTAATTCTGCTGAGTCTGAATATTTAATATTAACTCGATCTTATGACCTACTTAAGCGTTTTCAAGAAGATGTTGAGTTTCAAGGTGGGTGGGATAAGCTAAAACGTCAGTATAAAGAATATTTAGGGGTCAACCTCGATAGTATTCTAGATAAAGAAAAAACGTTGGCAATAAACTCTATTTTTACACTTAGGAATATCGCAGCTCATGGAACCAGCTACATTATTCCCAAGGATACTTTAACTGACGATGATAAAGGAACTTACCTCTTTAAATGGCAATCGAAGACTCAATCATTAACCGTTTATACAAAAAAAATATTTCAGTCAGACGTGCTTACAGCTTTAACACACCCGTGTTTCGCATGTCATTATATGGATCTGATAAAGGAACTTATAGAATGTATTTTTAGAGAAGACCTTCCACCTAATGCTAAATTGCTTCTCGATAATATTCGTTCGTATTCATTTGGCTATAGAAATTTTGGTCCTGTAGTGCTTGAAAAATAGCTACAAAACATTATACATAGAAGCTCTTGTAAGCTTCTATGTAGTGGCCTATTTTTTCAAAATGATAACAATTTTATTTAACATTCAATACAAAGCACGGTCAAGTTATCGTTATATCTATTTTAAAAGCCAATTTTAGGACCTAATCTAACTGCATCCTCTAAATGGCTTGGCGCAAAGTGCGCGTAAACCATAGTTTGCTCAACCTTTGCATGGCCAAGTATTTGCTGTAACACTAAAATATTACCTCCGTTCATCATAAAATGACTTGCAAAAGTATGCCTTAAAACATGACTACATTGCCCTTTTAGCAAATTAATATCTGTTTTATTTACCGCCCTTTCAAATGCCTTTCTACAATCAGCAAATAATTACCCTGACTTTTTAGGGAGCTAATTAAACAACTGCACTCGTTTAGCGGCTGTTTAATATTAAACGGGTGAATTGACCTGCCAATACCCTGTTTTCTTAGCGCCAATACGAGTTATCAAACCTGCGTCTTTCAAAAACTTTACTCGCCTTTCAATAGTGCTTTGAGACTTACCACATTTTTCAGCAAGCTGTGCATTAGTTTTATAGCGGTCTTGTTGAATAAATATCAAAATATCTTTATCAAGCTTAGAGAGTTTTAAACCTTCATTTAAACCGTCATTTAAACCGTCATCTGACGTTATATTATTCGCCTCTGAAATTGCGTCATAAATCATCTGCAACATAAACTCTATAAAAGGAGCGCTATCGGTTTGTTGCGTGCTTTGGCGGATCGCTAAGTAGTAATTGTCTTGGTGTTGATAAACCATACTTTCTACAGGAATATTTATGAACACTTCATGCCACTTAGACAAGATTAGCGTTTGCCATAAACGCCCCATTCGGCCATTACCGTCAGAAAAAGGATGAATAAACTCAAACTCGTAGTGAAATACACAACTTGCAACAAGTGGATGAACATCACTACTTTCTAGCCATTCTAATAGGTCAGTCATTAATTTTGGCACACGTGTGGCTTGTGGTGCCATGTGTACAACTTGCTCTCCTGACATTACCCCCACTCCTTCTTGACGATACATACCTGCATCTTTGACTAAACCTTTCATCATCAGCAGATGTGCTGCAAGTAGATGAGTACCATTTTCGGGTTGCCATTGAGGGAGCGATTCGTAAGTACTAATTGCATTATGCGCTTCTTGCACTTCTTTAGGTGGTGCAATAACACGCTTACCATCGAGTATCGCGGTGATTTGCTGCTGTGTGAGCGTACTGCCTTCAATCGCGAGTGAGCCTTGTACTGTTCGCATTCGATTTACTTTACGCAAACGAAGTAGTTTCTCTTGCTCTTGCTGCACTGTTAGGCGACCTATAGACTCACTAATTTGAGCCACTAAAGACAGAGTTTTGTTTGATAAAGTAAAAGGCGGTAAATAGTTAGGCATTATTATAATTCATTGCTTAGGTGTTAGGGGTTTAATAGCACGCATTAAAATAGCACCTTAAAACTCAATTTGTACAGTAAGCAATCAGCTTTTGTAAAACTATGTTTATAAAAAAACCCGCAAGGCTCGAATTAACTAGCGTTGCGGGTTTTTTAGGGTTTTTAAACAAACGAATTTAAAAACCGTTATTGGTGGAGCTGGGGGGATTTGAACCCCCGTCCGAAAAGCCTCGACCGTCGGTACTACATGTTTAGTATTGTCATTTAATTAACCTTTAAATCCCGGACAAACACGGTAGATAAAGGCGAGGCCGCTTAGTTTTAACGCTTCAACCCCGGCCAGGGTTTCCGTCGCGATCAGGTGTTAGGGTGACACTCCAAAATCCAGTCCACAAGAATACATGGAAGGAGCGCTAGCCAGCCTAAGCTGCTAGAGAGTAGTTATCGTCGTTTGCGATTACTTTAAATTGCGGCTTTTTTACGAGGCAAACCGCACCTCGACATGCACCTCGGGCTTCTTGAATTCCGTCGAATCCTAATCAGCCCCTGAATAAGGTTACTCATTCAGAGTGTGCAAGCAGTATAACCGAGTAACCTACGAATACTCAACACCTTAGGCGTTTTATTTTATTGGTTGGTTAATCATGCATCAAACACACATGTAAATGTAAAATATTGGACAGTTAAGAAACAATTACTTAACAATCATGGTGCTTTATGCTCAAATGCAAGGCTAGACCTTGGTCTAATAAATTATAAAAAATAATAACAGACATATTACCTAGAGGATTTATAAATGTCGGTTTTTTCTTTTGATGAGCAAACGGGGTATATCTCTTTAGTTTTACACCCTCATGTTTCAGGTTTAGCCTCAACAGCAACACAGCTTATTGAATTAATTGGCCAGTCAGAATATTGCGAGTGTGAGGTTATTGCTAGCAATATTGGTAAGCTGTTTGCTCAAAGTAATACCGAAGAACCCACCTCTTTAGTGATTGCTCAAGCCATTGATGCAAAGCTAACCATAAACATCGATGAAAAAAACATGCTCGTTGAAGCTACCCTAGTTACTGCCAAGGGCGGTAAATTGCTTAGCATGGAACAAGCGATTGAAGAGTTAACACAAGCAGGCATTGTAAAAGGCATTAGCTCTCATGCATTAGAACAGTTATTGGCACAACAGTTTGAACACCCCTCAGGAAGCACGCATTGCGCCGAAGTCGCTTTTGGTCGCGCGCCTAAAGTGGGTAACGATGCCAAATTTGTGCGTCTTTGCTGCACAGCGCAAGACCGCGTACTTAGCCCGCAAGCTAAGGGCGGTGGTAAAGTCGATATGAGAAACCTAGGTGATATTATTACTGTAAAACCGGGATGTGAACTAATGCGACGTATTCCTGCAACACCCGGTGTTGATGGGTTTACTGTATTTGATGATGTAATAACTGCTCCTCCCGGTAAAGAGCATAAATTACAACCCTTTGACGGCACTAAAATTGCGCCCGATAACCCTAATTTATTAATTGCGGATTGTACTGGCGTACCGGTTGCCCTTCCCCGTGGTATGCGTGTTGATGATGTTTTATGTTTTCACAATATTGACCCAAGTACCGGCCATGTTGAATTTGATGGCAGCGTTATTGTCAGCGGTGATATAAAAGATGGCATGCGCGTGACTGCCACTGGCGATATTACTGTTTTAGGTTTTGTTGAATCGGCACAACTAAAAAGTGATAGCGCCATCACAATAGTAAAGGGTGCAATTGGTCGTAAGCGAGAAGCCGATGAGCCATTCACCTGTTCTATTTTCGCTAAACGAACCATTGCGCTTGGTTACTCTCAATACTGCGACATAAAAACGGAGCAAAACTTATTAATAGATCGCCAATCATTACATTGTGACTTGAGTGCCGGAAATCTAATTAGAGTGGGCAGTGCAAAAGATCCCAAAGGTAAAATTATTGGTGGCCATATTCTTGATGCAATGCGCATTGAAACAGGCGAATTAGGGGCGCCAGCAGGGACTAAAACACGAGTTTGCATCGCCCAGCGCTGGTACGTACTAAAACAAAAACAAGCGCAAATCACCGATTTTGAAAAAGTTTTAATTAGTAAGTCAATTGAGCTGCAGCAAGCGCGCCAGCGAATTAATAAACAGGTTGCAAGTTCACAGCGTCAGCAGTTTTTAGATAAAATAATAACTAATGAAGAACACATAGCAAACCGAAGCGCTAGTATCAATCAGCAAAAGCAGTTGCTAAGAAAGAAAATGGCGCAGCTGTTAGCGCTCAGCCGTTTAAAAGTTAATGAGCTTCTGCATCCTGGGGTGGAGCTTAAAATTGCACGAGAATCAATTAGCTTTTCTCGTAATTACCCACCGCATTTAATCACTCATAGTGAAGGTAAAATAACCCAATCGTTTTAATTAAACTAATTAAAAATGGCTCAGCTCACAAAGTAAGTATTCACTATTGTTAACTGAGTTTTTATTGGTTGCTTGCTTCGTCTTCGCTTTGTTGTGTTTCATCTATAGCAAGTGGCCAACCACCTAGTTGCTGCCAACGATTAACAATTAAACAATACAGTTCAGCAGTGCGCTCTGTATCGTATAACGCTGAATGTGCTTGTTTGTTATCAAACTCTATTCCTGCTGCTCGGCACGCTTTAGCTAATACTGTTTGCCCTAATGCCAAACCAGCAAGTGATGTGGTATCAAAACTAACAAACGGATGAAATGGTGTGCGCTTGATATTATTACGCTCAATAGCCGCATTTAAAAAACCATGATCAAAAGCGGCATTATGAGCAACCACCACAGAGCGCTGACACCCTGCGGCTTTTTGCGCTTTGCGCACTACTTTACAAATTTCTTTAATCGCCTCTTCTTCAGGGACTGCCCCTCGAAGTGCTGAAAAAGGCTCAATCCCATTAAACTCAATGGCAGCTTGCTCAATGTTTGCACCCTCAAACGGTTGCACATGAAAATGAACGGTATGATCGATACTAAGCAGACCTTCATCATCCATTTTTAAAACGGATACTGCAATTTCTAATAATGCGTCAGTTTCTTTGTTAAAACCGGCGGTTTCAACATCAATAACCACTGGAAAAAAGCCTCGAAAGCGTTGCGCGAAAAGTGTTTGCTCAGTATTTGCCATAGTATTCTTGGTTTATAGGGATTAGCTGTCTATTATGTCAAAATTGGTGGCCTGTCGGCTAGGAGATTTATTGATTAATTGCAGATAAACTATAGGCATGTTACTTGCTTAGTAATTAGGGTCTGTTGCGTAGTATTTTATGGTTTTTGTCACTTTTTTGGCAGAGCTAGATAACTGGAGAGTTCTCGATGAAGTTTAAGTTGTTATTTATTAGCCTAGGTATTAGTAGTGTGCTGTGTAGTTTGAATACAACTGCGGCGATGCGCCAGTACACGGCTAACCAAGATAATTCAAATTGGAACTTAGTTAAAACGACTCGCTTACAATGCCAATTAAATCATGAAGTTCCCTACTATGGTGAAGCCGTTTTTAAAGCATCAGCCAGTAAAAATAAAGATCTTACTTTTAATTTAGACATGGTCGTGCGCCCAGAAAATTACGCGATAGCTGGTTTAAAAGCGGTGCCACCTAGCTGGCGAGCAGGCCGCCCTGCCCGTGATATTGCTGATATGAAATTACTTAAAAAGTTTGATGGTGAATTAGGTAATAAAACAGCATGGGAAATGCTTACTGAGCTTGAAAAAGGCAACCAACCTACTTTTTACTACCAAGACTGGCAAAATAGTGCCGATAAAATAGCTGTGGGCATGTCTAATGTTAACTTTAAGCAAGCGTATTGGGCATTTTTACAGTGCCGAGACGAATTGCTGCCATACAATTTTGAAGATATTTCGTTCACTATAATGAACTATGAATCGAATAGCAGTAAGTTAACTAAGTCATCGCAGCAACGCCTTGATAAAATTGCTGAGTATTTAAAAAACGACCCCAGTATAGAGTCAATCAGTATTGCATCCTATACCGATAGTTATGGCGGTCGTTGGAATAACCTCGATTTATCTAGAACCCGTGCCAAGGCGATTAAAGATTACATGGTTAGCTTAGGTGTTGATGAAACTAAAGTGGTTACTGAAGGCTTTGGTGAAAAACGCTTTGTAGACACCAATGATAATATTTTAGGCCGTGATAAAAACCGTCGCTTGGTAATTCAAATAGCAAAAATGTAAGTTAAGCTCCCTCCTTTAATGGCCGAATGTGTAATTTAAGCACTTTCGGTCAATACCTATCATTTTAATCATATATATTGTGCGTAACCAATAATCAGTCTATTTAGTTATTAACATTTGGCTTTTTATTTTTTAATTATATTAATGACTTAAATTACATCAGTAAAATATCACTGCTTTTTAAATACAGTTGTAAATAGAAGATTACATTTTATTTTGTCTCTTTTATGACAAAACTATTTAAGTTTTACACAACTAGTTATATCTTGCGTGTCTCTCACGTTTGATCAGGATCATTAAGTGCTTAAAAATAAAACAATAGGTAGCATGTTAATTGTTGCAGGAACTACCATAGGCGCAGGTATGCTTGCCCTACCAATTGCCTCTGCCGGGCTTGGGTTTAATACGGCAATGGTGTTAATTGTCGGCTGTTGGTTACTTATGACCTACACTGCTTTACTTATGTTGGAGCTGCATCAATATGCCCCTCGCGATGCCACTTTAAATACACTGGCTAAGCTTTGGCTTGGTAAACGTGGCCAGTATGTGGCTAACTTTTCGATGATATTCTTATTTTATGCACTGTGCGCTGCTTACATAGCAGGTGGTGGTGCTCAACTACAAGAGCGCATTAATACTGGGTTTAATCTTAGTATTGCTCCACAATTAGGCTCAGTTATTTTAGCCGTGCTAATTGCAGGCGTGGTGACTTTAGGCACTAGTAAAGTAGATAAGCTTAACCGAGTACTATTTAGTGTAAAAATAGTGGTTTTGGCTAGCTTGTTTTATATGCTAACACCTTATGTACATGGCCAACATTTGTTGGAAATGCCTGTTGAGCAAGGGCTGATACTATCGGCTATTCCGGTGGTATTTACCTCTTTTGGTTTTCATGGCTCTATTCCTTCTATTGTTAAATACGTCGGGCTTGATATAAAAACCTTGCGCAAAGTTATGATTGCAGGCGCCTCTTTACCACTGGTTATTTATGTATTTTGGCAAGTATTAAGCCAAGGCATAATGAGCCAAGAGCAATTACTACAAAGCGAAGGGTTAACTGGGTTTGTAGCCAGTGTGGCCAATATTGCCAATAACGCCAATGTCTCTACTGCGGTTAAATTGTTTGCTGACTTAGCCCTAGCAACATCATTTTTAGGGGTGAGCTTGGGGTTATTTGACTTTTTTGCTGACACATTTAAAAAAGCAGATACGGGCACAGATAGAATTAAAACAGCACTTATTACTTTTGTGCCTCCTCTTGGATTTGCTTTGTTTTACCCGCAAGGCTTTATTATGGCATTAGGCTATGCAGCCATTGCTTTGGTTATATTGGCAGTATTTTTACCCGTTAGCATGGTGTACAAGCAGCGTCAGGGCGTTGAAAAAGAGGGCTATAAAGTACGCAGTGGTAACATTGGTTTGGCCATAGCCGCTTTGTGCGGTATTTCAATTATTAGTGCGCAATGCCTGCAAATGGCAGGCTTAATACCGGCAATAGGCTAATCTTTATAGTTGTTCTAACGTGTGCACCCCAATGATGATTTTGGGGTGCATACCATTAAAACAGCAATTATTAACGTTAAAATACTATCGCTTGCCCTCTTCCGCTTTGCTCAGATGCCGCATCTAATTTGCCATCATTATTAATAATCACGTGCATATCACCAAAGTGACGCTCATCCACTGTATAACCCATTTTTATTAGCTGTTGCTTGACTGAAACATCTAATCCCGAGTGCGCTCTAATTACATTTTTAGGCCATAACTGATGATGAAATCGCGGACTATTTACTACATCATCTGCGCTCATATTAAACTCAATTGCGTTGAGTATTGATTGATACACAGAGCTAATAATAGTGGTACCGCCGGGCGACCCTGTTACCATTTTCACCTGATTATTACTGAGTAAAATAGTTGGGGTCATAGAGCTTAGCATACGTTTATGCGGCTGAATTTCATTTGCTTTTCCGCCAATGGCGCCAAATACATTCATAACCCCAGGTTTAGCGCTAAAATCATCCATTTCATCATTGAGAATAAAGCCTGCGCCTTCTACGACCACGCCGCTACCAAACCCTAAATTAATAGTAGTGGTATTAGCAACTGCATTCCCCATGTTATCAACAATAGAAAAGTGGGTGGTTTGCTCGCTTTCTTTTAAACCTGGTTTAATATTTTCGGTAGTTGAAATGGCCTTTAAATCTATACTGTTGCTACGGTTTTTAAGATAATTTTCTGCAAGTAACTTAGCTGCAGGCACTTGGTAAAAATCAGGATCGCCCAAGTACTCTGCCCTATCAGCAAACACTCGCTTACCTATTTCAGCAAGTAAGTGCACATACCCAACTGAATTATGTGATGGTGCAGCTATGGGCTTTTTAAGCTCATACATTTTAAGCCATTGTAATATAGCAATACCGCCGGAGCTTGGTGGCGGTGAAGTAAGCACTTGATAGCCGTTCCAGTTTGCTTTTATAGGTGTGCGAGACTTTGCGCGGTAATTTTTTAAATCGTCTTGAGTAATAATACCGCCATGTTGCTTCATAAAGTTTGCGATGATCGTTGCAGTTTCACCTTGATAAAAGCCATCTTTACCATTATCGCGAATGCGTTTAAGTGTCGCTGCAAGTTCAGGTTGCTTAAAAAGCTTACCAGATGTAGCGCTTGCAAAATAATTGGCAAAGTTTACTTTAATGTTTTTATTGTTTAGATGTTCTATGTAGCCCTTAATTAACAGAGCCAACTTTTCAGGCACCACAAAACCTTGCTCTGCTAATGTTACCGCAGGCTGTACCAAGGTTTTCCAAGGTAGTGTGCCATGCTTCTTATGAGCCAACCACATACCAGCGACACTACCCGGTACACCGCTGGCATGAATACCATAAATAGACTTATTGGCAATAACTTGCCCTTGCTGGTCTAAATACATATCACGATGCGCGGCGTTCGGTGCAGTTTCACGGTAATCTATAAAATCACCTTGGCCATCCTTATGAATAAGCATAAACCCACCGCCGCCAATATTACCTGCCTCGGGGAGCGTAACGGCTAATACAAACTGAGCAGCAATAGCGGCATCAACCGCGTTACCCCCCTGCTCTAACACAGCTTTTGCAGCATGCGCACTAAAAGTGTCAGGCATGGCAACGGCGCTTTGTTTAGCCGCTACATTAAAAACACATAACTGTATTACCACAATACTACTGATAATTAGCTTGCGTGGTGAAAAAAGTGATCTCATCCCATATCCTTAGGTTATTTTTATAGATTGATGGCAAACATTAATGCACAGTAACAAACATCAGGTCAATATTTAGACGCTACATTTTTAAAGCTTTGGAGTTTTAGCTCAACTGCACGGCTTTGAATAAAGCGCAGCAGTTAAGTTTGAGCCATCATCAGTATGAATATAATAGTGCTGTAGCTGCATACCGAGCTTTTTCATGATGTTAATTGAGCCAACGTTGGCGGTCAGCGCTGTGGCACTGATTGCCTTTACTTGCGACTGTTTTTCAATCGTTGAGCAAATCGCTTGTGCCGCCTCAGTTGCATAACCCTTACCCCAACTCGCTTGTTTAAATCGCCAGCCGACTTCAATATCACTAAAGTCAGGCGTATCTGAAAAAAAGCCCATCGGCCGAACAAGCACCCATCCTATAAAGGTATTGCCTTCACGCAAGGTTACCTGCCATAGCCCCCAACCTTGTTGCTCATTGCGATAAGCGAGCATTCTTGGAATGCCTTTCGTTTTTATATCTTCAAGCGAAGTGGGTTTACCTTGTGTTAAATACTGCATAACGGCTGGGTCTTGATCGAGCTCGAATAATTTCTGCCAATCTTTTTCGTCCATTAATTTAAAACTTAATCGTGTTGTTACAGCTATGTTCATTTTCATTGTTGTATAGTTACCTCTGAAATATATTTTTCACTAAAGGAGATAGTCAATGAAGAAATTAGCAGGTTTAGCATTATTAGGCACTTTAATTACACTAACAGGGTGTGAAGATGCCAACGAAGTGAAACAAGACGCCAAACAAACGAGCGCTGAAGTTCAAGAAAAGCTAAACGAAACGTGGAACGACGTTAAAGAAAAAACCAATGAGCTTAAAAATGACGAGTCATTTAATGAGCTACTCGAAGAGAGTAAAGCGATGGGCTTAGACATGTACGATGACGGCAAAGAAGTAGCTGTTGATGCATGGATCAAAAGCAAAGAAGCGGCTGGCGAGCTAACTGAAAAAACGAAGCAAAAAGCACGTGAAATTGCAGCAGAAATTGAGCAAGCACGTGAAGAGCATAAAGAAGGTTAATTATTTTTAACCATAAAAAAAGGTAAGCCATGGCTTACCTTTTTTGTATTATTTTTAGAGTAAATTATGGATTATAGTTCAAAGTCTTTTTTGAATTTTAAACCAAACTCACTACGGTCATTGCTGCGCATTACGCCAACAAAACCAGTTTGCTGCAGGCGACCTACATCGTAAACTTCGTTTAATACGTTCTCACCATATAGCGTTACTTCCATATCGCCGTATGGATTAGTGTAAGAAATATTAAAACCAACTAGCTCACGCGAATCAATCGTTTCACTTTTATTGAAAACTGACTGACCTTGCATTTCACTACGGTACGAGTAGTTGGCATTTAATGCAACCGTGCCACCATTGCTTAAATCAACAAAGTAAGATGGAGCAACCATCACCGTCCAACGAGGTGTCAGTGCTGGTGAGTCACCTTTACCAATACCTTGTACACCTTCAGCTACTTCTGTAATTTCAGAATCTAAGTAACCTACTGCAGTGCGAATAGTAAAGTCGTCGGTTAGTGCAATTGTGGTTTCAAGCTCAATACCTTGCGCTTTAGACTGGCCTGCATTTTCAACGATAGTTACAAAGCCACCGCCCGCGGTTGGATCTGAGAATGGCAGTGCTAAATCAGTGTAGTCAGTAACAAACATTGCAAGCATCATAGATACATTTTCATGTACCTGGCCTTTTAAACCAATCTCGTAGTTAACTGCTTTGGTTTCATCAAACGATACAAACTGATCCGGACCACCAAATGGGCGCGGTGGAAAGCCACCTGTTTGGTAACCTTTTTGCACTTGACCGTATACATTCATATTATTGCTAAGCTGGTATGAAGCATTAATGTCCCATGTCACTGCATTAAAGTCTGCACTAATGTCTTTACGTTCAGGGAAGGTTGGGAAAATAGCATTCGCATCTTTTTTATCTTCTGAGTAACGAAGACCACCGCCGATTGTTAAATCATCAGTTAAATCGTAACTACCGTTGATGTAAGCTGCGTATGAGTTTGTTTCTTGATTAATTTCAAAAAATCCAAAGCCACCAAATGAAGGAGTAACACCATCATTTAGCACACCATCTGGTGTATTAAACGGGCTAAATACAAAATCTTCAGAGCGAGTAAAGCCATCTTCATTAAAGAAGTATAGACCCGATACAAAGTCCATTTTATCAAACGTGGCGTTTAGCTGAAGTTCAAAAGAGTATTGATCTGCACCGCCTACTTCTGGGAACTCAGATAAGTTAAGTGGTGATGCATCATCATCTAAACCACCTTCATATTCAGAAGTACGGTAGCTTGAGATAAACTTGGCTGTATATGTGTTATTAATCGCCCAATCAGCTGTAAATGACGTACCCCAACCAGAATATGAGGTTGATTCAATACCGGCAACTGTTGTGCCTAAATCATCAGGATTAGATGGAAGTAGGTCTTCAGTTAATAATGGGAAATCGCCATTAAAGACATCATTTGAATCTAATGAATCTGTCAGTTCAATAGTATAAGGTGATTGACCTGACTCATTATCAACGCCATCTAGCGAGAAAGTAAACGCTAAATCACTAGTTGCATCATATTTAAGTGCTATACGACCACTAAACTCTTGCTCTTCACCAATTTCTTTTTCAGGGTTAGCTAAGTTTACTGCCGTACCTACCCCATTACGTTGTTTGTATGACGCACTGGCTGACATGCTTAAATCGTTAGTTAGTGCATTATTAAAGTAAATATCACCCGCAACTCGACCACGACTGCCCACTTTAGCGGTTGTTGTTAGAATACCTTCATCACCAGGTTGTTTAGTAATTACGTTTACTGCACCACCTAATGTGTTACGGCCATAAAGTGTGCCTTGTGGCCCACGAAGTACTTCAACACGCTCAACATTAGGAAGTGATAAATTAGATCCCATTTGACGGCCTAAATAAACACCGTCTAGGTAAACACCTACACCTGGATCTGTAGTTATAATGTGATCTTGCAAGCCAATACCACGAATGAATACTGAGGCATGTGCAGCATTACCAACACCATAACGAGTAATGTTTAAGTTAGGAACGTATTTACCAATATCTTCTAAGTTACCCATATTGGCTTTATCAATAAGGTTAGCACCTATTGATGTAATCGCAGTTGGAGATTCGAACAAGCTCTCTGTACGTTTACGAGCTGTCACTTCAATTTTTTCAAACGCGTCTTGTTTGGCTGTCGTTTTAGCTTCTTGTGCATTTGCGGAAGTTGTTAGGGCTGCAATAACCGCTAAACTTAACTGTGAGAGGGTGCGTAATTTCAAGGTCTTCTCCAAAGGGTATTAATTTAATTATGCGTTATGCTGTGTAAACATAAATTGTAGGCATAAAAAAAGATGCGTTAGATGCATCTTTCCTCTGGGAGTTTATTATATTACAAAAACGCTACAATATGTACATTTAACTTTAGTTTACGTAAAAATTTATTTTTAGCTTTTTAATCTTAGCCAACTTACCTAAATAGCAATGCAAATTTAGCTTTAAATTAATACTTTAACATTAATTACCACCAGTATTATTTGTTAGTTGAACATGCGCTTTGTTGCGAAAAACACATTAAAGCTATTTAAGATTATGACAATATCCAAACACCCTTTATATTTAAATATACTGCAGAATCATTTTTAGGTGAAAAGCATGACAAAAAAACAGACCACGCAATCAGCTAACATGCTTTTTAACAACAACCACTATAGTCCATTATTTTTTACTACATTGAATAATGACATATTATTAGTCTGTCATTCAGCACTCAATAGTCTTACAAATTACGAACTTTTGAGCCATTTTATGCATACCAATAATTACCAAGGGTTAGTTATCTTTAATATTCCTAAAAATACTGATGCTGCTTCACTAAAAGAGTGGCCAAATTTGAAAGGCCTTTTCTATCAAGATACCAATGAGGAGCTATTTAACAGGGGATTAGAAGCAATTAAACAAGGGGAATTGTGGTTTCCACGTACTATCAGTGATATTTGGATGCGCCAAATGCTCGATTCTGAGCAAAAGACTGCTTTGCAAACAAATAACCTAACCGATAAAGAAATTAAAGTACTCAACCTACTTTTCAGTGGGCTTCATTCCAGTGCTATTGCTGACAGCTTATTTATAAGTGAAGCTACGGTAAGAGTGCACTTACATAAAATTTATAAAAAAATAGCGGTCAAAAATAAACAGCAGGCAATTCGATGGTGCCAAGATAATCTAAAAAATATGAATTCGCGTTAATAACTAGAAAATAATTACTACTTAATGCCTACTGTAGTAAATATCATCTCATTATAAATAAATCAAACAAGTCAATTAGTTACATTACCTGAAAATAAAAAAACCTTACTTTTCAATCACTGCTATGCCTTTTTGTTGCAAAAAAGCAGTAAAAAGGTCTTAATTTATTAATTTTAATTAGAAAAAAGTTAATACTCATCTTATACTGCAACGGGATACACATGAAATTTAAATAGGAATCACAATGAAAAAACTATCAGTTGCAGTAGCAATTTGTTGCGCACTTGCCACAAGCAATGCGAGTGCTGAAGTTCGTATTAATGGGTTTGCTTCTATTGTCGGTGGTAAGTCACTCGATAGTGATCAAACTTTATATGGATATGATGATGATATTTCATTTAAAAATGAAAGCGTATTTGCACTTCAGCTGACCGCTGACCTGCAAGAGAAGTTATCCGCTACAGCGCAGATAGTAGCTCGCGGCGAAAATGACTTTGACGCCGACTTTGAATGGGCATACTTAACTTATGAAATATCTGACGAATTACAAATCAGTGCTGGTAAAATGCGTGCACCGTTTTATCGCTACTCTGATTTTTTAGATGTTGGCTATACCTATCGCTGGGTGCGCCCACCTCAGTCTGTATATAACTTGCCGTTTTCAACCTATGAAGGCCTAAGCCTATTACATACAACTCAACTTGGTGATTGGGACTCTACCCTTCAGGTTATTTACGGAAGCTTCGACGATAACATCGCGGTTGTATCAGTAAATGGGGATACCGAACTTAATGATATTGCAGGATTAAACTGGACATTAAGTTACGATTGGTTCAGTGCTCGCGCTGCTTACTTTGTTGCCGAAACAAGTATTGATATTGAAAATGATACAGCCGAAGGTATGGCTCTTAATGGTTTAGAACAAGCCCTTCGTAGCTCAGGTTTTGTTGATCAAGCAAACAGTATTGCTATTGACGAAGACGATGGTGCATTTTTAGCACTTGGCTTTTCAATTGATTACAACAATATCTTGTTCGACGCTGAATACACACAGTTTGAAGTAGATAACAGTGCGCTCGCTAAGCAAACTCAATATTACACATCTTTAGGCTACCGTATGGACGAGTGGCTTGTTCATTTAACCTATGAAAACAACGATGATGAGCATGATAGTAATCGTTATAATGCACTACCAACTGTTCCACCTTTAAATGCTGGGCTTAACCAAGTTTTGGAGGGCTCTAAAGCTAAGAGTAATGTATACACGATTGGTGCTCGTTATGACTTCCACCCAATGGCTGCCTTAAAAGTAGACTTTAGCCGCCTAAAAGATGATATCTCAAATACTGAAACTGACGTAGTCGCCGTTGGCGTTGATTTAGTATTTTAATTGGAGCGAATGATGAAGAAATTAATTTTAGCCAGTATGCTAACACTATGTAGTACTGCAGCATTTGCTGAAGTTGCAGTAATCGTTAACCCAACGAATGCCAATGCAGTAAGCCAAGATGATATTAAAAAAATATACCTTGGCAAGAGCAAATCGTTTGCTGATGGCACCAAAGTAAACCCTGTTAACCAAAATGGTACTGCAGTGGCAGATGAGTTTAACGACAAACTTGTTGGCAAATCAGGCAGCCAGTTAAATGCTTATTGGTCAAAGCTAGTCTTTACTGGTAAAGGCACGCCTCCAGGTAAACTTGATAATGACCAAGCTGTGATTGATTTTGTTGCTGCTAACGCAGATGCAATTGGCTATATAGACAGCACCAAAGCAAGTGATAAAGTTAAAGTAGTAGGTAAGTATTAACCTGCTAAATTAAAAATAAAAGCCCGCAACAAATACTTTGTTGCGGGCTTTTTTATGCCTATTATTTACAACCTTCATAAAACGTTAAAGTTTAGCCATAACGACTACTCAATTTTAAACTTAGCAGTTGCATCTAATAGATTATCTGAAAGGTAATGTAAGTTTTTTGCCACATCTCTTACCGCTTTGAGTGAACTCATCGTATCTTCAAATGAAACATGCATATTCGATACGTTGTCTACTACCATCGCGGCCACAGAGGTTTGCTCTTCAGTTGCTGCTGCAATCTGCGAGTTCATCCCATTAATTTCTAGTATTTGCTCTGCTATTTTTTCAATCGAGACACCGGTTTGCTCTGCTGCACTGGCATTATCTGTGGCCATGTCTCTTGCAGAAGTCATAGCCGTTACTGACTCATTAGCAGCCACACTTAATGTACTTAGTAACTCACGAATTTCATTGGTTGACTGTGCTGTGCGTGATGCAAGCTCGCGGACCTCATCTGCTACCACAGCAAAGCCACGACCATGCTCACCTGCGCGCGCAGCTTCAATTGCAGCATTTAACGCCAACAAGTTTGTTTGCTCAGCAATGGATGTAATTACATTTAGTATTTGCGATACATTTTTAGTGTCATCGGCTAATTTATTAATGGTGTTGGCCGCTATATTAATTTCATCGCTTAACGTGCGCGACGCATTAACTGACATTTTGACTTGTACACGGCTTTGATCCACTTCTTTTTCTGCTGTTTGCACAGCATTAGATGCATTCGCTGCTGATTGTGAAATATCGCCAACGCTTTGCTTCATCTCTTCCATCGACTGCTTAACAACATCGGCATCGGTGGTTTGTTTAGTAGTTGCTCGCTCTGCTCGCTCCATCCCTTGCACAAGACGGGTTGAATTTTCCATTAGCGGTTCACATACCGCGATAACTTCTAAAACGGTTTCTCTTAGCAGGCTAATAAAAGCATTAAAGTTTATAGATACCTGACCAATCTCATCCTCTGAGTTAACGGCAAGCTTGGTGCTTAATGATCCTTTACCACTTGCTAAAAGGCTTAGGTTATTAGCAGCATCACTGGCTGATGAACCAATATTACGCGCAATCCAAATAGCCATAAGCAAAAGCAATACTAATGATACAACCGCCACAACTAACATTAGATTAAGCGCGTCATCTGAGCGCGCTTTTGTATTGGCAACTAGCTGGAAAAAGCGATCATCTGCTTTTTGTTGTGCGTTTTTAAAGCTGGTTAAAACCGCCTCGAAAAGGCTTGTTTTAAGCTGCGCCTGTTGTTGTATTTTACTAAAATCAGCCGTGCCATTAACCATGCCATTAGCGATAGTTGCAGATATCTTTTCATAATTTTTCAGCCGCGTTTTTGTGTCGCTATCAATATATGATCCATTAATTGTTTCTATTGCGTCCAAATTCAAAATGAGCCGCTGATAAGTTTCACTCGCTTTTGTTACTAACTCTTGCTCACCAAAGGTTACAGCCTGAGTGTATAACTCATCTAACTTTTCTAAAATGCTTACGTTGGCCAAGGTTAATTTAGCTACTTTATAAGAAGATTTCTCCATTTCATCAAGTGATATGCGATTTTCGTTCATAGCAAAGTAATTAACCAAAACAATTACTAAGAATGCGATTATCGCTATAGATGTAATTGCATGTATTTTTTTAGTAATGCTGAGGTTTTTAAAAGAGAAACCTGAAGCCATATTAATTTACCCCGTTTAATTATCTATAGTTATTATCGGCTTAATATAGAAAAATGTTAACTTTATTTTTAACTTTCGACGTTTTTTATACATAAAATTAAATATACAACAGTATTCTTTTATAAACACCAACAATTGAAATATAGAGTGTTCTACTCAATGTTCAACATTAATCCAAAAAGAGTTGTTTAATATTTTAAATTTCAGACACAAAAAAACCAGTAACATTGCTGTTACTGGTTTTTATATTTGGTGCGGATGGGGGGACTTGAACAGTCACTTCACCTTCAAATGCCCTAATATACTGGCACTCCAGATTTAATACCTAGCATATTGAGGTATGAGAAGGTGTAACGATGATCCAATAGTGATCCAAATAATTTTGCTATTGATAATATTTAAAACGGCATTTTGAAGCCTAATGACCATAGCCTGCTTATAAGTGCTAATGTGTTATGAAAGCGGCATTCTTTCAATTAATTTACAATTTTCATAACTAATAAATACCCCATATTTCTAATTTTTTGGTATCTATTTGGTATCTATTTGGTATCTAGTACATTAGTTAATATACAAAAGTATCGGTTCAGTTTATATCACTAGTTAAGCATATGAACTGACTTAATTAGCTTCTTTATCAAATGGCGATGTACCTGCTCCCCAAAAAGTCACTTGTAAAAAGTTATTGTCTCTAACTTCAGTTCTATAAACTCCAGTCTCTAACAAGACGTACCGTTCACGAAGCGAGCCTATAATATCCCCTTCACTATTTAGTACCTTCGTGTTACCAACACCTTCATTGTGTAACTTCACTAAATCTCCAATATTAACTGTTGAACCTTGTTCCCAATTTACTGAAATATTAACAGCAGTTCCTTTCCAAATAATATCGGATTTCGGTTTGAATTCACCAATAAATACTTTCCAAAGTTTGGCTGTGTTTTCACTAATTAATTCTATTGTTGATATGTATACTTTAAGTCCATCAGACGAAAGCCATTGTTTTAACTCACGGCTGTTCGAAAAAGATGCATTGGTCACTTGGATAGCATTTATAGCTTCTAGTCTCGAACTAAAACCTGCTTGCATCAACATCGCAGCACTTCTATTCAAACTTCCATTTTCAACAGCGGGAATAATTAAACCTACTTCGAAATCCTCAATTGTCATTCCGTCATAAATAATGTCGTTATTAGCAATTGCCCGTACCCTCAGAGCTTCTAATCCCCAAGGCAAACGATAGACCAGCCCATCTTCAATAAAGCTAAGAGTATTATCAATATCTTCAAAGCCACGATCTCTAAGTGCTTCACCTTTTAACCAAGCTTCAAGTATTGCAGGCCAATCATTTGGTAAAATATTTGGTGTGAAAGGAGGTACTTCAAATAATAATCTAGCTAATGAAGTTATTGCCGACGTCGCTTCCTCAGCATTTCCTTCAAGAATATATGCATTGGCTTCTACCAATAGCGCATTTGCTTGCGGCGCTATTTCATCTAGCTTTTGACCAGTAGCTAAACCTACACCAGCTAGAAAATATCCTTTTCTTTGTAGAGGAGTAGTATTACTCCAAATATGCTTGCCTCTTTGAGCTAAAAAATCTTTAAACAACCCTTGTAATTCACTTTCTTGTCTCGCAAGTCTCCTTTGTAACAAAGAAGAACCTAGCAGATCATCAAGTACAGCAGGAATTTCTTCAATCGTTACTTCTTCATTTCCAAGCATACTTAATAATGCAGTGTCTAAATTGACCAAGTGCCTATTCCATGCATTTCTATTTTCGTCAATTTGCTCTTCTGACTCATTTATTACAGCTGGAAAATCCCAAACACTTGTATTATTCATCAGATATTCGGTAACTTCCTCAATGGACTGAGTTTGCAAACTACTGGCTATCCTAACTATAAAGGAAGCTATCAACCTAAATAGCCCACTTTCCATGTTTCGGTCAGTTGCACTTCCAGCTAATGACCTCCATTTTCGTTTTCTCCAATCATGTCGATCAAAAACAGGGTGAAGAACGATTCCATGTGTATCAACAAATGCTCGGCCAGCTCTTCCAATCACATTTTTAAATTCAGAAGCATCTATTAATTTTCCACTTCGATACAATGAATGAACGATTACCGCAGTAGCTGCGAGATTCAATCCTTGAGCTAGCGTAGGTGATGAAACGGTTATTTTAAGGACTCCCTCTCTCAGAAGGTTTTCCATTTCCTTTCTAAAAGGTGTCGGCAGTGCTCCATGATGAACTGCAACGCCAATTTTTAAGCATTCCAATATAGGATGGTTTTCACCTAGCCATTCACTTCCCAGTGTATCAGCTAGCTCTATTTTTGACTCAGGGACACTTAAAACAGACTCCAAGGCTCCTCGTTTATTTAAATCTACAATCGCTTCGGCAAATCCATCTACAGAATTTCTCTGAGGACAATAAATCAAGACTGTGTGATTATCTTCAGCCAACTTCCAAGCTGAGGCCAAAGTTAACTCTTGAGCATTTTTAGGAAATTCTCTTTGTCTATACCCAGGGTTGGGTAAAGGGGGTACGATAGGAGTAATAAAACTTGGAATGAAAGGTTGCTCACCTCCAATTGTAAAGTCAATCCGTGCAGAGTTCTCACGCCAAACTATTTCACCAAACCTTAGATCAGTTGGTCGCCAGTTGGATTGTATAGCATCACCTTCACTGTCTTGCCTAAGCCAGCCCACAAAGTCTTCAAATTGGTCGCCACTAGGTAAAATTGCAGAAAGGCAGACTATTCTTCGCTCATTGCTATCTTGACGTTTAAGTAGCCTCTGAATCTGAACTTCGTAATTTATCTCTCTCTCATTTAAGCCAATCATGTGGCCTTCATCTAAAATCACAAGCCCAACATCATCAATTAGTGATGCATCATTCCTTAAAGCAAAATCAAGCTTTTCTGGCGTACCTACGACAATATCTTGTGTTCGCAGAACATCTTGTTCGAAGTCACTAGTCCCAATACTCCCGTACAATGATGAGATTGTTTTACCTAAAGGTAAAAATGTTCTTCTAAGAGATGCTTCAGTTTGCGCTGAAAGCGCCCTTAGTGGGGTAATGAATAATACTCGCTTTCCAATAGCTAAACATCGAAGAATTGATAGCTCTGCAACCCTTGTTTTACCCGCACTCGTCGGTAACGACACAACAAGATGATCGCTATCATCTACCGCTCTTTTCGCACCCTCTATTTGCGAAGGCCATAGATCAATTTCTGCTTTATTTCGTTTAAATAGTGACGTTATAAATAGCCAGCGCAATAAATTCCAGTCTGTATCATGCCCATCATTTTGTGGGCCAGGCAGTATTTGATGAAAACTAGAATCCCAGAGTTCTTTTAGTAAATGCTTTGTTATTCTTAATACCCACCACTGAGGCAATAAGTTTAATTCTCCACATACTGTCAAGCTCACATCAATTCGACTTATAGCACGTTCTATTAAATTTGAATTTCCTGTTTCGAGTGCAAATAAAAACTCAAAAATAGATGAATAATAATTATCAGTAATTGCTTTCTGAATAATGGGTAACTCAATAGAAGAGATACCATAATCTTCTGGCATATCTTCCGTGTTAACCATCTGACTTATTTGATTAATTTCTGTTTCCAATCTATCAGCAAGTTGCTCATCTGAACCTTCGCCAGATTCTTTCCATTGCAACACTATTGCTTCAATTTGATTAAACTGCCTTAACATTAACAATGAAAGCAATCGTTCTATATTGCTAAGATTAAGTTGCTCTAAATTACTGCTTATTAATGAGTATGCCTTCGCAGAATATCTTCCCAAATGAAAAGCTGATGATGCTAATACCCTATGAAATCCCCTTTCAGGATCTTCAGGATTACCATTATGTATAACATCTGATATTGCTGAGGCTGACTTTTCGAAAGCAGCACGGCATAACTGTTCATCACCTCCAAGTTCTCGTAAACGAATTGCTAGTGACAGTAGCGAGTAGCCGTAAGATAAAAGGTCATATGATAATTTTTCAGAAAAGCCAGGAGCACCTTCAGGTAATATTCCTTCTTTCCAAATCATTGAACGCGCTAAGCCTCGTTCTGATAAACGCCCCCGAAAGCCTAAGGTTATAGCTTCATTGATCAGCGATTCTATTTCTTCAATTGTTGAGGCCATCTATCACTCCTTGATACACACCTTCAATTAACTCTTGATGATTAACAACCCTAAAACCAACAGAACTTTGTTTTATATTTCCATCATAATTATCAAAAGCTTCTTTTTGCAAAGTAGCAGGGTTAGATGCAGTAAATGTAAATAGTAAATGTTCGACTTGATTCGTTCTAATACCGTCAACTAACTGAACTTTCTCAATCAAATCAGCGAGTGGCTGATTACCAGTCTCTCTTAGCCTTTCAGCAACAAACTCTAGAGCATGTGGGGCTGGCAATCCTTCATCTAAATCTAGTTCCGCGCGAGCTTCTTGTAATACTTTTCTACTCAATGCCTTATTTGCTTTAGCTTCAGCTTTAAGAAATTTAATAGATTGCCTTTGTAGATCAACAGCAATACCAATAACATCGTCACCGCGCATTGCCATATTGCGATGATCTCGCCAACGTAGTTTACGAATGGGCACTGTGTAATTCGTAGACTCTTCAATATAATCAGTAGTTATTACTTCACCTAAATCACCTGAGCGAATCTTTTTAACTTCAGGGATTTTAGTTAAAAGCTTTTGAGCAGCTGCATTTTTACCTAAACGTGCCAAAGTTCCAGCTATTGATTGTGGGTCAACATAATAATCTGGTAGTGAAGCTATTAATAAATTTTTAATACTCTCAAATTCTTCTTGTCTCAACTCTAAAGAAGTAAATTTATTTTCGTCAAGAATATGTACATTCGAATCTGACTTCCCTTCTATTGAAAGCATTTGCTATTCCTTTTTGACTTAGAATTTTTAGGACTCACGTACACACCTTGAATTATCCATTACATGCACAATCAGATGCGTGGAAAATGATTAGATTTTAATAATTAACGAGCTAATTTCCCTATTGCTTCTTGTGTGAATTCTTATTTTTCTGTGATTAATTATCTAAAATCACACTTAAGAACTTTAGGGGGCTAACGCCAACGAAAGTTCTTTCAAAACCTATCAGAATTATTAACATTTGTCACTGAGAAACAATAGTTTAAGGAACTTGGATATGGGGATTTTTAGTTTTTTGTTCGG
This sequence comes from Pseudoalteromonas sp. RW-H-Ap-1, assembly GCF_048318575.1. Classification (GTDB taxonomy): domain Bacteria; phylum Pseudomonadota; class Gammaproteobacteria; order Enterobacterales; family Alteromonadaceae; genus Pseudoalteromonas. The sequence goes on from NZ_CP166996.1 coordinate 2,326,845, forward strand.
TGATAGTGATGCAAGTAATTCCAGCGAACCATCCGTAAATGTAGATGGCTCACCAATGTGTAGAAATGTTGATATCAATGGAAACCCATATGGAGTGACGTCCACAGTTGACAGTATTGATCATACCTCGTGCTTTGATAATGATTTTTCTAGTTCGGATACCTTTGACACTTTTGATGACTCAAGTAGTTGCGGGTTTGATGATTGGTAGGTAAAACATTATCTTGATTTATTTTTTGTTTTTTTATTTGTAAGATGACTTCACCGATGCCTGGGGTATTAGCCACCTGGTGTGCGCCTAAAGATATAACCAGCTGTGACTGCAAAGGAAAATACATCAAGGACAGCCGAGTTATGAGTGCTAGCCACTTTTAACTTTAGCGTGAACGTGACGCTTATAAATGAGATAAACATGATGAATACTAGCTAATTTCCATAGCATGAACCTTGTTACTAATAGGCCAACTTCTATGAGTAACAATGATGACAGACACTATTGAGTTTTTTAAACGCTACACACGCCAATCACGAAGTCCTTGGGTTGATGTGTCGCGTGTGGTTATGATGTTTCAACCTGAGTCGAAACAAGGCATTTACTTGCACTTCGGTGAATCGGGCATTAACGGGGTTTCTCTCAGTAAAGATCTACAGTTTAGACTACCAAAGGCTTTACAAAGCCAATACATTGAAGCCAGTGATATAGAGGTTGTATTACATGTATTTGAGGAAGAAATTTCTGATTACTGTAATTACAATGTAACCACTGACGCTTTCAAACGAATCTTCTTGGTAGGTCAGCACGGGTTCTTTTCTGATGCGTCTAAAGCCGTATGGAAGAAATCATATCAGCAATTTTTGGCTAGTTAGTAAACTAGCATCGCCGCCCTGTTTGGGCGGTTTTTTACTAGGAGTTATTTAGCTTTAGAATTAGCACGGCGAGCTTCTACTTTTCTACGTGCTACTGACGCAGCCGCACTTGCACGAGCTGCAGCTCTGATTTTCTTTTGTTGTTCGCTCATAATCAATCTCCTATAAGATTGGGTTTATCATAACTAAATTTAGTCGTTAGTGCTAGATTTATCTGCCTTACGCTCTTCTACAATAGCAATACTATCGAAATGAGTATAAGCCATTCTTGCAATCACCAAACGTAAGGGTCTAGTAAAGTCTGCAAAAAACTCAAAGTTTTTCTTTTCTCCTGCAAAAATATCTTCTGTATTTCTGTATATGTTAATAACACCTAGAAAGCGATCTATGTCTTCTTTGTGCTCTTGGCTAAGCTTATAGTGTCTAGTAGCGACAGGTAAACTAACGATAGACCGACCTTTCGTGTCATTTTTAAAGTAATCAATAACCGAATTTTGTATATCTTCACTATAGTAACTGGCAGCCCTAGCCTCTTTGACTGTATTACTTATAAACTGCTCCCCCCTTTAACAATAGATTTTGGCGCTCCTATTACATTGTAATTAGTAACATCTTTATTCTCTTCCCAATACACAGGCATTATAGCATTTTCAACTGTTTCATCAGCTTCAAACACAAGTGGTTTAATATGACCCTCTCTATCAATTTCAAACAAATCCGCATTGTTTAATTTATCTGCTTTTTGCTCTACATTGATACTATAGCGCTCATCTATGTATAGTTTGAAATATGGTTTAGCACCAAAAGGAATAGCAAAACGAAGAGCCTCTGTTGTATGAGTTTCTTCAAAGTGCGAACAGATATCATCGTCGGATTTCAAACATAACATTAAGTTTGCTCGATACTTAACAGCAGTTTTTTCTGATGGATCAACATTATCATATGCTTGAGCTAGTCTGCCCAGCGCCATTAAACTACACCTAATAATTACTCTCTGTTCTTCAAGTATCTTTTCACCTTCTTGTATAGGTTTAGGTGGTAAAGATTCATCCAATAAAGAAGTATACCTATCACTCATTTCTTGAAACATATCCTCAACTATATCTGAATAATCAGCGAGTTTTTTAGCGAAATAAGGAGGAGGAGCTATTTGAATAGCGAGTCTGAGTTTTTCTGATTGATCATTTTCATGTTTCTCTCTCTCATTTTTTAATTTAACTGAGTGAGTACCATGTAAAATATAAAACAACACAATAAGTATAATTCCCACACTTATTGCCGTAAAATTTGGGGGATCATCTGCACACTGCGTTTCTGTTAAATGACATTGAATAGCACTATTTATGTCTGTAGACATAATTGAAACATAAGCACCTGCTAATATTGCAGAGACAGTCAATAACTGCGCAAAAAGGTGGCTACCAGTAAATTTTTGAACAGGGTAATTCGAATACCACTTAGTATTAGAACAATAATATAAAGCAATAATTAAAAGTATGAATTTTAATAAGCTGCCCCATTCTTTTTTAACAAACTCAATTGATAGTATTACATTTTCATGTAGCGTGAACGATGTGACAACATCGTAAGTCAGAAGTGCCAGATAACAAGTAGCAGCTAGACAAATGATTAAGTTAAGAATTGACCTAGCATTTTTGTCATTCCAAATTTTCACTAAACCACTATCCATTAACGTCTCCTCCCTCATTTTCATATTGTGAATACGTAATCATATCATAGCTATATGTAACACTATAATTTTAATAGTAAATTCATCATTAGAATTTCCCTCTTAGGTTACTATATATAAGTACAGGTTACTTTTGCGGCTTTTGCAGGTCGCGGCTCATTCAAACTTGAATGACTTACTAAAGCTGGGTATGCAAACCTCGGCACCTTTTGAGCTTTCTATGGCGGTATGCCTTGATTGTCTCTCCCTGATACAAAATAAAGGCAGGGGTACGGAATAACGTACTACCTGCCTTTTCCCAATCTATGAACTTAATAAGCCCAAAATGATTCGTATAACTCCGCTGTAAGCTGCTTGCTATAAACATACTTGATGTGCTCTTCAAAAAATGATCGTTCAAGATTGTTTTCTGGTTCATCAAAAAGCTTGTTGTGAATGCGCTCAACATCTTTGATGTATTTACGTTTATGGCTAATCATCAAAATTTTGTTCACTTTGTTTTCTTCGACAATCGCAGTTTTGTAGCGGCGGATAATGTCTAAACGATACGGGATTGTTTTTGAAGAACACTCAATCTCAAGACCTATTAACTCTTCACCATTATAAACAATGGCATCTAAGCGGCGCTTGCGCCCTGTTCCATCTTTGCTTTGCTCTGATTCGTTAATAAAGAACTGATACTCTCCAGACTTAACACCTCTAGCAACAAGGTACTGAACCATTAAATCATGGTTTAATTCTTTTTTAGGAAAACTGGAAGACTTAACTCCATATTTGAAGTTTTGCTGATGGAAGTCTTCCAACAGGCGCAACCCTGCTGGTTTTAATATAAATACCCGCTTATCTCGGCAAGAATAAACTGGCACTTCAGCGACAGCCCCCTCATTTACATATCGACGAAGCATTCTATTCACGACAGAACGGTCAAGCCCCCACAGTGCGACTAATACCGATGGGCTGGTATATCCCCAACGGAGTAACCAATCAAGCATACAGTACAATTTTGCTTGATGCCTTGCTTGTGTTGATTTCGACTGAATGTATCTCGATAAGATACCTCGTTCATATACTGTGATCATAAAACATTCCTTTGCTTCTTTTTTTATTTAATTAAGTAACAGCAAGGTATGCGAATTACCTTAAATTAGGACACCTGAGACTGATTTTTTGCAGGCAATCAGAAGAAGGTAAGAGAAACTAGCGTTTTAAACAGAACAAGAAAGAGGACAATCACTAACTCCTTGTTTCCATTGATACATCAACTACAACTGCGGCATTGATTCCATCACTGACGTTACCGATTAGCGCGACACACTTACGGTAGCCAATTAATCACGGCTAACATAAACTTAAATTGGATTGCTAAACAAATGGGTCATAGCAGCATTAAAATGTTAGAGAAGCACTATGGCCGTTGGATGGAATCTGAGATACCAGATATGGCTGCACAAGTGTCAAAGAAGCTAAAACAGAAACTAGCTTAATGATCCAATAGTGAACCATCAGAAATAAGAAAGCCCGTAACTCATTGAGTTACGGGCTTTTTATTTGGTGCGGATGGGGGGACTTGAACCCCCACGCCCGAAAGCACTACCCCCTCAAGGTAGCGTGTCTACCAATTCCACCACATCCGCATTTTTTAAGCTATTGCTTAGCGTTAAGTCTTAAAGCTAACTTGAGGAAAGAGAGCAACTTAACAATTTAAACTAAATTAATTTGGTACGTCAGAGCTTTGCTCTTTTGTAGATGTTACCGGAACATCTTCTTCAACTGGCGTCACAGTTTCAACAGCTGGAGCGGCTTCTAAATTTTCCCACTCGTCAGTCTTTTTGATTTGACCGGCAGTTAAGTTACCTAAAACAATACTTAACACGAAGAAGATCGTTGCTAAAGTTGTTGTCGTTTTCGTCATAAAGTTACCGGCTCCTGAAGAACCAAAAACAGTAGACGATGCGCCTGCACCAAATGATGAGCCCATGTCAGCGCCTTTACCTTGCTGGATCAAAACCATACCAACAAGCGCTAACGCTACAATTAAATACACTACTAATAAAATTTCGTACATCTTATACGGTCCCTTTTGCACTATTGCAGATAGCAGTGAATGATTCTGCTTTTAAACTTGCGCCACCAATTAGGCCGCCGTCTATATCTGTTTGTGCAAATAATAATTCGCTATTTTTTTCATTAACGCTACCACCATATAAGATGGTTAGCCCTTGTGCTAAATCGCTGTCTAGTGAAGCAATTTTGTCACGGATAAATTTGTGAACACTTTGTGCCTGTTCAGGCGATGCAGTCTTACCTGTGCCTATAGCCCAAACGGGCTCATATGCTATCACAGATTCTTTCAGTGCTGCTACACCTAATTTATTAATTACTGCGTCAATCTGCGCAGCAACTACCTGTTCTGTTTGCCCGTTTTCTTGCTCTATTTCGCTCTCTCCAACACATAAAATAGGCGTTAAACCTACTTGTTGTGCGCGAGCAAATTTTGCCGCTACGGTGTCGTTGCTTTCTTTATATATACTGCGGCGTTCTGAGTGACCAACCAGTACATATGTTGCACCTAATTGCTTAATTAGCTGGGCATCTACTTCACCAGTAAAGGCACCTGGCGTATTCTCTGAAACAGTTTGTGTCCCAGTAGTTACACCACTGGCGACCATTGCTGGTATCAGTGGAAACGGAGGAAATAAAACAATGCTTACTTCAGAAGATTTAACATCGTTAATAGCATCAGACAGTTGTTCAACGAGTTCTAATGAACCATTCATTTTCCAGTTGCCTGCGACCATCGCCTTGCGTGTTGCCATTTTTCCACTCCACATTAGAAAGCGGGCGAGATATTAACTCGACTCGCCCAAAGTTACAAGAGGTTATTGTTATCAATCAGTTTGTTTGCTCATAGATTCGACAACCGCTGCTATTTTTTGTGCGCTATCGATAACTATTTTTTCTTGTTCTGCTTCAACCATCACCCGTACAACAGGTTCAGTACCTGATTTACGCAACAATACGCGCCCTTTATCTGCTAAGCTTTGCTCTACTTCAGCAACTGCAGCAAGTACTTCTGGTGCTTGAGTTGGATCGGTACCGGCAGTATATCGCACGTTAATCATTTTCATTGGGTACTTAGTAAATCCAGCGCCTAAATCTTGAAGTGTACGGTTTTGAGCCACCATAGCAGCAAGCACTTGTAAGCTTGAAATAATGCCATCGCCAGTGCTAATTAAGTCTAAATTTAAAACATGGCCTGAGCTCTCACCACCAATTTTCCAACCTTTTTGCTGCAGTAGTTCCATCACATAACGGTCACCCACTTTGCTACGAGCAAAAGCAATATTTTTTGCTTTTAAGGCATTTTCTAGACCCATATTAGACATGACAGTACCAACAACCCCTCCTAAGTTGTCATCTTGGGCAGCTTGGCAGGCAATAATGTAAACTAAATCATCACCATCAAACACGCGGCCATTATGGTCTACCATCATTACACGGTCGCCATCGCCATCATAGGCAATACCTACATCCGCTTTATGCTCAAGTACTTTACGCTTTAGTGTATCTACGTGAGTTGCGCCACATTCATGGTTAATATTTACCCCATTAGGCTCACACGCATGGGTGATTACCTCAGCGCCAAGCTCTCGCATAACTGAAGGCGCTATGTGATACGTTGCACCGTTGGCACAATCTAGGACTATTTTTAGCCCCTCAAGTGATAAACCTTGTGGAAACTGACTTTTACAAAATTCAATATAGCGGCCATCAGCGCTTGATAGGCGTGTTGCTTTACCTAGCTTATCAGAGGCAACACATGTCATTGGTTCATCAAGCATGGATTCTATTTGCAGCTCTACAACATCATCTAGCTTTAAGCCTTGGCCATTAAAAAACTTAATGCCGTTATCGTAATAAGGATTATGAGATGCGCTAATCACAATACCCGCTTCTGCGCGAAACGTTTGCGCTAAATATGCAACGGCAGGCGTTGGCATAGGACCGAGTAAAATAACATCAATACCGGCTGCAATTAAACCAGACTCCAATGCAGTTTCAAGCATATAACCAGAAATACGAGTATCTTTACCAATAATGACTTTTTTTGTGCCATGTTGTGATAATACGCGCCCTGCAGCCCAGCCTAATTTCATTGCAAATTCTGGGTTAATAGGCCCTTGCCCAACTAGACCACGCACACCGTCTGTGCCAAAATATTTTCTTTCTTGCATTAAAGTACTCCTTGTTTGCAGGCTTGATATACGCCAAGCACATCTGCGGTTTCTTTTACATCATGCACACGAATAATATGCGCACCGTTTTGTGCTGCTATTAATGCGCCAGCTAAACTACCAGCTAATCTATTTTCTGTATCTCTGTTGAGTAAATTACCAATCATTGACTTACGTGATAACCCCGCCAGCAGCGGTAAGCCAAACTGGGCAAAGTCATTAAATTGAGCCAATATTTGATAATTGTGTTTAAGTGTTTTTCCAAAGCCAAAACCAGGGTCTAATATTAATTGGCTTTGTTTTATACCAGCAGTTTCGCATGCAGTGATTCGCTGGTTAAAAAAGTCATTTATCTCGCTTGCTAAATCATTATAGTGAGGGTTGTTTTGCATACTTCGCGGTTGTCCTTGCATATGCATTAAGCACACGACCACGTCAGGATAGTGAGCAACCACCTCTAATGCACCAGGTTCTTGTAATGCTCGCACATCATTAACAATATCCGCACCAGCTTCAATGGCTTGACGCATGACTTCGGCTTTACTGGTATCGATTGAAATAACGCAATCACTTTCCTCACGTATAGCCTTAATAATCGGAATTACGCGCTGTAGTTCGTCTTCAAGGCTAACATCGGGGGCACCTGGGCGTGTTGATTCGCCGCCAATATCTAGAATAGTCGCGCCATCATCAAGTAATTGCATCGCATGATTTAGCGCAGCTGTCGTATTAAAAAACTGGCCACCATCCGAAAATGAATCAGGAGTAACGTTTACTATTCCCATAATAATGGGCTCGCTGAGATCAAGCGTTCGACCACGCGCAAGGTTAATTTTATTATTCATCGCTAACCTTAAAATGTGTTTGTTGAGTGTAATTTGGGTTAATCACAGCAAACTGGTACAAAAAAGCCCCGAACTTCGGGGCTTTTGGATACGTTATTTTAACGATTATTCAGCTTTATCATCAAGGTTTGTTTCATCTTTTTTAGACTCATCTTTTTTAGAGTCGTCGTTTTTAGATTCGCTAGTTGGTTTTTGGATTTCATCAACTGCTTTATCTTTAGAAACATCTTCTTTTTCTGGTTTAGCTTCATGACGGTCATGCGCATCACGTGGTTCACGTACTGGCTGACGCGCCATTAAATCATCAATTTGTTTCGCATCGATAGTTTCATACTTCATCAGTGCATCTTTCATGGCATGCAAAATATCTATATTTTCTTTCAATATTGATTCTGCACGTTGATAGTTGCGGTCTGAGAACAAGCGTACTTCTGTATCAATTACTTTGGCTGTTTCATCCGACATGCTCATAGAACGACCACCGCCGCCACCCATGTACATTTCGTTTTGATCTTCAGCATAAAGTAATGGACCTAACTTTTCGCTTAAGCCCCATTGTGTAACCATTTTGCGAGCAATGTCAGTTGCACGTTCGATATCGTTACTTGCACCGGTAGTTACTTTGTCTTCACCATAAATAATGGCTTCAGCAATACGGCCACCATAGAGGCTAGAAATCATAGATTCAAGCAGTTCTTTAGAATGGCTAACACGGTCTTGCTCTGGTAAATACATTGTCACACCTAGCGCACGGCCACGTGGAATAATAGATACTTTATAAACCGGATCGTGCTCAGGCACCATACGACCTACAATGGCATGACCTGCTTCATGGTAAGCCGTCATTTCTTTTTCTTGCTCGCTCATCACCATGGTCTTACGTTCAGCACCCATCATGATTTTATCTTTTGCAGCGTCAAATTCAGCCATACTAACAACACGCTTATTACCACGAGCTGCATAAAGAGCGGCCTCATTCACTAAATTAGCAAGATCAGCCCCTGAGAAACCAGGTGTACCACGTGCAATCACTGCTGCTTCAACGTTATCACCTAAAGGTACTTTACGCATGTGTACTTTTAGGATTTGTTCACGACCACGAATATCTGGTAAACCAACTACAACTTGACGGTCAAAACGACCAGGACGAAGTAATGCTGGGTCTAAAACATCAGGGCGGTTAGTCGCAGCAATAACGATAATACCTTCATTACCTTCAAAGCCATCCATTTCAACTAGCATTTGGTTAAGCGTTTGCTCACGTTCATCGTGACCGCCGCCCATACCTGCGCCACGTTTACGCCCTACCGCATCGATTTCATCAATGAAAATGATACAGGGTGCTGCTTTTTTAGCTTGTTCGAACATGTCACGTACACGTGATGCACCTACACCCACAAACATTTCAACAAAATCAGAACCTGAAATAGTAAAGAATGGCACTTTTGCTTCACCAGCAACCGCCTTCGCAAGCAAGGTTTTACCCGTACCAGGAGGGCCAACCATAAGTACGCCCTTAGGAATGCTGCCACCTAATTTTTGGAACTTAGAGGGGTCGCGTAAAAAGTCCACCAGCTCGGTTACATCGTCTTTGGCTTCATCACAGCCAGCTACATCAGCAAAAGTCGTTTTGACTTGATCTTCACTCATTAAGCGGGCCTTACTCTTACCAAATGACATGGCGCCTTTGCCACCGCCACCTTGCATCTGACGCATGAAGAAAATCCACACACCAATTAGCAGAATCATAGGGAACCAAGAAATGAAAATACTTGCTAAAAACGATTGTTCCTCAGGTTTTACACCTTTGACATTTACATCGCTTTTTAACAAATCATTTAAAATATCTTTATCATAGATCGGCATAATCGTTTGAAAACGCTCGCCGCTATTTTTTATGCCAGTAATTGTGCCACTGCCACTTTCAATAGACACTTCTTGTATAGAGCCACTGCGGGCATCTTTAACAAATTGACTGTAACTTGTTTGACGATCAACTTGATCGCCGCCATTAAAGCTCTGAAATACTGACATAAGCACAACTGCAATAACCAGCCAGAGTATTAGATTTTTCGCCATATCGCTCAAGGGGTTAACCTCTTGTATCCAATTAATTTAAATTCAACTAAACGCCAAGCAACTGTACTACAGTTTGTATCCAGTCGCTACTATATATACTTCCCGAGAACGGGGACGCGAGGCATCCGGTTTACGTATCTTCACTGCTTTAAAACTATTACGTACATCTTGCAAATATTGATCAAAGCCTTCACCTTGGAATACTTTAACAATAAACGCGCCATTTTTCTTTAAAACTTGGTGGCACATATCAAGTGCAAGCTCAACTAAGTACATGCTACCCGCCTGATCAACCGAGTTATTACCACTCATGTTAGGTGCCATATCAGACAATACCACATCTACATTTTTACCATCAATGCGTTTTAACAATGCATCAAGTACGGCCTCTTCACGAAAGTCACCTTGTAAAAAGTCAACACCCGCTAATGAATCCATAGGTAAAATATCACACGCAACCACTTGGCCTTTGTCACCTACTTTTTCTGCTAAGTATTGTGACCAACTCCCTGGGGCTGCGCCTAAATCAACCACTGTCATTGCTGGACGCAATAATTTATCTCTGTTTTGGATTTCGTCTAATTTGAAAACAGCTCGAGAGCGCCAGCCTTTTTTTGCGCTTCTTGAACATATTTATCATCAAAATGTTCTTTAAGCCAACGCTGTGAACTGGCTGACTGTTTTTTATTTGTCATAAATTAACACGCAACTAATTAGTAATATTCTCTAGATGGCGTTAGAATACCCTTAATTCAAGCCATATTCAGCAAAATTTGTAATATCATGACATTATCAAACAAACAAAAGCAGTTTTTAAAAGGTCAGGCACATAGCCTTAAGCCTGTAGTTTTACTAGGTTCTAACGGTTTAACCGAAGGCGTAGTAGTTGAAATCCAAAGCGCATTAGAAATTCACGAATTAATTAAAGTGAAAGTGCCAACTGACGATCGTGAAACCAAAAAGCTTATTTTTGATGCCATAGTTCGCGAAACAGGAGCTACTAAACTACAAACAATCGGCCATACGATTGTGCTTTACCGTCAAAGCCCTGAGAAAAAATTCAGTTACCTCGCGGCTAACAACCCGTTATAAATGATACAAAAAAACCAGCCGTGGCTGGTTTTTTTATATAGAATTAAAAATTCATTATTCGCAACTTTGCTCTGTAGTTACCATCCTCAAACTTACTCAGCAAATAATAGTGACCGAACTGCCCCTCATTCATATTTTCAATAGTTTGGTTACTCAATAACGAAGCCAATTGCGGTGTGGTATTACTATGCCCTACAACCACCACAACACCATTTTGTGCTAACAACTGATTTTTCAATGTCGTTAAATCAGCAGCATTATAAGTTATAACTATAACATTAAAATACCTAGCTAAAGGCGCTGCAGTACTTAATGTTCGGTTATAGTTACTACTGTATAACGTAATGTCTGGGTGGGCTTTAACTAGCGAAACCAAATACTCAGCACGTGCTTGCCCTCGCTCTGTTAAAAATGGATCATTGCCTGTTTGTTTTTCACTATGGCGAAACAAATAAAGCTGTTCAGGCGCAGAAAAAGCAGGGTGGCACAGCAGTAATAGTAATACTGCCCATGCTGACTTTATCAATGTACTCATTGTTTTTTACCTCGTTTGTATGCCAATAAACGGTCTATGAACTCTGTAGTAAGCTCATTAATTAGCCCAGTTTCTGCATTTAAAATTAAACTAAACCCTACATTTAAGTGCGGAAAAACCACTAAATCACTGCGGTACCCTTGTACCCAGCCGCTATGATAATAAAGCGTTTCATCATCATAGTCATACACGCGCCAACCTAGCCCATAGTAGGCTTCGTTCATATGCTCTCGCCAGACTCGTCGGTAACGTTCTTTTTTGGTATGCGTGTATGGCCGTGTTTGGGTAGCTAGTGCGTCTAGTGATAATACTGCTGGATATTGCCCTAATTGCGCATTTAACCAAATAGCCATATCTGACGCACTGGCGTTAACCCCTGCCGCGGGTGCTACTTTGTAATAGTTCTTTTTTAAACGGGCGCTATACCAACGCTTTTTGCCACGCACATGAGGGTGTGCATAGTTATTATCTTGCACCATGGCATCATAACCTAAACTAGCATCATTCATTTCTAAAGGGGTAAAAAACGCGTCATTAAGCCACTGGGTATAGGTTTTTTTAGTACTTTGTAAAATCACATCATCTATTAAGCTAAACATCACGTTTTGATAACCATAACAATCACCAGGGTCACAAATAGGTTTGACACTTAATAGCTTTTCAACAATATCCTCATAGCCCATTCGCGATTCGATTAAGTTATCGTAAGCGTTGGGCACTAACCCACTAGAATGGCTTAGAATATGAAAGACTTTTAAATCATCTTTATAGTCAGTTTGCTTAAAATCAGCTAAGTAGTGACTAACAGGTAAATAAAGGTCGAGTAACTGTTCATTTGCGAGTTTAGCCGCTAACGACCCTGCAAATGTTTTCGATACGGAGGCTAAACGAAATCGAGTGTGCGGGTTGATTTTTTGCCCACCGCGCACCTTTGTATTGCCCATAGTATGGATGAAGTCACGCGCTTGTGAGTTGACAATGGATAGCGCCCCTCCTGGGATTTTTTTTATTTTTAGTTTTTTTCTGTATAGCGTCCATAACTTTTAACAAATGCTTCCCAATCAGGATCTGTGCTTGCGCTCGCCTGTAAATGCGTCCCGATAAGGAGCACGGCAAAAAAGTAAAAGGGTAAGGTGTTAAAATACTTCATTCTTAGCTAATTTTTCTTTTTTAGTCATAATCGACCGTTATAATATCATGAACTTTTACTCGGACTAACGTACAATATGTCCGATTAATGGCTTTTGAGTGGATGTAAAATATTTATGCGTTTTTTAGTTGTATCACTTTTTATAATATCAGCGTCAGGTTGTGCTGTCGTTAAACAACCCGCAGAACCTTTAGTTATGCCTGCAAAGCCTATGCTCAAGAGCCAAACTTACCAGTTAAAGTATGAAGCTGAGCATGCTTCACCAAAAGTGAAGTCGGTGCAATTACCCGCCCACAACGTGAAAAAAATCAAACTGTTAGAGTAATCGTAGACCGTGCAAGTGTTACCGACACTTTGGTCTCTCAAATAAGCCAAGCCTTAATTGATAAACAGCTTAAGGTGACCACTAGCGAGAATAGCGATTATACGTTAGCAATTCATCAAGTTGATCTAGAATTTATAGATGACGCTAAGTACACCCTAGCGCAACCAGAAAAACCATATTCATTATTTTCAAAAGTAGCCCAGCAATTTCCCTCGCAACAATGCGCCAATATATTAGCCCAAGTTAGTATGCGACTTACTCACAAAGCATCGGGCGATGTGGTGTGGTTTGCTAAATCATCAATTGATAGTGCAAGCTTCCATCGTGAACCCCTTGTTTATAGCTTTAGCGAAGAAAAGAAGATCACTAATGAGCTGGAAGTTGTTGCATTTATACATATGCACAACACCGAGCAGGCTCGCCTAAAGCGAGCTGAACTTAATAGTGAAGTAACGGCCCCTGCGTATAAAACCATTACGAAACTGAGTCGTTTAACTAAATTAAATGGCCCATGTACACGCACCGAAATAAGTGCCCTCACTCCCATGATGCAATTTTACTTAAGCAGTATTCTTATTGATAAAATTAAAGTTCAGTAGTTGTTAGGACGAACGCTACATTTTTTTACAGATTTAGCCAAGAGTTTGACAATATACTAGGGTCTGTTGACCTTTCTAGGTTAAATTTGCAGCAGCCTGTTTGGTATTCAGGCAAGGCAGAGCCTATGTGGTGTGGTTATTCCCCATAAATAGGCGATAACGCAGCATCAATACCAAACAGGCGCTGCCCGAAGGGTTCTGTCTAGGGGCGATTTACTCTTTGTTGCCTACATGGATGTAGGTAAGGGGCGTGAGCAGGACGCGAAAGCTTTACTCGGTTTTGACTTAGCCCACTAGGTTACAAACCTCGCGCCGCGATTAAACCGCCCCTAGCTTGAATAAATATTAATCCGCAAAGGTCAACAGACCCTTGCCTCTTTAGCAAACTCTAATTAAGGTTCCAAGGATGACGTATACTTCTCTTAAACAGTCTTTTGGTTGTGCGGCCTTATTAGTTGCCGCTATTTTTAGTGCCCAAAGCAGCGCCAGTAATCGTTACTATGCCGATAACACTTTGGAACCCACCACTGGGTTTGCCTGGGATTGGAGCGCTGGCGCAGGTTATTACATTGAAGACTCTTATTTAGTTGGCATGAACTCCTATGATGTTGGTGCAGAACTAGATTTGAGTATTGCAGTTTCTTACGATAATTTTTATCTAGATTTTGACCATAATCAGCTCAGCGGTGGACTTGTTTTAGGCTATAGCTTAATTAACAAATATGATTGGGGCCTTGATTTATTAGGTACCAATATTCAAGCGGGGTTCGATGAGCAAGGTTTAGGCTTTTATAACGACGGGGTAATTGATCCACTGCGTGGTATAAAAAAGCGTAACTATGATTTTGATACCGGCCTGCGATTAACACGCCGATTTGAAAACTCACAAGTTTCTCTTGAATACTTACATGATATAAGCGGTGCTCATAATGGTTGGGTCGCCAATGTGTTTTTCAGTCATATTCAACCTTGGCGCAATTGGGAGTTTCGCTCTGGTATTGGTCTAAGTTCCTATTCTGCTGATTTTACAAACTATTATTTTGGTATTGATAGCGATGAAGCAAACGCAGCCCGCCCTATTTATAATACCGATGCTAGTACCAGTATTATGTTTGAATTTCATGCTGAATATCCAATTAATCAGGATTGGGTCTTTTTAGCGGGCTGGTTAACCACATGGTTTTCAAAAGAAATTGATGACAGCCCAATTATTTCTCAAGGATATCAACACAAAGCCAAGGTAGGCCTGCGTTATGTACTCTAGATTTTTTTACTGTTTGTTGTTTACATACTCAGGCTCTTTGCTTGCAACCACAACACAACCTCCCATTGAGCTTACTGCCGTTCCGGATACCTGTGTCGCCTTACGTGAAGGACGCCACTGTTACGCCGATGTAGTCTTGTCATGGCAACAACCAGAAGTTGGAAATTACTGTTTACGCGATGCGACTTCAAAGTACATTATGCAGTGCTGGCTTAAACAGCGACAAGGCTCATTTAATTATGCTTTTGACTCAACACAAAGCATTTCATTTGAGTTATTTGATAGTAATACATCAAAAGTTATTGCTGTAAGCGAAGTAAAACTACAATGGGTGTATCAAAATAGGCAAAAAAAACGGCGCTGGCGATTATTTTAAATCAGCCACTATCATAAACATTTTACTAGCTAAAACATCACTTTAGGTATAAGAAGAAAGCTTATGGATAATTACGGTACTATTTTACTGGTTGAAGATGATATCTCTCTTGCACAATGGGTGACTGAGTATTTAACTGAGCAAGGTTATATTGTGCATGTATGTCATCGTGGTGATGAGGTCGTAAGCCAAGTAAAGCATTTAAACCCACAGCTTATTTTGTTAGATATTATGTTACCAGGACTTGATGGTATTAGTGTATGCCGTGAGCTACGTAGCTTTTATAAAGCGCCTATAATTATGCTCACCGCACGAGATGAAGAAATGGATGAGGTCATTGGACTTGAAGTCGGTGCCACCGATTACATTATAAAACCTGTTCGCCCTCGTTCATTGCTTGCCCGTATTAAGTCAGCTTTACGTTACAGCAACGACATACCTAAAACTGATGCTCAAGCGAGTATGATCAATATTGGTCAATTAAGTATTAATACCGAATCTCGCAACGTTACACTCAACCAGCAAGATGTGAACATTTCAAGCGCAGAGTATTTATTACTGCACTATTTAGCCAGCAATGCCGGGCAAGTTGTATCGCGTGATGCGGTATTTAAAGCAACCAAAGGTAGGGAGTATGACGGCCTAGATAGAAGCGTTGATGTGCTGATCTCTGCTTTGCGTAAAAAGTTTAACGATGATCCGCAAAAACCTGAAAAAATAAAAACTATTTGGGGGCGTGGCTACTTGTTCGTGATAACTGCATGGTAACTTACAAAATTTGACTCTATACAAATAACAAGCCCTGTAATATTGAAGATTATTTTAAACATGCGCTATTAATATGGAATAGCATCAATGAAAAAGTTTTATATTTCACTACTGGGCAGTGCGCTGCTTTCAATTATTGTTTTAGGTTGGCTTATTGATGCATTTAGCCAACAAACACGAGCGCCACTAGATGAGTTTGGCGTACAAAGTCAAATTATTGTCGGTTTAAGTAAACAACTCATGGCAATAAACCCACAGGCACGCCCAGAACAGGTAACTCAATTAGCCAAAGATTTTAATCTGACTCTTAACTACAAATTAAACCAGTCGCTCGCATTACCACCAGCCCTATTAGATAAAATGCAAACCCAAGGCGGGTTAATACTCGAGGACGAGCAAGGCTTTTACATGCTCTACACTAATGATGCATTAAGCCCGTATCATTTAACCATGCGTCTAGATAAGCCTTATGAGAGCACACAACGAAACGACATAATTTTAACTTTGTTATTTTATACTGGCTTATGTGTTTTTATGGGCTTTATTATTACCCCTTTAGCAAAACGCCTCACAGTATTAAATGATGCGGCAAAACAGTTCGCATCCGGTAATGTTAAAGCCCGAATTAAGCCCTCTCGCTTTACCTATATAAAAGATGTGGAACTGACCTTTAACCGCATGGCAAGTCAAATTGAAAAGTTGGTTGCTGAAAATAAACTGATGGCCTCAAGTCTATCCCATGATATTAGAACCCCAATAGCCTGCTTACGCTTTGGTGTTGACGCTGCACTTGATAGCTATGATGAAAGTAAAATAAAGCATTACTTAACCCGCATGGAAACCGATTTGGACCATATGGAGTCAATGTTAAAAAGCTATTTAGCGTTTGCTACTTTAGAACAGAATGCCAATAAACTTACTTACTCATCAGCAAACCTTAAACAATACCTCAGTGATATTGTGTTACAGCTTGAACCACGAGTAACCGCACGCTCGCTTAATATTTCCTTAGAGTGCGATGATCATACTATTTTTGCTGACTTACATTGGCTAGCAAGAGCGATCGCTAATTTAATTAATAATGCCTGCGATTTTGCACATCATCACATTAAAGTAACCGCCTCGCTACAAGAGCACACTCTAGTCATCAGTATTGCCGATGATGGCCCAGGAATAGCTCAAGAAAACAATCATAAAGTATTTAGCCCGTTCTTCCGTGAGCGCAGCCACCGTAATCGCAGTGACAACAGTTACGGGCTAGGATTGGCTATCGTTGCCAAAGTAGCCGATTGGCATCATGGCTCGGTAAAAGTGAGTAAAAGTGAGCACCTTGGTGGGGCCTGCTTTACGCTTACGATTGCGCGGTTTAGATATTAATCAAACAAGTACCATCCGTTCTAACTAACGCAATATAATTAAAGAAATCGTGCTATTTGTAATCAAAAAATGCACGTGTTATTTATATCTGAAAATAAAACGCAATAATTGTGCGACTAAGTCAAATAAGCACTTTTTATTTTTTTACAATTCCAGTAGATTGTCACGGCGTCGAAAAAATAGAGAAGCAAAATAATATGAGTGCAGTAAGAGGTGAGTTTAGCTCCCGCTTTGGTTTTATAATGGCTGCGGCAGGATCTGCTGTTGGGCTTGGTAATATTTGGGGTTTCCCGACACAAACAGCAAGTAATGGCGGGGCTGCTTTTTTAGTCGCGTACTTAGTACTGGCCTTCTTTTTAGCCTATCCGGCTTTAATGGCAGAGCTGATGATAGGTCGTCATGGACAAGCTAATGCAGTTTCTTCACTAACTAAATTAACCACTAAACCTTGGCAAAAGCAGTTTGCCTTTGCTGTTGGCTTTGGCGGGATTTTATGTGCTGGCTTTATACTAAGCTTTTATGCGATTGTCGCTGGTTGGATGTTAAGTGCGACTTTAGAGCCGGTTACTACACTCATAGGCGCAGATGCGGCATCTTCTTGGCTAAGTGAACAGTCACTTACACGTAATATTCTTTTTACTGTAGTATTTATTATTTTAACCGTTGCTATTATTAGCCGCGGTGTTGAAAACGGTATTGAAAAATGGTCAAAACGTTTAATGCCTGCTTTGCTCGGTATTTTGTTTGCTTTAATTGCCTATGTAATGACTCAAGAAGGCGCTATTGAGGGATTGAAAGCTTATCTAGTCCCTGACTTTTCTTCTATTTTTGATCCCACTTTATTGGTTAGTGCACTAGGACAAGCCTTCTTTTCATTGTCACTGGGCACCAGTGTAATGATTATCTATGGCTCATATATCAGTAAAAAAGAAAACCTCGTTTCTTTGGGTGCTTATGTTACGCTTATTGATGTATTTATTGCGTTTGTAGCAGGTTTACTGATTATCCCCGCGATGTATGTTGCACAGGCCCAAGGTGTTGAAATATTCTCGTCAACAACAGGTAAACTACTTTCAGAAGACACCTTAGTATTTCAGGTTTTACCCGCCTTATTTGAGGGTATGGGTGGTGTAGGTTTATTTGTTGGCTTTGCTTTTTTTGCCTTAATGAGTATTGCCGCGCTGACCTCGTCAATTTCAATGCTCGAAGCGCCGGTATCTTACACTGTAGAGCGTTTTGCAATGAAGCGTGTGCAAGCAACATGGCTAATAGGTGCTTTAATTGCCATTGTTAGCATTACCATAGTGTGCAACTTAGGCACATTATTTGGTTTAGTGATCACCTTAACAACTAAAGTAGCGCAACCGTTATTAGGACTTATGTGTTGTATTTTTGTAGGGTGGATCTGGTACAGGTCATCACTACTCAAAGCAATCCAGCAAGGTAACCCTGAAGTACATAACACCTTATTTTGGAAAATATGGCCTTGGTACACTAAATTTGTATGCCCTATCGCCATTAGCCTGGTATTTTTACATTCTTTATTGAGCTGATAACAAAATAAAAAAGGCCCACAAATGTGGGCCTTTTTTATTAAGAATTACCTACAGCTTTAAAATCATATCTTGATGGGGTATACCATCTTCTAGGTATTCATTACCAACGCACTCAAAACCAAATGAGCGATAAAAATTTAGTAGGTAGGTTTGTGCGCCTATATAAATATCACGAGTAGGCCACTGAGTCCTACAACAGGCAATAGCCTGGCTAACTAACTCTTTCCCTAAACCAGAGCTGCGCTGTGATTGAGCAACTAAAACGCGCCCTATCGCACTATACTGTGCATCTTTTTCATAACAACGGGCATAGGCATTTACTGTTTGCCTATTGAGTGAATACAAGTGGCGAGTAGCATCTGCAATATCCACATCATCAAGTTCGGGGTAAGGACACGCTTGTTCTACAACAAATACGTCAACACGTTCACGCATTATTGCAAACAGGGTTTGGGAGTCGAGCGCAGAGAATGGCTCACATTTAAACGCCATTTAAACACCTTTTATTATTACAGGGCCTTACTAAAGGCCCGATAATCTTATTAAGCAAATAATCGCTCTAACTGATCACATAACTGAGATAAGTTAACATGATCATGCTCGATAGTTAAATCGACATAACCGTCACTTCTAAATGCTCTGTCTAACTCAATCAGTACATGCGTTTTATGCGCTTCAGGAATAAACGACAGTTCGATTTCTTTTATTCCAAATAAGCTGCGACTATTTGGTTGATATTCAAGCTCTTGATAACACCCAGACACAGATTGAAAAGTAGATGCACGTAAATGCCCTTGCTCTACATCTGCTTTAACTAAACTAAATCCTAGCTTCTCCATTGCTTGCATACAGGTTTTAACTGCTTCATTCGGATAAATGTGCAAATGGTCTTTATCTGTTGGATCTAGTGCAAGGTCAATATCAAGCCCTGTTTCTAACCACACATAAGACTGGTTATAACCGGCATTAATTTCAGTAATTGGTGTTTCTGAATGCAAACGGGCTTCAAACGGGATAGTTTTAACTTCACCTGGCTCGACAGTACCAATGTCAGTAATGCGCCACTGATCAATAACATGATTAGTAAAGTAATCACCGTCTTCACTGGCCACTTTTACCCGGGTAACTAACATTAAATCCAAACCCGCAATTTCTTGACTCACATCACCTGCAGTAATAACAATTTGTGCATTGAATAGTTGGCCTGGCTGAAGATGCTCGGTTTCTAAAATGGTATCTACCTTGGCAGCACCAATGCCTACCGATGCTAAAATTTTTTTAAACATAGTTTCTCCTTAAGCTAAGCATACACTTGTTTGCTTACGCTTAAATTCCTTCGTTATGGCATCTTAACCACATTTAAAAGCGCTTGTCAGCGAAAAACTGCTATTTACATGCTGTTTACCATAAAACCGACCATTTATGTCTGTTTTTTGTACTTTACAGTCACTTTATACACGCATTACGGTGTTTTAGATATCAGGTGATAAATACTCATAATCAGCCAATTAGCTACAGTAAATAAGTAGATTAATTGTCAATAAGCATTGTTTTTCGCTACACTACAATGCCAAGTGCAGTGATACTAATAACTATGGAACTAATTTATTTTGCTACCGCCTTCGTCTGCGGTTTTGGTATATATCAGCTAAAATTACCGCCGCTTATCGGCTTTCTTATGGCCGGATTTATTCTTAATTTAGCGGGTTACAAAAGCACGGAGCTACTCGAAACGATTGCCTCTTTAGGGGTCACACTGCTGCTTTTTAGTATTGGCCTCAAACTTAAAATTGCTAACCTTATAAAACCTCAAGTGTGGGCTCCTGCCACCATACACATCATTTTAAGTAGCGCATTGTTTAGTGGCTTTATGTTGTTGCTTGGTGTATTTGCACTGCCGTTATTTGTTGATTTAAGCTGGCAAAGTGCGTTGTTAGTTGGCTTTGCTTTAAGTTTTTCGAGTACGGTGTTTGCTGTAAAAGTGCTTGAAGAACGCGGTGAAATGGCAAGTTTACATGGTAAAATAGCCATTGGTATTTTGGTTATGCAAGATATATTTGCAGTCATATTCTTAGCGGTCAGTACAGGTAAAGTACCGAACATTTGGGCCTTAGGATTAATTGTTGCGCTACCTTTGTTTCGCCCGATTATGTACTGGGTTTTAAACCGTTCTAAACACGGTGAGTTACTGCCGCTATTTGGCTTTTTCTTTGCGTTAGTAGCTGGGTACAATGCCTTTGAATTCGCAGGATTAAAAGGCGATTTAGGCGCATTGATCATTGGCATGATGTTCGCCCCCCACAAAAAAGCCGGTGAGCTGTCTAAGTCATTACTTAGCTTAAAAGATATATTATTGGTTGGCTTTTTCTTAAGTATTGGTTTAAGCGCAGAGCTTACTGCCCACTCTCTAGTCGTTGCCTTAATTTTAGTATTAGTTATTCCTGTTAAAACGCTGCTTTATTACATACTAACTAACTTATTTAAACTGCGTGCTCGTACCTCTTTGCTCACCGCATTTAGTTTGGCTAACTTTAGTGAATTTGGCTTAATTGTTTGTGCAGTTGCCGCATCTAGCGGTATGGTTACCTCAGAATGGCTCGCTGTTATCGCAATTGCCGTATCCATCACATTTGTGATTGCCTCCCCTTTAAACAAACGTTCTAACGAGCTGTACGTTAAAATTGAACGCCTCTTATTGAAGTTTGAAAGCAAGACCCGCTTAGCAGAAGAGCTTCCTGTAAACTTAAATGATACGAAAATAGTAATCTTTGGTATGGGTAGAATTGGCACCGGTGCCTATGAAACAATAAATGCAACCCACCCTGATGTGGTTGCAGGTATTGATATTAAACCTGAGGTGGTTGATAAACATATTAAACGTGGACGCAGAGTATTAATTGCGGATGCAACTGACCCTGATTTTTGGCAGCGTGTTAATCACTCTCATGTCGAAATGGTCATGTTAACTATGCCCAAACATATGCAAAATATTTTTGCCTTAGAGCAATTACAAGCATCAGGCTATAAAGGACAAGTAACAGCCATTGCTAACTACCCCGATCAGCAAAAAGAATTAGAAGATATGGGAATAGATTCTACATATAACTTTTACTTAGAGGCTGGTAGCGGTTTTGCAGAGCATGTAAAGCAAACCTTGTTTCCGTAATCGGGCTTAGATGCAAATAGATTGCATTTACATTCCTTTACATCTGAGTATTTTATTGGTGAAAAAATCAGGTAAAATGCCTGTGTTGGTTGAATAAAGCTAATACCTAAGTTTGTGTTTTATAAAAGACAAATAACGGACCCCTTGCTTTTAAGTGACCAATAAGATTCTCAAATTAGAGGGCCTACTCCCTCTATCAATAGGCTGTTACTTGCCCGTTACAGCCTATTTTATTTTCTTAAAACCCCTTACACTTATCCCCATTATTTAGAAAAGATGTCAGTAATGGATCCTCAACAACTAAAAGTAGCGATTAACACCATTATGCCATTTGGCAAGTATGCGGGACGCCCTTTACTTTTGCTGCCTGAGCCATATTTAGTGTGGTTTAAACAACAAGGCTTTCCTGATAGCAAGCTTGGCTCTCAGCTCGCTATGATGTACGAAGTGAAGCTTAATGGCTTAGAGCAAATGCTGATGCCATTACTAGAAAAAAATAGTAAATAAAATAGAACTTTTCTATAAATGGTCTGTCTATCTATTTGCTACTTGTTGATTTTTGGTTTGTCCCGTCCTGAAATAGGTTGACGGTTTTAATGAAAGACTTGGTGCGAAAGCGCCAGGTCTTTTTTATGCACTTGATTTGGTGTTTTCATATTCAAACTTAAGTGCGGTCGCATTTCATTGTATATAAATATCGATTCTTCAACGAGCTCTTTTAACTCTGCCATATTACGACATTTATACAGTAGAAACTCTTGTTTTAATATCCCGTTAATACGCTCAGCTAATGCGTTTTGATAACAGTCATATCCATCGGTCATAGATGGCCTAATTCCCTCCTTTAATAGCATACCTTGATATACTTCAGAGCAATATTGTAAACCTCTATCTGAATGATGAATAGCATCACGTTTATACACCCGCTGCTTAATCGTCATCTCTAACGCTTTGACTACATCAGTTGCCTTCATTTCATCACTGAGCTCATAACCCATTATTTTTCGACTATAAGCATCAGTGACTAACGACAGGTAATGCACGCCTTGCGATGACTTTACGTATGTAATGTCACTAACGAAGACTTCCTCGGCCGCAGTAGGTTTGTATTCTTTTAGTAAATTGGGATGCTTGTGCATCCAATGATTACTATTTGTTGTTTTAGTGTAATTTTTCTTTGGTTTTACAAGCAAGTCATGCTCTCTCAAATAGTCAAAAAAACAATCTCGGCCTAGTTTAATGTCACGCTCTTGCAGCTCTGGCTTTATCATCAGATAAAGTTTCTTCCCACCAATACGAGGCATGAATTGCCGCCAATACATCACTAACTCTTTGACTGGCTTCAACGCTTTATTCCGAGAATCTATTCTGCGCATAGCTTGATAGTAACCTTGTCGCGTTATGCCATATGCACGGCATAAAGGAGTAAGCTTTACTTGCTGGTTTTCTTTTGCGCGCGTGATAGCTCGGATATGTACTTTTTTCGCAAACCCGCTCCATATTCTTCATCCATAATATTAATCATTTCATCTTTGATTAAATCCTTTAGGCGTAACTCCTCTACCTCGCGCTCTAAACGTTTAATTTTTTGTGCTGGGGTTTCTTTTGATTTAGGCATGTTGGCTATATAAGTTGGTTTAGACCAATCTAATTTACCATGTTTTCGCAGCCATACCAGAACGGTGCTACGACCTTGAATACCGTAATGACTTTGCGCCTGTTTATATGTGAAGTCGCCTTTTTCTACTTGCTCAACAATGGATAATTTAAAGCCTAATGTATAATCTCGTTGAGTACGCTTAACGTCTTTAGTTTTAGTGGTTTTCATAAAATAAGTCCTAAATGTGTAAACACATTTCAGGACAAGACAGTTTTAAACCGCAAAAAAGCGCCTTCATGGCGCTTTTTTATTATTTGGGATTTAGGGTCTGGTGATCTTTCAAGGTTAAATTTGCAGCAGTCTGTTTGGTATTTAGGCAAGGCAGAGCCTATGTGGTGTGGTTATTCCCCATAAATAGGCGCTGCCCGAAGGGTTCTGCCTAGGGGCGATTTACTCTTTGTTGCTCGGTTTTTACTTAGCCCACTAGGTTACAAACCTCGCGCCGCGATTAAACTGCCCCTAGTTTGAACAAATTTTAATCCGCAAAGGTCAACAGACCCTAGTTGTTGAGGACAATAATAAACTTAACCCCACCCAGTGGCGAGTCTTCAATCTTACACTGCCCTCTATGCCAGCTAATAATTTTGTTTACAATTGCTAGCCCTAATCCAAACCCACCGGTTTTTTTATCACGACTTTTATCTAAACGGGTAAACGGCTTAAACACTCTCTCGCGCTCAGCATCCGCAATACCAGAGCCATCATCTTCAATCACCAAAAATAACTTCTCAGCGTTGGCGGTTAAACTAATATGCACAGTTTGCGTAGCATGTTTTAGTGCGTTACTAATTAAATTTTGTAGCACTCGCGACATAAAATGACTATCACATACGTAAATGAATTGACTCGGTAGCGTTGTTGTTAATTTAATAGGGGTATCAAAACTTACTTTATCGATATTGGCTTTAATTAATGCGACGATATCACAAGGGGCCAATTGTAAGCTTGGTTGCTGTGTATCTAAACGAGCATATTCCAACATTTCTGATACCAAGGATTCCAGCTCATGAATATCCATTTGCATATCAGATAAATAGTGCTGTGCTTTGATGTCCTGAGTTTTATCCTCTAACATCGCAATTGCAAACTTCAAACGCGCTAATGGTGTTCTAAACTCATGTGACACTGATGAGGTCAGTTCCTGTTGAGCACTCAGTAAAAACTCAATCCGCTGCTGCATTACTTGCAACGTATCAGTGATGGGTAAAAAAATGATTTAGAGCGGTCGCTTAATTGAAAATCTTGCGCGCCTCCGACGGCTTCACAGGCTTGGCTGAGCTTAGCAAAGTCTCGCCATAACAATAAGCTCCATAACCCTATCGGTAAGCTAATAATAAATAGCACCAATAAATAAGGTATTACAGTCCCAGTGTTTTTAGCTTTGACACCTACAGGACCTACTTGTAACAACTGAGAATTATTTAAAGTAACATACCAAACAATACGTTGCTGCTTATCATACAAGTAAAGGTAATTATTTTGAGCTAATTGTAATTGCTGCTCAGGAGGGAGAACTAAATCTTGCTGAGAGATAACTTGACTATCAAAATTATGCTTTAGCTGTTCAAGACCATCTGCCGTTTGAGAGAGCAGCCATAATGACTGCCCAAATTCATCATCTAACAAAACATGTTGCTCAGATTCATCATACGGCCAAAGCTGCTCTATAACACCACTGGCAATAAACAAAGAGGCAATAATATACACGTAAAGGCTTATAAATAGCTTCCCCATTAACCTAGCCTAATACCTTGCATTAATTACATGTCCCACGCATCTGATACAAATAAATAGCCTTGCCCCCACACCGTTTTAATACGGTATGGCTTATCACTATTATCACCAAGCTTCTTACGAATTCGAGATACACGTACATCAACAGTTCGATCGAGCCCGTCGTACTCACGTCCAATCATATGTTGGTGCACATGTTCTCGGCTGAGTACTTCTCCTGCATTTGAAGCTAATAACCACAGTAATTCAAACTCATGTGAGGTCAATACGATTTCTACACCGCTTAACTTTACAATACGACTGGTTTTATCTATTGATAAATCACCAAAATTAAGCTCCTCAATGGCTTTTACGCTAGGCTGTCCACGTCGCAATAATGCACTAATTCGAGCCAACAACACGCGCGGCTCCGCAGGTTTAATAACGTAATCGTCAGCCCCGAGCTCTAAGCCAATAACTTGATCAAAATCTTCGCCCTTTGCAGTAAGCATTAAAATAGGTAAGGTGTATTTGTCGCGCACTTGGCGGCACACGCTAAAGCCATCTTTTCCTGGCAGCATCACATCTAGAATGATTAAATCAACATCGTTTTCACTCAGGTAAGGAAACACTTCGTCTCCGCGGTCTAATACGTCAACTTCTAAGCCATTATGCTCAAGATAGTCTTTGGTTAATTGTTGCAACCCTAGGTCATCTTCAACAAGTAATATCTTTGGCATTTATTGCTCCTAAATTAAAAAAAGCTCCAAGGTGAGCGTAGCCGATGTTTCTTCTTCGCGTATGCAGTTTGCACTTCTACTTGCACACTCGCTAATGATACACCTGTAAGGGGATTAATCAGGGAGTATATGGTCTCCACCTGAACACGCGCTTTATAACTAAGTTGCCCTTTTTTTACCCCTTGCCAACATTTCAATTGAGTATCTTGCTGGTATAAACACACATCGATTGGCTCAGGCAATTGCCACTTAAATTTTAACTCAAGATCACAGAACTCTTGTTGTTCGGAAACCACACAGACTTTGGGTGATACGTTAAGTGAAGGGGCTTTTGCAACACTTGGGTTGCTAAAAAATGAAGCTGCAAACACAACCAACATAAAACACTTCATATTAAAATGTATGTTCGAATCCTATAAAGGCGGTCATTGAATAGTCATGTTCAAATAGCGGACTACTATCCATTGCTGAATAGTCATAATATGCTAAATGAAAACGAAGTGCGTTGGCTTTACCTACCGGCCAACGGGCGTCGATTTTAGCATAAGGTTGCCAGCTACTACCAACTTCTATTTTACCATATGAAAATTCTGCGCTGTTTAAGCCATAAAAGTAATTATTTAGTTTGGCTGATTTGTAGTTAACGCCTAACGTCGATTTAAGTTTTAACAACTTAAGATCAAAATGGTATTGCCATTGTAATGATCCTCTGTAGCTATTATAAACACTATTTACATCATGCAATAATTGCGCAGAAAATACCTGTTGTTGTTTTACAAAAACATAACTGACGCCAGCATCCAGTACTACTCGTCTTTTTTGAATATTATTAATATTAATCTGGCGCGGAGATTCAACATCTTGTGATTCTAATATTTCGTTATTAGACATTGTTGTGAGCGGGAATATATTTTGCGGGTGCCAATCAATAAAAAACCGTGATTCTGGGTTAATCTCAGACACAAAGCTAATGTTATGCGTATCACTTTGTATAAAAGAATAGCCTAAACGACCGTTATCAAAAAACCAATTTTGGCCATAATAAGCCACTTGTGGGACAACCACTAAAGGAATATTGTCTGCTCCATGTAAAGGATTACTGATCACCCCTACCCCTAAGCTGACACTCATTTTAAGTTCATCAGTAGTGATATTTTGCTGCGTCTGAGCAATCGCATTAGCGCTAAACAACACCAATAAAATGCATATTTTTATTCTCAGATGTAACGCCATGGAGTTATTCACTAGTTTATAAAGTGGCTTTGACCCTATAGTAGCAAGTAGTATAAGTACAAGCTCTAGAAGGTTACAATCATTAACAAATTTGATACAAACGGAACACGTTTACAAATTGGCGGCTATTTCAACTCGATTTCGACCATGAGTTTTAGCTAAATAAAGTGCTCTATCGGCCTTTTCTACTAATAAACAGCTCTTACTAAAAGGCTCCATTAAAGCAATACCAAAACTTGCTGAGATATTACGTTTATTATTGCTATCTTCTTTTTTACGAATGGTTAATTTAGCAATACTCAAACGCAACTGATTACAAAATGTCATCGCATCATTAATGCTATCAAAGTAACCCGTAATACAAAATTCCTCACCACCGTAACGGTAAGCATTATATTCATCTTGCACACTATTTTGCACTTTTTGAGCAACAAGCTTGAGAACCTCATCACCTTTTTGATGGCCAAAATCATCATTAAAACGTTTGAAGTGATCAATATCTAACATTATTAACACGGCTATCTTAGCTTGCTCATCTTGTGAAGATGCATGAAGGCAAAACTCAACTATATCGGTATCAAATTTACCGCGATTTAATAACCCCGTTAGCGAATCTTTATCAACCGCTTCTTGAGTCATAGTGAGGGCTTCTTTTAAATCTTTAATCTCATTATATGCTTGCGCTAATTTAGTTTGGAAACCACGGGCATAATCTTGCATTGCAATTGATTCGTCTGTTAAACGCTCTACACAAGAGAGAATTTCATTAAATGAGTTTATACTAGAGAGTGTTTTTAACTCATTTTGTGAGTCAACTAACGAGGTGGTAAAACTTTTTGAATATTGAATAGAATCACTCAAATCAAACTGTACTTGCTCTACCGTATTATGAAATCTTTCAGACATTTGTTGGAAAAACGCTAACTCTTCATCATTTATATATTTATCGAATATTTCCTGTGCACTTTGAGCAGAACACGTATTGTACTGACCGATAACTCTATCAAGCTCTGAATTTAGTTGTGGATTATCGCCCTGTACATAACAATACCAAATTGCATAATTAATCGGCGTTACCGCCATTTTGTACTTCACCATAAGCGGAATGGCTTTTTTTAAACACTGGGCAGAATGAGCAAGTGAGGCAGTATTATCCATAATCGAAACTCTCAGACATCACAACAAAGATGTTAATAAACACATAAGTATTAGTGCTTTATATTAACAGTTTTTTATCATTCAACAAGCCTATATTATGTTTTCCCCCATATTTTGAGCAATATTCCACAGCGCACTAATCGCAGGATCATTTAATTCTTTGTGTAATACCGCCAAGCCAATTTTAAACCCTTGTGGGGGCTCATCTTTACTATCCAAAATCTGAACTTTATCGTTTAAAGGGCTATTATCGAGAACAATTTTTGGGATCATGGCCACACCTAAGCCCAAACTCACCATAGATACCATAGCCTCATGCCCAGCTACTTGTGCATAGATTTTTCCCTGCACGTTATTTTTTCGCCACCACTGCTCCAACCTCTGTCGTGAAAACCCTTGTTCAGCAACAATAAATTCAAGCTCTGACCAATCAATAGTCTCGCTGTTATTAGCTAGTTTTTCTGTGATCGGACATTGAATAGTGGGCGCAATTAATACCAGTGGCGAATAACCAATATCTACAAATGCAATTTGTGCAGGTAATTTACTGGGTCTGGCTGCAATAGCCATGGATTCGTGACCGTCTAATACACGATTTATTGCCAGAGCAGGGTCGCCCGTATTTAAGGTGATTTCAATATGCTGATGCTGAGCCCTGAGCTGCTCTAAAATATGATGCAAAAAACTATAAGATGCGGTAACGGAGCAGTAAAGGCTCACATTGCCATAAATATGTTGTTGCGGTTCGTTTAAATTGGCCTTAAAGCGCTGCCAATTACTAAGCGTTGCACTAGCATACTCCTTAAATGCAACGCCTTCGCAAGTAAGTTTTACACTGCGATTATCTCGCTGGAACAACATCACCCCTACTTCATCTTCTAACTGCTTAATATTACGACTTAAAGTAGGCGCACTTATGTGGCACAACTCACTGGCACGAGAAAAATGAAGCGTTTTTGCCAACGCCAAAAAGTAATGTAAATGCTTATGATCCATAACAACACCAATATTTCAAATTATGAAATACTTTAATTCAAATATATCATTTTACGCAAGAAGATATTTTTCATATGGTGATTCCAAGCAAAGCAAATGCAATACATCTAACAAATTGAATTAATAGGAACCTTAATCATGGCAAATTATTTTAATAGCTTACCTTTACGTGAACAATTAGCGCAACTGGCACAATGTGAGTTTATGGGGGCAGACGAATTTAACGATGGTGTTGCTGCACTTAAAGGTAAAAAGTTAGTGATTGTAGGCTGTGGCGCACAGGGCTTAAATCAAGGCTTAAATTTACGTGATTCGGGTTTAAATGTAGCCTATACACTGCGTGAATCAGCGATTGCTGAGCGTCGTCAGTCATTCTTAAATGCATCGGAAAATGGTTTTAAAGTGGGTACATATGAAGAATTAATCCCAACAGCCGATGTAGTACTTAACTTAACACCTGATAAGCAACACACTGCGGTTGTTAATGCTATTATGCCATTAATGAAACACGGCTCAACGCTTGCTTACTCACATGGCTTTAATATTGTTGAAGAAGGCATGCAAGTTCGTGAAGATATTACCGTTATTATGGTTGCTCCAAAATGTCCGGGGTCAGAAGTACGTGAAGAGTATAAACGCGGCTTTGGTGTACCGACACTCATTGCGGTTCATCCAGAGAACGACCCTCAAGGGCATGGCTTGGCACAAGCAAAAGCCTATGCCGCAGGTACAGGTGGTCATCGTGCGGGAGTACTTAAATCATCGTTTATTGCTGAGGTTAAATCTGACTTAATGGGTGAGCAAACCATTTTATGCGGCATGCTACAAACTGGCTCTATTTTATGTTTTGATAAAATGATTGATAAAGGCGTTGATGCTGGTTATGCCTCAAAGCTAATTCAATATGGCTGGGAAGTGATCACAGAAGCACTTAAGTATGGCGGCGTTACCAATATGCTTGACCGTCTGTCAAACCCTGCCAAAGTAAAAGCGTTTGAATTAAGTGAGCAGCTAAAAGTAATAATGCGTCCACTGTATAACAAACATCAAGATGACATTATCGATGGCACATTTTCACGAGTAATGATGGAAGACTGGGCAAATGATGACGCTAACTTATTAAAGTGGCGTGCTGAAACTGCAGAAACTCATTTTGAAAAAACCCCAGCAAGTGATGTAGAAATTACTGAGCAAGAATTTTTTGATAACGGCATTTTAATGGTAGCCATGGTTAAAGCAGGCGTAGAGCTCGCGTTTGAAACCATGACTGCAGCCGGTATTATTGCAGAATCAGCTTATTATGAGTCATTGCATGAAACGCCGTTAATTGCTAACACCATTGCACGTAAAAAGCTGTTTGAAATGAATCGTACTATTTCCGATACGGCAGAGTATGGCTGTTACTTATACAACCATGCATGTTTGCCACTACTACAAGAGTTTATGCAAGATATTGATACCGATGTTATTGGCAGAGGCTTAAATGAGCAAAGTAACCAAGTAGATAATCAAACATTAATTCAAATAAATACCGCACTGCGTGAACACCCTGTTGAAAAAGTGGGTGCTAAATTACGCGGCTATATGTCGGCAATGAAAAAAATAGTGTAACTCTATAACCCTAGAACTTTCAATTGTTAGAAGCTAAGCCCATTTGCTTTTTGCTGTGGGCTTTTTTTATTTAAATGTAAATTATTCATCAATAGCCGAAAATAAATAATGTGCTAGAATAATCGCCTCATTGCCTCAGTTGTAAATATATAAGCACTACCATGACGATACAAAATCTCTCTATTACTCAAAAAATAACAGCGCTTGGAAGCATTATTGCTATTTGTGTTGCTGTATTAATTGGTTTGACGTCTTTGCATAACTCAAAGAATATTATTGAGCAACGCATGATCGAATCAGAACTGCCAAGTAAGCTGCAAACAATCAGTAATCATATTGGTGGGGAGATCAATGAACTTTTAGGCGCAGCACAGCAGCTTTCTGCCAATACCTTTATTTTAGATTGGGCAAACTCTGGCAACACCAACGATGCATTATTACTAAAAGAACTCAATCGTTTGGTTGAGCAATATGACCTTGCCACCGCTTCGTGGGCTAATAAAAACACCGCGCAATATTGGAACCAAGATGGCTTTTTACGTGTTTTAAAAAATGATGCTGCAGATGGTTGGTTTTTTGCTTTTACTCAATCAAAACAACCTTATTCAATCAGTATTTATCAGGAATCTGCAAACGATGTAAAAATGTTTGTTAATCATCAGCAGCTTAATGGATTCGGCTTAGCGGGATTAGCAAAAAGTATTACTGATATGCAAAAACTGCTACAGCAGTTTAAAATTGAACAGTCAGGGTTTGTATTTATTGCCGATAAAAATGGCTTAATTCAGCTACATAAAGATGCAGCTAAAGTCGCTAAGGTTAATATAGATAGTATTTACAGTGCTAATATTCATCACAAATTACTTGATGAAAACGGCTTTGCTTTAGAAGAAGTAAATATTAATGGACAGGCCACGCTGATTGCTGCCACACCAATTAAAAACACCGACTTATTTGTGTTAGCTCAAGTACCAAAAAGTGAAGTATTCGCAAGTGTAAACACCCTAGAGTGGCAAATATTCACATTCACTATCATTACAGCACTTATCGCAAGTGTGATCAGTTACTTGTTAGCTCGCTCTTTAGCCTCACCGTTATCAAAAATGGCAGAGTTGTTTTCTCGTTTAGGTCGAGGTGATGCTAATTTAGCGTATCGTCTACCCACATCACCTCAACCTGAACTCAATAATTTAACGTCGGGCTTCAATCAGTTTATTGAAAAAATAGAAACCGCCATTGTGCAAGTAGCTGATGAAAGTCATGGTATTCGTCAAAGCTCTGATCATGTCTTTGCACAAGCAAAACAAAACTCGTTAGCGCTGGATAAACAAAAAGAGCAAACTATTTCAGTTGCTGCAGCGATTAATGAAATGGGCGCTACGGTGCAAGAAATAGCACAAAGTGCAGCGAATGCCGCTAAGTTAACTAACGATAGCCGCGATAATACCAAACAAAGTCATCAACAAGTACTACAAAGCCAAACGACAATATCAGCTCTTGCCAGCGATATTGATGGTATTACCGAGCAGGTTGCACTGCTTTCTAAAAAGACCATAGATATTGCCAGTATTGTAGATTCAATTAGAGGGATTTCAGAGCAGACCAACTTACTTGCACTTAATGCAGCCATTGAATCTGCACGTGCAGGTGAGCATGGTCGTGGTTTTGCAGTCGTTGCAGATGAAGTAAGAGCTCTGGCGAATCGTACGTCGCAATCAACCACTGAAATTCAATCAATGATTGAAGAGCTTACTCAAATTTCAGATGATGTTGTAAATGATATCAGCCAATCGAAAGGTAAGGCCCAACAAAGCGTCAGCGCAATGCAAAGCTCGGTTGAGTTGCTTAATACGATTACTGAAACAGCGAATGAAATTAACGACATGGCAACTCTAATTGCCACAGCCACCGAGCAGCAAAGTAGCGTTGTAAATGATGTCGGTCGAAGTATTGAGCAAATTAGTGAGATCAGTGATAAATCAATGAGTGAACAAATCAATACCGAACAAGCAATTCGTGATTTAGCCACCAGCGCACAAACACTTGATGCGCTAGTAGCCACGTTTAATCAGCAGCGTTAAACAGTTTGTTAAATTAAAAAATAACCTCTGTATGAAATAACCACTATACTTAAGTGTGTTTTTTGTACAGAGGTGTGTATGAATGCTGTTCAAGCTAAACATTATTTACTGGCTGCTTGTTTGCTGAGTTTAAGTGCGTGTAGCACTACAGATAACGCCAATTTAAGCGCGCCAATCCCTATTATTACTCCCCCAATGCAACTTCAACAGCAGCCTGTAGAGTCTGAACAGCAAATATTTCAACTCGATCAGAGCCTTAAACAACAATTAAGTACTTACGTACAAACAAATAAATCGGCTGATGAAATTGCCTATAGTCTACTTAGTTTTTTACTCTCAAATGGTGATAACTCACTATCTTATCAATCAACTGGCACACAAACGGCGTCTCAAAGCTATCAAAATTTAAATGCTAACTGTCTTTCCCTCTCTATTTTAGCGTATAGCTTAGCCGAACATTTAGGCCTGAAGGCTCGCTTTCAGAAAGTACATATTCCTGAGTACTGGGCGTTAAATCGAGGGTTTAATTTACTCACTGGGCACATAAACATTGCTATAGACAATAAGACTAAATTCAAAGACAGCTCACTTGTTTATCAGCGTAATAAGCGTTTAATCATTGATTTTGATCCTAATAGCCGACAAGCTCGTTTTGCAACTTCATCGCTGTCAAAAAAACGAGTGACCGCCATGTTTTATAATAATAAAGGCGGCGAGGCATTGGTTAATAAACAGTTTGATTTAGCTTATAGTTATTTTAAAGCAGCAATCAATACCGATTCCTCATTTAGTGCCAGCTGGGGAAATTTAGGGGTACTCTTTAAACAATTAGGTGACTTTAAGCAAGCGGAGGAAATGTACCGCTATGCCATTGCCTTAAACGCCAATGATAATACTGCGCAAGGTAATTTAGCATTATTATATAAACTCACAGATAGAGTAGCCGAAGGCGAAAAGCTATTGGCAAAACTTGACAAAAAGCGCCAAACTAACCCTTATTATCATATATCGCTTGGTAACAGTGACTATGTAAGTGGTGACTATACAAACGCGATTAGCCATTATAAAAAAGCTAACGCTATGTCGCCAACATTACATGAAAGTCACTTTGGGTTGGCGCGCAGTTACTTTAAATTAAGTGATATAACTAAAGCGGAGTTTCATCTACGTAAAGCTAGAAAAAAAGCAGACTTCATTCATCACAAACAGCGCTATGACAATAAGCTCATTGCATTAAAATCACTCACTGCGAAGGCGAATCATTATTAAATTATTTAGCTTAACCTGCATCGTTTTTTTATAAGTTGGAGCGGCCTTTGTAAACAGATTGAGCCGCAATTATTAACTGATTTAACTATACTAACCAACCCAGAATTAGCTGGTAGAAAAACGAATAGCCATGCAGCATTACTCACTAGGGAGTATTTAAAAACACGCTTCAAAGGGCATCAACTCACAGTAAGTGAACAACCTTTTACTTATTCCTCAGGGCTGTTTTCTAACGCACAAGGCGTTAATATTATTGCCACTAATACTGTAAAAGATTTACCTGTTATTGTTATTACTGCGCATTATGATCATTTAGGTCTACAAGCAGGAAAATTACACCCAGGTGCTAACGATAATGCCTCGGGTGTTGCTGCATTACTTTATTTATCGAATGCGCTGGCGGTTTCTTCTTCATATCGCTTTATGTTTGTTGCAACAGACGCTGAAGAAAATGGTTTACACGGCAGTGAGCACTTTGCCAAAACAATGCACCAGCTCCCAATTGTTTTAAATATTAACTTAGATATGTTGGCAGTTAAAAAGTCACATAAGCGGTTATACGCGCTAACAAGTCGCGCATTAAAAAGCCAGCTTAGCCCTTTATTTACCCAGATTAACGGTGACAAGATCAAATTAAAGCCTGTTTATTCATCACGAAAAATGAGCCGACTCACCAACACGAAACAAATCGACTGGCACAGAGCCAGTGACCATTATTCATTCGCTAAACAAAAAATTCCGTATGTGTACTTTTCTATGGGGGCAGATAACTTCCATCATAGTACTAAAGATACGCTCGAAAATATAAATACTCCCCTCTATCAAGAAGCCGTATTGCTAATTGAGGCATTTATTAATCAGCTTTTGACAAGCCCTGTGGTATTAAGCCCTCCTTTAAAAGCAGCAACATAAGCCTCTTTTTTTGCCCGTGGAAGTTTTTTAATCGCATACTCTAATTTGCTTGCGTCGCTTTTAGTACCTACTTGTTGTTGATGAATGAGCACCAGCGGCCCTTTACCTTTGAGGTTTTTTGCCCCTTTACCTGCTTGGTGAGTAGCGATACGTCGGGCCACATCAACCGTAATACCGGTATACCAATGACCAAACCGTGTTTGCACAATATAAAGTGACCAAGTCGCCGGTTTATTTTTAATTTTGCACAACTCATTGTTTAAACTTTTTTGATTACTAATGGTCAAAACCTCGCCCTAACACGCTAAACAAAAACAATTACTCAAAAGGGTTTTACCTTGAGTAACTAATCGGTATCATGCAGATTATAAAAAATAAGGATCACAACTAACAATGCAGTCGTTAAAAACTTTGTCTCTTTGGCTTATCGTCGCTTTAACACTTAGTTCAGCCGCAGGTTGTTCTAGCTGGGTATACAGAATCAACATCCCTCAGGGTAACTTTTTAGAACAATCAGACGTTGATAAGCTTCGCGTTAATATGACTCGCGAACAAGTACTATACGTACTAGGCAGACCCATTGCCGAAGACGCCTTCGATAAAAATACTTGGCGTTATGTATACAGCTTTAATAAAGGACGTGCTAATGAACAATATAAATCATTAGTATTAAACTTTGAAAATGAGAAGCTAGTTACGGTATCGGGCGACTATGAGCAACCAGAAAACTTTACAACACCTTTAGAGCAATAAGAAGCTATTAAAGTGTTGTTAAAAAAGGTGAGCATGGCTCACCTTTTTTGTGTCTAACGATCTAACGGCCGGCCACCAGTGACTTTATTAGCACGGCCCTCTTCTTTGGCTTTTTCAGCACGTTTTCTGCGAGCATCTTTAGGGTCGGCAATTAATGGGCGGTAAATTTCAATTCTGTCGCCATCTTTAAGCTCATGATTAAGCTTTACCGTTCTGTTCCATACACCTAAAGTTAAATCGGTTGCATCAATCTCAGGGCACTTTTTAATAATCCCTGACTGTATTACTGCTTGCTCAGCCGTTGTACCTTGCAGCACTTCTATATTTAACGTGGTTGCCTTAGTGGGTAACGCGAACACAACTTCAATATTGATCATGCACGTTCTCCATACACGGTTTTTGCACGTTGAGTAAATGCACTCACCATGTTTTTAGCCACATCATTAAAAACTTTACCAAACGCTAGCTCTATTAGCTTACTTGAAAACTCGAACTCTAACTGTAAATTAACCTTACACGCCTGCGCATCTAATTGCTGAAAGTGCCAACGACCTTGTAGGGTTTTAAAAGGGCCATCAACCAAGCGAAGCATCACTGTTTGCTCATCAATTAGCGTATTTTCAGTGGTAAACCATTTTTTTATACCGGCTTTGGATATTTCTAAACTAGCGGTCATGTTATTATCATGCTGCTTAATAATTTTTGAGTCTGAACAATTAGGTAAAAACTGTGAATAGGCTTCTACATCATTGACTAGATCAAACATCTCTTTAGTGCTGTACATAACCAGCGCGCTTTTTTCTATTTGTGGCATACTCACTCCCAACTGTGTGCAGGAATTTTAGCAAGCTTTGTGCGTTTCCCCAAACTTTCATCGCGCTTAAATTAATCCTTCGCTTTTGCATGTATAATTTAAAAAATCGATGTAAAACATCTTGTATAACGTATATTATAGGGCACTATGGCTAAGAAAAATTCATCAAAATCGACAAGTAATACCATCGCGCTAAACAAAAAAGCGCGACACGAGTATTTTTTACACGACAAGTTTGAAGCAGGTGTTGAACTCCAAGGCTGGGAAGTAAAAAGTATCCGAGCAGGTAAGGTAAATATCTCTGAAACTTACATTCATCTAAAAAACGGTGAAGCATTTTTATTAGGTAGCACCATTCAGCCTTTGAATAGTGCATCAACCCATGTTATCTGTGACCCGCTACGTTACCGTAAATTACTACTAAGCAGGCGTGAACTCGACCGCTTAGTTGGTGCAACTGAGCGTGATGGTTATTCATTAGTTGCCACTGCTATGTATTGGAAAAAATGCTGGGTGAAGCTTGAATTCCATTTAGCTAAAGGTAAGAAAATGCATGACAAACGTGAAGATGGTAAAAATAAAGATTGGTCCCGTGAAAAAGAACGTTTAATGAAACACAAAGTTTAAATAAAAACGCCTAACATCATGTTAGGCGTTTTTTTTGATTAAACTTTTAAGAAAATACAAATTATTACAAATTAAAGTCGCTCAGTGATTTATTTTTTAATAATGACCAAAGCACTCTCCCGCACCAGATAGCGAGTATCCCATTGTTTTTCATTATTGAAAAAATCAGTACATATTCGTGCCGATAATAAAATCATCTTTGCAGTCAATTGATAACAGTTAAGTTACATGGTATTAATAATTCGGCTTGTAAAAACAAGTAAATTATAACATATCAACAAGGACTTAAGGATGAAGCAATCAATTGCATTTACACCGAGCTTAATCATCGGTGCTACTATCGCATTGTCAGCAGGTTTTAGTACAACAACTTACGCTGCACAGCAGACTGCAGAAAAAGTAGAACGTATTCAAGTAACAGGCTCTCGTATCAAACGTTCCGATATCGAAGGCCCATCGCCAGTACAATCCATTAATAAAGAAGACATCGAAAACATGGGTTATGACAACCTACAACAGCTTCTTGAAAGAATGCCTGTTGCAGGTAATGGTACTTTTTCAACCCGTGGCAATAACCAAGACTCAACCGCTAATGGTTCAGCTGCCGTCAGCCTTCGTGGTTTAGGGGCTGATGCTACGTTGGTACTTATTAATGGTCGTCGTGTTGCTATAAGCGCATTTGCTGAAGGGATCACCAACTCATTTGTTGACATAAACAGCATTCCTGTTTCAGCAATCGAACGTATTGATATTCTAAAAGATGGCGCATCAGCAATCTATGGCTCAGATGCTGTAGCAGGTGTTGTGAACGTTATCTTGAAAAAAGACATCGACGGGATTGAAGTTAATTTAGGTTACGGCGGCACAGATGGCCCTAACTATGAAGAAACTACGGCTAGCATTGTTTGGGGTACAACGAGTGCAAAAAGTAGTGCGTCCGTTATTATTGATTACTTTAAAAACACCTCTTTATCATCAGACGAAATGGGACGCTTAGGTACTGCTAATCAATCTCCTTATGGCGGCCAAGACTTTCGTTCATCACGTGGCTTTCCTGGCTACTTTTACGTAGATGGCGTTAAAACAATCGATCCTTCGTGTCCTGCTGAAAATGCAACATCAAGTGGTAGTTGCTTATTTGACTATGGTCCATTCGGCTATATTGCCCCTGCATCAGAACGTGTAGGCGCAATTTCACAATTTGAATACCGCTTTGACAATGGCATCACCGGCTTTTTAGAAATGGCTGTACAACATAACAGCTCAGTTGCAGCTGGCGCACCAACGCCACTTGATGAAGATGCGGGTTTAACCGTACCTGGGAATCATCCAAATAACCCATTTGGTCAAGATATAGAAATTGGTCGTTACAGAACAGTGGATGCAGGCGCGCGTCAATGGGATATCGAATCAGACACATTACGTTTTGTTGCTGGTTTAAAAGGTGAAATTAACGACTGGAACTGGGAAACAGCGGTACAAAAAGGGCGTAGCAAGTCATTACAAACAGGGGATCGTTCACAAGGTTGGGTTCGCACCGACTTTTTACAACAAGAGATTGACGCAGGTAACTACAACCCATTTGGCGGCACTTACAACGATCCGGCTGTTGTTGACAGAATCACAACGAGCTTGGTTCGCCAAGGTGAGTCTCATATGACGTCGTTCGATGCTAACATTTCAGGTGAAGCATTTAACTTTGGTGATGATGTTGTCATGATGGCGGCCGGTATTGAATACCGCGAAGAAGACGTAACTGATACGCCAGATGATCAATTTCAACGAGGGTTAATCTTTGGTACCGAGTCAGTTTCAGCTGCCGCAGAGCGCGACCAATACGCTGCCTATATAGAGTTTTCAATTCCACTTGCGGAAAACTTAGAGCTACAACTTGCGGGCCGTTACGATGATTACAGTGACTTTGGCACTACGACAAACCCTAAAGTCGCTTTACGCTGGGCACCTACTGATGAAATCACGGTTCGCGGTTCTTGGGCGCAAGGCTTTAGAGCACCTTCACTTGCACAAGTAGGTTTAGGGCCATCTCAAGAGAGTCAGTTCTTTATTGATAACTATCGCTGTGATGCAACAGGTAAAGATTGTGATCCGCTAGATTACAACATTGAATTTGCCGGTAACCCAGATTTAGAAGCTGAAGAATCTGAATCTTGGAACGTCGGCTTTATTTGGGCACCCACAACTGACTTTGGTTTAAGTGTTGATGTGTGGAGTATCACTCAAGATAATAAAATTGATGAGCAAGAGTTTGGTCCAATTTACAACTCAGAGTGTAATAACCAAAATAGTACGGTATGTGTACGCTTACCACCATCAGGTACTGACAGCCTAGGAACTATTCAAAAGATATTCAGTACTTTTGAAAATGTATCATCACAAGAAGTTTCTGGCGTTGATATTTCAGCAAACTACAACCATTCACTGGATGAGTTAGGCTTACTAAAATTCAATTTAGAATGGGCTTACCAAGATAAATTTGAAAAAGACGGCCGCGATTACACTGGTGAATATGGCTACCCAGAGCACCGTTGGATTTTCTCAACAAACTGGGAAATAGGTCAATTCAACACGAACATGAACATTAGCTACGTGGGTGAGTTTGAAGATACGCCGGATATCGATTTCGATGGCAACTTAGACTTCGATAGTAATACATCGCGTACTGTTGATTCTCAAGTATTGGTTGATTTACAAACATCATACCGTATTACTGAGTCTGCAAAAATATCGCTAGGTGTTAATAACTTATTTGATGAAGAGCCACCATTTGCAATTGGTGACGGTGATTCAGATCTGTATGGTTACGCATCGGGTGTACACAACCCTCGCGGTCGTTACATTTACACTAAAGTGAGCTTTTCGTTCTAATTAAAAGCAATAAAAAACCGCCAATATTGAAGTGACCCCATAAAGTTGGACTCATTTCTAAGCGGCTGCCAAGGCCTGATTTCGATACTGTATCGGACTCAGGCCTTTTAGTTTCAGTTTAATACGCTCATTGTTGTAATAGTGGATATATTCTTTAATGTTTTCAATAAGATCATTCACGTCTTTAAACGTTTCGTTGTGGTACATCTCGCTCTTCAATATGCCGAAGAAGTTCTCAGCAACCGCATTATCTAAACAATTTCCTTTTCTAGACATACTTTGTTGCAATCCTTTTTCCTTAAGGTGATTTTGATATTGTTTGTTTTGATATTGCCACCCTTGATCTGAGTGTACAACTGGCTTTTCATTTGGCTTCAACCTAGCAGTTGCTGTTTTAAGCATGTCAGTTACCAAAGGGAGTGCAACGGATTTTCTGACTTCGTAACTGATTACCTCTTGGTTGAATAGGTCAATCATAGGCGATAGATATACCTTCTCATTATCCACTTTAAACTCCGTCACATCCGTCACCCATTTTTGATTTGGCTTCTGCGCAGTAAACTCGCGGTTAAGCGTATTTTCTGCGATTTTACCCACTTCACCTTTATAGGATTTATAGCGCTTAGGCCTTACTTTTGACTTGAGTCCTAACTCATTCATCAACCGTTGAACGCGCTTATGATTAACAAGTACTCCCATTGCTCTCAGGGCACTCGTAATTCTGCGATAGCCATATCGCCCTTTATGCGCGTGATAAATATCACGTATTTTTACCAGTAAATCATTGCTTGCACAGGGTTGCTTACAAGTAGTGCGATGATAATAGTAAACACTCTTTGGCAGCCCTATAGCCTTTAAAAGGTGTCGTAAGCTATGCTTTGCCTTGAACTCTTCGACGACTATCGTTTTGTCTTTGCTTTTTTCTTTCTGGCTTGAGCCAAGGCTTCTAACTTTTTTAGCACATCATTCTCAGCTCGTAAGTATGCTAGTTCTTCTCGTAACTCCTCCTCAGTCATTTGCTCTACTAGTTTTGATGAAGAAGAATTATTTGTCATGAATGGCTTACCTTTTCTCTGTGGTTTAAGACGTGATATACCATCACGAGCATAAAGCTTTTGCCATTGAAAAAGAATGCCTGGGGACGATAAATCGAAGAAAGCACTGGTATAACCGAGTGACCAACTGTTTGCTGTCATCGTTTTTAACACTTCAGCCTTAAATGCTAGAGAATAAGGTTTGTGAACAGACCTGAAGCTTTCAGCGCCATGAATTCGATAAATAGCGGTCCAATATCGGACCTGCCTATCTGTAACATTAAATCTGTTACTTACCGCCGAAGAGCTTTCAGACAAAGCGAGTTCAGCTATTTTGAGCTTGAAAGCTCGGTGATGTTTGGACATAAAAAGACCCCCAGTAATTGGAATGTCCAACTATTGGGGGTCACTTCATATGGCGGTTTTTTTATCTTAAACTAAAGGGCTAAATTATAGCTCGCCTTCGTTTTCAGATAAGAATTTAGCGACGCCTTCAGGGCTTGCATCCATTCCTTTTTTACCTTCAGTCCAACCAGCAGGACATACTTCACCGTGCTCGCTGTGGAATGCTAGTGCATCAACCATACGGATCATTTCGTCGATGTTACGACCAAGTGGTAAATCGTTCACTACTTGGTGACGTACGTTACCTTCTTCGTCGATTAGGAAAGAACCACGAAATGCAACGCCCGCTTCTGGGTGCTCAACGTCGTATGCTTTACAGATTTCGTGTTTAACGTCTGCAACTAGTGCGTATTGAACTTTACCAATACCGCCGTCTGCTACAGCCGTGTTACGCCATGCGTTGTGTGAAAATTGTGAATCGATAGAAACACCAATTACTTCTACACCACGTTTTTGGAATTCTGCATAACGCTTATCAAAAGCAATAAGCTCAGAAGGACATACAAAAGTGAAATCTAGTGGGTAGAAAAAGATTACTGCTTTTTTACCTTTGATTTTTTCGTGAAGGTTATAGCTATCTACAATCTCACCGTTACCTAGAACAGCTGCAGCGGTAAAGTCTGGTGCCTGGCGGCCTACTAATACACCCATTTTATTCTCCAAATATTTTGAGTTTATTGTCAATTGCTTACGCAATACTGATAGTAATATGGGCACTAATTTTTAAATTACAATAGCACCATATCTAATTAATCATTATTCTATGGCTATCAAAAATAAATTAACAATCGTATTTATAGATAGCGCCGTTCTAAAATAGCGAACGCTTGATAAATACACGGACTATTGTTCATAAAAAAACCTGCTTAAAGCAGGTTTTTTTCTAATCCATAATGTCGCTAGGCATATCACCGCGAATATGTTGCCATATTTCACCGGTTTGATGACCATACTTACGCATCATGGATATCGCACCATCGTGCTCTTTATTCTCAGCAAGCTTAGTGAGATCTTTATAGAATTGACGTGCAAGCTCACGAGTGCGAGGATCTGAAAAGTAATGACAACCAATCTTAGAATAAAAGCCTTTGAAACCATTAAGAATAAGCACATAAATACGATTGTTACCAGCAACAGCTAACTCATGGTGCACTTTATAGTCATAATCAGCAAATGCTTGCGCACTGTCTTCTAGTTCATCACTTTGCGATAAAATTTCAATAACACGCTCTGGTGCAAGCTTTATTGCTGCGCGGGTGTAAATTGCGCTGATGTTGGTGCGTGCTGAAAGTAACTGATCGGTCAAC
Source organism: Pseudoalteromonas sp. RW-H-Ap-1 (assembly GCF_048318575.1). GTDB lineage: Bacteria > Pseudomonadota > Gammaproteobacteria > Enterobacterales > Alteromonadaceae > Pseudoalteromonas. Next base: position 2,369,968 of record NZ_CP166996.1, read on the forward strand.
TCTGGCATTTTGTCTTCGTCTAAACGGGCCAGTGTTTCAAGAATATTTAATCCTGACGTTTCCCAAAAATTATTTACGCGAGTAGGTTTACCATGTTGTATTGTTAACCAACCGTCTCTTGCTAATCGTTGTAACACTTCACGCAATGTGGTTCTAGTAACACCAATTAACTCTGAGAGTTCACGCTCAGCTGGCAGAATTGAACCTGGAGGGAAATCACCATTCCAGATTGACTCTACTATGTATTCCTCAGCAAATCCTGCTGGGCTTTTCGCTTTAAAAATTCTCATTCAATTCCTACTCGAATTAATTCACATTACATCGCTACATACGATTAACTGACTGATTGTACCAGACAAGTCACAACTAACAAGTAAAGTAAGTTAAATTACCTAGGTATGTGATTAAAAGGGTAACTTTACTGGTAGAAATTAAACACAATATGAATGCCCACCTATTATTCATACGAGACACTTTGACTAGCTCTTACCTATTCATGAACTGGATTAACTTGATGGCTCTGGGGAAAGTCATGCAACAGAGCATCCCTAACTTTGAGGTGCAAAAAGCTTTCATAGCTCCTCGCTTTTTCCTTTTACTTGCCCCGCTGTTTATCCTAAGTCATAATCTAAGCCCTTATTTAAATACGGAATTGTTATGAACTGGCTTGCTAATCTAAGTACTCAGCGTACACCTTGGTTATTATTCAGTGGGATTGTTTTTCTGCTTGAAGTTACTGCACTTTTCTTTCAATACAACATGGGGTTAGCGCCATGCATTATGTGCATATACCAGCGCACCGCAGTATTAGGCCTACTTTTTGCGGGTATGATTGGAGCCAGTAAACCAAACAACCTCATAGTACGTATTGTCGCTTATGCTGTTTGGGGGATTTCAAGTGTATGGGGGTTACTAATAGCCCGCGAGCACATTGAAATGCAAACAACCACAGACCCATTCGCATTTAGCTGTGAATTTGAGCCAAACTTTCCAGAATTTATGCCGTTACATCACTGGATACCGCAGTTTTTTGAAGCGACAGGTGACTGCGGAAATATAGATTGGCAATTTGCTGGTTTAAGTATGCCAGCATGGATGGAAATTATTTTTGTACTCTTTACCGCCACACTAACTATATTAGTGGCCAGTCGATTAATTACTAAAAAGTCACTTTAATATGTTTACTTTTTTTCAAGCCAAGTTGATGAGCTTAAGCATTTAAAAGTTCGTCAACGACAAACTGTTATTGCTATCTCTTTAAGCATGCTCTCACCCAGTGATAGGGTGTTCATACGCATAGTGAAGCTGATGCTATTGAGCCCATTTTTTTTAATATTCACTTTGTTTGAAGGTTGGTTACTAGTGCCCTTTTTGATTGTTGCTGGGTTGAGCTATCCGCTATTAACAGCACCAGTAGATATTAACTTTGCTAAAAAGCACCTTGGTGCAGCATTAAAACAGTTTGATCAGGGCGCATAGCGCCCTTTTAAGTTAAAACGCCACTTTACCATCGAGTTTGGCTAACATTTTTTTACCCACCCCTTTTACTTTGGCAAGCTCTTCAAGTGATGCAAAATCACCATTAGCGTTCCTGTAATCGATAATTGCCTGTGCTTTTTTCTTACCAACACCTGGTAACTTAATTAATTGCTTTAAGTCAGCACTATTAATATTAACCATGGCTGATTGCATCTGCTCTGATAGCATATCGCTTTGCGCAAAAGTGGTACCCATAGGTAATAAACATAAAGCGGCTGCTAACGAGATTATTTTAACTAATTTCATACTATTTCCTTTTGTGTTCCTACATGAACATTCGTTGATTATTTACACCCAGTACTTTTAAGGTAATAAGTACTAACAGTAACAATCACTCCTTGCGACTCCTTTACTACAACGCGTTATAAAGTGACTTAATAAATAAAGTAGAATTGACCTTTATTGTCAACTAAGCTGCAGATAAACTAAGGCTAAAGCTTGCAAAAAGACGCACAAGCTTGTACTGTATATAAAAACAGTAATCTAATGATTTATAATAATCATATTGCCACGTAAGTAAGCAGGAGAAATCATGGCTGTTGTTGTTAAATATGTTGTAGAACGAAACGGAGTCGAGCGCATGACGTTTACTACTAAAAAAGAAGCTGATGCCTATGACAAAATGCTCGATATCGCCGAGTCACTAGAACTAATGCTTGAAAAAGTAGATGTGCCGCTAAGTGAACAACAAGTTGAGTCGCTTGCACTTGAGATTGCGAAAAGTAAAGACGACTTTATGGCGGTACTTAAGGGGACTAAAGAAGTACCTGCAAAAGCTAAAAGAACAAAGTCAGATAACGTTGCAGATATAAAAGATAAAGCTGCAAGTTAGTACTTTTAAAAACCTAATAGTAATTATTAAAAAAACTGAATTCGGTATTCGAATTCAGTTTTTTTATGCCTTTAAATAATGATAGCTAAAAGCGAGTAAATCATCACTATTTGCTAATGTTAAAAGTCAGCCAATAAAAATGCCAACCAGTTAAACTGGTTGGCATTTTTTTAAACCAAAACTTAGGTTAACTAATCACTTATAATGACGATTCAACTTCATCAAACAGATCAGTAATTTCCTTTTTCGGTTCAGCTGTCATAAGGCTTCCTACCACAATCGCAATACTTGCTAAAATAAAGCCAGGGACGATTTCATAGATCACGCTACTCAAACTCTCACCATTAATAGTAATAGGCGCATAAATCCACACAAGCACCGTTAGTGCACCTACAACCATACCACTGATAGCCCCTTTTAAGTTCATACGCTTCCAGTAAAGGCTAAACAATACCAGTGGACCGAATGCAGCACCAAAACCAGCCCATGCATTACTTACTAAATCTAGTATTGAACTATTGCGGTCATACGCTAAGTAGATTGCAAATAACGCAACCAGTATCACGCTAATACGCCCTACTAATACCAGCTCAGTTTGCGAAGCATTACGATTTAAGTAAATCTTATAAAAGTCCTCAGTTAAAGAACTTGAACACACCAATAATTGCGATGAGATAGTACTCATAATCGCAGCTAAAATAGCCGCTAGTAGGAAACCGGCAATTAACGGATGGAAAATTAATTCAGCCAATACTAAGAAAATTGTTTCTTTATCGGCAATCGGCATTTGGTTTTCAATCATGAATGCTGCGCCAAATAGCCCGGTAAATACCGCACCAATAGCGGATAGCGTCATCCAAGACATACCAATACGACGCATGGTTGGCATTTCTTTTACTGAGCGAATAGACATAAAGCGAACAATAATATGCGGCTGACCAAAGTAACCTAAGCCCCACGCCATTGCAGAAATAATAGCAATAGTAGAACCGCCCGCAAACCAGTCAAGCATACTTAAAGAATGAATTTCGCTTGCTTTAGGCGAGCTTAGTAACTGCTGATAGTTTGCATTTGCTAAGGTATCCATAAAGGGTTGGTCAAGCATCATGTAAGTGGCAATTGGCACTGCCAACAACGAAATAAACATGATACAGCCTTGCACAAAATCTGTAAGGCTAACCGCTAAAAAACCACCAAACAAAGTATATACCACTACTACACCCGTGGTGATGTATAAGCCCATTTCGTAACTCATTTGAAATGAGTTTTCAAATAACTTACCACCGGCGACAACTCCCGATGAAGTATATAAGGTAAAGAAAACAATAATTACTATTGCAGAGATAACACGTAGGATATTTTTGTTGTCATCAAAACGGTTTGCAAAGAAATCAGGGATAGTAATGGAGTCATTGGCTTTTTCAGTATAAACGCGCAGTCTTGGTGCTACTAAAAAGTAGTTTGCCCATGCACCTAATACTAAACCAATTGCAATCCAAACCTTACTCAATCCAAATAAATACATTGCGCCAGGTAAACCCATTAATAACCAACCACTCATATCTGATGCACCAGCCGATAGGGCAGCTACACTGGGGGCTAAATTACGACCACCTAGCATATACCCTGAAATATCACTGGTAGATTGCTTATATGCGTATAGTCCTATTCCTAGCATTACAATAAAGTATAATGCCAGTGAAATAATCATTCCTGTTTCCAAATTCGCCTCCACTTAAAAAAGTAATAACAGGCTTGTAATCCAAATAATGACTCTTGAAATCTTATAATTAAGACAGTATTGGAATAAAAGCTTTCTACTCAACTATAACACGGTAATCGCTAATAACTCCAACCCGCTAATTTAAGTAGATAAAAAACCATCCATTCGCTTGTTTTTAAAACGAATAGAGTAAAAACAATAAGTTTAGATTAATTAAAATTACCTAAGCCATGATATTTTATTAATAAAATTCATTTTACCGATGCTATTTTGAATGTTTTCCAATATATTATTACAATGTTAATTAATTTCTACCGTTACGGAATCTTATATGTATTTTTACGCTGCTCGCCAACCTATTTTAGATCGCAATAAGGAGCTAATTGGCTACGAGCTTTTATTTCGTGATGGGGTAGATAACGTATTTCCAAATATTGACGGCGACGAAGCGACGTCTCGCCTAATTGAAGGCAGTCAGTTTAATTTTGGCCTTGAAGATTTAACCGATAATAAACCCGCTTATATTAACTTTACCCTAGACACCTTATTAAAAGGCTACCCTACGCTATTAAATAAAGACGGGGTAGTTATTGAAATATTAGAAACCGTTCAGCCAGGAAAACGCCTGCTCGCAATAGTTAAAGATCTCAAAGAAAAAGGGTATACACTCGCTCTAGATGACTACGCGCACCAACCTGTTTGGCGCCACTTTTATCCATTTATTGATATCATTAAAATTGATTTTTTAAAGTGCGATATAGAAATCGTTAAAGCGCTCATCGAGGACTTAAAACCTTACCCTCATATTAAATTACTTGCAGAAAAAGTTGAAACCTACGAGCTTTACAACCAAGCTTTTGAACTGGGCTTTGAGTACTTTCAAGGCTTTTTCTTTTCAAAACCTGAGATGGTGCAAAGTAAAGCCTTACCGCCATCAGGCATGGCACTGGCTGAACTGCTCTATGAAACATCCAGTGTAGAAATGGATCTTAAAAAAATCACCGATGTATTTGAGCGTGATGTTAACTTATCATATAAACTTCTGCGCTATTCAAACTCAGCAGCATTTACCCGCCGCTCTGAAATAAGCACTATAAAACAAGCACTAATTGTATTAGGCGCTGCTGAAATAAAAAAGCTGCTCTCTTTATTGTTTGCAGCACAAGTCTCTGCCGATAAGCCATTAGAGCTTATTAGACTGTCGTTAACGCGGGCGCGTTTTTGTGAGTTGTTAGCTATTTCACATGGCAAACTGAAAGACACAGGCATGGCGTTCTTAACTGGCATGATGTCGCTTATGGATGCGATATTAGATGAAGAAATGGACAGCGTAATGCTTAAACTACCTCTATCTAATGAGATAAAAACAGCGCTATTAAAAAATGAAGGGCTACTTGCCGAATACTTAAGTTTAGTGACTCTGTATGAGCAAGGTGATTGGCAAGCTGCGAATGACAAAGCTCAGCAACTAAACTTAGGTGATGAAGTGCCTGATGCATACCACGAAGCTCTCAATTGGGTTAGTGAGCAAATGCAGGTGATGATTGATAGCTAAATGGGTTATTACTAATAAACAACAAAAACGCCAGCATTTGCTGGCGTTTTTATTTTTTATTAAAGGCTTTCTAAGAAATCCTCATCAAAATCTTCAGGCTCTTCTTTTATTGGCGGGTTACCGTCAAATAACTCGTATAATTGACGCTGAAAATAAATGTCTTTAATAAATAAGTAGGGATCTAACGAATCATTTAATAATCCTTCCTGAGCCATTAAAGACGCACGCGCTTCAACCGCTTTTAGTGCAAACACTAAAATGGTTTGTGGCGTGGTCAGTGCTATTTCAGGCAATACAAGGTTATCAACAACATCACCGGTTAAGTTACGTGCGGTAGATGGCCCCATTGCTGGGATCATCAAGTAAGCACCATCACCCACTCCCCACACACCTAGCGTTTGGCCAAAGTCTTCATCGTTTACCTCAAGTCCAAGTGAACTGGCTACATCAAAAATACCAAATACACCCACGGTTGAATTCACTAAAAAACGCGCAAAATTAATTCCGGCACTGCTTGGTTTTCCTTGCAGGCCGGCATTTATAATATCAACGGGTGCGGTAATATTATCGGTAAAATGCACAATACTACGACGAACTGGCTGCGGTGTGACGGTTATGTAACCCACAGCAGCTGGCCTTAATATGTAGGTATCGAGTACATCCATATTAAAGTCATAAATGGGTCTGTTTACGTTTTGTAAGGGATCGCGCTCATCATATTTACTCTCGGGCACTTGAGCACATCCCGACAAGGTGAGTAAACATAATAAAAGTAAGCCTTGTTTTAACATCTCAAATCCTTAAGGTATTAATGTATCAATATTAAGCTGCACTTGGCGCACATCTTTACGGTTTAGTACTTCAGAATGGCCTTCCAGCTCACCGGTACTTGGCATCACTGAATCATCATTAGAAATACGCGCAGAAATAACAATTTCATTAGCACTAGATAAGTTTAGCCCCGCCATCATAGCGTTCTCATCGCTCAGCCCAACCGTGATTGGAAAGCTATAGTCAGTCAGCTTAACAACGGCTAAAGGCATTGGTGAACCTTCAGAAGCTTTAGCAAACACAAACAAAATACCGTTACTGGGCTGTTTCTCTTCGAGTTGCTCGTCAATCTTAACCGTAACCTGAATACCCTGTACAACTTGCTGGTCGCGACTGTTTAGCTCACTTTGCTTAGCTATTTGGCCATCAATTTCACTAATGCGCTTTGAAATCATAGCATAACGCGTATCTGACTCGTCCATACTTGCAAGAAGTACTTCAAACGCCGCTTTTGCCTGCATCCAATCCTTTCTCTCAAAAGCAATCAGCGCAAGTAACGAAATCGCATCGAGGTTATTTGGCTGTGCTTGCAGTACTTTAGAAAGCATACCCGCTGCGCGAGTCATATTCTCATCACTGCCCTCAAGTAATAATACCTGCGAGTAGCTCACCAAGGCTTGCATATTATCAGGGTTCATTGACAATGCTTTATCAAATGACTGTTTTGCCATGTCAAACTCATTAAGCATTATAGCCACACGCCCTAACAGCATCCAAGCCACTTCATCGTCACCGCTTTGGCTTAACTTAGTACGCAGTGCCAATGCAAACGCTTGCAGTTCATTTTTAGTTAACGGCTCACCTTTTTGCATTACAGCGCGTTGGCCATAATCGGCCAAGTTGTCCATTGCATCATGCCAAGCCGCTATTTGTTGCTGGCTGCCTGTCATTGCATAAAATATACCCGCTAACGCAATTAAAAACGCCGCCCCTGTTAAAGCAAATATACGATTATCACCACGACTATTGAGTGACTTTTCTGGTGATAATTCATTTAGCAAACGGCGTTTTAGCTCAACAATTGCCTCGCTGTGGTTTTGCGAGTCTATGCGTTGGTTGTCTAAATCAGCCTGCAGTTCAACTAAACGCTGCTCATAAATGCTGATAAGCTCAGCATTAGCGTTATGAGTAATGGTTACTACGCGCTCTTTTTTTAAAAAAGGCACAATAATAAACAGCAATGCAATGAGTGTGAGTAAAGCAAAAGACGCCCACATTAAAATCATTTAACTTTGCTCCTGACGTTTATTTTGTTTAATCAACTTATTGAGCATCACTTCATCAGTGTCACTCCACGTTTGTTTTACCGACGCTTTACGCTGGCGAATAACAATAAAGCCAAAGCCTATTATTACAATGAGTACTGGCAACACCCACAGAATTAACGTAGCCGGCGTTACTGGTGGATCGTAATGAACAAAGTAGCCATAGCGGTCAATCATATAATCAATGACTTCGTCTTTGCTTTTACCATCTTTTACTAACGCCAATACGCGATCGCGTAAGTCTTTTGCAACTACGGCGTCTGAATCAGCAATATTTTGATTTTGACATTTGGGACAACGTAATTCTTTAGTTAGCTCTTCAAAACGAACCGCTTGCTCGTTGCTATCAAATTGATAACGGTCTTGTTGAGCAAACGCAGCTAAACTAACAAATAAGCTAAGGGTTAATAAAAACAATCTCATGGCTGCAGCTCCTGCATAAGAGGCGCAAATTTAGCGCGCCAAACTCGAGGGTTTATATCACCGGTGTGGTGTAACAAAATAGTACCATTTTTATCAACTAAAAATGTTTCTGGTGCTCCAGACACCCCCAAATCTAACGCCAAAGAGCGCTCTAAATCTAAAATATTAAACTGATAAGGGTTACCTGCGCGCGCAAGCATATTACTCACATCGTCACGCAGAGCTTGCATATCAAACGGGCCATCAAAGTCGGCATCGTAGCTTTGCACATAATACAAACCGATAATTTTAATGCCTTGTTCGCGAAGCTTAGTTAAATAATCAAGCTCAGCCAGACACGTTGGGCACCATGTGCCCCACACGTTTAATAAATACACGTCACCTTTTAACTGCTCATCAGTCCAACGTTTATTATCTTGCATTAAATCAGGCAAGTTAAATGTCGGTACGGTTTGACCAATACGTCCTGTTTGTATTTCCCGAGGGTTAGCAAACAACCCTTGATATAAAAACACACAAATAAAGATGAAAATTAATAAAGGGACTATTGCCATCAATTTACGATTCATAATGCCCCCTCTAATTCATCTTTACGGGGTGTAGCGCGATAACGCTTATCAAATAAAATCACAAACCCAGCGAGTGAGATCAGAATGCCACCAATCCACATCCAACGCACAAACGGCTTGTGGTAAATACGTAATGACCATGCTCCTTCACTTAATTGCTCGCCAAGGGCGAGATATAAATCGCGAGTAAACCCAGCATCTATTGCAGCTTCAGTCATAAACTGCATACCAATGTCGTATCGGCGCTTTTCTGCATAAAGACGCGCAATTGTTGTGTCTTCTTTTAGTACTGTTACCACACCCGCATGACCGCTATAGTTTGCACCACGAATTGTCTTCACGCCTTCAAAACGGTATTGATACTGATTAAGCTGTACGCTATCACCTGGCTTCATGGCTACATCGCGCTCAACTGAATACGCAGAGGTAAGCGTAATACCGGCAATAACAAAGGCTAAACCAACATGACCAAGCACCATAGCCCAATAACTTAAACCTAAGCGTTTGATGCCAAGTTTAATTGTTCCATGAACTGCGGCCTTGGTGTAAAGGTCGATAAAGGTGGCTATAAATATCCATACACCCAATGTAGTCGCTAACAGAGTGAGTGGCGTAACCACTTCATAACTGCTAAACAGCCAAGCACAGGTAATAACAACACTGGCTAGTGCGCCAACAAATATTTTGTTTTGTAAAAATGCCCATTTATTTTGCTTCCAGCGCAAAAATGGCCCTATGCCCATTAAAATCGCAAATGGCACCAGTAGAATTGCAAACATTTTATTAAAGAAAGGTTCGCCAATAGAAATGCTGCCTAAGCCCATTTCTTTGTGCACCATAGGTAATAAAGTACCTAATAGTACAATTAAGGTGGCAACCACTAAGAAAATGTTATTTAGCCAAAGTGCTACTTCACGAGAGACAAACTTATAACGTCCCTCACTTTTAACTTGTGAAACACGCAAGCCGTAAAGCGCTAAGCCGCCGCCAACAACAATGGCTAAGAAAGCAAGAATAAATAGTCCACGATCTGGATCGGTTGCAAAGGCGTGCACCGAAACAATAATCCCTGAACGAACAATAAAAGTGCCCAGTAAACTTAATGAAAAAGCAGCAATTGCTAATAATACGGTCCATGATTTAAATACACCGCGCTTTTCAGTCACAGTTAAAGAGTGTAATAAAGCCGTTGCCACTAACCATGGCATCAGTGATGCGTTCTCAACTGGATCCCAGAACCACCAGCCACCCCAGCCAAGTTCTGCATAAGCCCACCAACTGCCTATAGTAATACCTAAGGTTAAGAAGCCCCATGCTGTCATCGTCCATGGGCGTGACCACTTAGCCCAAGTATTATCGAGCTTACCGGTTAATAGCGCAGCAATAGCAAAGGAGAAAGCCACAGAAAGCCCCACATATCCCATATAAAGTAATGGTGGATGAATGATCATGCCTGGGTCTTGTAATAATGGGTTTAAATCTCGCCCTTCAACTGGGAAATAGGGCAGTAAACGCTCAAACGGACTTGAAAGCAGTAAGGTGTACATCATAAAGCCAACACCTAAAAAGCCAAGCACACCTAATACGCGAGCACGAAGCACCCAAGGAAGTGACTTAGAACGCATGGCGACCACGGCTGTCCACCCTGCTTGCATTAATAACCACAGTAAAATAGCGCCTTCATGACCGCCCCATGTAGAGGTGATTTTATAATACCAAGGTAAAGTGCTACTTGAATGATAAGCAACGTAAGACACGGTAAAATCATCGGTGAGGCTGGCGTAAATAAGAACAGCGAACGACAAAGCAACAAATGCAAATTGACCAATCGCTAATGATGGCGCTGCGCGCATCAAACGAAGGTTACCTGTGTGTGCTCCCCAAAGTGGAAAAATACACAACAGCACACTGAGCACCATGGCCAATGTTAAAGAAAAATAACCAATTTCGGGGATCATATCAGCTCCCACTATCTAAGTTATATTTTGGCTTTTCGTGCTTAATGCCTTTTACTGCCTCAGCAACTTCTGCCGGCATATATTCTTCATCATGCTTAGCCAACACTTCAAATGCTTCAATCACGTTAGGCTCTACTAACACACCTTGCGCAACAATCCCTTGTCCTTCACGAAACAAATCAGGCAAAATACCTTGATAACGTACCGTTACCAATGGGCCTGTATCAATCAGCTTAAAACTTACTTTTAAGCTTTGTTCATTTCTGATCACAGACCCTGGTACTACCATACCGCCAATTCTCAGCTTTTGACCTACAAACGGCTTTTCTTTATCGGGACCTTTACCATCAATTAATTCGCTGGGGGTGTAAAACAAATTAATATTTTCTTGTAAGGCGTACAACACTAAACCAATTGATCCACCAATACCAAAGAGTACGGCGATAATAACCAAAAGGCGTTTTTTACGTCTAGGGTTCACGAGGTTTGCTCCTGCTTAGAATTTTTAATTCGAGTTTCACGTGCAATTTGCTGCTCAACGGACGCTAAAATTCGTTTTTTGTCGCGTAACGAGCTAAATAAAATACCTAATAAAATCAATGCACATGTACCAAAAGAAAGCCATACATAAAAACCATAGCCTCCCATTGCAATAAAATCTGAAAACGAGTCAAACTGCATAATTACCCCTTAGTTAACAACTGTCGCACCCATGGGCGGTGCTTTTCACGGTGTAAAATTTCATTTTTAAGACGAATTAAAGTCACAGTACCGACAAACGCGGCAAAGGCTAAAATGTTAATCATTAACGGCCAAAACATACTTGGATCAACCGCATCGCGGTTAAATTTAGTGATGCTTGCTCCTTGATGCAGAGTATTCCACCATTCTACAGAAAAGTGAATTATAGGTAGGTTGATCACCCCTACTATGGCTAAAATTGACGCGGCGCGACCTGCTGACTTTTTATCTTCAAAGGCATGGTACAAAGACAACACCCCTAAGTATAAAAATAATAAAATAAGTTCAGAAGTCAGTCGTGCATCCCATACCCACCAAGCACCCCACATTGGTTTACCCCATGCGGCACCGGTAATTAAGGCTATTGCAGTCATACACGCGCCAACAGGCGCGATTGCAATTACCGCAAGTTCTGCATTACGTAATTGCCATACCAACGCAACAATGGCTGCAATCGCCATTGATGAATATGCGCCCATAGATAAAATAGCGGAGGGCACGTGAATAAAAATAATACGATAACTGTCTTTTTGTTGGTAATCGGCAGGGGCAAAACCTAACCCCCAAATCCAACCAACAATCATACTAACGACCGTTACTACTGCAAAATATGGCAGTAGAGTATTGCATAATTGATATGCTCGCTCTGCTTTCGCATACGGATGTAACCACTTCCACATATTAACTTACACTCACTTTTAATGCTGATGATATGGCAATTGGTGCACTGATAATCGCAACGACTAACATAGCACCAAGGATTGCAAGCTGACCACTGTAATCCAGCGACATAGTGCTGGTATCAATAGCGGAAGTTGCAAAAATTAAAACTGGAATATACAAAGGCAACACTAATAAGCTCATTAAAATGCCGCCTTTTTGTAATCCCACAGTCAAACCCGCCCCTATTGCGCCAATAAAGCTTAATAAAGGGGTTCCTAGTAATAGCGTTAATAACGTGGCCATTAAGGCCGTTGTTTCTAAATTTAGTAATAAAGCAAATAAAGGAGTCATAAAGACCAACGGTAAGCCGGTGATCACCCAATGAGCCGCAACTTTACCTAGCACGGTTAATGATAAAGGGTAAGAGGAAGCAATGAGTTGTTCTAATGAGCCATCGTTATAGTCATCTCTAAATAACTTATCGAGCCCAAGCATGGTTGATAATAAAGCCGCAACCCAAATAATGCCCGGTGCCATTCTTGATAACAACCCAGGTTCTGGCCCTATTGCTAATGGGAATAACGAGATAACAATTAAAAAAAACAAGATAGGATTAACTATTTCAGCGCGCTGACGAAAAGCGAGCTTAACGTCTTTGCTAAATACCGCGACAAATAACTGCCAATATGAGTGCTGTCTTGTCATTAGTGGCGGTACTCCAAAGTCAAGGTCTGTAGGTCACTAAAGTGGGTGGTTAGGTCTTGGTGTGTTGTTAACAAAATAGCGCCCCCTTTGATAAGTGCTCAGTAAAACGTTGCTGTAAAAAAGCAACGCCACTTTTGTCGAGCGCTGTAAAAGGTTCATCTAAAATCCATAACTTAGCTTCAGATAACCATAATCTAACCAAAGCTACTCGTCTTTGTTGACCCGCCGATAATGTTCTTACGGGCACATCTTCCAGCCCTACCAAACCTAACTTACTCAACAAAGGATATAAATCAGGTGTATTAACATAACCATTAATTGCCAACCAATGTGCTACATTTTCAAGTGCACTAAGTTGTACGTTAACTCCGGTTTTGTGGCCTATAAATAATAAATCTCTGGCGTATTCGTCATAATATTTTTTGATAGATTGATTAAGGTATAAAATATCACCTTCATCAGGCAGCGAAAAACCGGCAATGATGCGCAATAATGATGTTTTGCCAGCCCCATTAGGACCAGCTAACTGCATGATTTGACCGCTTTTAAGGCTAAAATTAAGTTCATCAAACAAACAACGCTCTTGCTTGATACAAGTAACGGACTTAATGTGTAACAAGATGACGATTCTCTCTGCCAAAAATTAGCGGTAAGTCTACCATAATGGTAGGGTAATACGAATATTGCTTTAGAACCGATTTACTTAAAATAAAGAAAACTTGATATAAAATAATGAACACACCAACGCACATTACAGTGACTAACCCACAGGTTAGTAATCAAACGAACAATTCAGGTCAATCTGCGTTACCAATACTGCCGCCTGAAGTACTAGCGGCAAAAAACATTCAGTTTTCTAAAGATTCAGTTACGCTTGATGTATTTATGAATAAGCATTGGCAAACAATTCGGCTCACTGTTAATGATGCACCGACAAATGTTGAAAAAATAGCAAGCGCTAATATACAGCTAAGTGCAGATGGTAAAAGCTTAACCATTATTCCTAACAACAGCACCTTATCAATTAAACAACCAGAACAGTTACAGCGGTTTTTAAACTTTATAAACACTCAAAGTGATATTCAAAACAACCCGCTATCGATACAAGTTACTTTAAAGCAAACGCCAAAACTGGTGATTGAAAAATTTAATGCCAGCATCGCCATTAATAAACAAGTAGCGCAATTATTAGCGCAAGAGCCCTCATTAAAAGGTATAATTGAGACTGATAGCAAAGGTACACGACTAAATATTATTAATCGTTTTGCTGACCTTGTGCATTCTCAACCTTTAAGCCAAGCAAAACTAACACAATTAGTTGCTAACAATTTAGGTCATGCTCAGCTTCATGCTACGCCCAAATTTGCGGTGTTAAATCCAAATACCGTAGCAGGCTCGTTAAATATTAACTTAAGTCATCAACAGTTATCTGAGCTTCCCATAACCCCGACTAAGGTAACGATTACCAGCCAAGCAGATAAACTATTAATTAAAACCGCTTATCAAAATATAACCGTGAAACTTAAAAACTCATTTAGTAAACCATTTAATAAGATGCTTTCACAGCAACCGCAAATTGCTATCGATTCGCAAAAAATTAAACTTCACCCACTTAGTGCCGTTAATAGCCCTATTCAATCATGGCTAAAAAGCAGCTTTGCTGATTTTAAAACGCGTATTTTAGATGCGGTAAAACATTTTGAAAGCAAGCCATTTACCACTGTATTAAACGCATCTCAAAAACCAAACATTGATGTTAATGAACAGCAACAATGGCTCGCGCCAACGCAAAAAATAGACATTACGCAATTAAAAAGCCCTTTAGGAACTGCCCCCCTTTAGTGCAACTAACCCAGCAGCTAAAAACCAGTATCTCTCTATGGCAACAGCGAGCGTTACCAACACCCGTAGACTTACACCCTGTTATTACCCAATCAGCACAAACAGCTAATAGCACCTTAACAGCCGTTAATCATTTACAACCGCTGGAAAAGCTATTATTGGCAACCGTGTTAAAACAAAGTGTAACCGCTCCAATTGAGCAAAAAGAAATTAGCAAACATGTTTTAAGCAGCCAACTAAACACTATCGTTGCTAAGGCGGCGGATCAGGGTACTGACTTAAACCGCTTAGTTAATCAGGCTTTTAACCGTATATTGTCAGAGAATAATTTACATCCGACCACCATACAACGTGAAATACTCAGCACCATAAAGCCGACACAACTAGCCAGTGAGACTTTGCAGAGTTCCTTTAATCGTGGTGTAGAACAGCTTTCATTAAGCATTTTAGCTGCACCGATTATTAACCATAACCCAACAGCGGTTAGCATCAATAATCAAACCGGTTTAGAAGCCCTGCTTCAAGTTTTATTACCCACCTTTAAAGTCGGTAATAGTACCAATAAGCTATTAGAGCAATTACAGCAACCACAAGTACAAGCATTAGCTGGCGAGTTAACACAAATCAAAAGCACCTTGAGCCAAGTGCAAGCTCCCGTTTTGAGCCAACAACCTGACACTAACTCCTTGGTGCAATTTTTATTACCCATGAAACTGCCCCCTGAAGCGGCGCAAACAGAAATATCTCTAGGGCAATATAAAAAGCCAAACAACGGCAAATTAGCGGATAAAAACGTGTGGTTTGTAAGGTTAAATTTTGATTATGCAGAACTAGGTAAACTACAAATAACCGCAGAGCTAATGGATAAAGCATTAGATTGTCAGTTATTAGCGTCCACTCAAGCTGTAAGCGCGTTGGCTCATCCACACCTTGATAATTTACGCTCAAAATTGGCAAAACAAGGCTTGCAAGTGGGCGACCTGAATTTAAAACGAGCAGATGACAGCCATCAAGCATTTTACCAATCCCATGCCATTATAAATATTAAGGTTTAGTCATGACGGATTCATTTAAAAGCAATTCAGCAATTGGGCTACTCTACGAGGCAGGTAACTCACCCACCGTTAGTGCTAAAGGATTTGGCGAGCTGGCAGATGAAATTATTGCCCAAGCTAAAGATAAAGGTATTTTAATCCATCAAGATGAAGCACTTGCAAATACGTTGTCGAAATTAGAGCTCGGCGAAGAGATCCCTAAAGAGCTTTACTTTGTTATTGCTGAGCTTATTGCTTTTTCATATGTAGTAAGAGGGAAATTTCCACCCGGATGGCAAGACTTTCAAGGAAAGCTCAATATAAAAGCGTAACCCTTTATGATAAAAACAAAAAGGCGCTAAGCGCCTTTTTGTTTGTGTAAAGAAAATAACAGCTCTGCTTCGGCGCGAGGTAGTTCACACTCGCGAATAACCTCATCTAAATCGGCACCTAGCTCGACCATTTTTACCGCTCGAGAGTATATTTTAGCATCTGGATCATCGTATTTTTGAGCAGCTTGTTGCTGTATCAGCTCTTGGTTTTGTTGTTCTACCTCAAGCACTCGTTTACCAATACTCATTAACCCAGTTCGTAACTCAGAAACTTCGCTACGTAAAATATTAATCTGCTCTGATGAATCTTTAAACTGCTGTAGTTGCGCATCAAGCTCATTCGCATAACGCTTTTTAAACATCACAATCAACAGCAGCGAGAATAGCCCAAATGCCAAACCCGCAATTGCAATACCAAGTAATAACATAATTTTATGTAGAGAAGCTTATATATCGCTTAACTCATCCCATTCGTCATCACTAAGTAGTTTATTTAAATCAACCAGAATAAGTAGCTCATTATCGCGGTTACACACACCTTGAATAAATTTAGCACTTTCTTCAGTACCCACGTTTGGTGCGCTATCAATTTCTGAGCTACGTAAATACACGACCTCAGACACGCTATCGGCTAAAATACCAATTACTTGTTCTTCAGCTTCAATAATCAAAATACGTGAATTGTCGGTCGCTTCAATATCAGGTAACCCAAAGCGAGAGCGAGTATCAATAACGGTAACAACATTACCACGTAAGTTAATAATACCAATTACATAAGAAGGCGCACCTGGAACAGGAGCAATTTCGGTGTAACGTAGTATTTCTTGCACTTGCATTACATTTACGCCATAAGTTTCATCTTCTAGCTTAAACGTAACCCACTGTAAAATTTCATCATTATTATCTGCACTTTTTTTAGCTGACAGTAATTTATCTTCACTCATGCTCTTACCTCGTAATGGTCATTACTTGTGACGGCTATCTAAGCCCTTCTCTAATAGTGCATTTAAATTATTAACATCTATTAAAGCACACATTTTTTCTTTAATTACTCCAGCAAGCCATGGGCGCTTACTGTCATTTGTACGCCATTTTACATCTTCTTTACTCAATGTAATGTTATTTATTAGTTTTTCTGCTAATAAACCCCACTGGCTATCACCTAAAGTGATTAGATATTGATAATTTAAAGATGCCTCTAACTGCTCATCATACTTTTCAGGCATAACCCAGCGTGCAGTATCAACAACATTGAGCTTTTCTTCTCGGTTGATCATGACACCTTTAAACCATTTAGGTTTACCAAATAAATGATTCACCTCTCCAAGCTCATGAATGCCGCCTAATGCTTTTAATGGCACTGCTAAGGTGAGTCCTGCTACTTCAAAAAATAATGCTTGGAATTCACCATCAAAGTATTCTGCTTCATTACCAAATGCTACATCATGTTCAGTTTCAAGCTGCTGCACTTGGTGAGAATCTATTTCTACATTCGTTACCTGCTCATGGCGTTTTTCAACCTCAACAACCGGCTCAACTACCGATTCAACCTGAAGTGATTGCTCTTTTTGCTCTTCATACGCTACCTGCTCAAGCAATTTAGCAACAGGCTCAAGGTCTTTCGCTGGTACGTCATCAGATAATAACGCCCCTAAATACTGAGTGACTACTTTTTCATTAGCAAATAATTGCTTACTCATTTATCAACCTTGTTTTATTAAATATTCAAGCAATGCTTTATAAGCATAGACTCCACGCGCATTAGGGCAAAAATCAATAGGCACCTTTTGCGCTAAACTCGCATCTCTAAATTTTGTATCAACAGGAATCACACCTGGCCATACTTTTTCTTTGTATGTATCTTGTAATGTTTTATAGGCTTCAAGTGACGCTTTAGTACGCTTATCATACATAGTTGGAATTATAGTATATTCATAGCTTTTCGCTTGCGAGGTTTGCATTAATTCCATAGTACGCATCATTCTATCAAGCCCCTTAAGCGCTAAGAACTCAGTTTGTACTGGCACCAACACTCTTTCGCAAGCAGCAAGGGCATTGACCATAAGTACCCCTAAAACTGGCGGGCAATCTAAAATTGCGTAATCGTAATGCTCGCTAATTTTAGCCAGTGTTTTTTTTAAAATCAGGCCCATCCCCGTTTTATTACCCATACTACGGTCAAGTGTAGCAATCGCCATTGTGGCAGGTAATATATCAAGATTTTCTATAGTTGAAGGGCATAATGCTTGCAATATTTCTTCGCTTTTCATGCTCGAGCCGCGACTGAAAATATCGTAAACACTGACCTCTAAATCTTCTGAATCAATGCCAAAGTAATAAGTTAACGATGCATGTGGATCGGTATCAATCAGTAACACTCGCTTACCTTGAAGCGCAAGGATGCCAGCAAGGCTAACCGCTGTAGTGGTTTTGCCTACCCCTCCTTTTTGATTGGCTACTGTCCAGATTTTCACATTACATCCTAATTACTGTTCATTACGCGTAGTAACACGAATACCACCATGCTCTAAGCGAATTATTTTTATTGTATCGTCTTGAGTAGGCAGCTCAACTTCAGCTGGTTTAATAGCTTCAGGAAGTTGCTGCTCAGTATCCTCATCCGCTGACTCTAAAACCAAGCCGTATTTGGAAAGCGCAATCACCACTTTGCGGTTTTCAGCCCGCCCGGCTTCGGTATCATTATCGGCAAAAGGTGAGTATTGGCCATATCCCTCAATTGCCATGCGCGCAGATTGAATACCTAAGCGCTCTAATTCAACTAATATTGATGTTGCACGTGCCACCGACAACTCCCAATTAGAGCGAAATATTTCATTGCGAATAGTTTCGTTATCTGTGTATCCCCGTACTCTTATATAGTTATCGACAGGTGCGATTATTGCTTCAATCTTTTTTACAACGTCTATAGCTTGATTATGCGCAACGGCACTACCGCTGGCAAACAACAACCCAGAATTAAGCTCAATAACCAGCCAATCTTGACTAAGCTCTAAGCTTGCATCGCCACTACGTATTTCATCAATGAGGGACGACTGTAGTTTGACCAGTAAACTGTCGAGTGGCTTACCTAAGTGACGCTGGCTGATATTGCTATTATCACTTTGGCCATCGAGCAATACTGGCCCTTGTTCTTGTTTTTGAATACTTTCGCCATATAAAACTTCAGCCTCGGGAGTCACTCTTTCAAGCAACAAAGCATCGCCGTTTACTCCCTTACCTTGCTGAGAAAATTGTTTAGCTGACTTATCAAAAACATGCTCAAGAGAGTCAGATAAAACTTGTATATTGTCTTCTTTGTTTATTGCAATAGCATACAATACAACAAAAAATGCAAACATGATGGTCATGTAATCTGCATAAGAGACTAGCCAACGCTCAGTATGTTGGCTTTTAAAGTTTTGATGACGTAACCGGCGGCGCAGCATAACCGCTAATGAGCCTGTAAAATAGGACGTTCAACGCGGTAAGCTTCAAGCTTTAATTCTATATTAATAGGGCTCTCGCCTTGGCTAATGGCAATAACGCCTTCAGCTAGCATTTCATGGTAAAGCATTTTTTGCTCAACCCGTTGCTTTAATTTATTGGCCATGGGCAAAAACAGTAAATTCGCCAAACCTACACCATATATAGTCGCAATGAATGCAGTGGCAATACCTGTTCCTAATTGCTCAGGATCGTTGATAAACGACATAGCTTGGATCAGTCCAAGCACAGCACCTAAAATACCAATAGTTGGGCTGTAACCTCCCATCGCTTCATACACTCGGCTAGCTTCCAGCAATCGTTCTCGTTCAAGTAATAAATCAATCTCGAGAGTATCGCGAAGCTTTTGATCTGAGCAGCCATCAACTAATAAACTAAGCCCTTTAGTGGCATATGGATCAGAGTGAGTAAGTGCTTCGTTTTCGAGCGCTAAATAGCCCTCTTGGCGAGCTTTATGCGACCAGCGCTTTACTTGTTCAATCGCATCTTCAATATCGTGGTCATTAGTAACAAAAACCCAATGAGTAATACTAAGCATTTTCTTAAATGTATTGGCTGATGTTTGCAGCATCACGGCTCCTAATGTGCCGCCTAATACAATAATTAGTGCAGGGCCATTAAACAGAGCAGATACCACACCTCCCTCTAAAGAATAACCGATTGCAATAGCACCTAATGCAACCAATAATCCTAAAATAGAAAGCTTATCCACAGCCAATCTCTCTTTTTAAACGCGCAGCAACATCATGAAGACCTATGCTTTCACTTGCTAATCCTGCACTTGCTACTGCTTGCGGCATACCATATACAACACAGCTTTTTTCATCTTGAGCCCAAATTGTAGCGCCAGATTGTTTAAGCATACGAGCACCATCACGACCATCCGCGCCCATACCAGTCAAAATAACGGCAAGTACATCACCTTGGTATGCTTTTGCTGCACTAGCAAAGGTTATGTCAACACTAGGCTTATAGCTTACTCGTTCATTTTTATCTTCAAATACGCGTAGTGTTCTGTTTGACCCCCGTCCTTCTACCATCATTTGCTGCCCACCTGGTGCTAAATATGCACAGCCAGGTTGAAGCCTATCGCCTTGCTGTGCTTCTTTTACTTTAATTTTGCACAAGCTATCTAATCGGGTTGCGAACGCAGGTGTAAATGCCGCAGGCATGTGTTGTATGAGGAGTATTGGATGTGGGAAATTAGCTGGTAACTGAGTCAAAATCGTTTGTAGTGCAACCGGTCCACCTGTTGATGTGCCAATAGCAACTAGTTGATACTGTTTACCACTTGCACGCACTGATGTGCTACTAGAAGGCGTTGGGCTTGCGCTTTTAAAGCTACGATCAGGTTGCACTATAGGCTTATTAGCAAAGCGCTCAGAAGTACTTGGCGCTGGTTTGCTACTTGGAGCAGCAGGCGCTCTGGTAATTCTACCAATTCGCTGGCGGCCTATTTCCTTAACTTTATTTTGTAATAGCTTTATTGCATCGTCGTTGTTACGTGCAATATCTTCAAACTTTTTCGGTAAAAAGTCCATCGCACCAGCATCAAGTGCATCTAAGGTAGCAGATGCCCCTGCACGCGTTAACGACGAGAACATTAAAATAGGAGTTGGATTACTCGCCATTATCTCTTTAACTGCGCTGATGCCATCAAGCACAGGCATTTCAACATCCATGGTGATCACATCGGGTCGTAGTTGAGCTGTTTTATCGACAGCTTCTCGACCATTTACAGCGAAACCTATAACTTCAATGCCGCTGTCTTGTTCAAGTATTTCACTCACTCTGCGGCGAAAAAAGCTTGAATCATCAACTACTAAAACTTTAACAGCCATTTCGCTCTCTTATTCAATGAATGGGTAGGCATAAAATGTATGCCTACTTTTAATTATCCAGCGTAATGCTTTAACATATTTGGCACATCTAGGATCAGTGCAATACCACCATCAGAGGTGATTGTTGCACCTGCCATACCTGGCGTACCTTGAAGTAATGCGTCTAGAGGCTTAATTACCACTTCTTCTTGACCAATGAGCGAGTCAACAACAAAACCCACTTTTTGAGTTCCTATTTGCACAATAACCACATGACCTTGTGCTTTTCGCTGACCTCTATCGGCGCCTTTAATGAGCCAATGTTCAAGGTAGAATAGTGGAATTGATTTTTTACGAACAATTATAGTTAGCTGGCCATCAACCACATTGGTTTTTGTTAAATCTAAATGGAATATTTCACTCACACCCGCCAGCGGCAACGCAAAGGTTTGTTCCCCAACTATTACCATTAAGGTAGGCAGTATCGCTAGAGTAAGTGGCACTTTAATTTCTAAAGTAGTACCAACACCCATTTCTGATTTGATATTCACCGAGCCATTGAGTTGGGTGATTTTTGTTTTAACCACATCCATACCAACACCACGGCCGGAAATATCTGAGATCTCTTCTTTAGTTGAAAAACCAGGTGCAAAAATAAGATTATATGCTTCAGTATCAGAAAGACGACTCGCTTGGTCGTGATCAAGCACCCCTTTACTAATCGCAATCTTTTTAAGCTTTTCAGCATCCATACCGGCACCATCATCTTGGATGGTAAGTAGGATATGATCGCCTTGTTGAGAAGCTGATAAAGTCACAGTACCCGTTCTAGGTTTACCCGATGCTTCACGAACATCTGGCATTTCAATACCATGATCCACTGAGTTGCGCACTAAATGCACCAATGGATCTGCCAATGCTTCTACTAAGTTTTTGTCTAAATCAGTGTCTTCACCAACAAGTAATAAATTAATATCTTTTTGTAGCGTTCGTGCTAAATCTCGAACTACACGGGGAAAACGGCCAAACACTTTTTTGATTGGCTGCATTCGCGTTTGCATTACCGCACCTTGGATATCAGCAGTCACTACATCTAAATTAGAAATAGCTTTGCCCATAGCCTCGCTGTCAGAGTTTGTTGCCAGACTCACCAAACGGTTTCGCACAAGTACCAGCTCGCCTACCATATTCATTATTTGGTCTAAACGTTTGGTGTCAACACGAACCGTTGTTTCTGCCGGTGGAGGCGCTGCTTTTTTAGGCGGCGCGGCCTTGGCTGGCTGTGGAGCAGGCGCCGGCTTAGCAGGCTCTGCTTTTGGTACCGGTTTCGGTTCAGGTTTCGGTACAGGTTTCGGTGTAGCAGCAGGTGCAGACTTGTTTGCGGCTACGGGCTCAGGTTTACTTGCCGGAGCCGATGCTTCTATAGCTTTAGGTGCACCTTTGCCATGTAATTCATCTAGCAAAGCTTCAAATTCATCGTCACTTATTTCATCATCGCCCGCGCTTGAGTCACTATTTTGTGAATCTACTACAGGAGCTGATGGTGCTTGCTGTGGTGTACTTGCAGTGCTTTGAGTAACTTCGCCAAAACTACCAACACCATGAAGCTCATCTAATAAGCTATCAAATTCATCATCTGTAATATCGCCATTTACATCACTGTCGCTTGATGGGGATTGTTTTTCTTGCGTGGACTGGCCCTTACCATGAAGCTCATCAAGAAGACTTTCGAACTCATCTTCAGTTATTTCATCAATCTGAGAGTCTGAGCTACTACTATCTGGGCCGCTAAATAATTCATCAAATGCGAATGGGTCTTCTTCAGAATCATTGCTAGGTTGTTCTACAGCGGCCTCAGGTTCTACTGATGGGGTTTCAACAGAGGCTGTATCTTCTTCAACTACAGCATCGCCGGCTAGCTCTTCTGCCGTCGGTGGTTGTCCAAGCTTATGAAGGACTGCAAGTAACTCTGGATCAGCAGGTTCTGGCTGGTCACGATTTTTAATTGTGGCAAACATTTCATTAATGGTGTCGAGCGCTTGTAAAATTACATCCATTAATTCAGAGTTAACTGTTCTTACACCTTGGCGCAATAAATCAAACACGTTTTCAGCACCATGACATGCATCAACAAGCTCTGTCATTGCCAAAAAGCCGGCGCCACCTTTTACAGTGTGGAAACCACGAAATATTGCGTTTAGTAGTTCAGTATCATCTGGGTTGTTTTCCAGTTCTACTAACTGTTCAGATAAAAGCTCAAGGATTTCTCCGGCCTCTACTAAAAAGTCTTGTAAAATATCTTCATCGACTTCAAAGCTCATGCAGTACTCTCCTATTAGAAGCCCAAACTTGATAATAGATCATCAACTTCATCTTGATCAGATACAACATCATTACGCGATTCTTTATCAATAATAGGCCCTTCAGGGCCTGCTAGTGTTTGTGCAACAATGGAATCTTCTGTTTCTTCTGGTTGTTCGGTCTGTTGTGTTGGCTCAACCTCACCTTGTGCTGCAAATGCAGTTAACAAGTGGATCAAGCTTTCTTCAACTTCACGCACAAGTTCAATAACACGACGAATAACCTGACCAGTTAAATCTTGATAGTCTTGAGCCATCAATACATTGGTCATCAACATCTGCAACTCATCAGTTTTATGATGAGAGCTGTTCATAAACTTATCAATACTATGACAAAGTGACTTAAACTCACCAAGCTCAATTTCCCGGTTCATTAACCGATCCCACGTTGGCTTGATATCAGAAATTTCGTCAGCAATTTCTTGCGCTAAAGGTAAGCTAGCTTCAACTGCATCCATTGTTTTATTGGCTGCATTCTCAGTCATTTCCATGACATAGTTGAGGCGTTTCTTAGCATCAGGGATGGCATCAGTGGTAATATCTGTTAAGCGCGTATCTAACTCGAAACTCTTTAAAGCTTCATGTAATTGACGCGTTAACTTACCTACCTCAGCAAATAACTGTGATTGCTCTTGTGAAGCTGTTTCTAAAATTAACTGATTCGCTTTATCTTGCTCACCATTTTCTAAAAAAACAACCAACTGGCGAGCTTGTTCTAAAGTAATCTGAGGCGCAGCAGGTGCTGACATAAGCCTCTCCCTCTCATTAACCTAAGCGTTCGAACACTTTTTCTAATTTAGTCTTCAATGTACCTGCAGTAAATGGTTTAACAATATAACCATTTACACCTGCTTGGGCGGCAGCTACTATTTGTTCTTTTTTAGCTTCTGCTGTAACCATTAAAACAGGAATATGCTTTAATTTGTCATCAGCTCGAATTGCCCTCAAAAGATCAATACCTTGCATGCCTGGCATATTCCAATCTGTTACAACAAAATCAAATACTTGATTTTGCAACATAGGTAAAGCAGTTGACCCATCATCCGCTTCTTGAACATTGGTAAAACCTAAATCGCGCAACAGGTTTTTAATAATACGTCTCATTGTTGAAAAATCATCAACAACAAGAATTTTAATGTTTTTATCCAAAACATCCTCCAGTGAGGCCTGAACCTTTATTTACTTACTTCTAGTTTATCCAGTCATTGATTTTTGCTTTAAGCTTAATCATCGCCTGACCATGTATCTGACTTACACGCGACTCACTAACATCGAGTATATGCCCAATTTCTTTTAAATTCATTTCATCGTTATAGTACAAAGAAAGCACCATTGCATCTTTTTCCGGTAACGACTTTATCGCATTGAGTAAAGACTCATTAAACCGTTCATTTTTAACATTATTGAAAGGTTTGTCTAGTGCTAAATCTTGGCCATGAGGTGTAATCACATCATCGTCAATACCAAGGTCCTCAATGCCCAAAACTTTGCTTACATTGACATCATTTAAAATATGATGGTACTCATTTAACGAAATTTCAAGTTTTTCAGCCACTTCACTATCTTTAGGTTCACGATTTAAACTGTTTTCAAGCGCGACTATCGTCTCTGCTACTAGTCTACTTTTTCTGTGAACTGAACGTGGAACCCAATCACCTCGTCGCATTTCATCTATCATTGCACCACGAATACGAATACCCGCAAAGGTTTCAAAACTCGCGCCTTTACTGGCATCGAAGTTTTTTGAAGCCTCTATTAAGCCAATCATACCTGATTGAATTAAATCATCTAGTTGCACACTGGCCGGTAAACGAGCAATTAAATGGCATGCCACTTTTTTGACTAATGAGGCATGCTTTTCAACAATCATATTTAAATTCTGTGCTGACTGATATCCCATAGCTCTATTCACCGGTATTGTCATCGTTAGTTACTAACTAGCTTCTCAATAAAAAACTCTAAATGACCCGAGGCTTGACTAGGTGTTTGCCACTTAGTAATTTTTGTCGCCAGTGTTTTAAAAGCAATCGCAGCAGGAGACCCTGGAAAAACTTCAACTATCACTTTTTGGCGACGCGTTGATTTGCGCATATTCTCATCATAAGGAACTGTTGCAACCAACTCCATGGTTATATCTAAAAATCGGTCGGTTACTTTTGATAGTTTAGCAAATAATTCCTGCCCTTCACGTAAGCTACGCACCATGTTGGCAACAATTTTAAATTTTTCTACTTTGTGTTCACGACTCAGTACTTTAATTAGTGCATAAGCATCAGTAATTGAGGTTGGCTCATCACATACCACCACAACCACATCTTGTGCGGCACGAGAAAAGCTCAAGACCATGTCAGAAATACCTGCTGCGGTATCCACAATTAAAATATCAAAATCGGTGTTAAGCTCGCTAAATGCACGGATAAGTCCAGCATGCTCTGAAGGAGATAGCTCAACCATACTTTGCGAGCCCGATGTTGCAGGTACTATTTTTATGCCTGCGGGGCCTTCAACTAAAATATCTTCGAGTTCACATTCACCTGATAAAACATGAGACAAGTTACGCTCTACACGCAGTCCAAGCATAACATCACAATTAGCTAACCCTAAATCAGCATCTAATACCAGCACACGCTTGCCTTGTTGGCCTAACGCGATTGCCGTGTTAAGGGATACGTTTGTTTTTCCCACTCCACCTTTGCCGCCGGTGACAGCGATAACTTTTACGCCGTTATTATTATTACTCATTTTGCGAAGGCCGCTTGCTTGATCTAAAACTGTGTTAATCATACATCTCTACTGTGTTCGACGCCACTGATTGGTGTCGTGATTGTTGTGCTTTTATTCTTTTTAAATACAATTGCTCAGCTTTTTTTACTAGTTTTTCAGCATTTGCCACTCTGATATCTTCTGGTACTCGCTGACCATTAGTAAGATACCCTATTGGGAGACGATTTTGAATCGCAATACTAATAATCTCACCTAAACTCAATGACTCATCTAACTTAGTAAAAATACATCCACTAAGCTGTACTTTTTTAAAGTGCCTTACTGTCTCTTGTAATACATTGATTTGCGCTGTAGCACTTAATACTAAATAACTACGTATATCCACACGTTGATTACGCATTAAGGTATTAAGCTGCTCAGTTAAACGTAAATCTCGCTGACTCATTCCTGCTGTATCAATTAAGACTAGACGTTTATTTCGTAAATGGTATAAAACTTCTGCTAATTCATTTGCATCTTTAACTTGTTTTACGCCACAGCCAATAATTCGACCGTAAGTTGCTAGCTGCTCATACGCACCAATACGGTAGGTATCAGTGGTAATAAGCGCAACTTTATCAGCACCATACTTTTGCGCACCTAATGCAGCTAATTTTGCAACCGTGGTGGTTTTACCTACTCCTGTTGGGCCGACTAGAGCATAAACACCACCTTGGCGAAGAATTTCGTTGTTAGTGGTTTGCATTTGATCTTCAACCATATTCAATAAGGCTTTCCAACCTTGTTGGCGAGATACAGCATCGGGTACAAAGCATGCCATCTGCTCAGCAACGTCTTTATCTATTCCCATACCCACTAAACGGTCAATCATACATGCACGGGTTGGATCGCGACGTGCCATATCTTGTTGCATTAAACCTGACACTTGATGTTCTAGTAATTGACGAATTGCGTTCATTTCTTCGCGCATGGTGCTTATATCACTCGACTCGTTTTGCATCGTTTGCTGGCGTGGTGCACTCGGTGAGTCTAAATCGTCAAAACCACTGTCTAAATCATCAAAACCTAAGCTATCAGCTTGAGTACGAGGACGTGCAGGCGCACTTTGTTCACGTTCAAACATATTTTTAGGTCGAGATTGCACAGCTTCTTGTTCTTGATAATGGCCAGAAGTATCAATACCTGATTGTGAAAACATTGACGCAAGCTCTGCTGAACGAGGACGGGGAGATTGACGTTCTAATAAAGCTTGTAAACTGTCTGCCACCTTTGCTTGTGGCTTAGGTTGAGCGCGCTGTGGCTCTGGTTTTACAAAGTTATGTGAGCTCTGGGTATGTGCAAATGAAGCACTTGCAGCTGGTTGGCTTTGAGGTTGCTCTGGCGCTTTTGTCGCGGCTTTGTCGTAATCAACAGCAGCAACAATTTCAACGCCATTAGCTAGTTTCTTATTTGACATAATAACCGCATCAACACCAAGCTCTTCTTTTACTTCTTTTAGTGCGGTGCGCATGTCTTTAGCAAAAAAACGTTTAATTTTCATAATTCAAACCCCTTTAAAATCTTATTGTTGGCCTACAGAGCTGACAATCTTGATCTGTCTTTCATCTGGTATCTCTTGATAAGACATCACTCGCAATCCTGGAATGGTGTATTTAACAAATCGAGATAACACAGTGCGTAACATTCCTGACGTTAGCAATATTGAAGGTTCACCGGCCATTTCTTGATTTTGATGTGCTTCATTCAATGATGTTTGAAGTCTATCAGCAAGTCCTGGTTCTATTCCGGCACCTTCATCACCTGCATTTTGAAGTGACTGATGCAACATCTGTTCCAACTCAGGCGCCAAGGTTATGACAGGGATTTCAGAAGACATACCAACAGCATCTTGAACGATTAATCTACGCAACGATATTCTCACTGCAGCCGTTAATACATCAGGGTCTTGGCTACGAGGGCCATACTCAACAAGGGTTTGAACAATCGAACGCATATCTCGTATTGCTACCCCTTCATTTAATAAGTTTTGTAGTACTTTAACGATGGTGGTCAGCGGTAATACATCCGGTACCAGCCCTTCAACTAAGCGAGGGTGGCTTTTACCTAACATATCTAATAAGTTTTGTACTTCTTCGTGGCCAAGCAATAATGCGGCGCTATTTGTGAGTAACTGGCTAATATGAGTGGCCACAACGGTTGCTGAATCAACTACGGTATAACCTAAAGATTGCGCTTCATCTTTTTGATCTGGTTTTATCCATACCGCATCTAAACCAAATGCAGGGTCTGTAGTTTCAATGCCTTTGAGCGGGCCAAACACTTGGCCAGGATTAATTGCCAGTTCATCGCCATGTTTAAGCTCACCCTCACCACTTGATACACCCATCATGGTGATGCGATACGCATTTGGGTCGAGCTCAAGATTATCGCGGATATGCACTGGCGGCACTAAAAAGCCTAGCTCTTGAGATAATTTTTTACGCACCCCTTTAATACGGTTTAACAGCTCGCCACCTTGTGATTGGTCTACTAAAGGAATTAACCGATAACCCACTTCTAAGCCAATAACATCAACTTGCTGTACATCATCCCAACCCAGTTCTTTTTGTTCTTGTTTAGCCGCAATCCCGTTACCTGAGGCTGCATTTTCAGCTTCTTCGGCCTCAGCAGCCGCCAATTTAAGTTTGTTTTGCTGAGTGTAGTATGCAAGGTAACCTAAAAGCGCACCTAAACTTAAAAATGCAATATGCGGCATACCTGGGACTAAACCCATAGTAATGAGGATACCAGAGGCAATAAATAATGATTTTTCGTTTCCTAGCTGCTGCTTAAACTGATCGCCCATATTGTGCGATTCATTTTGACGCGTTACAACAATCGCAGTACCAATTGAAAGTAGTAATGAAGGTAATTGCGCTACTAAGCCATCACCAATGGTCAATAGTGTGTACACTTCCATAGCACGTGAAAAGCTCAAGTCATGCTGGATCATGCCAACAAATAAACCACCTACAATATTAATCACTAAAATGACGATACCTGCGATAGCATCCCCTTTTACAAATTTACTGGCACCATCCATAGAACCATAAAAGTCGGCTTCACGGGTTACTTCATCACGACGCTCTCTAGCTTGCTCTGCACTAATAAAGCCAGCATTCATATCTGCATCAATCGCCATTTGCTTACCCGGCATAGCATCAAGGGTAAAACGTGCTGACACTTCTGAAATACGCCCTGCACCTTTGGTAATTACCACAAAGTTTATGATAATTAGAATCAAAAATACCACTAAACCCACGGCGTAGTTACCACCAATAACCACCGAGCCAAATGCTTCAATTACCTTACCAGCAGCATCACCACCATTATGACCCTCAAGTAGTACCACCCGGGTACTGGCTACGTTAAGTGCTAAACGCATGATTGTGGCGATTAACAACACAGCTGGAAACATGCCAAATTCAAGCGGCTTCATGGTATATACGGTGACCAGTAATACTACTAATGCGAGCGCGATATTAAACGAAAATAATATATCAAGCAGAAATGGAGGCAGGGGTAAAATAACCATGCCAAGCGCAGCTAAGACTAAAAGCGGTGTACCAACGCCCTTTGCATATTCTTTTTTATCTTTATTAAGTTGTTGTAATACCGCTTTAAATTCCATAACTCTACAATTTCAAAAAATTGACACTACGCTGAAATTGCAATAACTATTCCAAGTTAGTTGGTTGGTGGTTAATACTTAAATTCATCAGGGATTGGCAGCTTTTTATTAAGCGCAACAGGGCGTTTTCCACGGCCTTTTTTAAACCGTTTAAGCTGAAATACATAGGCAAGCACTTGAGCAACTGCTGTAAAGAGCTGATCGGGAATTTGATCCCCTACTTCAGCGGTATGATAAAGCGCTCGCGTTAAGGTCGGCGACTCAACAATGGGCACTTCATTACCCAAAGCAATTTTACGAATTTGCATAGCGAGTTCGTCAACACCTTTGGCTAGTACAATAGGCGCTCCAGCTCGCTCTGTGTCGTATTTTAAAGCCACTGAGTAATGAGTCGGGTTGGTAACAATAACATCGGCATCGGGAACATCTTGCATCATTCTCTTTTGCGACATTTGACGTTGGGTTTGCCTGATACGCGCTTTGATTTGCGGATCACCCTCAGAGTTTTTATATTCATCTTTTACTTCTTGCATCGTCATTTTAAGCTGTTTGTTATGGCTATAACTTTGAAATGGCGCATCAATAGCTGCAATAATAATTAAGGTGCAAGATAACCCTAAAAACATCCAGGCTAATATTTCTAAAGCATGCACGATATTGCCCGGCGCACTTTCTATACTCAAATGTAATATTTCATCAAAATAAACATTAATTAAAAAGATAGCGAAGGTCGCCACTAGGCCAAACTTTAATAATGACTTAAGTAGTTCAATAGCCGCTTGCGGCCCAAACATCCGAGTAAAACCTTTCATTGGCGACATTTTACTGGCTTTGGGCGCAGCTGCCTGCCAGCTAAAATTAAAGCCGCCAAGCATGGTGTTACCAATAAACGCAGCGAGTACAATAATAAGTACAAACATCGACATAGGAAATAACAGTACGTCGGCCACCTCCCCCCACACCGCAAACATTTTTGTGGTGTCGTAGGTTTCATTGCGATTAAGACTAAGCATTCTGCCCATAATTCGGTACAAGCCTTTGCCAATTTCAGGGCCGTACATTAATAGAGAAATAGCAGAAAAAATAAGTACAAACATAGTACCTAGCTCTTTAGAGCGCGCTATTTGGCCTTTCTTTTTGGCATCATCAACTTTTTTGGGCGTGGGTTCTTCGGTTTTTTCTTGTCCTGAATCTTCAGCCATTACGCTCTCCTAAGGGGAACAACCAACTAGAGTACACATTAGCTCAACCATTTTTAGCCATTGGAACTCAAACTGAGTGATAAAGTTACCGAGGGTAGCCCAAATAATAACGAGCCCTGCCACTAAGGTAAACGGAAAGCCTATAGAGAAGATATTTAACTGTGGGGCAGCACGGGTCATGATGCCAAATGACATATTAATTACAAGCATGGCCGTTAATGGCGCTAACGAAAGCACTAGTGCAGTGGTAAACATCCAACCACCCCATGTCACTATGTCCCAATAATGATCAACCGCCCACCAATTACCATCAATTGGCAATACCTGAAAACTATGTACCACCATTTGAATCATCATTAAATGGCCATTAAATACAAAAAATAACAAGGTAGCTAAAATGAGGTAGAACTGCCCTACAGCAGGCACACTCATTCCATTTGAGGGGTCAACAACAGACGCAAAACCTAAACCAGTTTGCATAGCAAGGATTTGCCCGGCTAAAACAAATGTATTGAGCAGTAGTGTGGATGCAAAACCAATCGCAACACCAATCAGCATTTGTTGTAGCACCACTAAAACCATTTCAAAAGAAAATAAATTAGTAAATGTAGCTGGAGGTAAAACAGGCACAACTAAAAATGTGACTACAACAGCCAAGCCCATTTTAATTCGAGAAGGGACGTTTTTAGCGCCAATACCCGCCATAATCATGATCATTGAGCTAATACGCACCAAGGGCAGTAAAAAATCACTTAACCATTGAATAACAACGGAAAATGGAAACTCCATCGTTAACCTGCTATTTCGGGTATAAGAAGCACTAAGCGATTAAAAAAATCCATCAGCTCTTGAGTAAACCAATGTCCACCCACTATTAACGCACTAATAGTAATTAATAGACGCGGTAAAAAGCTCAGTGTTTGTTCATTAATTGAGGTTGCCGCCTGAAATACTGCCACTACTAAACCAATAATTAAACCAGGTACCACAATAGCAGACACCAGCTTAATCACTAAAAATAGGGCTCCACTTAAAATATCAACAAATACTTCAGGTTCCATGGGCGACTCCTAGAGTGATTGGTTCAAAGTAGAAAGCACCACTATGTGCCCAACCCAAAGCTTTTAGCGAGCGTACCCATCACCAAGCTCCAACCATCAACCAATACAAACAACATAATCTTAAACGGTAGCGATACAATCATGGGGGATAGCATCATCATACCCATGGCCATCAACACCGATGCAACCACCAAATCGACAATCAAAAAGGGGATGAAGAACATAAAACCAATAATAAAGGCCGTTTGTAGCTCACTGGTCACAAACGCCGGAATAAGAACAATCATTGGCGTTGCTTCGGGTGAATCAAGCTGATCGTACCCAGCTATTTTTGCAAAGGTTTCTAAGTCTTTTAATCGTACTTGAGAAAGCATAAAAGCTTTCATTGGCTCTTTAGCTAAATCGAGTGCTTCTAGTGATGTTACCTGTTCACTTAAGTACGGTTCGATTGCACGTTCGTTTATTTGCTCATAAATAGGCGCCATAATAAAAATACTTAAAAACAGCGACATACCTAGTAATACTTGATTCGAAGGGGTTTGCTGTAAGCCAATCGCTTGGCGCAAAATAGCCAATACTACAATAATTCGAGTGAACGAGGTCATCATGATAATGGCTGCTGGAATAAAGCTCATTGCCGTCATGATCGCTAACACTTGTAGCGTCACTGAATAGTCTTGCGTGCCATCTGGATTACTTGTGATCGTAAGCGCGTCAATCCCTTCTGCATTAACACCAGGAATGAACACGATGGCAAGAATAATAAGCAGCCATTTGGTCATAATATTAATTCTTTTTATTTTGATTAAGTTGTGGGTTTAACATTTTGCCAAAACGCTTCGCTAATTCTGGTAACTCTTTCTCTGTTAGGGGGTTTTCTAACTTGTGTAAATAATTAATGCTATGTGGAGTTACACCTAATAGATGCTGTGCATTATCTATCTCAACTACCATCAAGCGCTCGCGTGAGCCTAAAGGGAGGCTGCGAATCACTTTGAACTCATCGTTATTGGTTAAATTTGGATTAAGCTTTTTAACAAAAAAAGCCAACACTAAAATTAACACGACCACCACACCTAACGACATCACCATTGAAATAATGTCTGTGGTGGGTGTTGCAGCATCGGTAGCTGCAAACACAGAATTGCTTAAACCAAGTAATGCTATCATCGTAACTTTTTGATCCGTTCAACCTGACTAATTACATCAGTTAAGCGAATACCAAACTTATCGTTCACCACAACCACTTCACCATGTGCTATCAATGTACCGTTAACTAATACATCAAGCGGTTCACCAGCAACCCTATCAAGCTCAACAACTGAGCCTTGGTTAAGTTGTAATAAGTTACGAATATTAATTTTAGAACGCCCTACTTCCATCGAAATAGTAACGGGAATATCTAAAATAGTGTCGAGTTTACGTTTTTCTTCACCGCTGAGCTCATGCTTTGAATCATCCAGCTCATCAAGCTCGGTTACTTTAACCTCTGCACTATCATCATCAGTTCCCTCAGCCTCAGCAAGTGCTGCTGCCCATTCGTCCATCGTATCTTGATCATCGCTCATACTTTTAACCTTTTAATCAATTACCAGTCTAAGTCTACACCGTTTGAAAGGTGTAAATCATCTTCTAGTTCTGCTAATTCTGCATCTGAATCAATTTTTTTGCCGCCTTTAGTAAAGACATGCAGCTCAGATTTAACTGAATCAGGGCGTTTAATTTTTTCACTAATTTGTAGCGCAACGTTATCGCGTGAGCGACCCATTTTAGCTCTAAATGTTGGCAACTCTTCAACAAACACAGTAATATGCTCAGGCATTTCAACAGGAATAATATCCCCCGCCTTGAGCTCCATAATTTGTTTTAAGCTTAAATCAACTTCAAGTAGCTGAGTCGACAAATCGACTTCCACATCCATTATTTCGTCACGAAGCGCTTTACTCCAACGTAAATCGGTATCTTCAGTATCAGACTGAACACCTGCATCCAGTAGCTCTCGAATAGGTTCGAGCATTGAATAAGGCAGCGCAATATGAAAGTCACCACCGCCGCCATCAAGCTCAATATGAAAAGAGCTAATAACCACTACTTCGGTTGGGCTAACAATGTTAGCCATAGCGGGATTCACCTCAGAATCAAGATACTCAAACGACACATCCATAACCGGTGCCCATGCTTCTTTGTAATCTTCAAAGATTATTTTTAACAGCATTTGCACGATACGGCGCTCTGTTGGGGTAAATTCACGCCCTTCAATTTTGGCATGATAACGACCATCGCCACCAAAAAAGTTATCTACCAGTATAAAGACTAAGCGCGCCTCCATGGTAATTAAACCAGTGCCTTTTAGTGGGCGAAAACGCACCATATTCAAACTGGTTGGTACAAATAAGGTATGAATATACTCACCAAATTTGATCATTTGCACGCCATTAATTGACACCTCAGCGGTGCGGCGCATCATGTTAAATAGGCTAATTCGCATATGACGCGCAAATCGCTCATTAACAATTTCAAGTGTCGGCATGCGACCACGCACGATGCGATCTTGCGAAGAGAAGTCATACTGTAGCGTACTTCCCTCACCGTCTTCACCGTCGTGTATATCTTCCTCTTCGACCTCATCAACACCGTGTAATAGCGCATCAATTTCGTCTTGGGATAATAAATCGCTCACACTGACCCCTTATTGCATCACAAAGCCGGTAAACAGTACCCGCTCAATTACTTTACTTCCTTCCACATCCATCATTGCAGCTTGTACTTTATCTAGCGCAGTAAAGCGCAGTGTTTCTTTGCCTACACTGGTGCTTAGTTCATCTGCGGTAGTCATTGAAAATACACTCAATAGCGTGCCTTCAATCAGTGGGATGTGTTTTTTAGCCGTTTCTTCATTGCCATCTCCGCGCACCAGCAATTGCACTTTAATTTGTACAATTCTATCGCGGCTCGCCCCTGGAACATTAAATATAAAAGGTCTTGGCATAGCAACATATAGCGCACTGCCGACCGTTGCCGAGGAGCTTGATGATTCTGCGGCTACTTCACCACTGGCGGCATCATCTGTTAAAGTTTCTACGGGCTCATCATCACCCGATAGTAAAAAGTAACCAGCTACACCGCCAACAATAACTAATACAGCGGCTATAATTATAATGAGTTTGCTTTTATTTTTACTGACTTCTTCTATTTCTAAATTAGTATCTTCAGCCATTGTATTTCCTTTATTCGCAAAGGTATTTGCTTGTTTTAACTATTATAATAGCAGGACTTAGGCATAGTAATCTATTGATGATGACGTTTGTTGTCCAGAACTATGTGTTTGCTTATCTGGTTGCTCACTATTTGTCTCATCTGAAGAGCTATTATTAGCCATTTGACCTTGTGGCTGACCTTCTTGTTGCTCGTTTTGTTCTGGAGATGAACCACCATAAGAAATGCTGCTTTCACCTAGTTCTAAACCCTGTTGCATTAATAATTCTCTAAGCCTAGGTAATGATTGCTCTAGCGCTTCTTTGGCTTGCTGATTTTGCACTACAAAGTTTATTTGTGCTTGCTCCGCATCACTTCGAATACGAATTTGCATACTGCCCATCTCAGGTGGATCTAAACGAATTTCAGCTTCTTTGTTATTAATGCTTAACATTGAAGTAACGCGCTCTTGTAGCATTTTTGCGGCATCACTTTTAATAATATTTAATGCCTGTAAGGTGGCAGGATCAATGCTCACCTGTTTAGCTTGCGCAGTGCTTTGCAACTGCCCAGCCTGTAAACTTTGCGCTTCAATAATAGCTTGCTCGTAGCCTAAAGTATCGTATTTAGCGATAGTATTAAGCGACGATTTATCGAATATATTAATGATTTGAGAAAAAATCTGTGCAGCACGCGGTGGCATTTGTTCTGCGTTAGTGGCGCGCATACTCTCTTTTTGTAGTACATCAAGCTGTTTAGTAAGCTCCTCAGGCGTTTCGGCTATCGATTTAGAGCTTTCTGATTTTAGCTTAGGTTTTACATTAGCCGACTCTGTACCTTGTTGCGTTTTAGGTGTAACACCTGCTATCAACGTATTATTAGCAAACAGCGGTTTACCTTTGGCACTAGACAAAGTGTCTGCGTTGATAGCTGTTTCTAAATCACTGATAACCCCTTTTAATAAAGTAAGTTCTTTAGTAGATAGAGGCTCACTTTTAATGTATGCCTGCATCTGATTAAGCAATGCCTGTTTCTCTGGGGTCGTTAGCGTACTTATTTGTGCATTAATGGCTTGTTGAGGAGTTTGCGGTTTCTCGCTTTCGCTAACATACTTACTGAGTAACTGCTTTAAATCCGCTACATTGTCTTTATTAATGGGCTTGCTCATCGCATCTAGCTCAGTAGCAAGTTCACCTTGTTGAGCAGGCGTTAAATTTGCTAAGAGTTTATCAGCTTTTATTGCATTATCATCTTTTGATAACAACGCCAAAACAGAGGCGTCTATCGATGCTTTAGTGCCTGTAGAATCAGTCGGCTTATCTGATGGTTTTGCAACCGCTTGCTCATTTTTAACAGCCTCAGATTCTCCGGCTGTGGCAGCTGTCGCTATTGATTGACTACCAAGCGGTGAAGACTCAACAGTAGTTTTGCTCGATGATTCAGCACCTATAGCATTTTGTGCTTGTAAAATAGCTGCATCATCAACAGTTTCATCACTTGGCAAATTAATAACAATAGGTGCGAGCTTATCTTCAGGCTTGATGTTTATTTTGACAGCGTCTTTGTCTATTAACTCTGCGCCGCCATGAGAGTTATTTTTTACTGAGGTGTCGATTACCTGTGCCGCATTAATTTGCGCCAGCATATCCTCACCGCTCAAAGGCTTCTCTTCGCTAGTTTGCTCTTTTGGATCGGATGGTTCATCTGATTGCTGCTTGTGTGGCGCTTTGACCTCTGAATCTTGTGTATCAGAAGCTTGGTTAGCAAGTGCTAGTTGGTCAAAAAAGCCAGTATCATTACTGCTATCTAATTTTGCTTTATCACTGTCTTTATTAACTAGGTATGAGTCTTGCTCAGATACCGCCAACATTGAAATATCATTCATCGCCATAAATCACCTAATAAAAGCGGCAACAGCCCACCGCACAATCCTAAAAAACATTGCTCTTATAGAACACAAGCAATTAGTATGCCTAACTTATAGTGCTTTATTCCTTTGATAAAATTGATTAGAGGAAAACTCATCTAACATTTTTTGTTCATTCTTAGCCACCAGCATATCCGCTTTTAACTGTTGCTTTTCAATTAGCTTAGCAACCGCTTTGGCTTTAACTTGTTGTTTTAGCCATAACGTTTTACGCTGGCTCACTACTTGTTTTGCAGTATTAACGGTACTCGCTTGTTGACGAGTCGCCTCTTCAATCTTAGCTATGAATGCGTGATACTGGCTAAACCCGGCACTTGATAAGCCCGATTGCCCTTTAATATGAAGTTGCTGCGTATATTCAAGTCGAAAGTCATTTAAGCCTTGAAGCTTTTGCTGATTTAGCTGCAAGTTTTGATTTGCTTGCAAGTAGCTCATGCGTAATGTTTCTTCTTTTTCATTTTCAAGCTTAAGCAGCAAATGTAGTTTATTTTTTGCCATTATGCTTGTCCTAATAATTGTGCGAGCCCTTGTAGGCCATCATCATAACTAATCACGTCACGCATGCCTTGCTGTAAAAATGCGTTCACTCTTGGCATCATGTTTATTGCCTGATCAAGCATTTGGTCACTGCCTTTTTGATAAGCACCCAAGGTGATCATGTCTTTGTTCTGTTGATACATAGAATATACTTGTTTAAGCACCCGAGCTTGCTGCATATGTGGCTCTGAAACCACTTGTGGCATTACTCGAGAAATAGACTTTTCTATATCAATAGCAGGGTAATGACCGCTGTCGGCTAAATCACGCGATAAAACAATATGCCCATCAAGTATGGCACGTGCGGCATCGGCTATCGGGTCTTGCATATCATCACCTTCACTCAGTACAGTAAAAAAGGCAGTAATGGAGCCTTGACCTTCTCCGCCATTACCGGCACGTTCAACTAATGCGGGTAATTTAGCAAATACTGAAGGCGGATAACCTTTGGTTGCAGGAGGCTCACCAACAGCCAGTGCTATTTCACGCTGCGCCATGGCATAACGCGTTACCGAGTCAAGCAGTAACAATACGTTTAACCCTTGATCTCGAAAATACTCTGCAATAGTTACTGCGCTCTCACAGCCTTTTAATCGCATTAATGGTGAAGCATCAGCAGGCGCTGCCACAACAACTGAGCGTTTACGCCCTTCAACACCCAGTATTTCTTCAATAAATTCTTTTACTTCTCGGCCACGCTCACCAACTAAACCCACTACAATTACATCGGCTTCACTGCCTCGAGTCATCATGCCCAATAGTACAGATTTACCCACACCGGAGCCTGCAAATAAGCCCATACGCTGACCTTGGCCTACCGTAATTACTGAGTTAATAGCCCGTACCCCCACATCCATGGGTTTACTAATAGGACGCCTTGCCAGTGGATTTATTGCGTTTTGAGCGAATTTAAGTGTGTGTTCTGCGTTTATTTTACCCAGCCCATCTAAAGGTCGCCCTAAACCGTCGACAACTCGGCCAAGAAGACTCATACCAACTGGTAACCCAGTATCATTAACTTGAGGAATAACTCGGGCACCAGGTAGCACACCAGAGATATGATCATTTGGCATTAAATATAAGGTTTGATCGTTAAAACCAACAATCTCGGCATCAACAAAGCCGCTCATGGTTTCAATTTTACATTGGCTGCCTACTGGAGCTCGCAGGCCTTTTGCTTCAAGCGTTAAACCAACCACTCGGGTTAAAACGCCTGCAACCGCAGGTGCTGGAGTTTTAATATG
The DNA here is from genome assembly GCF_048318575.1 of Pseudoalteromonas sp. RW-H-Ap-1. Classification (GTDB taxonomy): domain Bacteria; phylum Pseudomonadota; class Gammaproteobacteria; order Enterobacterales; family Alteromonadaceae; genus Pseudoalteromonas. Next base: position 2,409,224 of record NZ_CP166996.1, read on the forward strand.
TTGTTGGTATTGAGATAAGCGTTCGCTTAATGAAGTATCGCTCACAGACATTGCACGCCAATAAAAAGTTAGATACCACTATTATGCAAAAAACTATCCAATGTTTCTTTGACACGAGTTTTCAAGGTCATATCTAAAGACGATAGTGTTGTCTTAACTTCACAACCGCCACGCTCCAATGTAGGCTCTGGAATTAACTGCCAATGATTATCTTCAATAGCCTGCTCGCCATAACTGGTTTTTATAAGTGTTAGGTCTTCTGGGTGAAGATGAATTTTAACTTTCTGTTGCTCTGCATTCAGTGCATCAATGCTTTTTTTCAAGGTATGTAAGATAATATCAGGCGAGGTTTTTATCTCTTGATAAATAATTGCTTCACTGAGCATAGTAGCTAACTGCACTAACTGCTTTTCTACTTGGTCATCCACTTTTTTAAGTGGATCAGATAAACTATCTAACAAGCTGCGTAAGTGAGTTAACTGCTCATCCATCAAAGGTTTAACCTCTTCTTGACCTTGGGTTTTACCCAGCTCAACACCTTCTTTGTAACCAGCTTCTTTGCCCTCAGTTACGCCTTTATCAAAACCATCTATATAGCCTTGCTCATGTCCTTGCTTAAGACCTTCCTCATACGCATCTTGGCGAATGCGCTCAAGCTCCACCATAGTAAGAGAAGGTAATTCTTGTTCTTCGGGCTCTTCATCTTGCTCTTTGGCCATTTCTTTATGGTATAGCTCTGCCAATGGCGTACCAAAAGCGGTCGAACGATTGCCAAAACTTCGCTCATCTGGCGCAACATCTGGAATTGGCCAATTTTTTAATAGCTCATCAGCTTCATCAGCGTGTAACGGGCGACCTTTAGAGTTACTCATAAATTATAAGAACTCCTCACCACCGCCACCACCAAGCATAATTTCACCTGAATCTGATAGACGACGAGCTGTTGACAGTATTTCTTTTTGTGCTGCTTCTACTTCACTAATGCGCACTGGTGCCATAGCTTCTAAGTCATCAGCAAGCATTTCTGCTGCACGTTTTGACATGTTACCCAAAATCTTCTCTTTAAGCGCTTCGTCAGTGCCTTTAATGGCTTTCATCAGTACATCTTGAGGCACTTCACGTAAAATTGCTTGAATACCTCGATCCTCTACATCCATTAAGTTTTCGAAGACAAACATTAAGTCTTGAATTTGTTGCGACATTTCTTCGTCATGCTCACGGATAGAATCCATTAACTGCCCTTCAACATTGGTATCGAGGTAGTTCATAATATCTGCAGCCGCTTTTAAGCCACCCATCTTCGCAGCTTGTGCACCCGCTTGACCAGCGAATTGTTTTTCCATAATTTCGTTTAATTCTTGTAAAGCCGCTGGTTGAACTTCTTCTAAATTGGCAATACGCATGGTTAAATCTAAGCGCACTTTTTCAGGAAATTGCGCTAAAATCTCAGCAGATTGTTCCGGCTCTAAATAAGAAAGCACTATTGTTTGAATTTGCGGATGCTCATTACGAATAATATTTGCTACCTGCTTTGAGTCCATCCATTTTAATGAATCAAGCCCTTTAGCGCCTGATCCCATAACAATTTGGTCTATTAAGCTGGCAGCTTTATCTTCACCTAATGCAGCCGTAAGTGCTTTTTTGATAAAATCTTCAGACTGAAAACCTATCGTACTAAAGCTTTGAATTTGTTCGATAAACAAGTTGTGCACTGCGCTGATTTTAGCTTGCGACAAATCATCGATTGCCGCCATGGCCATACCTACCTTTTGCACTTGCTTTGGCTCTAAGTGCTTTAGGATTTGCGCTGCGTCTTCTTCAGATAAGCTCAGCAATAATATCGCCGCTTTATCTACACCATCGAGCTTATCAACATCAAACGCCGGTGGTAGTTGTTTTTGTTCTTGATCAGTCATCTTCTGTTAACCACGCTTTCACTACTTGTGATGATAGTTCTGGTTCATTGGCTACAAGGGCACGAACCGCTTTCAATAAGTCTTCGTCGCCATGTAGGTCTGGTAACTGTAGTGTACCATCGCTTGAGAAGCCAACTGAAGCAGAATCAAAGTCATTATTTAGCATATCTAATGTGCTGTCACCAAGGTCAACACCTGAACTAAGAGAGTCTTCATCATATTCTTCAAGTGTATTATCTGGGTAAATTAAGCGCTTAAGCATAGGCTTAACTACAGCTAAAATCAGTACAATAATAACCAGCGCACCTAATACTAAGCGCATCATTTTCATAAACCAATCTTGTTCCCATAAAGGCAATTCAAAATCAAGCGCTGAGTCTTCACGAACAAATGGTACGGTTACTACTTCAAGTGCATCGCCACGTTGCATATCAAAGCCTACGCCACCTTGTAACAAACGACGAATATTTGACAAAGCTTCTACCGAACGTGGTGTCATGGTTGTTTCACCGTTTTCACCAACCGTGGGTAAGTAATCGACCGCTACAGACACACTTATTCTGCGGATCACACCCGTTTGCTGACGTTTATGAGAAATAGTGGTATCTAGTTCATAGTTACGGGTAGCTTCTTTGTGAGTACGACTTGGTGACGTAGCCGTGCCTGCACCGCCAGCCATTGCATCTTCAGGTATCGTTGAGTTAACCGGAGGCTGATTAGTAAGTGCACCAGGAATACCTACCGCTAAACCACCGATATTATTTTCTTCGAAAGTGGTTTCACTTCTTACTGCCGGTAAATCTGGGTTGTAACGTTTTTGTGTTTCTTCTACTGCACTAAAGTCCATGCTTAAATCTACTTGGGCGGTGTAGTTACCCAAGCCAACAACGGGAATTAAAATGCTGTCAATTTTTTCTAGGTATTCTTGCTCACGCTTACGCTCTAGGTCATATTCTTTACGAGAGCGTGCAGCCAAAGAGGTTTGTGAGCCTGAATTTAATAGGCGGCCGTTTTGATCGGTCACCGTTACGCGAGAAGGCTCAAGGCCTTGCACCGCTGAAGCAATCATATCAACTACTGAGTCAACTTCTTCGCTATCTAGTGATCGACCACGCTTAAGCGTTAGTACTACTGTTGCTGAGGGTTTTTTCTCTCGACGAGCAAATACATTTTCTTTTGGAATAGCTAATAGTACTTTGGCGCGAGTAACGTTGTTTAGCTCTTCAATAGTACGGGCAAGTTGTTGCTCGCGACCATGTTTAAGGCGCTCACGTTCTAAACGTTGGCTTACTCCAAACCCCATGTCTTGCATAATAATGTCGCTACCTGATGTTGGCCCTTGCTCTAAACCTTCACGGGTCATCAGTAACTTAATATTTTGATACTCAGTTTCATCAACTGACACCACATTACCATCAAGTTCATAGTCAATTTTTTGCGCATCTAAAAAGTCGAGTGTTTCAATTAACTCTTGAGTTTGCATTTTACCTAATGGGCGCATATCTGGCTGACGAGCCCAAATAATTACGAAGATAGCAATAGCCAAACAAATGGCCAATGCAACAATCAGGGTAATTTGACGTAAAACATCAACACCGCCTAGGGCGCTGAAATAGCCTGATTTTTGCTCTTGTTGATCTTCGTTTTCACTTTGCTCCATCATGCCATCAGCAAGTGCCAGATCTGTAGATTGATTAGATTGCGCCACAATAATTCTCCACTACCTAGTTAAACAGGCATGTTCATAATTTCTTTGTAAGATTCAACAAGCTTATTACGAACCTGTACCGTAGCTTCAAATGCCACAGAAGACTTTTGCGAAGCAATCATCGCCTCAGCAAGCGATACGCTTCTGTCGCCCATCTCAACTGCTTTTCTTTTTTGTCCTGTGTCTTGCTGAAGCTCATGCACTGTATTAAGTGCATTACTCAACATATCACCAAATTGTGCTGTAGACGTTGATTGCACTTGCGTTGGCAAGTTATTAACTTGGTTACTACGCGTGGCTTCTGAAGCCATAGATTGCATTTCTTGAAATAAAGCACTGTTTTGAATTTTCATAATTGTCTCTGATAATGCAGTAAACTCTTAAAGAGAATAAAGCACAAAACATGCCAAAAATAAAAACCAATAATAACAATAGCTTACTGTATTTATTTGCGTAGTCAGAGTTTTGACAGCCCTAAAATCTGTTACTTAGTTTTAGGGCTGTTGAGGTTATGCAGGGAGGGAAATACCTAAATCGCGCATTTGCGCTAATTTGTAGCGCAAAGTACGTGGACTTATGCCTAAGGTTTCGGCTACTTCTTTACGCTTCCCTTGGCAACGCGCCAAGGTTTCTAAAATTATGCGATGCTCTTTATCTTTAAGTTCATCTTTGTAACTTCCTGTATCTAAGGCGAGCAAATCATTTTTTTGCTCATCTTCGGGCATTGTTTTTTCATCATAATAAGCGTTACTGAGACTACTTTTTATAGGCTCCGGCACTGTTGTTGTTTCAACCACAAACTGGGTTGGGGTTAAATTTTCGATAAAAATTGCATGCTCATCAATAGTACTACCACTGCGTAAAATTAAAGCACGTTGAATAACGTTATCCAGCTCTCGAACGTTACCGGGCCAGCTATGGCTAAGCAGTTTTTGTTCAGCGCTTATATCTAGATACGCCATTGGCTCTTTGCTTTTACTTAAGTGACGTTCAATTAAGTGCTTAGCCAGTACAATAATGTCGCCAGGACGCTCACACAGAGGTCGCCACAGCAAAGGGAAAACATTGAGTCGATAATATAAATCTTCGCGGAATTGATTATCAGCAACCGCCTCTTTTAATTCGCGGTTACTGGTAGCAAGCACACGCACATCTAGCGAAATAGTTTTTCGGCCACCTAAACGCTCAACTTCGCGTTCTTGTAATACCCGCAGTAGTTTGGCTTGTAAACCTAAATCCATTTCGGTGATTTCATCAAGTAAAATGGTTCCACCCTGTGCTTGTTCAAACTTACCCGGGCAGGCCTGAATCGCACCAGTAAACGCACCTTTTTCGTAGCCAAACAAAGTAGCTTCAAGCATGTTTTCTGGAATAGCAGCACAGTTAATTGCTACAAATGGTTCATTACAGCGTTTTGACTTGTCATGAATATAACGTGCTAGCACTTCTTTACCTGAGCCACTTGGCCCAAGTACCATTACACTGGCATCTGAACGAGCAACTTTACCTGCAAGTTCGAGTAATTGAATACTGCTAGGGTCGGCAACGATAGGACCGTCTGTTTCTTTTTCCTTTTCAGGCAAATAACGACTGACCATGTTCAATAGCACTTCTGGTGCAAATGGCTTAGCCATATAATCAATCGCGCCTAGGCGCATGGCCTCAACCGCATCATCAATAGTGGCATAGGCCGTCATCATTAAAACGGGTAAATCAGGGTGATTTAATTTAATACTGCGTAATAAATCTAAGCCACTCATCTCGCCCATTTGTACATCACTAACCACTAGTGAAAATACGTCTTTTTTTAATAACAACATCGCTTGCTCTGCACTATTGGCTGCCGTGCAAGCGATGCCCGACATTTCTAAAGTATCAATTAATGCTTCACGAAGTCCGGCGTCGTCTTCTACAACTAAAATAGTGTTACTCATGTGACTCCCCTAATTTAGATGTGACACTAATAGGCAGCAACATACTAAAAATTGCTCCCCCATGTGGGTTGTTGTTTGCCTCCACCCTTCCCTGATGCGCACTGGCTACCGAACTAACAACGGCAAGCCCTAAGCCTGTACCTTGGCTTTTAGTGGTATAAAAAGGTTCAAATATTTTCTCGCTCTGGACTAAGTCAATGCCTGGACCATTGTCACTCACGCTAATGCGTACAAAGTCAGAGTCTTGTTTGTCACGTAGGGCGCTAAGGTGAACCTGCGCGCCACTGCCAATCACTTGAATACTGTTGTGAATAAGGTTTTGAATAGCGCTTGCTAGTGCGGTTTTATTACCCATAATTTCTATATCGGGTTCAGGTAAGCTCACATTTAATTCGCTATCATTGAGCGCTACCATGGCATCGGCACCGGCTTTAACTTCACTGAGTAACTGTTGCATCGACACTTGCTCAACCACCTGCTGATCACCACTTTTAGCAAATAGCAGCATGTCGTTTACTTGGGTTTCTAAATCTTTCAAGCGAGACATTAATTTTGTGTGAAAACTGCCGCGTGATGCTTCGGGTAAGCGCTTTGAGCCTAAATTGGCAGCATACAACATAGCTGCTGATAACGGTGTGCGTACTTGATGAGCCAAAGATGCCACCATTTTACCTAACGCACTTAAACGCTGCATATGCGCGACTCGTTTTTGTAAGCGTCGGGTTTCGGTCAAATCGGTCATTAATATAAGTTGCCCAGGCTCTGGTGCAAGTGCAGTAATATCGAGTTTTATTAAGCGTCCATCTTTTAACGACACTTCATGACCATCATCTTGATGAGGACGAAATGAGCGCTGAATAACACTAAACCACTTCTCACCTTCTAGTGGTTCACCGAGCATATCGATAGCAATTTGATTCGCTTTAGCGATCATTCCTTTACCGTCGAGTACAATTACGCCCGCAGGCATAGTATCAACTAAATGAGAAAGCCAACTTGCCTGTTGACGCAAATCACTCAACTCACCAACATACTCCTCTTGCAGTAAACATGGGTTATACTGATTAGCAGAAATAAACTGGGGTTTTAGCACACTTGCAAGGGCCATAATCAACTCTCTAAAATAATGTAGACACACTGACTAATGCACAATGTGTGCCAAAATTATTTACCAGTAAATTCAATAGACTAAACCGTAAAAACACGTGCCGTAAAAATGACGCGCAAAGGAAAAATGTATGAATAAAGAGACTCAGTGCCGCTGCCCATGGTTAGATACAACAAAACCTGACTATGTGGAATATCATGATCATGAATGGGGCGTCCCAGTGCATGACGATCAACTACTTTTTGAGTTTTTAACATTAGAATCGGCACAAGCGGGACTCAGCTGGTATACCATATTAAAAAAGCGTGAGAATTATAAAAATGCCTTCGCCAACTTTGATGTACACAAAGTAGCGGCCTTTACTGAACACGATATAGAAAAATTAATGCAAAATGCGGGCATAGTTCGCAACCGCTTAAAAATTGTCGCAACAATTAATAACGCGAAATGCTTTATTACAATTCAAGAAGAATTTGGCAGTTTTAGTGATTATCAATGGCGATTTGTTGGTAATAAACCTCAGGTAAATGATTTAGAAACACTGGCCGACTACCCTGCAGTTACTGAGGCATCGACGTTATTTGCAAAAGATTTAAAAAAGCGTGGCTTTAAATTTTTAGGCCCAACCACAGTGTATGCTTACATGCAGGCCTGTGGAATGGTTAACGATCATAGTAATGATTGTTTTAGGAAGGAAGAAGTTAAAAAGCTAGGCTAAGGCTAGAGCTGCGGGTTGCGAGAAGCGGGGAAACCAGCGCTAAAAATTAAGCGCAGTGTTTATTTATTCTAACCTAATACCTAGCGCCTAGTACCTGCACTTAGCTCTCAATCTCTAGAAAGGTTATACTTTTTCATTTTTTCGACCAGTGTGGTTCGCCTTACGCCTAGTACTTCAGCAGCACGGGCAACAACGTAATCAAAGCGCTCTAATGCCTGGGTGATTAAGTTAATTTCAAGCTCAGCTAAGTACTCCTTAAGCTCAATACCTTCATCGGGCAATAAACCGGGTGCCGCTTGAGCAAAATCATCTTCGAGGTCTATTTCGTCTTCGCTGAATCCGCCACTAAAAATATCATTAAACGCATCACGCTCCATCAGTTCTTCTGGGTACTGTGGCTCATAGGCTTCAACTTCAATGTAGCGGTATTTATTAGGTAAATCAGGAACATCAACCACCTTGTCTGGGAACATAATAACCATACGCTCAACTAAGTTAGCGAGCTCACGAATATTACCTGGCCAAGAATGCTCTTTTAAACTATCAATAGCACGCTCTGTAAACTTAGCCGTAGTACCGCTTTGTTCATTTACACGGCGCATTAGCTCTTTAAGTAGCAAAGGGATGTCTTCTGCACGTTGAGCAAGAGATGGACTCTCAATAGGAAAAACATTTAAGCGATAGTATAAATCTTCTCGGAATGAGCCTTTTTCAATCATGCTTTCAAGGTCGCGGTGGGTTGCAGCAATAACACGTACATCGGCTTGAATCGCTTTAGTACCGCCAACGCGCTCATAGCTACGCTCTTGTAGTACTCGCAGTAACTTAACCTGCATTTGCAGTGGCATATCGCCTATTTCATCTAAAAATAGCGTACCACCTTGCGCCAATTCAAACCGGCCTTTACGTGCTGAAATAGCCCCGGTAAATGCACCTTTTTCATGGCCAAATAGTTCACTTTCTAGTAGCTCTGCAGGAATTGCCCCACAGTTTACCGGTACAAATGGGCCTTTGTTACGCTTAGAAAGCAGGTGCACGTTACGAGCAACTACTTCTTTACCTGTGCCCGACTCACCTAAAATAAGTACGTTGGCATCGGTTTTAGCAACTTGAGTAATTAAAAAGCGTAAATCTTTTACGGCTTTGGTTTCACCTACAAGGCCATCAAAGGTACTTTTTTCTTTATTATGTTGATGCTCATGAGGCAGCATACGCTGATATTGCTGACAATCATGGAGTAACTGGGTAGTAACTTCATGAGTAAATGGCTCACAGATTAGTCCAACAACATTAGCGAGACTCAGTAGCGGTTTGAGCGTTTCACCTATCAGTAAAAAAGGGAAAGTCGGATAGCGTTTAATTAAATTTTCATGATCTAAAGATTGCAGCGCCCCTAACACCACAATACATTCTTTATTTTGATAGTGACTACATGCCTGCTCAAAGTCAGCTTCTGTTTGCAACTGTACCGCCTCACCAATAAAAGTAAGGGATGCATATAATCCAATAGAGCGATTATTATTATTATCTAAAATTAAGATCATTTTTTAGCGAGCCATTTATTTCACTAATTTGTTTTATTAATCAAATTGTAAGCCAGTTGGATTTGGATGCAAGTAATAGCGGCGATTTTTTGACATTAACGCCAAAAAACAGACACCCACCCTATAAAGCCAATACTTTATAACTAATAAATATTTAACTATTTATAACGGACTACCCACTTAAGATGAATTACCTAACACATTTTTGCCACTAGTAATGATACGATTTCACACAGAAGAAACTCATAAAAACTGCTATTATTACTTAAAGGTGTGACTGTTTTGGCCGATAAGTAATAGTCAAACTTATGTTGGAACTAAACTTGCTTATGGTTCTACACATACAATTAAAATTTGAGGAATTACCTATGGCGCATGCATCAATCAACAAATACCGTCAAATAACAGTTAGCAGCGTTAAAGAAATGACGCCTTATGATCAAGTCAAACTCGTGTTTGTGAATATTGTTGGCAAACTTTCTGCTGCAAAGGGATTTATTGAACGCAAAGAGTTAGAAAAAAAGGCAACGCAATCTCTGATTGTATTGTGCTACTTGGTGCGTTGCAGCAAGTATTAAATTTTGAACATAATAATGAAGTATCAACTAACTTAGACTCTTTATATGATTATTGTCAGCGATGCTTACTAACCGCAAACCTTGAGAACGATATAGAAAAAATTGATGAAGTAATTACCTTGATCAAGGAAATAAAATCAGGTTGGGAAGCAATTCCATTTGAACAAAGAGAACCACAACTATAATGTCTTTAAAGCGGGTTACAAGCTCACAAGTTAAAGATAGTGAGACTAGAGCATATTGCAATGATCTAGTAAGTTTGATTGCTGACTCAGAAGATTGGGATATTGAGCAAGCGCTGAATATTCATAATAAACTTGATATTCACATAAGTAGCTCACTTTCTAGAGAAAAAACTCATTATTCAGCTACTGAACTTGAGTTTTTAATTAACCTAATAGAACAGCTATCTGTTAAAATAGATAATCAAAAGCAACTATTAGCGGTTAAAATAGTTGGTAATCAAAAAAATAAAAAAGCTGTAAATAAGTATAAATCTAACTTTTAAAATAGATTTGGCAATATTAGGCTGGTTAGCTGTGGAGAAAATCACATGTTTGATGGAAAAGTAGTTTTAATAACAGGTGGAACAGGATCGTTCGGTAAAAAGTATGTAAAAACATTATTAGAACGGTACAGCCCCAAAAAAATTATTATCTTTTCTCGTGACGAGCTAAAGCAGTTTGAAATGCAGCAAGATTTTGATCAGCCTTGCATGCGCTACTTTATTGGCGATGTTCGAGATAAAGAACGACTAAATCGCGCAATGCGTGGCGTTGATTACGTTATCCATGCTGCAGCCCTTAAGCAGGTACCTGCCGCTGAATACAACCCAATGGAATGTATAAAAACCAACATAAATGGCGCAGAAAACGTCATTAATGCAGCACTTGATAATAACGTTGAAAAAGTCATAGCTCTCTCTACGGATAAAGCAGCCAATCCTATTAATCTATACGGTGCTACTAAATTGGCCTCAGATAAATTATTTGTAGCGGCAAACAATATTGCTGGCGGCCATAAAACCACTTTTTCAGTGGTGCGCTACGGTAATGTAGTATGTTCGCGAGGTTCAGTTGTGCCTATTTTCCAAAAGTTTATTAATGAAGGTCGTGATCATATTCCTATCACTCATGATGAAATGACCCGTTTTTGGATAAGCCTTCAACAAGGCGTTGATTTTGTTTTAACAAATTTCGCGCGCATGTTGGGTGGTGAAATTTTCGTACCTAAGATTCCATCAATTCGCATTACTGACCTAGCAAAAGCAATGGCTCCTGAATTACCTATTAAAATTATTGGTATTCGCCCAGGCGAGAAACTTCATGAGGTTATGTGCCCTGCCGATCTGTGTTTTGAAACCTATGAATATAACGATCACTTTGTTATCGCACCAGGCATTAAATTTAGCAGTCGTAGTAATGACTTTACAGTAAATGCGCTTGATGAAAAGGGAGTGAAAGTGAAGCAAGGCTTTGAATATAACTCTTTAAACAACCCTCATTACATGACGATTGAAGAAATTGAAGCCTTCAACATTGAAGCATTAGTTTAAAAGTTATTACTCCATGATCCCTTACGGCAAACAAGCTATTTCTCAACAAGACATTGACGCAGTAGTTGATGTCTTAAAATCCGACTGGTTAACGCAAGGCCCTAAAGTCCCCGCTTTTGAGCAAGCCATTGCGAAATATTGTGGCAGCACCTATGCATGTGCAACAAACAGTGCCACATCGGCATTGCACATTGCATGTTTAGCGTTAAATGTAGGGAAAGACGATATTGTATGGACCTCCCCTATTTCGTTCGTTGCTTCTGCAAATTGTGCACTTTACTGTGGTGCTCAAATAGATTTTGTGGATATTGATGTAGCAACAGGGAATATGTGCACTAATGAGTTAGAGAAAAAACTTATTATTGCTAAAGAAAATAATCGTTTACCCAAGGTCGTCATCCCAGTTCACCTGGCAGGTCAATCATGTGATATGCAGGCTATATATCAACTTGCAGTTGAATATGGCTTTAAGGTTATTGAAGATGCTTCACATGCTATTGGTGCAAAATATTTAGGCAGCCCAGTGGGCAGTTGTGAGTTTTCAGATATTTGCGTATTTAGCTTTCATCCAGTCAAGATAATCACCTCAGCTGAAGGAGGCATGGCGGTAACAAACAATAAACAACTTGCTAAAAGAATGGAGCGTTTACGTAGCCATGGAATTACAGCCAACCCGAGTGAAATGACCGAACCAAGTCATGGCCCTTGGTACTATCAGCAAATTGAACTCGGCTTTAATTATAGAATGACTGAGTTGCAAGCGGCATTAGGCCTTAGCCAGCTTTCAAAGCTCGATGAATTTGTTACAAAGCGCAACCAGCTGGCTAAAGTCTATTCTAGCAAATTAAAAGACTTGCCTATTAATCATTTAACTCAATCACAACAAAGCTACTCTAGTTACCATTTATATATTTTAACCTTCTCTGGTGACGCAGTTGTAAAACATGAGTCTCTTATCTGTAGTTTAAGAGAGCGAGGCATAACGAGTCATTTGCATTATATTCCAATTCATATACAACCTTATTATAAAGAGCTTGGCTTTAAGGCAAATGACTTTCCAAATGCAATAAAATATTACAGTTGCGCTCTCACTATACCTTTGCATCCTGAATTAACTAATTCAGAACAAAATTTCATAATAGAAACACTAGCCGAACAACTATGAAAATCGCTTTAGGAACCGCCCAATTTGGTTTAGATTATGGCATTAGTAATACTGTCGGACAGGTTAAAACTGATGAGGTTAAACGAATACTCAGCCTCGCACTAGACGCTGGTATAACAGTTGTTGATACGGCATCGGCTTATGGTAGTAGCGAGAGTAATATTGGTCAATCGGGTTTAAGCCAAGCTTTATCTATTGTTACTAAAGTATCAGGTGAAAATATTCACGCGCAGGTAGAAAAAAGCTTAAAAAATCTGAACTGTGAGTCAATTGATGCAGTGTTATTTCATAATTGTGAGTTGCTTTTAAGCAGTTCAGGGGAAGACTATTTTTCGCAGCTAGAGCAGTTAAAAGCCAAAGGCATAGTTAAGCGAATAGGCGTTTCTGTTTATAACCCTAAAGAGCTTGAATTACTTAGTGAAAGGTTTAATTTAGATCTGGTTCAAGCTCCTGTAAATTGGTTAGATCAACGTTTTATACAACCTGAAATCATCGATAAGCTAATAGAAAAAAATATAAAGCTTCACGCTCGCTCGATATTTTTACAAGGGCTTTTATTAGAGCCAATGATTCAAAATAACGCTTATTTTTCACAGTTTGATAATGAGTTTTCTCAGTATAATCGTGTTATTAATGAATTAGGCTGCAATCGGCTAACTTTCGCATTAGCAATTATTGCGCAAAAAGCCCCTCATATCGAAAATGCAATTATAGGATGTTGCTCACAAGAACAGTTAACACAATTAATAGACAGCTACTGCGTCGCAAAAAAGCTTACACTCCCCTCGGATGACGTTTTAGCCTCTTTAGCTTCAAGTAATTTAGCATTAATCAATCCATCGCAATGGCTTGGTTAATTAAGCGCTAGGATTAAAAATATGATAAATGCTTTCATGCAAGCTAGGACAGGATCAACACGCTTACCTAATAAAGTTTTAAAGAACCTCCAAGGTTTACCTATGTTTATTCAACAAGCTAAGCGTGTACAACGAGCAAAATTAGTAGACAACCTAGTTATTGTCACGAGTACTGATAAAAGTGACGATATTATTCAGCAGTTATGCAATGAGAATAATTTATTATGCTTTAGAGGAAGTTTAAGTAATGTTCTCAGCCGGTACTTTCATGCTGAACTCAATTACCCTTGTGATGCTATCGTTAGAATAACAGCTGACTGCCCAGTGATTGACCCTGAGCTCATGGACTATGTCATTAATAGTCATTTAAAAAACAACAATGATTATACTTCAAACTGCTTAGTAGCCACATACCCTGATGGTCTCGATATTGAAGTTATCAGTAAGAAGGCCTTACATAACGCTTATAAATATGCAGAAAAGCCTTCTGAGTTAGAACACGTAACACCTTATATAACAAGCCACCCTGATAAGTATAAGTTACAGAATATCCAAAGTGAGCAAGACCTGTCTGCCTATAGATGGACCGTTGACGAACCCAAAGACTTTGAGTTGATTTCATCAATATATGAAAATTTATATGTAAAAAAGCCTAATTTTAATTATCAAGATATACTGGAATTGTTATCGCATAAACCAGAGCTGAACTTATTAAACTCCCAAATTGCTCGAAATGAGGGAATGGTTAAATCATTAAAACAAGATAAAGAAGAAGGCTATGAATAATTACACTAATTCAGCGGAGTGGCTACATAGAGCTGAAAAAACCATTCCTCTAGGTTCCCAAACTTTTAGTAAGAGTAGAATTGCGTTCCCACAAAATGCAGCACCTTTATTTATTGAACGAGGTTTAGGTTCTAAAGTGTGGGATGCAGACAATAATGAGTATATTGACTTTGTGAGTGGCTTACTTTCTGTTTCTTTAGGCTACTGTGATGCTGATGTAAATCAAGCTGTTATAGACCAGCTTAGCTCAGGGATCACTTTCTCCCTTCCTCATAGATTAGAAATGGAAGTCGCCGAAGAACTCACAAAGCTAATACCTTGCGCTGAAATGGTGCGTTTCGGTAAAAATGGCAGTGACGCAACATCTGCTGCTATTCGGCTAGCAAGAGCTTATACAAAAAGAGAGCATGTTGCTGTCTGTGGTTATCATGGTTGGCAAGATTGGTATATTGGCTCGACAACCAGAAATTTAGGTGTCCCTGAATGTGTTAGAGCGCTTACCCATGCGTTTACATACAATGATCTTAGCTCATTAGAAAGGCTCTTTACTGAATACCCTGAACAGCTTGCAGCTGTAATTATGGAGCCAATGAATGTCTCCTTTCCAGAAACGGGATTTCTTCAAGGAGTACAAGCACTTTGTAAAAAACATGGCTCTGTACTAATTTTTGACGAAACAATTACCGGTTTTCGGTTTGATCTACATGGTGCTCAAGGCTTATTTAATATTACACCCGACCTAGCAACCTTTGGCAAAGGCATGGCAAACGGATTCCCTATTTCAGCTATTGTTGGAAAGAAAGAAATAATGTCATTGATGGAAGACATTTTCTTCTCCGGCACCTTTGCGGGCGAAACCATGTCTTTAGTTGCTACAAAAACAACATTAAAAAAAATGCAGCAAGAAAGAGTACTGACACATATTCACACTTTGGGTGAAAAATTAATTTGTGAGCTTAATAAATTAATAGAAAAACACGATGTAAAAGATTGGCTGAGCACTGCGGGTCATCCGTCATGGTCTTTTATTGTTATTAAAGACACTCATAAATACTCCTCATTGGAGCTAAAATCTTTATTTATTCAAGAGATGTGCACTAGAGGTATTTTAATTGGTGGTAGTCATAACCTTAGCTTTGCCCATACACATGATGATATAGAGAAATTACTTAATGCATACGATGAAGTTATTTTTATTTTAAAAAATACAATAGAAACGCAAAATTTGTATGATATTTTTAAAGGTAAACTATTAGAGCCGGTTTTTAAGGTAAGATAATGCAATTAGCCATAAGGACAGATGCCAACGAGTTAATCGGTGCTGGCCATTTGATGCGCTGTTTAGAGTTAGCAAACACTTTAGTCGAAAAAAATATACAAATTAGATTCATTGTAAAAGAATCTGCTTTAGCGAAGTCTTTACTAAAGAGCCAGTTAGTTAGTTATTTAAAAGTATCTACAGCAAATAATGGACTTGAAGAAACCAATCAAATACTTAAACAATATAATATAAAAAGTATTTTAATTGACCATTATGAAATCGACATTAAGTGGGAAGAAAAAGTAGTCGCTGACAATGTAATTATAATTGATGATCTAGCTGATAGAGCACATCTTTGTGATTTATTAATTGATACGTCATCAGAGTCTAGGCTAAGCGCTTATAAAAAGCTTGTGCCTAAACACTCTAAGCTTTTACTTGGTCCCCAATTCGCAATTATTAGAGACGAGTTTTTGATCAGCCAGCAAACGAATGAAAACAGCTATAGTATTTTTATTTGTTTTGGTGCTTCAGATCCTAATAACTACAGCCTCCATTCACTCATATATCTAAATTCTGTCGAATATAAAGGTGTTATTTGCTTGATAACTGGACAAGGTTATTACTATAAAGAAGAACTCAAAATGTTTTTAGAACAGACAGAGCTTACAATTTCATGGCATCATGCCCCCACTGATTTAGCAAAACTGATGCAATTATCAAAGGTGATTATTACTGCTCCAGGGACAATGCTGCTAGAAGCGGCTGTTATGGGTAAACCCATAATTATGATTAAAACAGCAAATAACCAAGATGGTAATATAAGCTTATTTCAATATAAAGACTCTGCAATTCTAGCAACAATTCCAAAATTAGCTCAATCAATTGCACTAGTTGAAAAAATGAAAGATAAGCTGACTTCGAATGCAAAAAAGATATGCGATGGAAAGGGCAAATATAAAATAGCCAACTTTATTCACACCACACTAGAGAATAATATATGAAAATAGCTATTATTATCGCTCACCCAGATGACGAAACTCTCGGCTGTGGTGCAACGATAGCAAAACATGTTAAGCAAGGCGATGAGGTCTATATATTAGCACTTTCTAACGGCGTAAGTTCTCGCATAAAACATAACACTACTGATATAGAGAATAGACGCACAGCATTTTTTAAAGCAACTAATTGCCTTGGTGTAAAACAAGAAAACTTAACTTTACTTGATTTCCCTGATAACCAGTTTGACACGGTTCCACTTTTGGAGATTACTCAAGCCATAGAGTCATTTTTGTCTGGAAAGTTTATTACGCGTATTTATACTCACTTCTTTGGCGATTTAAATATTGATCATCGAATAACGCATGATGCTGTATTAACTGCTTGCAGACCACAACCAAAACAATCTGTTAAGCAAATTTTTTGCTTGGAAACAGTTTCTAGTACTGAATGGGCAAGCCATAGTTTTAGTGCTTTTAAGCCAAATTATTATAATTCGATCGAAGATGAATTCAGTTTAAAAATAAGTGCACTATCAGTTTACCAAGAAGAGATGCATGAAGCCCCCCATACTCGTAGTATTGATAATATAAATGCAATAGCTAAATTTAGAGGTATGAGTGTGGGAATAGCACTTGCAGAAGCGTTCTACATTGAGCGTTTTATAGATTGTTAACTAGAATTAAAATAAAATTTAAATAAGTTGAAAACATATGTCCAGTTCTTTTGATTCAATATGGGAAGATATCTATTCAAAAGGGAATCATTTAAATCTCTACCCTTTTGATGCCGTTGTATCGTTTTTATTTAATAAACAACTTAGAAATATCCCAAGAAGTCAGCAAAATGTGATTGAGGTTGGATGCGGTGCTGGTAATAACCTATGGTTTGCTGCCAGAGAGGGATTCAATGTATCTGGAATAGATGCAAGTACTAGTGCCATAAATTTTGCAAAACATAGATTCAAGCAAGAGAAACTACTAGGTAACTTTGACGTTGGAAACTTTATTGAGCTTCCTTATGAGAGTTGTTTTTTCAATTTTGCAATTGATAGATGCGCTATTACACATACCGACCGATCGAGTATATACAAAGCGGTGGATGAAATTTACAGAGTATTAAAAAATGAAGGGCTATTTTTGTTTTGTGCTTTCGCTGATTCTCATTCAAGCGCTTCTAATGGAATCTATAATAAAAAAAGCGAAACAATTGAAAATATAATGGCAGGTACTCTTACCAATGTAGGCCAGGTAAGTTTTTTAACATTTAGTGATATCAGCGATTTATTCCAAAGCCCGAAGTGGGAAATCATTCAATTAAATTTGGTTGAGTCAACTGATTTGAAACAACCAGCTAATAACATTCAAGCTGAGTGGCGAGTTATAATCAAAAAGGTTCAAATATGACAATTAAGATTGGCAAAAAAAACATTTTTAAAGCAGGTGACCCTTTCATAATAGCTGAAGCTGGTATAAATCATAACGGTGATATAAACATAGCAAAAAAAATGATACTTGCAGCCAAAGGAGCTGGATGCGATGCAGTAAAATTTCAAACATTTAAAGCATCTGAGTTTTGTGGAGATCCACAGCAAATGTTTACGTACACTTCTCAAGGTAAAGAAGTTACTGAGTCCATGCTGAGTATGTTTAGCCGCTATGAATTCACCAAAGAGCAATGGCAAGAGCTTAAAAAATACTGTGATGAAAACTCAATTTGCTTTCTTTCAACACCACAAAACGTTAGTGATTTAGAGCTACTTCTGTCAATTGGTATTAATGCGATAAAGGTTGGTTCAGATGATTTTACAAACATACCTTTACTTAAAGAATATAAAAAAGCAAACCTTCCAATGATTTTATCATGTGGGATGGCTAATTTAGCAGATGTATACTATGCACTAGAGGCAATTGATGCCATTCATGATCCTTCTGTTAAAGTCATTCTATGTCTATGTACTTCACAATATCCAACACCACCAAATGATGTAAACTTAAATAAATTACATACTTTAGAAAGTGCTTTTCCAAATATCATTAAAGGGTTTTCTGATCATACTCAGGGGCCATTAGCTTCTTCTTTGGCGGTTGCATTTGGTGCAGTGGTATTTGAAAAGCACTTTACATTAGACAATGACTACCCAGGTCCAGACCATTGGTTTTCGGAAAACCCAGAAAGCTTGGAGCATTGGTGCCAATCAATCCGTACAGCTCATATAATGCTGGGAAGTTCATTAGTTGCACCAACCAAATCAGAGCAAGAAATGAAAAGTCTTGCTAGGCGTTCAGTTGTTGCATTAAAAGATATTAAAAATGGCGAATTACTAACAATAGATAATATCGGATTGAGACGCCCTGGTAACGGCTTGCCTCCATCCACTTTTGATAAGATAGTGGGTCTTAAAGCGACTAAAAATATACTAAAAACAGAACTTATTGAATTTGGAGACTTTAGTAATGTTTAAAAAAATGTTCGCTAAACTTTTTTCTGAGCATACTCATATAAAAAGAAACAAGTTCCACCCTTTAACATGGATAAATGGCGAGCCAATTATTGGTAAAAATGTATATATCGGAGGATTTTCTGAAGTTAATGCAACCAAAACAAAGGTTAAGATTGGTGATAATTGTGATATTGCCTCATTTGTATCAATTAACTCGGCTGACTCACATAAACTTTGTATTGGAATCGAGAAAGAAATAGAAAGAAAACCAATAGAAATAGGTAACAATGTTTTTATTGGCTCTCATTGCGTTATTAAAGGGGGGCCATCGTGGGTCATCATAGTGTTATAGCTGCAGGAACTATTGTTGAACCTGGAGAATATCCTCCATACTCATTAATAATTGGTAATCCTATGACGGTTAAAGAATACTATTATAAAGACAAACTAAAAATCGTATGATCCCTCATAATAAATTATCGTTCAGTAAAAATGAAAAATGCTACGTCAATGACGCACTCGATTCTCGTCAACTTTCTAATGGCTCATATACAGAGAGATTTGAAAATGGAATTTGTGATTTATTAGGGCTACCAAATGGACATGCCGTTGCGGTTACAAGTGGCTCTGCTGCACTATTTATCGCATTACAGGCACTTGATGCACAAAATAAAAAAGTAGCTATACCGTCATTTGTGTGCAGCTCACTAAGAAACGCATGCATCTTAAGTAATAGCCTAGTTCATGTTTGTGATATTGAAGGTGACTCGTTAAAGATTGATCAAAAAGAATTAACAGACAGCCAAAGCGATATACTTATAAATCCCTATTTATTTGGAATTTCGAACCCTCTTCCAGATTTTAAAGGCAGCATAATAGAGGATTGCGCTCAGTCTCTAGGCGCAAAATTTAGGGATAAAAGTCTGGGTACAATAGGAGATATAGGTATTTTATCTTTCTATGCAACTAAACTAATTACCTCTGGCGGCCAAGGTGGAATGTTAGTTTCTAAGAATAAAGATTTAATAGACTTTTCAAGAGATTTTATAAACTTTGATATGCGTAAAGATGCTTCATTTCGTTTCAACTTTTCAATAACAGAAATACAAGCTGCAGTTGGACTAGCACAACTTGAAGAATTTCCTGAGTTTTTACAAAAAAGAAATGAAATTTGGGATATATATCATTCCATGGGCTTAAATTTAATTGAATCCCCAAATAAAGGAAGTGTACGCTATAGAGCCGTTGTAAAAACGCCTGATGCAAGTAAACTAATAAAACACCTACATAATAATAAAATAGGTGCAATTGTGCCTATAGAAGAGTGGGAGCTGCTAAGTAAAACGACCAGTAACGCAATAAAACTGAGTAATTCAACTGTTTCCATTCCTTTATACCCAACACTATCAAAAAACGATGCTTGTAAAATTGCGAGTGTTATCGGAGAGTTTAATGAAAATATCTATTAATCAGCCAGCTTACCTGCCATGGCTAGGTTACTTCGATAGAATTGAGAAAAGTGATCTCCACGTAGTTTTAGATCATGTCCAGTTTGAAAAAAACTCAATGGTAAATCGCAACAAAATAAACAGCGTTAATAATCCGATTTTATTAACCGTTCCAGTGTCTACAAAGGGGAAATTCGGTAATCTTGAAATAAATACTATTGAAATCGATCAGATTATTCAGTGGCAGAAAAAACACTGGAAAACAATTTTGCTTAGCTACAGTAAAGCGCCATTTTTCTGTAAATATAAAGACGAATTGGAACTTATCTATAGAAAGAAATATACCAAGCTTAATGATTTGCTTAAAGACCAGCTAACATTTTTCTTGAACGCTCTTCGTATCAAAACCCCAATATTATTTAGTTCATCTCTTGATCTAAAAGAGTCTAAATCAGACTTAATACTTGAAATTTGTATCAAAACCAACGCATTTCATTATATTTCAGGGCCTTATGGAAGAGATTATATTGAACTAGAAAAATTTTATGAAAACAATATCTCAGTTTCTTTCCATGATTATAATCACCCAAACTACACCCAGTTAAGTAAAGTTTTTAATTCTAACCTAAGTATATTAGATCTGATAATGAATCATGGTGATAACAGCCTTGCTATATTATCTAATAATACCTAGTGAGGCTTTTCTAATACTACGTGATATTCTGCATGGATAGACTTCATATTTTCGTGCAGTTTTTCTTTGGTTAGTAATTCAATATCAAGAATATTCCATTTATTGCCTATAACTTCGTAAATTTGTTTCTCATCAAAAAAACAGATTTGTTCAATTCCCTGCAAACTTCCTGCGTCAATATTACTAACTAACCGTGTTTCTTCATTGTAAATTCCACTCAAAGCGCTTGTATGTGTTCGAGCATAAGGTGAAAAAATAAAACGACCACCAGGTTTTAAAGCTCGAAAAATATCATCAAATGCATTTGTAATCTCAGTAAAGCTCGCACATGTTAGAGATCCCCTGTCCAAAACTAGATGAAAGGTCGAATCTGTCCAAGGTATTTTAGTAAAATCCCCACACCTGAACTCTCCAGTAAGGTTTTCTGCTTGAAATCGCTCTTCACACTTTTGAATTGCATGTGATGAGTAGTCAAGGCCATAAACATTAAATCCTTCCCTAGCACAAAACCAGAGGTTACAGGCTGTACCGCAACCTAACTCTAATATATTCGTTTTACTAGCTTCTATATTGGGTTTGAAATTATAAACAAAACTCACTATATAATCCCATGGATAACGGTTTTCTTGCCCATCTTGATATACGCTATTCCAAAATCTATTATCAGCAGTCATACTTTAATTCCTTTAATATAGTATCTGATATATCCGTTAGTGATGTTTTTAACGGATCAATAAAAAATAAATTAGGCATTTTATTACTTAAGTCTATTTTAAGTTGCTCATAAACTGGACTGTAACCAATTAATGGAAGGTTGAATGTTTTAGGTGCTTTTAAAACTTTAAAGATTTCAGGTAATTCTCCACTACACACATTAAGATCACAAACTTCTTGCCAAATACTCTCAAGATACAATTCGGGGTTATCCCATATAGCCGAACCTAATGATGTAGGGATTTCACAGCAAATATATGTTTTGTCATTGATTATTTGGCCGCTATAAAGGCCCGCTGTTGAAGCTCTAAAAATATAAGTATCCGTACTATGATTATGAATGTAAGTATAAGGGCCTAAGTTTTTAACTGGTACCTCAAAATATACTAGTACCATAGGTAAAGAATAAACATAATCATGGATGACATCTCGGGCGAGCAATTTGTTTTCTAAAGAAGCAACATCTGCAGACCACACTAATCGTTCAAAAGATAATGTTAAACCTTTTTTGGTCACAAGTGAGTTATCTAAAACGGAATCTATCTCATCTGAATAGATTATCTCCACACCATTTCTGATTAAAAAATCTTCTGCCTGCTCGCTAAAACTAGACATTCCACCCACTTTCGGATAAAAGTTTCTATAATTATAGTCCTTTGCAGCCTCAGAATAGTACTTCATAGGGTCTGAATGGCTAAAAACAGCAAGCCGTTCATCATAAAATGGGTCTTCTTTTAAGCTGATTGATATATCTTCGTTAAAAACTTTAACCCGCTCAAAAAACAATATATCCTTTGCCTGTGAGGATAATAGATTAGGATCAATACCTAACTTTTTATCTGCTGCTTTGCAAAGTAATTCTCCAGCGGTTTTCCCAAATCTATGATGTAAATACTCTTTTAGCGTTTCTGACTCTTGTAACGGTAGAGACTTTAAATTTTTAATCTCATCACTTATTTGAGCCTTTAAACTCTCTTCATGAGATAAATCAGGTACCGTGTAGTTCTTACTCCAATGATTATTTGTCACACCCGCATATAAAACATCGATAGGCTTAACATTACTACCTAATATATCGAATAAAAAGCGCGTAATATCACTGTTGCTATTGTCGAATATTTGGCACCCCAAATCTAAATTATATCCATTCCATTTTATCCCTTTTAAATGACCTCCTAAAGCCGAACCAGATTCGATTATAGTGACTTCTTGATTATATTTTAAAAGTATTACCGCAGTAATAATTCCTTTGAACCCGCCACCAATAATGATCCACTTCATTAGCTCAATTCCTTAAAATCAATGTATACTCTAAATTAACATAAAACAGTATTTTACTATAAAAATATAGCACTTTAGAAAAGTAATATGCAGAGAAACCCTATGAAATTAACTAACGATAATAATCAATTAATTTATTTAAGTTCATTAACTTTAGAAGATGTTAGCCTTAATTATTTATCTTGGCTCAATAACCCTCAAGTAAATCAGTTTTTGGAAACAAGGTTTGAAACTCAGTCAATTGAGTCAATCAGTGATTACATTCAGAAATCTTTAAATACCAACAACGAATATTTATTTGCAATAAGAACTATTGAAGAAAGTGAGCACATAGGTAATATAAAACTCGGGCCTATCAATAATAACCACAAAATAGGCGATATCAGCTTGTTTATTGGTGATACTAACTTTTGGGGTAAAGGGGTTGCAGTCGAAGCAATCAATACAATTACCAAATTTGCGTTTGAGCAGTTAGACCTTTATAAAATAAGTGCTGGAGCGTATGCAGAAAATACAGCTAGTACCAAGGCTTTTATCAAAGCTGGTTATAAAAAAGATGGGATTAGAAAAAATCATTTTTTATTTCAAGATAAATATAGTGATTTGGTATATGTCTCGATAGAAAATAAAAAACTTAACGTCTAAATTTATAAACGTTAAGTTTTAAGAATCAAATTTTTGATGGTTTATTATAATTTTCAATAAATTCTAGGTAAATACCCTTCATATGCTCATTAAAGGCATCAACGCATGCATTTATGAACCCTGCACGCTTTTCTAAATCACTATAGTAGTAACTACTTGTCATTATATATGCTTGAAAGTACCTAAAAGAGCCCTGAATTAGCCAATACACTACGATATCGTCAGCGTTTCCATTTTTTAAGGTTAACAATGACTTATTTTGAATGTTGAATATATCTGCAAGCTCCTCTCTTGAGTTAAAGCTCACTGATGTATAAGCCAATAATTGCTCTAAAGCATATTTAGTTTTACTTTTTATCGCATCCATTTTCGATTCAATATTATATGGCGATAGTTGCTCCAAAGATGTCGCTTTATTTAATAAGGAAGCTATTTTATCTTGCTTATTAGCGATAGCTTTTATGTCATTAATATCTTTTATATGTTTAGGCTCTGTGTATCTAATAAAAGCACCATTCGCTGTGTTAAATACTTTAACATTCAAGTTTTTTTGGAGCAATAATTCTAAATTACCTTTTGATGAGTCAAATATAGGTGTTGTAAAAACCTCTTCGGTAAAGTTACCTTTAACAACAAATGCATCTTCAATACCTTTTTCAACTACTTTTTTATGCTTAAAATCATTATCAAAATATATGCTGTGTTTGGAATGGTGATGCTCTTTAGATTCAAAGCCCAAGTCAATACCAACTAAATATACATCCTCAAACCCTAATTCAATAGCTGTAGCAAGTGCTGTATTTGATACTGTAGGATTACTATAATCTGGGTAAGTAAACTGTTTTTTTGTATCTAATGCTCGAATAAGGCGACCGCCTGCATCATTTACCTTTGATAACAAATATGCACTTCTAAAACGTTTTAAAATATTATCGTATACGGTGTTCAGTGCAATAATATTTATTTCATCAAGTTTAGTTGTTAATCCAGAAGTACGATTAATCGACTCAATCCACTCTAGCAAACCTGCAGTTCGCTCCATTTCAATGTGAATATCAGGTTTAATATTATTACTAAGCAAAGCTCTTAATGCGGTACCACAAGAAATTATGATGATGTTATTTTGATTGGTTTTTAAAAACTCAATTGCGGAGTCCAAGGACGGTCCATTAGCAACAATATATACAGGATGATCACGCAAAGTGTTTTTTACTAATTCAGGCTTTTTCAACACTGGAAATTTTGCTTTTAGATTAGCTAAGGTATGGGATACACCAATAATTTCATCTTCAAAAATCCCCACCCCGCGGCCCAGCGATGTCCAATACCTCTAATACGTTCAACCGCCCTTTCCATTAATGGGCTATCATAATGCTTTAAAAACAGTACCTGACTGATATTAAAGTGTCCGTTTTCAAATAAAATCTTAGAGATTTCGTTAATTACACCGTCCTCACTGCCACCCACTCGTATTGAAAACTGCCCGCCATTAGCTGTGCATTTATCAAATAGTGGCTTTAACTCGATACAATGTAAAAGTGCATAGAAAGTATCTTTACTCGGCTCAAATAAGAGCACGTTTAGCACATCTTTTTTATTAAATAATTCTTCAATTTGGTAGCCTAATCCTCCCCCTAAAACACACACAAAATCTAGGCGTTTTTCCTCTGCTGGATTGTTAATTTTATTATCTGTTTCAGCTGTTCGTACGTTGTAAATTGATTTTAAAAGCGCTGCATGTTCAAAGACAATACTGTCGTCATCTTGATGTTGTATTATAAATTTAAAGTAAAGCGGCTCAGTTAAAAACTCAGCCACTTGTTTATGTGCAAAGTCTTTTGGGTTTTCTTGGTATACAAATTTATCTTTATTGTAAAGGTTTATATTACTTGCCTCATCAATAGCAACTCCAGTATCGCTTGGCGTGTAATCTTTAAATACATCATAAATAGCAGGCATTTGCTCTTTTAAAATAGCAAGATTAGCAAGCAGGGTTGCTTGCAACATCATTTTTGTTAATTCTTGTTGATTAGCGTCCAAATTTCACTCCGCTTAACTTGATTTTTTAACCACCCCAGGAAGGTTAGCTAGTTGTTGTTGTAAATAACTGCCTGTTGAATTTAAATTAGCCACTAATAAATCCATTGCATTATATTGGCTATATAACCGCTCTTCATATTTAGCCATACGAATATTAAATTTTTCCACATCAGTTTCTAGTTTAGAAAGCTGTGATTCACGCCCTTCAATACGTGAACTAATAATACCATCAGAAGCCGTATAACCTTTAATAACAGTGTCTAACTGGCCAACAAAACCATCACCGTCATTTTCACCGACAAAAAAGGTTTGTAAGGCTTGAGGATCCTTTTCTATCGCAGCTTTTAATGCGTCAGAATCAATACTTAATTTTCCTGATCGCTCTGTTCTGATGCCAAAATTGGCTAAAAAATCAGTATTGCCATTTCCCGTGCTAAATTCTGAGGTTAACAATGAGCGTACCTGATTAACAGACCCTCTTAATAAGGAGTCACCAGCAAGTGCCCCTACGCCCTCTTCAGCACTTGAGCGTCCCAGCTGTTTTGATAAATCAATAAAGGCATTAAATTTGTCAACAAATGAGTTCAAGCCAGCTGTAATATTGTTATTATTTTCAGTTATAACAGCTTTACTTAAATCATCGTCAGTGCCATGCATTTTTTTTGCATTAATGGTGACACCTTCAATAACATCTTTAAACTCATTGGTACTGCTTGAGGCCACAAGCGTTCCATCTATGGTGATAGAAGCATCGGTTGCTGCAGTTACCTCATTTAAATTTTCAGCGTAAGTTGTTGATGCCGTATCGCTATCATACGCCAAACGAGATAAACCTAAAGTATCTGTATTATTGCCATCAGAGACATCATCGACAACAATTTTTATTGCATTTTCTGCTCCGGTTTCTTTACTCGACAATACTAATCGCTGACCGATGTCATCAGTGATAATGGTGGCGTTTACAGAGTCATTATCAACTGAATCATTAATCGCATCACGAATATCGGCAAGTTTTGCGGTGTCTGACACTGTAATATCAAAACTGTTAGAACCAGAGCTGATCGTTAGCTTACCCTCACCCACCGCTTCATCGCCAGCTACAGCATCTGATGTTAGCTTATGGTTTTCAGCCAAACTATTAACTTTAATTGAGTAATTATTGGTTTGCGCATTTTTCTCAGAACTTAAAGTAACAAATTCATCACTACCACTAATTGTTCTCTTTTGAAACTCCTCAACAGAGGCTAGTGACTCTAATGAGCCATTTAGCTCCTCTAAAGACGCTTTTAGCGTGCCTACAGCAGATATATCAGTGGTGAAATTAGCTTGCTGTTTTGTTACTCGAGCTTGATAAGGGGATTTTTCAGCATTGACTAAAGCACTTACAATTTCGTTTACTTGAAGTCCTGAACCTATACCTGTAAATGAAATAGCCATAATTGTTACCCTCTTAAATTACTGAAAAACTAAACTTTAAAATCAACCAATACACCCGTGGCTTCTGCTAATTTA
This sequence comes from Pseudoalteromonas sp. RW-H-Ap-1, assembly GCF_048318575.1. Classification (GTDB taxonomy): domain Bacteria; phylum Pseudomonadota; class Gammaproteobacteria; order Enterobacterales; family Alteromonadaceae; genus Pseudoalteromonas. The sequence goes on from NZ_CP166996.1 coordinate 2,436,130, forward strand.
GCCACTATACCTAATACTTCTTCTGACGGATATTGCTTAACCAAGTCGCCGCTCTCTTTGTCGATAACCTTGATTACATTACGGCCAGAATCTTCATCTACTTTAAACTGAAGACTGCGGTTCATTTCACCCATAAAGTCCTGCAATTGCTGTACCACCTTTTCTAGCTTTTCAGGTGACAATTCAGTTTTAGAGACTTCATTATTACTTGCAGCAGCAGGAGTGGTTGTATTCTTCTGCTCATCAACATTTTGCTTAACTTGAGATGGGGCTTGATAACTTGAGGTAACCTCACCTTTTTGCGCTGAGCTGATATTTAGATTTAAATTTTGCGTTTCCATAATTCGCTCCTACTATAAAGCGATAAAAGCTTTATACCTATACAAGAAAGGAAGGGTTGCCCCTTCCTTAGTAGTTAAAGTATAGAGCTTATTGTTAAATTAACCTAATAAGCTAAGTGCTGCCTGTGGTAACTGGTTAGACTGAGCTAAGATTGTTGTACCAGCCTGTTGCATAATCTGGTTTTTAGTCAGTTTAGCAGTTTCTGCAGCGTAATCGGTATCTTCTATACGGCTTTTAGAAGCCGATACGTTTTCTGATACGTTTGCAAGGTTGGCTATAGTAAAGCCAAAGCGATTTTGGGCAGCACCTAAATCAGCACGTTGAGCATCAATCTGCGCTAGGGCTGCATCAATAGTTTGTATTGCATCTTGTGCACCTTTAGACGTTGCGCCTGAGATATCTACATCTTCAACACTTACTAAAGCACTTGTCCCACCCGTTGATGTAATTGCAGTCCCAGCTGTTGTACCCGCATACCCAAATAGTTCATTAGCTGTTTTGCCTGAAATACCTATTTTATTTGCTGAACTTAAGTTCAACTCAGACGCAACACTTACCGCTAAATTTGCTGCTGCAGATGTTACGGCTTTACCGCCAACTGTAAATGAACCTGAGCCAGCTGTAGCCGCAGCAGTCGAAACATCAATACCATTTACACCAGTTGCTTTAAGAGCGATTTTATCATCACCACCTTCAACTTTAGTATAAATAGCATCGTAACCGTCTGCCTGCATATCTTTAGCTAGACGCTCCATGTCACCACCGTAGGTACCTAAGTCATATTTATCATCACCAATTTGCAATACCGCTTTAGCGCCTGAATCAATACCTACTATTTCTGTTTCAAGGTTTGCAGTTGCAACCACACCAGCATTTGACGCATTGATTGTTTTTGCTATATCAGCAGCACCTTGACCACCGGTAACTGCAATGCTTTCACCATTAATATTTAATGTGTCAGCCGTCGTGTTATGGTTATCTGCAAGCGAACCTGTCATCGCTGCACCTAAACTTACCGTACCACCAGCCGTACCTCCACCAGTAATAACATTCGCACCAATTGCATCAGCTGATACATCGCGAAGGCTTACATTGATTGTTTCATTAGCGTTTGAACCGACTTGGAACTGCTTAGTACCAAATGAACCATCTAGTAAGCTAGTTCCACCAAATTTAGTTGTTTCTGCGATACGCGTTAATTCTTGTTGTAATGCGCCTACTTCTTTTTGAAGAGCCGCACGCGCCTCTGCATCATTTGAACCATTCGCTGATTGTAGTGCTAAGTCACGCATACGTTGTAGAATGTTTGATGACTCTGTCATCGCACCCTCAGCGGTTTGCGACATTGAGATACCGTCATTAGCATTACGCTGAGCAACACCCAAACCGTTAATTTGTGAAGATAAACGGTTAGCAATTTGAAGACCTGCCGCATCATCTTTCGCGCTATTAATTTTCATACCAGATGAAAGACGTTGCATTGATGTGCCTAATGCATCGCTAGATTTTGATAAGTTTCTTTGTGCATTTATTGATGCAACGTTAGTATTTACTGATAAAGCCATGTTATAACTCCTGATTACTTTCGTAATGTAACTAATTGATTTTAACCAAGAGCCATCACAATAAAAATCTGTTCAAGCTCCGTTCTAATTAAGTTAACGGCCGTTATAAAATTACCTTTAGCTTTTTTTAAAAAAGTATGTTTTTTTATAATTATTTTATAAATCCATGTTTTTTTAAATAATTATATTTTAAAAGTAAATGTTGGATCAGCGTTTAAGGGCAAGTTACGCCTATAGCAATTATTTTATATTATGGTTTTAAGTGGCTTATTTTCTGCAAAGGTTTGTAGGGTAATACCTCTGTTTAAGTAATTTACAGATGATGACTTATACTGGGTAGAAGAAAGCGTTAGGTTGACCGTTCTGGTTTGTAGTATTTAAACAATAAACGCAATATGAACCGGTTGACATCAATTGACGAACAACCGGCCTCTCATGAAATATAGCACGTAGCTAATTTAAAAAAGCTTAGCAAAGTGATAGATATTATTGACATAGCTAATGACTTGCTAAATTAGTTTCCATTTTATTTCGTAATATTTAACTAGCTTAGTTATTAAAATATATCGAAGCGGGAGCGTCTTGGTGGGCTATAACAATATCAAGATCGCCATCACCATCTAAATCAGCAAGAGCTACAGCCCTACTACTATTATTACCTAGCGATTGACGACTGTCATAAAAAGTACCCGAACCATCATTTATATACACTTTATCTGCATTACTAAGAGCATTAGCTTCAACTAAATCATCAAAACCATCACCGTTTATATCTCCAAGAGCAACTGCCCAAGTGTAATCATTACTTTTACCAACATTACGGCTTACTGTTAGCTCAGAGCCTTTTCGAACTCTGTTGTACGTTAGCCAGCCTGCAGTTACAACATCTTGGTATGAATCATTATTGACATTACCAACAGCAACTCCTGGAGCATGATAGTTACCAGCCGTTTTTTCAACCGTTCTAAGCCGCCCACGTTCATCACTCATATACACAGTGTCTTCATTCATGTTACCTGCATAAATGTCTAACATACCGTCACCGTTAAAATCTCCAACAGCAATAGCTTGCGTACGTGTATTTCCCTTCATTCTTGGCTCCTTTAATATAAAGGAGCTATTAAATATACCCATCCCATTATTCTTGTAAACATAATTAGGATCTCCAACATTTCCTGTAACTAAATCAATATCACCATCATTATCGATGTCGCCAACAGCAAGCGCATTAGTATCGTTATTACCTAACAATTGCCCTGAGTCATTAAAAACTCCAGTTCCATCATTGAAATATATTTCATTTGGACCATTTGGAATTCCAATTGCTAAATCTGAATAACCATTTCCATTGAAGTCAGCAAGCTTTACAGAGAATATTCTTTTGTTATCAGCAATCACTTGCTCAGATTCGGTAAATTTACCGAGACCATCGTTAAGAAATACTTTAACACCACGGCGATAGGTGATGCCTATAATAATATCTAAGTCGCCATCGTTATCTATATCATTTATTGCTAACGAGAATGCGCTTCCAGTGCCTAATTTTTGACTTGAATCAACAAAAAACCCCGTACCGCTTACAGCGCTAAAGCTTGTTAAAGCTAAAGAGACTGTTGCGCAAAGTATACTAAGCTTACTATTCATTATGGTAATTCCTTTATCCTAGATAATTGAAATTAAATTATAAAATATTACTATTTAAAGAGCAAGCAATTTGTTAACGAAAAAGGTACAAAAGATAAAGTGCAATCTGTATAGCGCAATTCAAGTAAGTGGTAAAAATATTGAAGTTTAATTGCGGTTATGCTTGTTAAATTTAATGCTTTTGATGCACCATCTTTTAAGTTACAAAAAACGCACCTAAGTAGGTGCGCTATATGATTAATTTTTATTGTAAAACGCTATTTAACCACCAAGTAAGCTCAATGCTGCCTGTGGCAACTGATTTGCTTGTGACAAAATAGTAGTACCTGCTTGTTGCATAATTTGGTTTTTAGTTAGGGTTGCGGTTTCAAGCGCATAATCGGTATCTTGAATACGACTACGCGAAGCAGACACGTTTTCAGATACGTTAGCAAGGTTAGCAATAGTAAAACCAAAACGGTTTTGTACCGCACCTAAGTCAGCTCGCTGTGCATCAATTTGCGCAAGAGCAGCATCGATTGCTTTAATAGCGTCTTGCGCACCATCAGAAGTCGCGCCAGAAATATCAACACTTTCAATACTTGTTAATGAACTAGTACCGCCTGATGATTGTATTGCAGCAGCCCCTGTACCAAACAATTCATTCGCAGTAGTCCCTGAAATACCTATTTTATTTGACGACGATAAGTTTAGCTCTGCAGACACGCTAAATGAGTTAGCAGTACTTTTTACTGCTGATCCACCTAAAGTAAAATCACCTACCTCAGTACCTGTAATATCAATACCATCAACATCAGTTGCTTTAAAAGAAATTTCTTCAGTTGCAGGGTCGTAAATAGCATCATAACCAGCTTGTTGCATATCGGTAGTCAAGCGTTCTTTTTCACCACCATAATTACCTAAGTCAAATGACTTTTCAACCACGCCATTTTTCTTAATTTCGATGACGCCTTTACTGTCAGATGTAATATTCGAGAAAGTAGTGACAATTTTTGCTTCTGCTACCACACCAGCGCCTGACTTGTTGATAGTATCTGCAATAACAGCAGCACCAGAACCACCAGCAATAACAATATCTGTACCATTAATATTAACCGTGTCCGCACTTGTACCATGGTTGGTTGCTAAGTTAACAGTTTGTACATCGCCAAGCCTAGTATTTGCATCTGCAGCGTTGCCTGGCCCTTTAATTTCATGTGCACCAATTGAGTCTGCTGCTACATTACGTAAGCTTACATTAATGGTTTCATTCGCATTTGCGCCCACTTGGAATTGTTTTGTACCAAATGTACCGTCAAGTAAGCTGGTTCCACCAAATTTGGTGGTGTCTGCAATTCGAGTAAGCTCTTGTTGCAAGGCTGCGACTTCTTTTTGAAGAGATGCACGGTCAACAGCACTGTTTGACCCATTGGCTGATTGCAGTGATAAGTCACGCATACGTTGTAAAATGTTTGCTGACTCTTGCATCGCGCCTTCAGCAGTTTGCGCCATAGAAATACCATCATTGGCATTACGCTGAGCTACTGTTAGACCATTTACCTGAGACGTTAGTCGGTTGGCAATTTGTAAACCTGCAGCATCGTCTTTTGCGCTATTAATGCGCAAACCAGATGATAGTCTCTGCATTGAAGTTTCAAGTGCCATGCTAGATTTAGATAGATTGCGTTGCCCATTAAGTGATGCAACATTTGTATTTACGCTTAAAGCCATTTTACCATCTCCTAGTTTCAATCAGAATGTGGTTCAAAATATTTAAGCAAAAACCACACTTTCTATAACCAGTTGAATGCATTAGTTGTGCCAACTAACAAAAAATAGTTAAGCGACTGTTTTATAATAATAAATAGCGTTTATTGACACTTAAAATCAGAGGTTAGCATTTTTTTGACAGGAGAAAAAAGGGGGTGACAGTTTTTTGCCGCTTCGTTAAGGCAAGTTATTACCTACTTTTCTCGTATAGTAATAACCTGCCTTGGATGGTATTTATAAATAATCAAATAATGAAAGTTTAGCCAAGCGACCAAAAGTCGCTTGTGAAGCCTGTAAACCAGACTCATGTTTAGTGAGATCGCTGATGGCTTCAGCGGCATCAATCTCAATTAGGCTAGATCTGTTTTCTTGATTATTAATATCTAGAGCACTGTTTGAGTCGGTAACACGCTCAACTACATTCATACGCCCACCTAAACCAGCCTGAGTAAACACAATTTGCTCACTAGCATTTTTAAGCTGAATTAAACCATCAGATAATGCTTGGTTAATTTGCGTTTCATCAAGTTGTTCGTCATTTAGGCTAATGATCAAACCTTCTAGCGTATTAAGTACATTTTCTTTGCCTGGTTTTTCAAGAGTAAAATCAAGCTGTCCTGGTGCTGCCCCCTCAAGTTGAATTTCCATACCTGCAAATTCAATCGGTTCATCGGTTACTTCACCCGTAACGGGTGGTACAAGAGGATTACCATCACGTAATATTTCATATTGATCTGGCGCTGAAGGGGTCGCCCCAGGGATCACATTAATATTATAGGTATTGATCGTTGGAGAAATAAGCGGATCTGGGTCTGAGTTATAATTATCTTTATGAAAACGGTCAAACTCGCCTTGGTTTTCAACATAAACAGTTCCAGCGGTAATGCCGCCTGTTGGCGTTCCATCGTTTGAAACTACATCGAGTCGCGCATCAACTCGTTCAAATACATTGAAGCCATTATCGCTTGATTTGATCTCAACGCCTTTTGCGATCGTCACTTCGTGTTGGCCTTGATCGCCTTGATATTCGTATTTGCCATTGGTGCTATTAAATGTATAAGTTTGAATATCGTCTTGATAGCCAGAGAAAAGGTATTTCCCTCCTTCAGATTGACTATTCATTAAATTAAGCAGTGATTTTTGCAATTCTTTTAGTTCACTGGCAACTGAAGCCAAATCACCTTTATCTAACGAACCATTGCCCGCTCGTATAGTTAACATTTGCGCTTCTAAAATAGTGTCGTTCATACCTTGCAATAAACTTTCTTCGGTTTCTAAACGCCCTTTTAGCTGATTAATATTCTTCGTCAGCTGCTCATTAGTTTCTATTTTATTGGTGTACAACATACCTTGCGAAATAGCAGCAGGGTTTTCAGAGGTACTCAAATATTTTTGACCTGTATTAACGCGCTCCTGCGCACCAGCTACATTTTGTTGATTCTCAAGTATTTTATTAATGTTATTTTGATACATTAAATTATTTGATAAACGCATAATTACCTCGCCGCACTCAATAAGGTGTCAAAAATAGCTCTCGCTGCAGTTAATACTTGTGCAGAAGCAGCATAGGATTGCTGGAAGCGCAGCAAATTAGCCGCCTCTTCATCTAAGTTTACGCCCGACAACGATTCGTACCAGGCTTCTGATTGTTGTGCTAAAGCATCAAATGCAGCACCATTGGTTTTTGCTTGACTGGTTACCACACCAACATCGGTGACTAATCCAGCATAGGCCTGATTCAATGTTTTATGATTATCAGCTGATGCGCTCGCTACTACATTTTGACGTACTAAATCGGTATTCTGTAAGTCAGCAAGTTTTTGGCCGTTGCGGTTATCATCAAAACCGCCTTCATTAAATTCTAAATTAAAGGTATCGCCCATTGCTGGTACGCCTTCAATATTAAAGTCAAAACCATAACCATCGTATGGTGCACCGGCTTGAGCGAGTATATTGTTAGCAGGCGGTGTAACTGTAAACGTAGTTGTGCCATTACCATCAGTAAGTTGATATTCGTTAGCATTGGCTGTTTTAACAATGCTAATAGGGCCATTTGCTAAACCCAAAGGATTACTAAAGCTGCCAGTGGTTACATCGGTAACATTACCCGGTGAAATAGTCCCTGTACCTGTATTATCAAGGCCGTCTGATGTTCTAATTGGGGAGGCCAATGCAATGTCCTCACCTCGACCTGTTGTCAACGATATATTGCCAGCCGCGCCACTATTAAGTTTTACCTGAAATTGGTCACCGGCATTACCGGCTCCCGTTATATTAAGCTCTAAGCCAAACGCCTCTCCGCTGGTAATAGCAGCTGAATCGATAATGCCACTGGGTGGGATAATTGCTAAAGAGGCTGTACCTAAAGGTTCACCTTTATTATCAATTGGCTGAATACTTACTTCGTTAGGGTTACCCGTATAGGTGATCACAAAATCACTGGCTGGCAGATCACTGCCTTTACCTGCCTCAACGGTTGCTGACATATTAGCTGTTCCGGTGTTTGCTTGATAAACAAAAGCACTGACCGTTGGGATATCAAAAATATCCCCTCCGAGCTCACCGTTTGCATCCATACCTAGACGGTTTTGCTGATTAAACGAATCAGCAAGCGCAATACCCATCTGGCCAATTTGATTTTGTGCCGGCACCAAAATATCGTCTCTAAATGCTAATAAACCGCCAATTTTACCTTTGAGTTTAGAAGGGTCTATATCGAGTGGCACAGCCTTACCGCCATTTACATCTAAGCGTAGCTCTTTAAAGTTAGCATCAGGATCGCCACTAATCGAAAACAAGTTAAATGACCCATTTTGCATAACAACGGCTTCACCTGTGCCCATAAACACTTGTTTTTCACCATTAGGGCCATCAAGTGTTTCTATATCAATTAGCTCAGATAAATCACGTATTGCTTTATCACGCTCATTATAAGCAGAGCTCGCATCAGCTTCGTTTTTGGTACCATGAACACCCGCAATTTCTTGGTTCAACGAACTAATACTTTCGATTAACGTATTCGCCTCTTCTGAAAAAATCTCTAATTGCTCATTAACCACTGCTTTTTGCTCTGATACGATACCTGCAAGCCGATCCATTTGATCAATCAGGTTTTGCGCATCACTCATCACCAACGAACGCGCAACTGTTGATGAAGGTTGATTAAGAGCTTCTTGCACGTTATTAAACATTGAGTTGATACTAGTTGATAAGCTGTTTGATTTTTCTGAAAAAATTTGATCAACCCGACTCGCTTCACTAACAAATTGATCAAAAAAGCTTTTATTTGAAGTATCTCGGTTTAATTGCTTTTGCGCAAACTCATTCAATAACCGGTACGTTTGGCCACGGCCTACCTGATTATCAATCATGGTGGTAAACTCGGTGCGCTCACGTACATACCCTTCGGTATTAACATTTGCGATGTTTTTACTTGTCGTTTGCAATAACTCAGAGTTTGCTCTTATTCCTGAATTAGCAATGTTTAATAAATTAAACGACATGTTACTCTACTCCCTGGCGGATCACGCTTGTGGCGATATTCTTCAATTCGTTACTGTTCAGCACTCTTTTTATTTTGTCTGCATAATTAGGGTCGGTTGCATAACCAGCTTGCTGTAAAGAGTCTAAAAATTTATGCGGCTTTGCCGTATTGTTTAATGCATCTTGATAGCGCGGGTTCTGTGTTAAAAAATCCACAAAATCATTCACGCTATCTTTTATCGAGTCATACGCTCTAAAGCTTGCTTGCTTTTTAACTGCAGCACCTTGTTCAAATTCTAAAGTGACCTTACTGGCCTTTTCACCCTGCCAACTTTTATCTGACTTAATATTGAATAAATTGTTTGAGCTATTACCATCACCTTTACTAATAATATGTTTACCCCAGCCAGTTTCTAATGCCGCTTGTGCGACCATAACCGCCGGATTTAAACCAATTTTTTTAGCCGCTGTTTTTGCGGGTTCCCACACAGTGCTTACAAATTCCTCAGCATTTTCAAATGTGCTAGACGCTGTGTTTTGTTCGCTTTTTTCAGTTGAATCAACGAGCGACACTTTTTCAGTGCCCTTTTGGTTTTCTTGATGAGGTAAAGTACTACCCGCACGTTGGTCACTAAAGAAATCTGACGTGGTGCGAAGAACAGAGCCTGGCATAAAGTTTTTTCCATCTGGCGATAATTGTTGCACAATTAAATCAGCAAGACCCAAAGAGCCATTTGATGAAAGCTCTGTAGCCATTTGTTGGTCGTGCATTTCTTCAAAAAACTTAACGCCACTAGCATTAAACGGGCTTTCTTTATCTTCAAAAGCCTCATTGGCTTTACGCATACTTTTAAGCAGCATTTGGGTGAATATAGCTTCAAATTGTGCCGCCGCTTTTTTTAACGCCGCTTTAGATGCATCGGTTGATGCGTCACCGCTGTTTAAAGCATCTCGACGTAGAGAGTCTAAGTTGCCTAAATCAAAAAAGTTTTGCTTATCTAGATGATTTGTTTCCATCAGCTTTTTGACACAATAATTAATAATATCTAGATAATGCAATAATTAAGCCAGCGAGACTTTCAGAGGTGGGAATAAGCAGGAAGAAAAAATAAAAACACCGCAATAAAATATTAAACGGTGTTTTTAAAAGATTAAATTACAACAAGCTGACCATTAATTGCACCGGCTTCTTTAAGTGCTTCAAGAATAGCCATTAAATCACCAGGAGCAGCGCCTACCTCATTGATTGCACGAACTAAGTCATCAAGACTCACACCAGGGTTAAATACAAAAGCGCGTGAGTCATCCTGATCAACATCAATAATACTTTGCTGAGTAACCACGGTTTCACCCTCTGCTAAAGGATTTGGCTGCGCCACATTTTGTTGCTCAGCAATCGTTACTGTTAAACCACCGTGGGTAATTGCCGCAGGTTGTAATTTTACATTTTTACCTATAACAATGGTGCCGGTACGCGAGTTAACAATTATTTTTGCTGAAGTATCTGCTGGCTTAAACTCTAAGTTTTCAAGAGTTGATAAATACGATACACGTTGCGAGGCATCACGAGGTGCAATAACGCGAATAGAAGCTGCATCGAGTGCTTGAGCGCTATTTGGACCAATTAAATCATTAATGGTTTTCTCTAAACGTTTAGCAGTAGTAAAGTCGGGACGGTTTAAATTAAAGGTAATATAGTCGTTTTGCATAAATGGGCTTTTAACAGCACGTTCAACGGTTGCACCATTTGGTACACGTCCTACCGTTGGCGTATTAATCACAACGCGACTACCATCAAGGCCTTCAGCGCCTAAGCCACCTACAATTAAACTGCCTTGAGCGATGGCGTAAACATTACCATCAACCCCTTTTAAGAATGTTTGTAGTAATGTGCCACCGCGCAAACTGCCTGCACTGCCAATCGATGATACGGTTATATCTATGGTTTGCCCTGGCTTTCTAAATGGGGGGAGTTCAGCATGAACAGCAACCGCTGCAACATTTTTAATTTTTGGCTTTAAACTAGAAGGTAACGTAATACCAAAACTATTAAGCATGCCTTTAAAGCTTTGCTCGGTAAAACGGCTTTGCTCACCGGTGCCTGGTAAACCAACAACTAAGCCATAGCCCACTAATTGGTTTGAGCGCACCCCTTCGACCATAGACACATCTTTAATTCGCTCAGCACTGGCAGTAAATTGCCAGCCTAGTAGCACCATAAAACAAAAAACTTTAAAACCATTCATGTCGAATGTCCTCTAAAAGGGAAACAATGAGCTACTAAAGAAACGCGTTAACCAACCCGGGCTTTGTGCCTCTTGTGTTTGGCCCTTACCTGAGTACTGAATACGCGCATTCGCAATTCGATTAGACTCAACGGTATTATCGGCATTGACATCTTGTGGACGCACTAACCCTTCTAAGCGAATAAATTCTTCACCGGTGTTTAACGTTAGCCATTTTTCACCGCGAATCACTAAATTACCATTTGGTAGTACTCGCATTACGTTAACCGAAATATCGCCAACTAAGCTATTTGATTGATTTGATTTTGAGTCACCTTTAAATGAGGAGTCACTGCCAATACCAAATTGAATGCTATCGCCGCCAATATTTACCGGTAAACCACCTAAGCCAATCACAGGGTCGAGGCTGGCATCGGTTTCTTTATCCGTTTCTGTTTTAGCTGCTTTAGTCGCTTGGGTTGACTCTTGTAATTTAACAGTAATGATATCGCCTGTTCGCAGTGCTTTTTTATCGGCATAAAGATCATTCGATAATTGAGTACTGAACAATGAGCCGGTTGCGACTACTGGCTCCATATTAGGCTCTGGATACATAGGTGCATAATAGGGATCGTCTTGTACTACCTCATTATTTTGTGTAGCTACACAACCACTTAATAGTAAAGTCCCTACTGTAAATAACATAATATTACGCATACAATCCCCCAAAACTATAACTGTTGATTGATATAACTCATCATTTCATCAACGGCTGAGATCACTTTTGAGTTCATCTCATAAACGCGCTGCGTTTCAATCAAATTAACTAACTCTTCGGTCACATTTACATTTGATGTTTCAAG